>NZ_JACFQX010000002.1:0-269907 GCF_016101225.1 Snodgrassella sp. W8135
TGAACACAGCTAATAGCAGCATAAACAGCCTGTCAAGCGGATATGCCAGTATCAATAACCAGGTATCTTCATTAAATCAGGATGCCCTGCAATGGAATGGCGGTATAAGTGCATATGATGCCAGTCATGGAAGCGGAAGTGCACAAAGAATTACCCATGTAGCTGCCGGTAATGTATCAGCAGAATCAACCGATGCAATTAACGGAGGTCAGTTCTTTGCTCTGTCCACCTCAGCTTCAACCGGTCTGAGCAGTCTGTTAACAACTGTTTCATCAACTGTTGTCGAAAATGTTTCTCCTCACATCTCCAGTATAAGTACTTCTCTGTCCACCGGATATCGAGGTATTTCAGAAAGTGTAAGCAGCTTGTCAACCACTTCTCAATCCATACAGGAACAAGTGGATAAGCTCAAAAAAAATACGATTACATGGAATGATGAACAAGGCGGATTTGATGCAGGCCAAACCAACGGTATGACTCGTGATGTTACTCCTGTTTATCGCAAAATTGTGAATCTGGCAGATGGTGATGAAGGTGCAGATTCACATGAGGCGATAAATGGCAGCCAGTTATACAAAGTAAAATCTGAGCTGACTGCCGGTCTGAGTTCTTTGTCAACCACTACAGAATCGATATCAACATCTTTGGGTGGCACAAACTTGGGCAGTATGAGTACCAGTATCTCTAATATGAGTTCCAGTATCGCTGAGCTGAATGCGAATGCGTTATTGTGGAATGGTGCAGTTTATAATGCTGCTCGCGGAGGTATTGCACAGAAAATTACCGGTGTTCAAGGTGGTAATATAGCAGCCGGTTCTCTTGATGCAGTAAATGGTGATCAGTTGTATTCCCTGTCATCTGGTTTGACAAGCCTGTCAACAGCAGTAAGCGGTCTGCCCGCAGGCACTGGCACTATTTCTAGTGATGCACTGTCGAGTCTGTCAACTGCAATCAGTAAAAGAACAGAAAGTCAGCTTTCTAGTATAACTGCCGGTTTAGGTAAGCCAAGTGGATATGATCCAAGTACAGGTCAGATTACACCGCCTAAATATGAAACTACTACGCCGACAGGCAATATAGTAACTGCTGATAATGTGGCTGACGCTCTGCGGAATATTCAGGATTACGGCACTAAATATGCAAAGAGTAACTCAGCAAAAGCAGCCTCAATCGCTCAGGGGGTTGATTCAGTTGCAATAGGCGGTGCATCAATGGCCAGCGGCACCTCAGCAGTTGCCATCGGTGATTCTGCCAGCGCATCGTCAGCCAATGGTGTTGCTCTGGGCAGTCAGGCGAAAGTAACTCAGAGCGGAGGCGTAGCACTTGGATCCGGATCGGTGGCAAATACAGCAGCCGGTAAAGAGGGCTATATACCGGTAACGGCAACGCAGCAGCAGGCAGCAGCAATCCGGGCAACGAAGAGTACAGAAGGAGCGGTATCTGTAGGAGATGCATCGAAAGGTGTATACCGTCAGATAACCGGGGTTGCCGCGGGTACGGCTGATACTGATGCAGTCAATGTGGCTCAGCTTAAGGGTGTGAATAATCAGATTACCAACATCAATAAGTATGTAAATCAGGTAAATGATCGTGTTCAGCGGACTGAACGCCGCGCCTATTCCGGTACGGCACTGGCCATGGCTCTGTCCGGTGCTTATCTGCCTTCTCTGAATGCCGGTGAACAGGCTGTTGGTGTAGGTGTTGGTACCTATCGCGGCTATACTGCGGTAGGAGCTAATTATAAAGCCATGAGTAACAGCGGTAATATTGGCTGGGGTGCAGGTGTTTCCACTACAGGCAAAGAAGTTGGCTTTAATGCCGGTGTCGGCTTTAAGTGGGGTCGCAATTAAACTGTTTTTACTCAGTAGTCTGACTAACTTCCGGATTTATCTGAATCCGGAAGTTTTTTATGGGTTGGAAAAATGTTAAGAGATAAAAGATGGCGGATATACCGTATCTTCCCGGTTTACAGATGAATTAATTGGCGCCGATTTTATGGATAAAGTGGTTCCCAAGCGCAGAATTAATCTGAAAGTATTTAGTTGACAATGATATGGTTCAGATTGAAAAAATCATAAAATTCAGGTGTGTGTACCGGATATTGACAGGCTGATTTACACATACAGGAACCGTAGAAGATATTAATATTAAGATACTGTGCGCCGGCCGGCTTTATTGATTTACTGTAGCCGGTATTATATATTTAATAATATTAAATTATTTTTACATAAACATGGAAATGGCAATATGCATACTGGTCGGCAGCCTGCCGGAATGCAAACTGCACTGGTTGTAGAAGGCGGAGGAATGCGTGCCGCATTCAGCAGCGGTGTGACTGATGCCTTCTTACAGGCAGATTTTAACCCGTTTAGTTTACTGGTCGGAGTATCTTCCGGAGCCAGTACTATTGCCAGTTATCTGTCCAAACAGGAAGGGCGTAATCTGGCTGTACTGCTTGATCAGTCCTGCCGGCCGGAATTTATCCGCTGGTCACGCTTTATCCGTGGCGGCGACCTGATGGATATCGATTGGTTATGGCAGGTTGTGCAACAGGAAAATCCGCTGGACTGTGAACGTATGTTTGCACAGCAGCGTGATTTCAGGATTGTGTTAAGTAATGCGCTTAGCGGTGAGCCGGAATATGCTGTGGCTCAGCCCGATTCTTTTCTGGATGTACTGCGCGCTTCCAGCTCAATTCCGTTTATGATCCGTAAGCCGGTAGCAATCGGTAGTGAATTTTATTTTGACGGCGGAGTAGCTGATGCTCTGCCGGTACAGTGGGCTCTGTCCCGGCCAAATATTAATCGAGTCGTGGTAATCCGTACCCGGGCACAAAATTATGTAAAAAAAGGTACCCTGAGTGATAGTCTTCTGGCAAAGTTTCTGCCTGCCGGCGGGTTTGCTCAGGCATTACGGCAGCGGGTAAAGCATTATAATGCTACTCTGGCATGGATGCAGCAGCCTGAGAACTGCCGGTATATTATTGAAATCCACCCTCCGGATGATGGCAAAATGGCCGGACGTCTGTGCCGGGATGCCGGCCGTTTGCGTTACAGTTATGCAGCCGGACTGGAGTGCGGTCGTGCGCTATTGCAGCAATGGCCGGTAAATTGAATGGTTTTTTCTACCCTAAGGGTAAACGGGTAATTTGGTGAAGTAATGAAAACGGATTCGACTGTATCGAAAACACAGCACCGGCTTAGTCTTTTTGTCGCTATTCTGGCTCTGGCTTTTGTTTTGCGCGGCCCTCTGACAGGTGTGGGGCCTTTATTACAGAATATTCAGGCACAGCTGCAGATAAGCAGTACGCTGGCAGGCATGCTGACTACGGTACCATTGCTGACATTTGGTCTGTTTTCGATTTTTATTCCCAGGCTTGCAGCACGTCTGGGCTCGGAGCAGATGGTCTTTTTTGCATTATGGATTTTAACGCTGGGGCTGGTGCTGCGCTGTGGTTCCGGGTTGTTTCTGTTACTGGCCGGTACGGCTTTGCTCAGCTGTGCCATTGCAGTTGGCAATGTGCTGATTCCCAGTATGGTAAAGCAGTATTTTCCGTTTAAAATGGGGCTGGTTACCGCATTATATGCACTGGTGATGAATATGGGCGGTGCGGCCGGTTCTGCTTTAAGTGCCCCACTTGCTCACAGTAATCTATGGGGCTGGCGCGGTGCTCTGGTAATCTGGGTTCTGCCGGCGCTGGTAGCCATGGTTATCTGGTGGCTGCCTTTTAAAGCAGCCAATGCTGTGCCCAAGGCGGCTGTACGTGCGCGTCAGGTAAAAACACATCTGTGGCGCAATCCGCTGGCCTGGCAGGTAACGCTGTTTATGGGTTTTCAGTCATTCCTGTTTTATTCTACAGTCAGCTGGTTGCCGCAGATTGTAGCCAAGGCCGGAGTATCCGCAACGGAAGCCGGTGGCTGGCTCGGACTGATGCAGCTGGTGATGATACCAACCAATTTGCTGATACCGATTTATGCAGCCAGATTAAAGCAGCAGCACTGGATAGGGTCGATGTGCGGCGTGGCTTTAATCTTGTCGGTATTATTGCTGATGTCGCCATGGCGCAGCTGTTATTTTCCGGCAGTATTGCTGCTGGGACTGGGCATCAGCGGGGCTTTCTGTCTGAGTATGATGTTTTTCAGCTTGCGCAGCGACAGTGTTACTGAGGGGGTACTGTTATCCGGAATGGCACAAACCTGTGGCTATCTGTTTGCAGCTGTGGGTCCAGTCCTGATGGGCGCTCTGCATGACATGATGCATTCCTGGTTTCCGGCATTGTGTCTGATGTTTATTGCCGCGGTCGTTATTACAGTGTCTGGCTGGAATGCCGGTAAAGATCGCAAGTTATCTGATTTTGATTAATAAAAATATCCACAGTTTTATCCACAAATTTCTGTGGATAAAACTGCCTGCCCGCATACCGGACAATCCGGATTGGCTGCCAGCTGCAGGCGCTGCCATTGAAAAGAACAGGCGTCAAAACAGTGTAGCCAGCAGCCGTCAGGGTGAATACCGGCAATTATCTGCAATGCTTCACTGGCCTGTGCCGCGCCCATAATACCGAGTAAAGGCGCAAAAACTCCGTTTTTGGCACAACTGGCTCCTTCATCATTCATTTCTCCTTCAAACAGGCACTGATAGCAGGGACCGCGACCATCACGAAAATCATATACTGCCAGCTGCCCGGCAAATACCAGTGCAGAGGCTGAAACCAGTGGTTTGCGTGCATTAAAACAGGCCTGATTAATCAGCCGGCGGCTGGCAAAATTGTCGGTACAATCCAGAATGATATCGGTATGCTGAACCAGTTGCTCTAACAGGCTGGCATCTGCTCTGGCTACAATGGGTTGTAATTTGGTCTGCGGATATTGTGTCTGTAGCTGCCGGCACAATATCGCGGCTTTTGCCTGACCGATATCTTGATCATTAAACCAGAACTGGCGTTGCAGATTACTGATTTCGATAGTGTCGTTATCCACAACGGTAATATGCCCTATTCCGCTGGAAGCCAGATAAGTCAGAGCCGGATGTGCCAGGCCGCCGGCACCGATTACCAGAGCACGGGCAGCAAGAATTGCTTCCTGTCCGGCAATATCCAGCTTATCCAGTAATATATGACGGCTGTAACGCAATAGTTGTTCATCAGTAATCATGATTGTCTCTGGTGGTTGGGTGGCTGTGACCGGTATGGGTGTAGTCTGGTTTATTCTGCCCTGCTATTATAATAGTTTAGTCTAGTTTCTCAGAATATTTATGCGCCATCCTGCCCGTCCGTCCGGCCGGTTTTTATATCGTCTGCGCAGCCATCTGCATCGTGGCGGTTTGATTGCTTATCCTACAGAAGGCAGTTATGGGCTAGGCTGTCTGCCTGATTGTGTGCCGGCGGTGCGTAAAGTCATTGCATTGAAAAAGCGACCGCAACATAAAGGGCTAATTGTTATTGCTGCTGATTTCACTCAATTACAGCCTTTGCTCGCACCTTTGTCCGCAACCGATATAGCGGCTGTCAGCCGGCAGTGGCCGGCACCCAGAACTTTACTGTTACCGGTACGCAAACAGGTTTCATCTGTGTTACGCGGGCGAGGTCGGCAAACTCTGGCAGTACGGGTTCCGGACCTGGCAACTGCCCGGTTTTTATGCAGAGCAGCAGGTACAGCGCTGGTATCTACTTCTTGTAACCGGGCAGGAAAAAAAGCTTGTTGTACAGAGCGTGAAGTCAGACGCCAGTTTGGAAAACAGGTGATGATTCTGGGCGGGCGCACCGGCGGAAGAAAGCAGCCCAGCCAGATTATTGACTGGGCTTCCGGTAAGCGGCTGCGTTAGTTATTTTATGAATAAGCTGATCTGTAAATAAGTTATATCTGTCATTAACTGAATTACTGCGCAGACAATGTTTATATATTTGTAGTTTGCTGTTGCTTAGCACATTTTTAATGATTGCGGGCAACGACAAATTGCGCCAGTGCGCGAAGATGAGATGCACGCTGGTCAAAATCGCTTAAAGCATCAATAGCCTGTTGTACCAGATTTTCTGCATACTGGCGTGCTGTAGTCAGCCCCATCAGACTAACGTAGGTAGGTTTATTAGTCTGGGCATCTTTTCCGGCGGTTTTACCCAGTGTGCTGCTATCCTGCTCGTAATCCAGTACATCATCAATAACCTGAAAAGCCAGACCCAGATGAGCGGCATAATGGTCGAGTGCGATTAATGCCTGCTGGCTGATATCCTGACAGCAAAGTCCGCCCAGTGTAACTGCTGCTCTGATCAGCGCACCTGTCTTCAACTGGTGCATGTGTTCCAGCTCGGCCTGATTCAGACCTACCCCTACGCAGGCTAAATCGATAGCCTGTCCGCCGGCCATGCCATGACAGCCGGCAGCCTGTGCCAGAGTCTGTATCATTTGCAGCTGACGCGCAGCGTCCAGACCAGTTGGCCGGCTCAGCAGGCTGAATGCCATACTTTGCAGGGCATCACCAACCAGTAAGGCTGTTGCCGGTGTATATTGTATGTGACAGGCAGGTTTTCCGTGTCGCAGACTGTCGTTATCCATCTCCGGCATATCGTCGTGCACAAGCGAATAGATATGTATGCATTCGATTGCAGCCAGAGCATAATCTGCGGCTTCTGTAACCGCATTACCCAGCTCCGCCGCCGCCAGAACCAGCATCGGCCGCAACCGTTTACCGCCATCCAGCGCCGCATAGCGCATGGCTTCAATCAGTGGTGCGGGAAGTTGTCCGGCTGGGGGAAGTAATCGGGTTAATGTCTCTTCTGTATGTGTCTGTACTTGTTTTTGCCAGTCGGCAAAATTACTCCCCTGTTTCAAGCTTCAGCTCCTTTAATTCACCATTATCCAGTACCTGTAGTTTTTGTTCTACCTCAGCCAGCTTCTGCTGGCAGTATTGCACCAGTTCCTGACCATATTCATATGCAGCCAGTGATTCTTCCAGCGGAAGATCATTGTTTTGCATGGATTCAGTTATTTTTTCCAGTTGCTGGATAGCTTCTTCATAGCTTTTGGGGGTTATTTTCTTCATATTATAGGTCTTTACATGAATTTATGGCTATTGTAACACTCGCACTATGGCTATTGCTGCGGATATCTGTATCATACAATTAGTCAGAATTAGCTGA
Organism: Snodgrassella sp. W8135; assembly: GCF_016101225.1. Classification (NCBI taxonomy): domain Bacteria; kingdom Pseudomonadati; phylum Pseudomonadota; class Betaproteobacteria; order Neisseriales; family Neisseriaceae; genus Snodgrassella; species Snodgrassella sp. W8135. The sequence goes on from NZ_JACFQX010000002.1 coordinate 7,136, forward strand.
TAACCGGATGAAGTATATTTCAGTTTGTGTTATTAAAAGTAATGTGCTTATATAATCAGTAATAATATTTTTATATGCAACAGAATTTATTCATGTAATGAATAATAATACAGATATTTTATTCAGATAAGGGCAAATTTAAATCAATATCTGCCTCTCTAAATATAAAAATTGTTTTTTAACCGTAAGAATAAAAAGTTATTTGTAAAGATTAATATATTTATATATTAATTATATAAATTGTTATCTGATGCTGATGTTTGAAATAGCAGGCGGAAAACAGTTTTATGTAAAAAAAATCAAATAAATTTTGATTTTTTGTATTATTTTTTTAGCATATGTTTTAATTTTCGGTAATACTTACTATTGTTGCCGGTTGTACGGTGTATAACTTTTTATATATCGAAATATTTTCAGCATAATATGCGTTTGGAATTTTTTAAAATTAGTTCATTATTATGGATTTTATTTGTCAGCAGGTGTTTTTTTGCTGTTTATTTATCTGGTTTTAAAGCATAATGTTGTTTAAAGCATAATTATATTGTGCTAACTTTAAGTAATTGTTTTAATGGAAAATTAAAACATAGAATTATTTAATTTGTATGATTTGACAATCGGATATATGCAAAACAGGGAAGCCTGAGGAGGAATAATGGTGAACTATTTATACAGATACGGTTGTCTGGAACAGAGTAGCAGAGCAGGCATAGAAGCGAAGATTGAGTACTGTCGTTTATAATCGAATAAATAGTGGTTTCTGAATCTGTTTTACAGATTACTTGAGTAGTTTCTTTGTTTTAAGTAGGCGTTATGGGTAAACAAATTTTTTATGAGGAGTCAGGTCAGTTTAAAGTAGCGGAAATAGTTCAGGAAAATGATGCTACTTTTCTGGTTAATACACAACATGGTAAGCGGGCAAAAATCAAGGCCAGCCACGTTTTTCTGGTGTTTGATGGTGATGCTGCGCAATTTTTACAACAGGCTGCTGAAGCAGCTGCCGGTATTGATATCAGTCTGCTCTGGGAAGCGGTAGGCAATGAAAATGAATTTACCGCAGCCAGTGCAGCCAGTGAATATTTTGGCGATAGCAGCGGGAATATTGAGCTGGCAGCCACACTGATGGCTCTGTATGCAGCGCCTATGTATTTTTACAAAAAAAATAAAGGTGTATTCAAAGCTGCGCCGGCAGAAACATTACAGCAGGCGCTGGCAGCCATTGAACGGCGCAAACAGCAGGAAGAACAAGTCAATGGCTGGATACAGGAATTGCTGGCCGGTCGCCTGCCGGATGAGATTGCTGCTGAAGCCAAAATGATTCTGCATGCACCTGATAAACAAAGTCTGAAATACAAAGCAGTGGTCAAAGCTGCTGATCAGAAAAAAACCTCACTGTTTGCCCTGCTCCAGAGTGTTGGTGCAGTACCGCCTTTGCCTGAATATTTTCTGGATGGTTTTTTACTTACTCAGTTTCCCAAAGGTGCGGATTGTGGTCATTATCCTGTACCGGTTATGCACAATCTGCCAGATGCCGATACCTCAGTACGCGCATTTTCCATTGATGACATTGAAACCAGTGAGGTAGATGATGCATTCAGTGTGCGTGACCTGCCCAATGGCAACAAACTGGTCGGAATTCATATAGCTGCCCCGGCTCTGGCAATAGATGCTGAGTCTTTGCTGGAAAAGCTGATATTTGAACGTTTAAGTACTGTGTATTATCCCGGCAGTAAAATTACCATGCTGCCGGATAACTGGATAGCTGCTTTCAGTCTGGATGAAGGAGCAGCACGACCGGCAGTCAGTCTGTATGCAGAAATCAATCCGCAGTTTGAGGTGATACGTTATGAATCACGAATTGAATCGGTGTATATAGACTGTAATTTACGTATTGAAAATATTGAGCAGGCATTTCAGCCTTTGCAGCCGCGCAGTGATACTGAAGCTTTTGCACATCAGCATGAAATGAACTGGTTATATGATTTTGCTGTGGCCAGAATGCAGGCGCGGGGTAAATATGATCCGGAACGTTTACCACAGTACGATTATGGAATTAAGCTTGGGGCGGATAATACTGTACATATCAGCGTGCGTGAACGCGGAGCACCAATTGATACGCTGGTCAGTGAGCTGATGATTTTTGCCAACAGCACCTGGGCGCAGATGCTGGACGAGGCTGAAATGGCTGGATTATTCCGTGTACAGCCTACCGGCAGAGTGCGGATGAGTACTCAGTCTGAGCCGCATATTGGTCTGGGGCTGAAACATTATGCCTGGTTTACTTCACCACTGCGCCGTGCTACTGATTATATTAACCAGAAGCAGCTGATCAGTTTACTGGATCCGGACGCAGAGCCACGTTTTGAACCGCAGGATGCCATGCTGTTTGCGGTATTGCGTGATTTTGAGTCGGCTTATGCAGCCTACAATGATTTTCAGCGCCATATGGAAGCATACTGGAGTCTGATATATATTCAGCAGGAACAGTTGCAGGAGCTGACCGCTCAGTTAATACGTGATGATTTAGTGCGTATTGAAGGCCTGCCACTGGTAAGCCGTGTCAACGGTGTACCGGTTGATGCCATGCCAAAATGCCGGATGAAGGTATCGATAACCGGAATCGATCCGATACAGGTAAGTGTCGGACTAAACTATATTAATGTTTTGCTGCCGGCAGATAATGTCAGCCAAATATCCGGCTGAATGATTTAAAATGCTTTGAAGATTACCTGATGGATGGTGCACGATTAGATTGGCTACTTTGCTGACAGTATAAATATACGGGTGTGACCGTTGATTCTTTGTCTGCCTGATTGTTTTCAGGCCGTATATTGTGCTTCGGTCAGAAATAACTTTTACTTAAAACCTTGTTTTTATACATGCAGCCCATATATGGGTTGCATTTCTATTATCTATCCGGTTTTGCTGTTCAGGCATCCTGCTGTTTAAGAGCAGGTTGCCTGCAAACCTTTGGAATAAAATTATGACTGAAGTAGATTTTTATGAAGTACTGGGTATAAGCCGTACTGCAGGGGATGAGGAAATCAAAAAAGCTTATCGTAAGCTGGCCATGAAATACCATCCTGACCGTAATCAGGGCGATAAAAACGCCGAAGAAAAATTTAAAGAAGTACAGCGTGCTTATGAAGTATTGTCTGATTCTCAAAAACGTGCTGCTTATGACCAGTTTGGACATGCCGGTGTAGACGGCAATATGGGTGCCGGAGCCGGTGGTTTTTCCGGTGGTTTTGATTTTGGTGATATTTTCAGCCAGATGTTTGGCGGCGGAGCCGGCGGACGGTCGCAGCAGAATAGTCAGGGCGCTGATTTACAATATAATGTTGAAATCAGTCTGGAAGAGGCTGCGCGCGGTATTAAGAAAAAAATCACTATTCCTACTCATGAAGAATGTGATGTCTGTCACGGCAGTGGTGCTAAAGTCGGGACTTCAGCCACTACCTGCAGTATGTGTGGTGGCAGTGGTGTCGTTCAGGTACGGCAGGCCATTTTTCAGTTACAGCAGACCTGCCCGACCTGTCACGGCAGTGGTAAACAGATTAAGGATCCGTGTGTTAAATGTCATGGCGACGGACTGGTAAAAACCCGCAAGACTGTTGAGGTTTCTATTCCGGCCGGTATTGATGACGGACAGCGTATCCGCCTGAGCGGCGAAGGTGAACCCGGTAAGCATGGTGCGCCTGCCGGTGATTTATATGTAATGGTGAACGTGCGTCCGCATCCAGTCTTTGAGCGTGACGGCATGGATCTGCACTGTGAATTGCCTATCAGTTTTACGATAGCAGCGCTTGGCGGGGAGGTTGAGGTGCCTACGCTGGATGGTAAAGTCAAACTGAATATTCCGAAAGAAACACAAACCGGTCGTCGCATGCGGGTACGTGGTAAAGGAATTAAATCAGTACGTTCGGCTGCTGTGGGTGATTTATATTGTCATATCGTGGTAGAGACACCGGTAAATCTGACCGATCGTCAGCGTGAATTACTGGAAGAGTTTGAAAAAATCTCTACCGGTATGGACCGGGCTCAGACGCCGCGGCAAAAATCATTCATGGACAAACTGCGCGATTTATTTGAATAAAATACGAAAGTACCACAGTTCAGAAGTGTTTATTCCGGATGTATGAATAATTAATACTGGTTATACTGTGTAAAAGCCCGCAGAGCATAATTTTTCTGCGGGCTTTTGTTATCAGAGGAAAAGATACAGGCCGGATAAGGCCTGCTTCTGCTGAAACCGGCAGAAAAAAATGATTTGTCGCATTTCCTGTTGATGAAAAGCGTAAGCAGGCGTTTTAGTGAATTAAGTTCCGCTAAATATGCAGGATATGGCTAGTCTGTAATCACAAAGGCGTTTAAGCTGAAACTGACTGAACAATTTAATCTGTATTGACCAGAAAATAAATTATCGCTCCGTTTACCGAAAGGTGCAGGAGCGACAGGGAGATTTGGTACAACAACTGAATGATTGTGGACAAATTTGTAGTATTTAACTGGATAAAAATCAGTCTTTATGCTTAATTCCTTATAAAACAAGGGTTATAGCATAATAAATACTATTTATTTTACTGATTATCTGTGGATAATTCTGTGGATAATTATTGAATCAAAAAATGGTCAGGCCAGTTCTGCACGTAATTGTGCAGCCAGTTGCGCCAGTTCTGCCTGATCAGCAGCCACACTTTCATGTTTACCCAGTTCATGGATATGTCCGGGAATCAGATGAATGTGATAATGAAATACAGACTGACCAGCCTGTTCGCCGGACAACTGTAATTGCACAACGCCATTACGATGTAACACTTTACGTTGCGCATTAATAATCTTTTTGGCTGCACTGAATACGGCAGCAAGGTAATCTTGCGGCATGTCAGTTAACTCTATTGCTTCACATTTAGGAATCACCAGTACATGGCCGCGTGCCTGTGGCATCACATCCATAAAAGCCAGTGTCTGCTCATCCTCATAAACTTTATGGCAAGGAATTTCACCACGGATAATTCGGGCAAAGATATTGTTACTGTCGTATTGTTGCATGACTGTCTCCTCTCAGGCTTTTGCTTACCAGCCGTTACCTGAGCAATTGTTTAAGAAATAATACTTAGCTTGCTTTTGGCAAATACGGTATCCAGCTCTTTAATCCCCTGTTTACCGAAATTGATGGTCAGGCGTGCCCCTTCAGCTTTCCGGGTAGCATCTATGATGACACCTGTGCCGAAACGTTCATGATAAACATTCTGTCCTAGCTGAAAGCCGTCAAAATCCGTGCTCTCCTGTGTTTCTGCCAGTTTGCTGCGGCTGTGAAACGGATTGGTTCTCTGCGTGGACTGTTGCCGGGCTATCAGAGAGTTTCTGTGAGCAGACAGATATTGCAATACCTCTTCCGGTATTTCATCCACAAAGCGTGATGGCAGGGCAAAATGCGTTTGTCCGTGTAACAGGCGTTGTTCTGCCATTGTTAAATACAGGCGTTTTCGTGCTCTGGTGATGGCTACATACATCAGGCGCCGCTCTTCTTCCAGCCCGTCGCGTTCGGCCATGCTGTATTCACTGGGGAATAAACCTTCTTCCAGCCCTGTCAGAAATACACCATCAAATTCCAACCCCTTGGCTGCATGCACAGTCATTAACTGCAAGGCATCTTCACCCTGACCGGCCTGATGCTCTCCTGCTTCCAGCGAGGCTGTACTTAAAAAAGACAGTACCGGAAATAAAGGATCGTTTTCATCATACTCAGGTTCCATATCAAAACCGGATTCCTGCGGTTTAAATGCCACTGCCGCATTCAGTAATTCTTCCAGGTTGTTGATGCGTTCCTGCTGTTCACCTTTCTGGGTACGGTAGTGTTCCATCAGACCGCTATCATAGATGGCAGCAGCCATCAGTTCCTGCAGAGAAACTTGCGCAGCCTGTTGCTGTAAATTTTCAATCAGGCGGATAAAAGCAGCAATTTTACTGTTTTTCGCTGACAGACTGATGGCCGCCTGCCATAACGAAGTATGAGCTTCATTGGCTGCTGCCTGAATGTTTTCAACACTCCGCGCGCCGATGCCGCGTGCCGGCACATTGATTACCCGTAATAATGCATTATCATCATTGGGGTTAACCGCCAGACGCAGGTAAGCCAGTGCATGTTTGATTTCCTGACGTTCATAAAAGCGCAGGCCGCCATAAATTTTGTAAGGTATACCGGCGCGGAACAGAGCCTGTTCCAGAACCCGCGACTGGGCATTACTGCGATACAGTACAGCCATCTGCATATAATTCAGCCCTTCGCGGTGTAAAGCCTTCACTTCATCAACCACAAACTGCGCTTCTTCAAGATCATTAATTGCCTGAAGTACACGGATTTTTTCGCCATCGCCGGCCTGAGTGTGCAGATTTTTACCCAGACGGCTGGCGTTGTGTGCAATCACCGCGTTGGCTGCTGTCAGAATATTGCCTACCGAACGGTAATTTTGTTCCAGCCGGATGGGTTCGCCAACATGAAATTCATTCAGAAAGCGGGTCATGTTGGCTACTTCGGCACCGCGAAAGCGATAAATACTCTGGTCGTCGTCTCCCACGGCGAAAACCGCTGCATGCTCTCCGGCCAGTAATTTTAGCCATGCATACTGTAATTTATTTGTATCCTGAAATTCATCAATCAGCACATGATTAAAACGGTTCTGGTAATGATTGCGCAATATTTCATTACTCTGCAGAATTTCATAACTGCGTAACATTAATTCCGCGAAATCCACTACCCCTTCATTCCGGCACAAACTGTCATAGGCGGCATAACATTCAATCATTTGCCGTTCATGCGGGTCGCGGGCCGATAAACGCGAAGCACGCAATCCGTTTTCTTTTTGTGCATTGATGAATCCTTGCAGACTGCGCGGTGAGATAATTTCTTCAGCAATATTCAGTTGTTTTAGCAAGCGCTTGACTATAGAAAGCTGATCACCCATATCCAGAATCTGAAATGTTTTGGGCAGTGATGCTTCCTGATGGTGCAGTCGTAAAAACCGATGGCACAGCCCGTGAAATGTCCCTAGCCACATCGCCCGTACCGAAACCGGTAATAGCGTGCTCAGGCGCAATTGCATTTCTTTAGCCGCCTTATTGGTAAAGGTAACGGCCAGAATGCTGTGTACACTGGCCTGACCAGTCTGCAATAACCAGGCAATACGTGTGGTTAGTACTCTGGTTTTACCACTTCCTGCACCCGCCAGTACCAGTGCCGGTTGCGCAGGCCAGGTAACGGCGGCTAATTGTTCACTATTAAGACCGGTCAGCAGACCGGCAGAAGATAAAATTTCCATAGTGCTTATTGTAGCTGATTAAGCCTGAAAAATCGCTTTGAAAAATATGCTTATGGATTATTTTATGGTATTTATGCAGCACAAGAAGATTTATCTGACATCTGCACAAACTGAGCTTAAGCAGGACAATGGATGTTGCGTAAAATTCTGGCTGACAATACCAAAAAAGAGCAGAGCAAAAAATCAGCGCTTTGCCGAATATCTGCCCTGCTCCTTTAATAAATCAGATTGCCGGTTGCAGACTAGTCCGGCGTGCTGAGCGGGCTGAGTCCGGGTAAGTCGGCAAAGCTGCGTTCGCGCACAATCTGGCAGAAATTATCCAGATAGCTTTTATTACTGTCTGTTTCGCGCATGGCGGCATACAATTCACTTTGCAACGGTACATCGCCAATCTGCCGTGCTACTACATAGCCTTTTTCCAGATACGGCATAACAGTCCAGTAAGGCAAAGCAGCAATGCCGCGCCGGCTGGAAACCAGTTGAATAATGGCTATCGTCAGTTCACTGTTACGCCGTGCCGGCTGTACCCCGGCCGGTTTTAAAACCTTACGCAGTAAATCCAGCATATCATCCGGTACCGGATAGGTGATCAGTGTTTCATTCTCAAAATCCTGAGCCTGCCATACACTTTTAGCCGCCAGCGGGTGATCCTTCGCGCAAATGCCGACCATTTCATAGGCAAACAGTGGCTGAAAAATAATCCCCGGCTGCGGAGCATATTCGGATACGATTGCCAGATCTGCACGGTGAGTCAGCAATAACCCAACCGGATCGGCCTGAAAGCCGGAAACAATATCCAGCTCTACTTTAGGCCACAGCGCCCGGAAAGCATCCATGGCCGGCATCAGCCAGTCAAAGCAGGTATGGCACTCTACCGCTACCCTCAGCTCCCCTGCCTCACCTTCAATTATCTGCGCCATATCCAGCTCTGCTACTGTAACCAGCGGCGTGATTTCTCGTGCCAGCTGTAGCAGCCGCACACCTACCGGAGTAAAGTGAATCGGGTTGGATTTACGTTCAAACAGGGGGGTACCATAAAACTGTTCCAGAACACGAATCTGGTGTGAAAGTGCAGACTGGGTCAGAAAAACCCTTTTTGCCGCCATCGATACGCTGCCGGTTTCTTCCAGAGCCAGCAAAGTGCGCAGATGGCGCAGTTCAATAATCGACTCCATGTTTTCCGCCTTTGATGAGTATTTTTAACTACAAATTCAAGTTAAAAAATTCATAAACAGCCAGACTGCTTATAAATATCATTTATATGAATAGAACAATAATTACCTTACTGATAGCCAGTTATCTATTTACAAACTTAACACCTGTATACCATATCATACTCTTGGATTACACTAGTCTGAAATATAGTATTAAAAAAATTCATACAGAACTGCAAAATTTATCGCTTGTCGTAATGTCATAACTCACGCACACTGGCCGTTATTGAAATCCATCATTCGTAATAGGGAGAAACAAATATGAATACATTCCATCTGTCTGGTTATCCGCGTGTTGGTGCTAAGCGTGAATTAAAATTTGCCGTTGAAGCATTCTGGAAAGGCGCAAAAAGCGAAGCCGAGCTGCGCCAGACAGCGGCAGATATCCGCCAGAAAAACTGGGCAACCCAGATTGCCGCTGGTGCCGATCTGCTGCCGGTAGGTGATTTTTCATATTACGACCACGTACTGGATACGCTGTGTGCACTGGGCGCCATTCCGGCACGTTTTGGTTTTGACGCAGATAAACTGACCCTGTCTCAGTATTTTGAACTGGCACGCGGTAATGCCAGTCAGGTAGCCATGGAAATGACCAAATGGTTTGATACCAACTACCACTATATCGTACCTGAATGGCATCAGAACACCAGTTTCAAGGCCAATGCAGCCAGTCTGATTGCCCAGATAGAAGAAGCCAAAGCCACCGGACATGATATTAAACCTACACTGGTGGGTCCGCTTACTCTGTTGTGGCTGGGTAAAGAAAAAGATGCCGGTCATAATCGTCTGGAATTATTGCCGCGTCTGCTGCCTGAATATCAGAAACTATTACGTGAACTGGCCAATGCCGGTGTTGACTGGATTCAGATTGACGAACCGATTCTTGCCGTAGATATTGCCCGTGAGTGGCTGGATGCCTTTGCTCCCACTTATCAGGAGCTGGCGATTACCGGTACCCGTATTATTATCGGCACCTATTTTGGCAGCGTTGCCGAACATATTAATCTGCTCAAAAACCTGCCGGTTAACGGCGTACATATTGATTGTGTGCGGGCACCTGAGCAACTGGCTGAATTTGCCAATGCATGGCCGGAAAATAAAGTATTGTCAGTTGGTCTGATCGACGGACGTAACGTATGGCGCGCCAATCTGCGTGAAGTGATAGAACTGCTGGCGCCGGTAGCTACTCAGCTGGGTAATAATTTATGGATTGCGCCGAGCTGTTCACTGTTGCACAGTCCGCAGGATTTAAGTGTAGAGGAGAAACTTAACCCTGAAATCAGAAACTGGCTTGCCTTTGCTGCGCAGAAACTGCAGGAACTGGGGATCATCAAACAGGCACTGGCACACGGTAAAGATTCCGTACAGGAAGCTCTTGCCGCTTCTGATGCTGCGGCTGCCGGACGCAAAACCAGTAAACTGATTCATAATGATAAGGTTGCACAGCGCGTAGCCAGCCTGCGCGAACATGCCGACCAGCGCCATAGCCCGTTTGCACAACGGATTGAAAAACAACAGCAATGGATGAATCTGCCTTTGCTGCCAACCACCACTATCGGTTCATTTCCGCAAACACAGGAAATTCGTCAGGCACGCGCCGCCTTTAAAAAGGGTGAACTGAGCGCTGCCGATTACGAAGCGGCCATGAAAAAAGACATTGCCTACTGTGTTGAGCAGCAGGAACAGCTGGATATCGATGTACTGGTACATGGTGAAGCTGAGCGCAATGATATGGTTGAATACTTTGGTGAACAGCTGGATGGTTACTGCTTTACTCAGTATGGCTGGGTACAGAGCTATGGTTCCCGCTGTGTTAAACCACCGATTATTTTTGGTGATGTGGCACGCCCGAAAGCCATGACTGTTGCCTGGTCTTCTTATGCACAATCTCTGACCAAACGCCCGATGAAAGGTATGCTTACCGGACCGGTAACCATGATGAAATGGAGTTTTGTACGCAACGATGTACCATTAAGTCTGGTGTGCAAACAGATTGCGCTGGCACTGAACGACGAAGTACTGGATCTGGAAAAAGCCGGTATTCGCGTTATTCAGATTGATGAACCGGCCATCCGTGAAGCCTTGCCGCTGAAACGTGCGCAATGGGATGAATATCTGGCCTGGGCATGTGAATCATTCCGCCTCACTTCCACTGATGCGGATGACAGCACTCAGATTCATACACATATGTGCTATTCTGAATTTAATGATATTCTGCCGGCTATTGCCAGCATGGATGCTGATGTAATTACCATTGAAACTTCCCGTTCTGATATGGAATTACTGGATGCTTTTGTTAAATTCAGCTATCCGAATGATATCGGCCCCGGTGTATATGATATCCACAGCCCGCGTGTGCCTACTGAAGCCGAAGTCGAACATCTGTTGCGTAAAGCACTGAAAGTCATTGATCAGCGTCGGTTGTGGGTAAATCCGGACTGTGGTCTGAAAACACGCGGATGGCCGGAAACCAAAGCAGCGCTGGAAGTTATGGTTAATGTAACCAAAAAACTGCGTGCAGAATTAACTGCATAATTCAGATTTAGCTTGTCACACCGCCCCGGTTTGCCGGGGCGGTTTTGTATGCCTGATTTTCAGAATATACCAATAATATTAAGTTAATTTTACTTTTAATCAAACAAGATAATCAGTTATCTATATGTTCTTATAAATTGAAATATATCTGAGTGAGTGCTCAGTTTATCATATGAATATATTTATATAATTATTTATATGGCATTAAATATTACTGATATCCGATAAAATATTTATCCAATATCAGACAAACCTATTCATTATTATTTACAATGGGTAAAAAAATTTAATCTAACTCAATTAATATAAAATAATAATAGTTTACTATTGTTGTAAATTTTATTTATTAATAAAATTTTAATTGTCATTTATCTAATGAAAATTTTTTAATTACTTGGGAGATAAAGTTGGCTAAAGGATATTTTTTAAGAGTCGGGGATCGTACGACTTGTGGCGGTAAAATTATCAGTGGTGACAGTATGATCTTATGGCATGGTAGTGCTGCCGCATGGGAGGGCGATTGGGTTACCTGTGGAAGACATAGCGGAACCTACCGTATTACCGGAGGAGTCGTCAATATGTTTAATCCATCAAAAAAATTAGCTGGTTCAATCAGCAGTATCAGTACTTGTCCATGTAAAGCACGCTTAATTCCTTCCATAACTGACAGCTATATTGAAGACAGACTATCTAAATCTGTTAGCAGTATGCCGTATTCCCGCCGCTTTTATATTAAAACCCCGGAAAACGTTAATACTTATGGTGTGGCTTATGCTATCAAAACGGCTTCAGGTATCGTAACGGGAGAATCAAACTGCGATGGACATATGCATACCGTACAAACTTCGCAGCCTGAGCAGATAGAAGTAAGCTATTTAGTTCAAACTGAGATAGGGATGTAATTATGGCAGAATTAAAAACCCACACTATGAAATCAGCACCCAAGACTACTCTGAATGCAGATATTTTTACCTTAGACCAGATTCCTGCTGCTATGGATAAAATGGGCTGGGTAGTTGCAGCACAGCTGATGCGGCACTGGTTTAGCGGAAAACCGGCTAAACCTTTCACTGACAAGACAAAAAACCTTTATGTAAAAGGACCGGCAATAAATATACCGCCAGAACATGTAAATGATTCTATTGTAAAAATGCAATGGGCAATGAAATTTGAACCTGTACAGAAAGCGATTAAAAAATTAAAGGAAGGCTGGGCAAGTGAAAGGGGAATAAAAGAGCTAAAAGGAAGGCTTATTAAAAATAAAGGTAAGCTTGAAAAACTAAATGATGTTAAAATGATTGATACATATTTATATGTAAATTCAACTACAATTGGAAAAGCTGATTATGACCCTTTCGGCTCTTACAGTTTTTCCGGTATTTCCGGTGCCTCCGGCTCCGGCTACAGCTACTATAGTTACTACGGGTCTGGAATGGCCATTAATGATTTTATGGGCGCGATAGGCTTGTCATCATTAAAAATTGTGCCATGTGGTTATCAAACGGTACGTGGCGGAAAAAATGTCTTTATCACTGAAAAAATCGGTTTTTATATAAAAGATACCTATGATTTTCTCGGTACGCAATTTCTGGGTGTCTGGAATAAAAATGAAATGCTTGGTGCTGCAAAGGCGAAAGAATATCTAAACCTTTTTGAATCGAAAAGTTGGAAGCGAATATATGATTTGGCTATGCAAAATTATGCAATGGTTTGGAATAGTGATTTCAGAAAATGGCAGGAAAAGAAAAAAACTGGTATTGATTTTGTAGTTTTTTCGGATGTTTACTGGGATGACCCTTTAGATAAGCATAGAGAAATTCAATTAGATGCTAAAAAATAATTTAGAAATTTTTTCAGCTTTATCTGGTTTGATTTCTATTGATTATTTATAACCATTTCCGCAAAGTTGGAAATTATTTGGTTTGACTATTTCCTGAATAGATATTGATGCCGGATTAAAATTTTCCGGGCGTGATGAAAAATATTTAGCTTTTTAGAAAAAGTGATGGTTATGATGATATTAATATCAATATCAAATTAAACAAAACCATAGGAAATAAAATGAAACATAATATCCATATATTTTTTGAAAATATACTACGCAAAAATGCTGTATTTATAAAAATTATATTAGTGTTAATTATGGTGATGTGGTGGTGGTTTTTCTCGTCCTCCAGTTTTTATGGTGATTTTAATCTATGCGATACAATAAACAGTGATGATCGTGAGTATTACATAAATATGTATCAGCATCTGCCAACAACCCCGCTGGCAGTCTATGAATTGATAAAGGGGGATCGGTATTTTTATGTTTTATATAACAAACAAGGTAAGAAAATTTGGCATTCACCTTATTATGCTTATGAATCCGATCATTTAGTAACTGATTTTGTGCTACCTACTAAAAATAGTAATTCATTTAAATATTATGATGAAGAATGGAAAACAGTTGATATAACAAATAAAATAAATTAAGAATGTAGTAAGAGCATAATCAGTATTAAAGATGAAACCAATCTATAATAAAAGTATGGAGCGACGGATTATGAAAAAAAGTATAAAAATGATAAAAATAATAGGTTTATTTGCTTTTTTCTATTGGCTGTGTCTGTTTTCGTCATCCAGTTTTTACGGAAATTTTAATCTTCATTCAACAGTAAAAAGTGAAGATGGTGAGTACTATGCCAATATATATAAACATCTGCCCACTTCACCAATTTCAATTGTAGAAATATTAGGTGGTAATAAATACTTCGTCGTTTTATACAATAAAAAGGGAGAAGAACTATGGAGATGCTCTTATTTTGAATATCTTAGTAAAGAGGCGATATTATATCAAGAAATTTTTTTTCCTAATAAAACAGGAAATGATTTTCTATTTTTTACAGATCATGGTTTAGAAGGACACGATTTTTCTACAACTATACGTAATCATAAAGTAGTACTAATCAAGTAATTTAAACAGGGTTAGCAAAATTTTTGGATGCAGGATAGGATTAAGTTGATTTAACCCAAAAATCAAACAAGATAAAATATTGAATAATAAAAGCCTCCTTTTTTGCTTGCATATTTCATATCATAACAAATGACAAGAATTTATTTTATACGATAAATATTTGTAGTAAGTTGGAAGTTATTCAGTTTGACTGTTTCCTGAATAGATATTGATGCCGGATTTAAATCTTCCGGATGTGATGAAAAAAATTTAGCTTTTAGAAAAAGTGATGGTTATGATGGTATTAATATCAATATAAAATCAAATAAAATCATAGGAAATATTATGAAACATAATATCCATATATTTTTTGAAAATATACTACGCAAAAATGCTGTATTTATAAAAATTATATTAGTGTTAATTATGGTGATGTGGTGGTGGTTTTTCTCGTCCTCCAGTTTTTATGGTGATTTTAATCTGTCCGGTACAAGAGAAGGTAGAGATGGTGAATATTACATGAATATGTATGAGCATCTGCCAACAACTCCGCTGGCGGTCTATGAATTGATACAGGGGAAGCGATACTTTTATGTTTTATATAACAGACAAGGTAGGAAAATTTGGCATTCACCTTATTATGCTTATGGATACGGTAATTTAGTAACTGATTTTGTGCTACCCACTAAAAATAGTAATTCATTTAAATATTATGATGAAGAATGGAAAACAGTTGATATAACAAATAAAATAAATTAAGTATGCAGTAATATAGAGCACAATCAACATTAAAGATGGAAATAACCAGCCCCATAATAAAAGTATGGGGCGACGGATTATGAAAAAAAGCATAAAAATGATAAAAATAATAGGTTATTTTGTATTTTTCTATTGGCTGTGTCTGTTTTCGTCATCCAGTTTTTACGGAAATTTTAATCTTTATACAACCATAAAAAGTGAAGATGGTGAGTACTATGCCAATATATATAAACATCTACCCACTTCACCAATTTCAATTGTAGAAATATTAGGTGGTAATAAATACTTCGTCGTTTTATATAATAAAAAGGGAGAAGAACTATGGAGATGCTCTTATTTTGAATATCTTAGTGAAGACACGATAATATATCAAGAAATTTTTTTCCCTAATAAAATGGGAAATAATTTTCTATTTTTTACAAATCATGGTATAGAAGGACAAGATTTTTCAAAAACCATACGTAATCATAAATTAGTACCAATCAAGTAATTTAAACCGGGTTAGCAAAATTTTTGGATGCAGGATAGGATTAAGTCCATTTAACTCAAAAATCAAACGAGATAAAATATTAAATAATAAAAGCTCCTTTTTTTGATTGCATATTTCATATCATAACAAATGACAAGAATTTATTTTATACGATAAATATTTATAGTAAGTTGGAGGTTATTCAGTTTGGCTGTTTCCTGAATAGATATCGATGTCGGATTTAAATCTTCTGGGCGTAATGAAAAATATTTAGCTTTTTAGAAAAAGTGATGGTTATGATGATATTAATATCAATATCAAATTAAACAAAACCATAGGAAATAAAATGAAACATAATATCCATATATTTTTTAAAAATATACTACGCAAAAATGCTGTATTTATAAAAATTATATTAGTGCTAATTATGGTGATGTGGTGGTGGTTTTTCTCGTCCTCCAGTTTTTATGGTGATTTTAATCTGTCCAACACAGTAGAAGGAGTGGATGGTGAGTATTACATAAATATGTATCAGCATCTGCCAACAACCCCGCTGGCAGTCTATGAATTGATACAGGGGAAGCGATATTTTTATGTTTTATATAACAAACAGGGTAAGAAAATATGGCGTTCACCTCATTATGCTTATCTAAGCGATGGTGGTATACATTCTTTTATGCTACCGACTAAAAAAATTAATTTATTAAAATATTTTGACGAAGGCAGAAAAATAGTTGATATAACAAATAAAATAAATTAAGTATACGGTAGTATAGTGCACAATCAGCATTAAAAATGGATATAATAAAAGTATGGAGCGACGGATTATGAAAAAAAGTATAAAATGGATAAAAATAATAGGTTTATTTGCTTTTTTCTATTGGCTGTGTCTGTTTTCGTCATCCAGTTTTTACGGAAATTTTAATCTTTATACAACCATAAAAAGTGAAGATGGTGAGTACTATGCCAATATATACAAACATCTGCCCACTTCACCAATTTCAATTATGCAAATATTAGGCGGTAATAAATATTTTATTGTCCTATATAATAAAAAGGGAGAAGAGTTATGGAGAGTATCTTATTTTGAATATATTAGTGAACAAGTAATGTATGAAATGATATCTTTTCCTGATAAAACAAATAATGATTTTATTTGTGCGACAAATCATGGTTTAGAAGGACACGATTTTTCTACAACCATACGTAATCATAAAGTAGTGTCAATCAAGTAATTTAAACTGGATTAGCAAGATTCTTGGATGATTATTTATTTTTGTTTCACTTATAAAAAATCATCTTAGCTTAAGAAGTTTCTTAAATGCAGGGCAGTAAATATAAAAATTAGATTTAACTGATATAGAGAATATACAGGTATCAATAAAGCAATACCAGATGAATCAATCATTAAAATACCGATAAAACCAATTTGTAAATTGTGAAGTTAGATATATTCATTTTGATATCGCTGATATAACAAATAGCAGCAACTAAGACATAGCATTAATCACAAATTCAATAAAAATATTGTGTTTTGACGGCCGTTGTCTGTCGGCTGTATAAAGCAAATGTACTTCTTTTGCCAGTGGTAAAAAATCTTGTAATATGGGGAGTAATTTATTTTGTCTGATGGCATCGCTAAGCATGGATTCGGGCAACATAGTAATACCCAGTCCTTCAATTGCGGCTTTTGCTAATACCAGAGTCTCATTGCTTTGTAATGAACCTGATATAGAAACGTTAACTTTTTTTCCATTTATCATAAATGGCCAAAGGTAATCATTTTTGTTTGGATTCATGTACTGATAAATAAGACAATTGTGCTTCTCTAAATCCTTTGGTACAGACGGAACACCATGCTGAGCCAGATAACTGGGAGAAGCAGCAAAAGTGAGTTGATAGGGTTTTAATTTTCGCGCAATTAAACCTGAATCAGCTAATTGGCCAATACGGAACACAACATCAAAATTGTCCTGAACCAAATCTACATAGCGATCACTTAATTGAATATCAACTTCCACTTTGGGATAGCGTTTCATAAAATTGCTGATTACCGGTATTAAATTGTAATAACCATAGCTTACGGGAGCACTAATTCTTAAATTGCCTTTTGGCTCTTCACTGAATTGTTGTGCAAGTACTTTAGTTGCCTGGATTTCAGCTAAAATAGATAAGCATTTCGGGTAATATTGTTTGCCGAATTCTGTCAGATTTTGTGATCGTGTGGTTCGGTTAAGCAGTTTTAATCCTAAATAATTTTCTAAAAATGCTATGTATTTAGCAATCATTTGCGGTGATGTATTTAATGAAACGGACGCTGTGGCAAAAGAACCGGTTTTTACGGTCAGAATGAATGCTTGCATACATCGGAATAAATTCATATTACCAACCCTCAGTTGTTAATCAATCAATTTTAATTGTATTTATTGCCTTTTAATTTGTACTGATAATACAGCGCACTATTTAGAAAAGGAAATATTACGATGAAAAAGATTGGCATTATCGGAGCAGGATTTATCGGTCAGGCCTGGGCAAAGCTATTTATGCAGGCTGGCTATCAAGTGATGGTGAGTAATTCCAGAGGGAAAAATACATTGTTCAGTGTGGCCAGCAGCATAGGCTGTGAAATTGGAAGCCAGGAAGAAGCTATTGAGTTTGCAGAAATTATTCTGATTGCTATTCCATTTAATAATTATCTGCAACTACCTGCTGAATCAATGAGTAATAAAATAATATTAGATACCATGAACTATTATCCTGATCGCGACGGGCACTGGCCGCAATTAGATAAGCGTGAAATTACAACCAGTGAATTGGTTGCTCAGCATTTTTCGAAATCCAAAGTGGTTAAAGTTTTTAATGCGATTCTGGCAAGAGATGTTATTAAAGATGCCAGACCAAACGATAAATTAAATAGAAGAGCCATTCCTGTGGCAGGCAATGATTTAACTGCTAAACAAACTGTATTTAAAATATTGGATCAGGTCGGTTATGATTTTGTTGATGCCGGCCTGCTGTCTGATAGCTGGCGATTTGAGCGGGCTAAGCCTGCTTATTGTGTTCCGTTAAATATCCGGCAATTACAAGAGGCACTGGAGCAAGCTCAAAGAAATATTGATTTACCTGAAAATTCATGGAAATAAAAAAGTGAATGTTACTAAGATATAAACAGGCTTCATTATTCTGCTATTCTGATTGAATTTGGTAATTAAACAAATTAAAAAGCCCGTAATCATCGGGCTTTTTATAAGTTATATAAATTCAGAAATAGTATTCGATTAGCTTTTTTGCTATCTGCCAGTAATCTGTTCTATGGTTAAAATTCATTAAATCAGCAGTTATTCGGTTTGCAATATTTTAATTAGTATTAACCAGAATAAAAACGCAGACTGCCACACAGGCAGCCTGCACAGATTACTCACTGTTTTATATGGTTTAGTTAACCTGATATTTCGCCAGTGCCGCACGAATTTGCGGTAAGGCTGCTCTGGCAGCCTGTTCACCCAGCCGGATAGCCTGAGTTTTCTGGTCAAAACCGCCTACTGTACCCAGTTTCTGTACCTGAGGACGGATTACGACCTGAGCTTTGCTCAGTTCGCTGTTCAGGGCTGATGCGCTCATGATATTCAGGCTCTGGTCAAGATAAGAAAAAAATCCCTGACTGGTCAGACGTGCCGGTTTAGCAGATATATCTACCGCGATAACTACATTGGCGCCCAGCTGTTTGGCTGCTGTGACCGGTACCGGAGCAACCAGACCGCCATCGACGAAACTTTTATTGCCGATTACTGTGGGCTGAAAAACATTGGGGATACTGGCCGATGCGCGTACTGCCTGTCCGGCATTACCACTGTTGAAAACAGCCATGCGGCCGGTACCGAATTCAGTAGCCACTGCGCCGAAACGGATAGGAAACTGCTGAATCGGTTTATTGCGAACTTTGTTGTTGATGTAATCCTGCAGTTTTTGTCCTTTGATAAAGCCGGATGTAGACAGTACCGGATCAACTAAATCGGTTTTATTCAGTATTTCAGCCTCAAGCTCCAGCCTGTCCGGACTCATACCGGAAGCATACATGCTGCCAACCAGCGCACCTGCACTGGTACCGGTAACAACCCGTACCGGAATATGGTTTTCCTGTAAGACTTTAATTACCCCTATATGCGCAAAGCCTTTAGAAACTCCGCCACCAAGTGCCAGCCCGATAACAGCGCGAGGTTTGGCCGGAGCAGGAGGGGTAACCGGTGTGGTGTTTTTGCAGGCAGTGATGGTAACGGATGTAGTAATAATAAGTATGCTATTACGCAATAATGCCGAGAATTTCATATTATATTAATAATGTTCGGATTCTATGTTGTAGATGAGGGATAAAATTGTACTGGTGCTGTATTGTCGGGCAGTACCTGTTTTTTAACACCGTGTCCGTACACCAGCTCAAGTGTAACATTTTGAATATCATTGCTCTGCCATGCATTAGCCAGAATACGAACTGCATCAATTTCACTGTTAAATTCCAGACTTTGCCATAGTCCGGCTGTGCGCATGTCATCAATAAAGCGCTCTGCATTGGTGTATTGCAGAGTCAGCATATCCATGTCTGTTACCGGATCATAAAAACCGTGCTGAAACAGCATGTCCCCAAGATCGTGCATATCGATCAGATTCGGTGTTTTCACTACTATACCCTCTGTACGCCAAAGTGTCATGACTTCTTTCAGGGTATCCGGACCAAAGTGGCTGAAAAAAAGCAAACCATCCGGTTTCAAAGCTCCGGCCCAGTTTCTGATAACAGCCACGGGATCATTCTGGTGAATCAGACCAAGGTTACTCCAGACCATATCAGCAGACTGGTTGCCGGGAAGCTGGTCGGAAACGGTTTGTGCTGGCAGATTGCTATGGAGTTTTTGCCACCAGTTTTGCTTGGCTTTGCGAATAATCTGTGCTGCCTGTAAATAAGCCTCGCGACTGTCATACTCCTGAAAATGCGCATGCGGATAACGCATGCTGAGCAAACGGTAACTTTCATCACCGTCTGCTGCTGCGAGGATAATCTGTTCCGGCGGTTGTTTCAGAATACACAGACGTTCATCCAGCGTAGCGGCCAGATGTGCATGGAGAAACCAGTCTGGCTTGTGTGGCAGAGTTGTCATGTGTGTCGCTCCCAAAATTGGCACAGTGCACGGGCAAATTGATCAGGATGGCTTAAAAACGGTGTATGTGCAGCCTGTGGCAGGAGGCACCATTCGCTTTGCGGCAGCCGCTGATGAATGTATTCACCCATACGTAGCGGAGTAATGGCATCGCGATCACCATAAACCAATAATACCGGACAGTTTATGCTACTGAGTAAAGGGCGTAAATCAGCCTGTTCTAACGCATGCAAAGCCGCGTTAAGAGCAGCAGGCGGCCCATACTGACAAATAGCCGGTATCAGGCTGTTAACACTGGTTTGTACTGAAGTGTCTGCATACAGCATCTGCAAATGTAGAAACTGCTGCATGTATTTGGGATAATCTTCACGAAATTTATCGGCCATAATATTGAGGCTGGTACGTTTCAGCCCTTGCGGATAATCGCTGTCGGCCAGCAGTCTGACCAGACTGGCAGTCAGACACAGTGTGGCTACTTTCTCCGGATAGCGGGCAGCCAGAGTCAGTGCCACCATCCCGCCCAGTGACCAGCCAAGCAGATGTGCAGGAGCCGTAAGCTGTGCGGCCAGCTGGTCTGCAATACTGTCTATACTGAAATTACCGTTAAACGGTGCACAGCCATGCCCGGGCAGGTCCGGGGTATACCAGTTTTGTTGCCATGGGGCTGGCAGATATGCCTGTAAAGGGTCGAATATATGGTGGTTAGCGCCCCAGCCATGTATCAATAACGTTTGCGAAGGTGTGATCATGAGTATAACTTCATTGCTTACTTCATTCTGGCACGCCTGCATCGGCGCACCGCACTGTTTATTATGCCACGATTGTGCGGATGTCTCAGGTTTGTGCCGGGCATGCCATCAGGATATGGCCGCTTTGCGGCGTACTGATACTGATATCTGTCTGCGTTGCCGTGCCGGCGGGCTGACAGCCGGAGTGTGTGAACAGTGCGGCCAGAAGTGGCCTTTTACAACTTTATATGCCAGTTACCGTTATGCTGCACCATTACAGCAAATGCTGCGTGCATTTAAGCATCAGCGGCAGCTTGCTTTACTGGATACGCTGGCAGCACTGATGCTGGCACAGCCGCCGCAGTGGCTGGAGAAGGTAAAAATAGATGCTGTACTGGCTATGCCGCTGAGCCGCAGGCGCCTGTTTGAGCGTGGTTTCAATCAGAGCCAGTTACTGGCTGCAATCATTGCCAGACACTATACCTTGCCGATAGTGACACCAGACTGGATAGAGCGTAATCACCGGCCACCGCAATCAACTTTAAAAAAATCAGCACGTTTGCATAATGTACGCGGTGTATTTCGCCTTAATAGCGCAGTTAAAAAACGTAACTTGTTGTTAATAGATGATGTTGTGACCACCGGCGCAACAATTTTCGAATTGGCTCAGACCCTTAAGAAATCAGGTGTTGCGCAGGTTTATGTCTGGACACTCGCACATCCGGAATGAAAAAATCTTTGACAGACTGAAGTCTGTTTGGCATAGTGTCGCCCAGTTAAATAACTGATTCAATTGTTAACTGCGTTACAACCAAGGCGATTTTGCCGGTTAGTAAGCAATTTTCAGAACCCGCCAGTGTGCTGTTTTAATCACCGCCGGTGTTTGTTCTTGCCAATTGAGGCACCAGCCTCTTCTGCCACATTTTAAAAGTGGCCGCCACTGTTTTTTGCTGTCTTAGTAGAAATTCAGTCTTTACCGGACTATGTATTGTTTACCCGCAAATGGTAATTGCGTGTCTGGTTTTTGCGTCTTTTACTCAAAGAAACGGAAATACGGTTTGATCAGAATTAAATTGTTATTTATTAGTGTTGCCATGGTACTTGGATTGAGTGCGGCATATGCCGGACCATCAGGTAATTTGTCTGCACCAGTTTATCATCCCAAAAAATCAGTATCTAATCTTACAGTAGTACCCGCAGAGCATCTGCATAAAACAGCTAATCTTAGCTATCAGGTAGCGGGCAAACGTTATTATCCGCTACAAAAAGTGGCCAGTTTCAGTCAGGTAGGTAAAGCTTCCTACTATGGCAAAAATTTTCATGGCCGTAAAACTTCATCAGGCGAGCGCTTTGACAGCCAGATGCTGACCGCCGCCCATCCGACTTTACCTATCCCCAGTTATGCACGGGTAACCAACCTGTCCAATGGAAAGACAGTGGTTGTGCGTATTAATGATCGTGGTCCCTTTCATGCTAACCGGGTAATGGATGTATCCTATGCTGCCGCACAGCAGTTAGGTTTTGTACGTGCCGGTACTGCTCAGGTACGGGTAGAGCAGATTCTGCCCGGAGAGCGTCTGCAACCGGCAGGTACCAGTGGTAATATTTACGTGGATCTGCAGAAATTTGACAGTAAGGAGCAGGCTCAGAAATATCTGAAAACCACTTCACGTCATTTACAGAGTGCAGGAAGCGAACAGCAGGCTAAGCTTGTGAAAGTTCAAAACAGCTATGTTGTCCGCATGGGTCCGTTTAAACAGCAGCAGCGTGCCGATGAGGCCAAAAAATCAATGCTGACTGTATTGTAAAATTGCTCAAGCTCAGAAAAAAGCCCGTGATATGATGCACGGGCTTTTATATATCTGGCTGTTGGGAAGGGAATATCATGATTAGCCGTTTACGCGGAATCATATTGGAAAAAAATCCGCCGGTAGTGGTACTGGATGTTCATGGCGTAGGCTATGAAGCTCAGGTTTCCATGCAAACCTTTTATACTTTACCGGCCGCAGGTGAAGAAACTGCACTGTATACTCAGCTGGTCGTACGTGAAGATGCTCATCTGCTATTTGGTTTCGGCTCCCGCGAAGAACGGGAAACATTCCGTGCATTAGTAAAAGTAAGCGGTATCGGAGCCAAAATTGCTCTGGGTATTTTATCCGCACTGACCAGTGAGGAGCTGGCTGCCGCTATTGCTACTGAAGATATTAAACGCCTGACAGCTGCACCAGGCATCGGTAAAAAAACCGCCGAACGCATGGTACTGGAATTGCGTGGCAAACTTGCCGCCGCCAGTGATGATGCTACCGGTTTGTTTACACAGAATACAGCCGGTAATAACGAAGATATTATTAATACATTGCTTGCTTTAGGCTATACCGATAAAGAAGCCCGTACTGCCTGTAAAAATATACCGGCAGGTACAGACGTCAGTGAAGGTGTACGGCTGGCTTTAAAAAACATGCTATAAATTAATTTGCTTTATAATCATATACGCCACCACGGGAATTTGTATGGCATCTAAATTGATTTTGCTGGATCAGGATGGTGTTCTGGCCGACTTTGAGCAGGGAGTAAGACAACTATGGCAGCAAACCTATCAGCAACCGCTGCCTCTCAAAGAACGCAGACATTTTTACCTGCGTGATGATATGGCTCCCGAATTTCACCGCCAACTGGCGCAAATTTATAGCAGTAAAGGTTTTTTTGCTTCATTACCGCCTATGCAGCATGGTATTTCAGCAGCTAAGCGCCTGCTGCAGGCCGGCCATGATGTGCGTATTTGTACCTCGCCTATACAGGATTATCACTATTGTGTATCTGAAAAATTTGACTGGGTGTGCGAGCATCTGGGTGAAGACTGGATGCAGCGCATAATTCTGGCCAAAGATAAAACCTGGGTACGCGGCGATATTCTGATTGATGATAAACCTCAGATAAGCGGCAGTCTGGTGCCGCAATGGCAACACTGGATTTATGATCAGCCCTATAATCGACATCAGACTGAATTATATCGGATAAACTGGGAACAACCGGAAACATGGTCTGAATTACTAAATAATTAAGTTCGGTGACCGGACTATATAAAACAGAGAGGCTGGAAACTACAATGCAAACGATTTTTTTAACATCTTATATTGCCGGAACCGGTCAAAAGCTAGCCGATTTTATGCAGAACAATAAAATTAATAGCAAGCGTGTCCTGTTTATTCCTACAGCCGGTAATGTTGAAGGCTACACAAAATATATAGATGAAGGTAAA
Organism: Snodgrassella sp. W8135; assembly: GCF_016101225.1. Classification (NCBI taxonomy): domain Bacteria; kingdom Pseudomonadati; phylum Pseudomonadota; class Betaproteobacteria; order Neisseriales; family Neisseriaceae; genus Snodgrassella; species Snodgrassella sp. W8135. Next base: position 31,504 of record NZ_JACFQX010000002.1, read on the forward strand.
TCAGTATTAACACAGCTTGGATTTAAACTTGATTTACTGGATATTGCCACAGCGGATATCCGCCAGTGCCATACTGCTTTTTCAGCAGCAGAAATCATTTGTATAACCGGCGGTAATACATTTTATTTATTGCAGGAACTGAAAAGAAAAAATCTTGACCGGCTGCTTGCTCAAAGAATTGCTGAAGGCTGCGTTTATATTGGGGAATCTGCCGGTGCAATTATTCTGGCAGCAGACATAGAATATAATAAAATAATGGATGACAGCAGCCTGGCTCCGGAACTGAACAATTATACTGGATTAAACTGCATCGATTTTTATCCTCTGCCGCATTATATTGACGAACCTTTTGTCCAGTCAGCCCGGCAAACCTATGCAGAATATAGTAAACGTTTGAATTTGGTAACTTTTAATAACTCTCAGTCTATTGTTGTTATTAATCATAATTATGTGGTGGTGTAAATTCAGAGCTGTCAATACGCAGCCAGCCCAGTTTGTTCTGTCTGATTTTTAGCCTATACAGAAGTATTTTAAGGCAAAACTATCTGAATAAAATAAATAATAGTATCGCAGCACATTATCAAATAAACCTCTGTAAGCTACAATAGCACAATTATTCCAATGCCAAAGATCGGTTGTGATTCAGCTTTGGCCTTATATCGTATTCAGGAAAGCCCATGTTTGGATTTTTTAAACGAAAAAAAAATACTGAGCCAGTTGCTGAAAAGCCCGTACCGGCCCCTCACCAGCAGGAAAACTCAGAACAATTACAGAATATAGCTGATGATTCTGCTCAGACTGAAGCAATACCGCAGCCTGAACCGGCTATCAGTGATCCTGTTGCAGAAAAAACTGAGCAGGCAGACACCGCTCCCGTTCAACCACAGGCCGAAACAGAACAAGATATTATTGTACCCACAGCAGTAGATGAACCGGCAGCCATTGCTGTAACAGACGATACTGCCTCACCCGTTCAGACACCTGTCGCTAGTGAAAACACAGTTGTGATAGCTGCTGAGCCAGATACAGTGAGTGAGCAGACAGAAAAACCGGCTAAACTGAGCTGGGCTGCACGACTAAAACAGGGGCTGAGCAAATCCCGCAATCAAATGGCCAAATCTCTGGCTTCTGTATTTGGCGGCGGTAAAATCGACGAAGATTTGTATGAAGAACTGGAAACCGTATTGCTTACCAGTGATATGGGAATTGAAGCCACAGAAAAACTGCTGGCACAGGTGCGCCAGCGGGTTACCCTGAAAGGGCTGAAAAACGGAGATGAGCTGCGCAGTGCTCTGAAAGATGCTCTGTATGAATTACTGTTGCCGCTGGATCAGCCACTGATTTTACCGGATGATAAAAAGCCCTTTGTGATTATGATGGCCGGTGTGAACGGTGCCGGTAAAACTACCAGTATCGGTAAATTGGCGAAATATTTTCAAAGTCAGGGTAAAAGCGTGCTGCTGGCTGCCGGCGATACCTTTCGTGCAGCAGCCCGCGAACAATTGCAGCAATGGGGTGAACGCAATAATGTCACCGTGATTGCTCAGGCTTCCGGCGACTCAGCAGCAGTCTGTTATGATGCTCTGGAGGCGGCCAAAGCACGCGGTATTGATGTGGTACTGGCAGACACTGCCGGTCGCCTGCCTACTCAGCTGCATCTGATGGAAGAAATCAAAAAAGTAAAACGCGTTCTGCAAAAATCCTTACCTGATGCTCCGCATGAAGTTATGCTGGTACTGGATGCCAATGTGGGTCAGAATGCCATCAATCAGGTTGTAGCCTTTGATGATGCGCTAGGATTAACCGGTCTGATTGTTTCCAAACTGGATGGTACAGCCAAAGGCGGTATACTCGCGGCACTGGCAGCCAAGCGACCGGTTCCGGTACGCTTTATCGGCGTGGGTGAAGGTATTGATGATTTACGCCCGTTTGATGCCCGGGCATTTGTAGATGCATTAATTGAGGATGAATAATAAAATGTCAGATAAAAGCCGGCTATAAGAATGAATAGACGGCTTTTTACTGTTTCAGTATAAACGGATGTTTTCGAGAAAGTATAATTATAGAAATAGCAGCCGGAACATTGACCAGAATATATCGGAAATGCTTTAAGAATTAATTAGTCTTACCATACAAAATTATTGACATTAAAATAAATTAATAAAGCAGCTGATTATTAAAGTGGAGATACAAATGGCCGAAAATGAAACTAGATTAAACAGCAATTTATTCAAACAACATCAGAAGTTTGGTTTCGATATCATGGAGTATCTGGCTGACTTTTTTGAAAAAGCGGAGTTAGAAGAAATTGATGAGCAGGCCGTAGACAGTGTAGATGGTTGTTATCAGCAACTAACTTTTCCTGATCAGTCTTCTATTCGTTATACATCCTGGAATAATGGACAGCCATTTTACATTATTTTATTTAACTCACGTGATAATTATATTTTTCAACTGGATTTATCCAGACTGGTTTGTATCGAAGACAGATTTACCTGGTATCTGGCCAAGCCGGTTAATCAGAAGTCAAGAGAAGTGTTAGCAGCACATCTGGACTTGGTACAGATTCCTTCTGATTATATAGCGTGGGTAAATCATCAGAAAATGATGTTAAAACAAGGTGAAAAGATTAATAGGGAAGGATTTTTACTGGCAGAAGATAGTAACTGGAAAGAATTAGTTGAAAAACTGGCTGCTCTTATTCAGGTTTATCCAAAAAATACGTGATTAGCGGATAGGTAATCAGGGTAGATAATCTAAATCATTTATTATTGGTAAGTGTACAATTACACTGACTTAATAAACGCAGAAGATTTTTTCTGATCAGACTGGAATCATCCTGTAAATTGATGGTAGAAAATCTGATTGTGTGGTTTTGAATAATGACATATTCATTTATATTCCCATCAATAGCCGGATACAGTAACATCCCGGTTGCGTGACAAGATGGGGTATCAGCAGTGTTTTCCTGACTTCTCAGGTAGGCATAAAGCTGATAAATATGTGCACTTTTAAACTTTTTGCTATTATTAGAACCTGATTGCCGAACAATAGAGGTACATTTTGTATCGATAATCATACGATGCTGGCAGGCTGAGTGTTCAATAATTAAATCTGTTCGCATTTGGGGCAGAAATTTATTTATATTGTTACTTGCAGACTTCTGCTGCCAGAATAACTTTTCACCGGAACTGATTTTCCATCTGCTGGCTGGCAGATTAACCCGGGCAAAGCCTATTGTAGCCTCTTCAAATAATTGCCGTAACCAAGTATCAGTTTTATTAATCTGTTCGGCCGATTGTACGCCGGCCTGTTCTGTCGGAATAGCCATCTTAAAAATAAGACGGCATAAGGTGAGTAAATATCTATCCTGTGTGCCGGCCCGATCAAAATAGTCAGCTCTGAAATCATAGTGAGTTGACTGGCCTATTTTCAGTGTATTAAAGTGGCTGATAATTTTCTGACATCGGATTTTTAATTTTTTATCCTCTATCAGAGGCAATAAAGTGTGAGCGGCTGCATGAATATAGCGGTTTTTTGGTGTATCAATAGTTAAAACCTCAAACTGACATTGTATTCTGCCCTTTTCCAGTAAATGCTGTCGTACTGTAGCAAGAATATCTATTTTTCCTCTGACACGATTCAGTATTTGCGTCTGTTGTATATATCCGCAGGATAATGATCGCATGAGTTTTTCGGTAGCCTTACAATACAATTCGGCAGCCAGCTTAATCAGATCTTCAGGATTATTTTCCAATTGAATCCGTTGCTGTTTACCCAAAGTCTGGTAAAAATCAGAAGCATAAAGTAACAGTAACCAAATATTTTTAATCGGTATAATAGCTACTGTAGTACTGGTTTCCTGCTTATTAGACATATATATTTTTTAATTAGTTGTTTTGCTGTAATAATATATCCTCGGCTTCCTTAATTTGCTCGGTTCCACGAAACCAGTATTCTTCCAATAAAGGCATAATTTCAGTTTTAACGATAGTGGTAAACCATTTATCAGCTTGATCATCTTTTATGCTTTGACTGGTGGTCAGGTAGCTGTGTCCGATGGTAAATGCAGGACCCAGTGTCTGGTCAGCTCTAATTATTTCGTTCAGATCTCCAATACGCTTTTTCCATTCCTTTAATTTTGCATCTGAAATTCCTGATTTGTTTTTCATATATTTTAGCCACACATTACCGAAATTTGGCTCTAGATTAAAAAAAGCAAAGCGGCGCCGTAATGCAAAGTCAACCATAGCCAGAGAGCGGTCAGCGATGTTCATGGTACCAATGACATACAGATTATCTGGAATAAAAAAGCCTTCTTTTTCATTTCCATAGGTTAATTCCAGTGCTTCCTGTGGATTACGTTTACTGGCTTCGAGCAGTGTTAACATTTCTCCAAAGATCTGTGCCGGATTTCCGCGATTGATTTCTTCAATAACAATCACATAGTTTGCGTCAGGATCATTTTTTGCCTGATTGGCTATATTAAGAAAAGGGCCGTCAACTAATTCAAGTTTGCCATTGCTGGAAGGGCGATAGCCCCGGATGAAATCCTCATAAGATGTATTCGGATGAAACTGGATTGCTTTAATATTTTTAGAATCACGATAGCCAACGATAACACTGGCTAATCGTTTCGCCAGCCAGGTTTTACCGGTACCGGGTGGCCCTTGTAAAATTATATTTTTCTTTTCTTTTAATTTTGTCTGAATACTTTCTAATTTACCTTTGCTGATGAAACAGCCTTCTTTTATTAAATCACTCAGAATATAAGGTTTTCTGGCTATATCCTTTGTTTGCCGTTTGGCATCATTAAACTTCTGCTGATTTTGATTATTCATATCCGACTCATAATTTGTATTATTAAAACGTTCCTGCCAATAAGACATCTGACAAAATTGATCAATATCCTGAGGCTGATCATTAAAAGTGAAATTAATTAATTGATCCGATTGCCAGTTGGTATCTTTATTTACCGGCCAGATAGTTTTCAGACTAGTGTAAAAATACCATTTTTTTTCAGGAGTAGATCTTTGCCAGCTGACTTTCAGAGATTTACCATCACCCGGATTTTCAATAACAGTACCGATGGCTTTAATTTGTGTTACCGGCACAGGATAGCCTTTGTTTTCGAAAGGCAGATCAGATATCTGAGGAGAGACGGATTTGATTGCTACCTGATCGCCGGCAGCTATCAAATGAATTTGCTCAATATCCTTCTTATTATTGCCAGCGTATATCCATTCATTATTACGAATAAAAATATCACTTCGGTTATTATTTGCCTCTAAAAACCAGTAGTTTTGCTTTGTATTATTCATTTTCCCCATCTTTGTAAATGATTACCGGTTGCTGATGAATCATAGCACAGCAATTAAATTAATTAATATTAACTTTAAGTGACATTAGATATGATTAATGTTAATCATAATAAAGTTTAAATACAAATTTTTTTGAAAATAACATTTATAGACAATAACAAACAGCCACCGATAAAATAATTAGCTGTGATATACGCAGATGCCGATAAGTTATCTTTTAATCTGAATGTTTTATTATATTTTAGTTCAAGAAATTGCCATAAAAAACGCGATGTAATCATCGCGTTTTTTATTCTTTACTGAAACTCAGGCAGCTTCATGAAAACCGCAGTGACGTAACAGTGCATCGATTTGCGGTTCACGGCCGCGGAATGCTTTAAAGGATTCCATAGCCGGACGGGAGCCGCCGACAGCAAGTACTTCGTGCCAGAAACGTTTGCCTGTTGCCGCTGCATTCGCTTCTTCTTCAAAAGCAGCATAAATATCCGCAGAAAGCACTTCTGCCCAGCTATAGCTGTAATAACCGGCAGAATAACCACCGGCAAAGATATGGCTGAAAGAATGAGCAAAGCGGTTAAAATCTGGCTGAGGCATCACGGCTACCCGGCGGCGTACTTCCAACAAGGTTTGCTGCCAGTCACAACCCGGATGGCTGTAGATTTCCATATCAAACTGAGCAAACTCCATCTGGCGCAGCATCCAAAGCCCGATCTGGAAGTTTTTTGCAGCCAGCATTTTCTTATAAAGCTCCTCAGGCAGTACCGCGCCGGTATCCTGATGGCAGCTCATGCCGGCAAGCACATCATATTCCCAGACAAAGTTTTCCATAAACTGGCTGGGCATTTCTACAGCATCCCATTCCACGCCATTGATACCGGAAACTCCCAGTTCATCTACCTGAGTCAGCAGATGATGCAGACCATGACCGGTTTCGTGGAACAGAGTCAGGATTTCTTCGTGGCTCAGGCGTGCGGTATTGCCGGCTACAGGCGGCGTGAAATTACACACCAGATACGCAATAGGTGTTTGCAGCTGGCCGGCATGATTGCCTGTTATAAAACGACGGCGGCCGCGGTAATCATTCATCCATGCACCGCCGCGCTTACCGGCTCGTGCATACAGATCCATGTAGACGCCACCGATGATGGCCCCGCCCTGTTCAAGTTCGTAATAGCGAACATCAGGATGCCATACTGGTACCTGTTTTTCGATGAAATGAACGCCATATAATTTATCAATCTGGGCAAACAGACCCGCGAGAACGCGATCAGCCGGAAAATATTTTTTTACTTCAGTCTGGCTGAATGCATATTTAGCCTGACGCAGTTTTTCACTGGCATAGGTCATATCCCATGGCTGTAAATCATCCAGACCGAGATGTTCTCGTGCGTATGTTTTAACTTCAGCCAGATCTTTTTCAGCAAAAGGTTTGGCCCTGCTCGCCAGATCCTGAAGAAAGCTCATCACCTGTTGGGGTGTATCAGCCATTTTGGTTGCCAGCGATAATTCTGCATAATTTTGGAAACCCAGTAACTGAGCTTCGCGTGCGGCAATCTGCAGAATCCGGTTGATATTGGCGGTATTATCCCATTTAGCCTCGCCAAGCTCACTGGCCCGGGTTGAATAGGCATGATACAGCTGCCGGCGCAGTTCGCGATTGTGGGCATATTGCATTACCGCCAGATAATGCGGCATTTGCAGCCCGATTTTATAGCCGGCTTTACCTTCTGCCTGTGCTGCTGCGGCAAACATGGTCAGTGCCTCTTCTGTTAATCCGCTGATTTCGCTATCCCGTGCAAAGTCGGCATCTGTGCTGGTCTGACCGGATGTATTTTCCTGACCAGCCAGTTCTGCGCCATTAGCAAAATACAATGCAAATGCATCAGTGGCGTCCAGAACATTCTGACTAAAAGCTGCGGAAAGCTGCGCACCTTCTGCCTGTAAGGCTGCAAACTCCGCCTGTTCCTGTTCCGGCAGCTCAGCACCGCTGAGAACAAAATCTCTTAAGTCATGGTTCAGTTTGGTTTGCTGTGCCGGGCTCAGCTGTGCATATTCTGCACTGGCTTTGATGCTTTTAAAGCGCTCATATAAGGCCATATCCTGACTAATCGCAGTAAAGAATTCGCTTACTTTAGGCATCAGTGCATTATAGGCCGCACGTAATTCAGGTGTATCTGCCACGCTGTTTAGATGGGCAACAACACTCCAGATACGACCGACACGTTCAGTAATACTAGTTAAAGCTTCTACAGTGTTATTCCAGCTGGCATCAGGCTCAGCTTTCAAGGCGGTGATAGCGGCAGCAGCCTGCTGCATAGCTTCGGTCATTGCCGGCTCAATATCTGCAGCCTTAATGGCATCGAAACGGGGTTCACTATCCAGATTCAACAAAACATTTTCAGACATAGTATTCTCAACAGAAAAATACCTGTAAATTTGCGGTTTTTCAGGTAAATCGGGTGGAAAGAGCAGGAGCTTATATTTATCTTCTGCTATAAATAATATTGCATAATGTAACAGGATAAGGTCAAAAACATGAAAAACAATATTCGTTCTTATTTAGATACGCAACCACAAATTGCCGATAGTTGTTATATAGATGATATGGCTGTGGTTATCGGGGATGTAATTTTGCAGGAAGAAGTATCTGTGTGGCCGTTTGCGGTGATTCGCGCAGATGTGAACAGTATGCGTATTGGTGCCAGAAGCAATATTCAGGATCACTGTATGCTGCATGTCAGCCACAAAACAGCAGCCAAACCGGATGGCTCACCATTAGTGATTGGTGAGGATGTTACTATAGGCCATCATGTTAATCTGCATGGCTGTACGATTGGTAACCGAGTGCTGGTGGGAATTAATTCGATTGTTCTGGATGATGCGATTATTGAGGATGATGTGATGATTGGTGCCGGCAGTCTGGTGCCCCCGCGCAAACGTCTGGCGAGCGGTTATCTGTATCTGGGTTCTCCGGTACAGCAAATCCGCCCGTTAACAGAAAAAGAGCGAGAATTTTTATTATATTCAGCATCGCATTATGTTAGACTCATGAAGAGTTATTAAGTTAACCCTCTAATTAAAGGACTATAAAAAATGAAAAAATTCTTGTCTTTAAGTTTATTATGCAGCCTGCTGGCGTTGGCAGGTTGTGCCAGCGATGGCTCAGGTAAAGAGCAAACCCAGGTGTACGGGGATATCAAAACCGGTGTGGAAACATCACATACCAGTCATTAATTTATTTAGTCAAGTTAATTCGATGTAAATGAGTAGCAGAGTAATATTAAAATAGATGAGTGTCGTAAAATGGGTATTATATGCAGTTGGAAAATGCAAAATTTGCACGGAACAATTGTTATATTAATGAAGTTAAGCTAGATTGTGAAAATAGTTTTTCAAACCAACCGTTAAAGGACACAATGATGAAAAAGCTATTGGGAATTGGTGCCGTACTGGCTGCTCTGTTACTAACTGCCTGCGCTACTACAAATTCTGATACTAAAGCTGCTCCGTACAGTGATGTACAGGCTGCCGTAGAATCTAACTAAGCAGTAGTGATTAAATAAGTGGTTGGATTCGCTGGATAAATAATTCCAGCAAATCCAGCCATTTTTTTGTATAAATTAAGCGGACAAATGCCGGTACAAAAAAATTGACAGATATCATCAGAAACAAAATAGGATTGAATCAAGAGACATCGGCACTCAGAGAAGTGCCGGTTAGCTCTAAATGAGGTATGTTATAGATTGGCATGTTTGAGTGTCTGCGACATTCAAAATCTGTTCAGAAATAAATTTTTATTTTAAAGTTAATGATTTTTTCCGGACTGATTTGGCTAGATATGAGCTGGTCAGAAATAGCCTGAATGCAATAAATATATTATTCACATTGGCGGAAGATCTGCAGCGTATATCAATTCAGACCATTACCTTTAACTTTCAAAACATATGGCTGATAAACATACGCAGTTTAATCAACAGAATTTTTGATAATGGTCTCATCAATAATCTGATAGTAAACAGAAAAATATCACAATACTCTATTGGTTGCACTGATACAGACAATTAAATTACTTGAATAATGTTGGATTTAATATCAGCAAATAAAAATTTTTCCAGCCTTCAGCAAAATGCTTGCAAGGCTGGAGCAGAGCATGATTAGCCCGTTGTATTCCGGAACTGATAAAAGGCAGTCAGACTGCCTTTTATACTGGTTGGCGATTTTAGCAGATCGCTTAATCACCCTTAATAAGTGATGTAGTTGTGCCGTCCGGATGCACTTCTTGCAGAATAACCCCGCATTGGGCTGATGCAGATGCCGCGATAGCCTCGTAATCTTTACCCGGTTCGGCTACAAAAGTAAGTTTGTTACTCTGGCAGGAGGGCTGATAGGAAATGATTTTCCCATCGTTATGAGTATTATTAACATTGGTCAGACCAATAATGGCATTGGATATGGTAATCGGTACATTAGCGGGAATAGTGAATTCACGGTAGTACAGCTTAGACAAATTATGATTATGTCGTTTCATTGTATCCAAAGTAGCCGTTGCCGGTATACCAATGGTGCTGTTACGAGCCAGACCTAATGATGAAGCGAATGCCCCGCCTAAGGAACCACCGGTTGATTCTTTTACCTCATGTCCCTGAAAACTGTATTTCATATTAGTCGGTTTGCCATTCTGCCCGAAGATGCGTATCCGTGCCTGTTGCGCACTATCATCTGAAGCATCCTGTGCCATAGCCAAATTAACATTGAAACTTAAGAAAAAACTGATTATCAGGAATTTTTTCAGGCGGAGTCTGGATTTGTTTTTTTTGATAAAAAACATATGAGTACTTTCTGAATAATTGAGGGTAGAAAAGTTAATAATAAAGTGATGTATCAGAATAATTAACTGATATTACTCTATATTCACATAAATAAATATTATTTATCTGCATAATTTTTTTATAGCTGAAACGGCTCAGCCTGAAAGTGTGATTCAGATTAGTGTTATGAAATGTGTATTAAATTATAATGCAGATTGGTATTAATGCCAATATCATAATAATATGAATCTGATACTTAACGGATTGCTATTTTCCGGTTATTTGCTGCGCGATACTGGCGGATCATTGTAATCAATAGCTGATACCTGAAAAAAGCAGATTTGATTTCAATAAGCGCAATGAGAATATGCATATTAATTTTCGGGAAATTCAGATGTAATTTATAATAAATACGTATCTATCCGCATAAACAAACAGCATAACGGGCACAGTAATTTGTGCCCGTTATGCTGTTTGCTGTTCAGGTGAATTATGTCTGGCTGCCACCCACAGTCAGACCGGCATCAATACGCAGCGTAGGCTGTCCTACACCTACCGGTACGCTTTGCCCGTCTTTACCGCAGATACCTACACCACTGTCCAGACTACTGTTATTGCCTATCATACTAACGTGTTTTAATACTTCCGGACCACTGCCAATAATGGTGGCTCCTTTTACCGGATATTGCAGCTTACCGTTTTCAACCCACCAGGCTTCCGAAGCACTGAATACAAATTTACCACTGGTAATATCTACCTGTCCGCCACCAAAATTAACCGCATACAAGCCTTTATCGACAGAAGCAATAATCTCTTCCGGATTAAGCTTGCCGTTTTCCATATAAGTATTGGTCATGCGCGGCATCGGTGCTGAGGCGTAATTTTCACGCCGGCCATTACCGGTCACAGGGACGCCCATTAAACGTGCATTGGTTTCATCCTGCAAATAGCCGCATAAAATACCATCTTCAATCAGTACCGTACGCTGTGTAGCATTGCCCTCATCATCAATATTCAGCGAACCACGGCGTTCGGCAATATTACCCTGATCAACAACAGTCACACCTTTAGCCGCTACGCGTTCACCTAAACGGCCGGCAAATGCACTGGTTCCTTTGCGGTTAAAATCACCTTCCAGACCATGACCTACAGCTTCATGTAACAATACACCCGGCCAGCCATTGCCCAGTACCACCGTCATCTGACCGGCAGGTGCCGGACGGGCTTCCAGATTGGTCAGTGCCTGAGCAACGGCTGTATCTACATATGATTTAAGCATGGCTTCATCAAAATAACCCAGATCAAAGCGGCCGCCACCGCCACTGCTGCCCTGCTCGCGCCTTTCCCCCTGTTTGGCAATCACAGTAACAGATAAACGGACAAGCGGGCGGATATCAGTGTGTATCCGGCCGTCCAGTCGCGCCAGATAAATCAGTTCATGCTCGCATACCAGCCCGGCCATTACCTGCACAATACGCGGATCAGCAGCTTTTGCCAGTGCCTCCACACGCTGTAATAAAGCCACTTTCTCTCCAGCATCCAGACTAAGCATCGGATTAGCCATTGCATACAGCGGTTTGACTGACGGCAGAGAAGTCAGTCCCACTGAGCGCTGCTGACCGGCCTGCCCAATTGCCCGTACAGCCTGTGCTGCATCTGTTAATGCCTGCACATTCAGATTGTCGGCGTAAGCAAATGCTGTTTTTTCACCACTTACCGCTCGGACACCGACGCCCTGCTCAATCTGAAAACTGCCTGATTTGACCATGCCTTCTTCCAGATGCCAGCTTTCATAGGTACTGCGCTGGCAGTAAATATCAGCATAATCAATATGGTGTGCTCCCATCAGGGAGAGTGCACGGGTAAAATCGGCTACAGCCAGTTCGTTGTCGGCCAGTAGCTGTTGGTGAACAAGTTGCGCGGTTTGAGTTGAGATAGGCATGAGCTGTCAAAAATTAGGTTGTGACAAAAAGCACAGACAGAGAAAGATTTAATCAGAAAAGCAAATTGTGGGCAATTATACCGAAAACAAGCTTTGTCCGCGCGAATGCAGGAATACTTATTATACGCAGATCAGGTGTTGGAATAGAGACCGGAAAAACAAATTGTAAAAATTACCAAATTGTTATTGATAATAATTCTCATTATATTATAATGTGACTCACCAGTTAGTTAGAGATAGTTAACCGGTAATGACCTCAAACATCTTTTATCTAAATCTACTTTCAGGAGCGGCGTAACGATTAGCGTTAAATTTTTGCATCAAAACTCAAAAACCGAAAACACTTAACCCACTGAAACATCAGTGGGTTAAGTGTTTATAATAAGCTGATATTCAGTAATCAGCTTTCATTGTGGCTGTTGTAGCCCTGCGGATTGAGCTGTTGCCAGTGCCATGCATCGGCCATCATACTGGTCAGACTGCGCTGAGCTGTCCAGCCCAGTTGTTCGGCTGCGCGTTCAGGATTAGCATAGCACACAGCAATATCTCCTGCCCGGCGCGGGACAATCTGATAAGGAATTTTTTTGCCGCTGGCCTGTTCAAACGCATGTATGATTTCCAGTACCGAATAACCCTGCCCTGTACCCAAATTATAAATATGTACACCGGGCTGATTATTTGTAACGCGCATGGCACTTAAGTGGCCGTCCGCCAGATCCATTACATGAATATAATCACGGACACCGGTACCATCAGCGGTAGGATAATCGTTACCAAATACCGATAGCTGTGCCAGTTTACTAACAGCTACCTGACAGATATACGGTAATAAATTATTTGGAATGCCATTCGGATCTTCACCAATTAATCCGGATTCATGTGCGCCCACCGGATTGAAATAACGCAGTAATGTCATACTCCAGCGCGCATCTGCTGCCTGTATATCCGTTAACATCCGCTCTACCATATATTTGGATGTTCCGTACGGATTGGTGGTTCCACCGGTAGCCGCATTTTCATCAATCGGAACCGAAGCCGGTGTACCGTAAACTGTAGCTGAGGAACTGAAAACCAGATTGAAAATACCTGCTTTGGCCATTTCTTCAACCAGAATCAGGCTGCCACTGACATTATTATCATAATATTTCAGCGGTTCCCGTACACTTTCACCGACTGCTTTTAAGCCGGCAAAATGCAGCACATGCTCAATACTGTGCTGTTTAAATACCTGTTGCAGCAACGTACGGTCGCGAATATCGCCCTGATAAAAAGTTACCTCTTTACCGGTAATCTGTTTTAAACGCTCGAGTACCACTGGCGATGCATTACACAGATTATCAATAATAATCACATTGTAGCCGGCATTAAGTAATTGTACAGTTGTGTGAGAGCCAATAAAGCCGGCACCACCTGTTACCAGAATAGCCATAAATTATCCGTAATAATTTTTCATCGAAATACAGCAAATAACCGGTATGTAAATAACCAGAAATCCATAAGTATATCTTGTTTATAATCATAGTTAAGCTGATGCGGGGTAGAAGATACACTAAAAAAACCGGTATCTGCTGTATCTTTACAACAGTAAAGTGCTGAGCCGCACAGATGAGGTGACACAACAAAAAATATCCGGTACCTCTGACAAAAGTTATTTCTGTTCAAACGGCAATAACTGAACTGGACAGGAGTGATAAAACGGAAATCTGATAGAGATATGACTTGAAATACAGCGGCAAATAAAACCAGATAAACCATTATGCAGATATAGCAGATAAAAAATCAGATTGAATATTTGCTGAAAACCAGCTACTGATAAATATATAACTAATTAATAAATTGAAAGTTTATATTTATTATTTAATGATATACATTTTAAAAACTAAAATAACTTTTTTGATTTTAGCAATGTTCTTCATAATCGGAAGATTGAGACTTTAATATTTGTGCATGATATTGCAGCTATTAATAAGCAAGTTAAGGATAAGTCATTTTTCTATCGGTTAACTTTAAATACTCATCATTATTCTGAAAAAGATACACAAAGTGAAAATAACTATGATTGTAAACAGCCTTTAATTAAAGACCGGCAAAATGTCTGTCTCAATTTAAATCTGCAGAATCAGTTTTTTAGATTATAGCTAGCGAAATCAACACTAGTGCTTTTAAAGATATACAGAAATTGTGGTACAAGGCGATCATAGCCCGCCTGCGTCTGTTGTATTAGATGAATTTAAAGATAGCTTTAAACCAGATTCGGCACCATTTATACACTTCGGATAAATTAAGCAATTTGTAAATAGCAGGATCGGTAAATATTATTTAACCGATTTTTATATCAATGTTGTATTTAAACTAGTTTAACAGTATAGTATGCAAATATTGTGAATACCAAATATTTCAGCATGTGATTATTAGATTAGCATTTTGTATTTAGTTATCTACTTAATAATATGGGGTATTTAATTATGCAGATGTATATAAAAAAAATAATATTTTTAATAACCTCGTTGCTGCTGGCTTTTTCTCTAAGTTCTTGTGCTAAACACTACAAAAGGGTAAGTATAGATAAGGTCCAGTTAATAAATAGTTCTGACGCCAAGGAATCTTTACATGTCAGTTTACAAATTGATGATTTTTATAATCCTTATTTAACTCATGCAGAAAATGAAGATATTAAACAAAATTTTCCGAAAAAGAATATTAAAATAATAGCAAATTATGAGCCTATAATTGATAAAACAGGCTCCATCATCAAAAAAAAGGAACAAATTAGCGCACCACCATTTTTATCATTAAGGGATATTTTGGGAATTGATAATAAGACTACTGTGTATAAAAAAATAAATCAATATGCATTTGCGACAAATTTAAAAGTTGATAAAGATAATCAAATTATAAACTTTGATATTCCTAATCCTACTAAGAATAACAAGCAAAAATATGTTCTTAAAGGTATTTATCTTCATTATCCAGATTTTCAATTATCAGAAAGTCATAAATTTGGTTCTTTTTGGGACGGATCAGATTCTTATTTACCGATTTTTAAAAATCAAATCGATATCAATAAATTGAAAGGTTCTGTAAATAGATTTATGAACGTGGAACCATTAAATCTTGAAATAAAAACCGATAAGTTTTTTGACCTTACTTCTAATTATGGTAGAACAGAGTTAACTAAAAAAGACTATTTAGCCAGAAATATTGCCTTAAATACCAGTGTTTGGTTTTCAAATGATAAACCAATTAAAAAGAAAGTATTAAGTAATGAAGAAAAAGGTGATTTATTTGATGAAATGACTATCTCCATGGATGGGCAAAAATATGAACATATAGTTATTCCTGACTCAAAATTAAGTTGGTCTGATGCTGAAGATATATATGGTTCTTATGTTAAAGGCAAAACATTTGAAGTTTTACAACTTAAGGGACAACTTTCAAAGTATTCAAAAAAGGGTTATTACGACGGACGACGTGGAAAATGGGTTAAGCAAAAAGGGGATATGGTATATATTGACCAAAAATATGGTTCTCATGTGGATAAAAAAGGTTGTGAATTTGATTATCGAATAGTTTTTGAAAAAGATAATCAACCTAGAAGATATATTTTACACTCATATAAAAGGTCTGAATCAAATAATAAAGAGTTTACAATATTTTCTAATAAAACTTATATATCACAAGAAAATTTGAACTTCTTTGAAAAAACAAAGCAGCGAAAAAAAGAATCCTTTGACTATAGCTTGAGACAAATTCCTGTATTTTATAAAAATTCGGATAAAGAATTTCGTGATCAACTCATACTTGAAAATCAAGACTTAGCACAAGCATGTATGAAGGAAATAGATCATATGAAAAGATTGATGACAATGCCAAAAGAACATCTAATGCAAGAATTTGAGCAATACAAAAAAATCATCAATAAAGAAAACTCGAAACAACGCTAATATAGCTGCATATTAATACAAATAAAGTAAATATATGGGTATTTCATCAAAATTTAATGAATATTACGATTCAGGTTACAGTTTGATTGGGCTGATAAATTAATATATTAGTAAATTACTTACCCTACTGGAGATGATTAATTTTATAATATAGTCTTATTTAATTTTTTATTACTTTTATTTTAACCACAAAAACAGCTCTGGTTTCGGTCAGAATATTTGTATTCGTTTTATTAATTTTTTTTAAAAAACATATGTGCTGAAAAAATCATTAAAACAATGTATACTGAAACTGTATGTAATGATAATTTCAATTATTTATCAGTTAATGCTGCTCTAAGTAGATTGAATCTGAATATTTACATTAAGTTATGGTTAATAAACCTTACCAGTATGATTAACATACTAAATCAATGAAAAATTTTATCGAAATATTAAACCAAAAAGATATTAAATATACAGTTGAAAATGACATTATCCGCGTACCGGATAATCTGTGCTTTTGTCAAAATCCACTTAAATCACTGCCGGATAATTTAATTATTGAAGGTGACCTGGATATCTCCCAAACAAAAATCAGCCAGTTACCGGATAACCTGATTGTCTGCGGTAATTTGGATATCTCCCATACTAAAATCAGTAAACTGCCGGAAAATATGATTTTTCGCGGGGGGCTGAATATATCTGGTACACAAATCAGAGTGTTACCGGAAAATTTGGTGGTTCAGGGCAAACTTATCGCCTCTCGTACCAAAATACAAGTTTTACCGGAAACGCTAATTGTTGGTGGTGCGCTGGATTTATCCTATAGCTATATTCAGTCGCTACCAGAAAATCTGACAATAAACGGTAATTTATATTTACAGAATAGTTATATACTGGAATTACCGGAGAATTTGGTTGTTGCCGGAGACCTGGATGCCTCTTCAACCAGAATAACCCGATTACCAGAAAAATTTACGATAAAAGGCAGTCTTTGTCTGGAAAAAAGCGGTATCAATACTCTGCCTGCTAATCTGCATATAACCGATGATCTTGATTTGAGTAATACCCGTATCACAAAGTTACCTGAAAATCTGAAAGTAGATGGTAGCCTGATTCTGGCTGCCTCCAAAATTAAGAAATTACCAAAGAATATCCAGGTAAAAAATAATTTAAACTTACGTTTTACAGAAATCAGAAAATTACCGGATAATCTGACGGTGAACGGAGATCTGGATTTATCAGGAACAAAAATTAAAAAATTACCTGCTAATCTAAGAGTCAATGGATGTTTAGGGCTAGAAAGCTGTGTAAAAATCAATCAGTTACTTAAAAATTTTAGAGCTATATGCACTAGTCTGGATTTGTGCTTTAATAAAATCAAAAAAATACCAGAGAATTTAAAAATCCAATCCAATCTGTATTTGAATGAATGCAAAATCAAAAAATTTCCCAAAAAAATGAATATAAACGGAAATTTGAACCTGGATGACGCAAAAATAAAAAAATTGCCTGAAAGTTTGCATGTTGGTGGCAATTTATCTCTTTTGCTGGTACCGATTAAAAAACTACCTAAAAAACTTTCAGTAGGAGGTGAGCTGTATTTATGGGGTTGCCGAGTTAAAAAAATTCCCAGTCATGTTAATGTAGTCAATGGGCTGGACTTAACTTTGACTAACGTAAAAAAATTACCTCAGGATCTTACCGAGATAAAAAATTTGGTAATAGAGGAAACTAAAATTACCCGTTTGCCTGATAACCTCAATGTTGAGGATTGTCTGGATCTGAATAATAGCCGGATTAAAAAATTACCCCAAAATTTGCAGGTTGGTAAAACATTACTGTTAAATAATACCCGGATTAAAAAGCTACCGAATAACCTGAAACTTGATCATGGTATAAACCTGAAAAAAACTTCAATCAGATTTTTGCCGGAAAATCTGGAGCTCAAATGGTTAAGCCTTGATCTTAAAAAGATTAAAAATATTGCTTACCGGAAAAATTGTACAGCTAAAAGAAAAACCATTTTTGCAGCTTATTTGAATGGTGAATACAAAATCTTTCAGAATGAATACCTGATTGGTACCCTGCAAGAGTATGAGCAATTTGTTAACCAGAGATTTATTGATCCGCAGGCTGGTAAACTTAAACAGGCAGCCAAGGATTGCGTAGAGCAATTGCAGAAAAAACTCAGTACTCATAAAACTTAATATATTGAATACTGGCTGACAATAAAACCAGACCGGATAAAGTCAAAGTACTTATTCAGCTTTGTAATTTTTTAATTAGAAATAGATATTTATACTGAAAATATATACTGAAACTGCATGATATTAATACCAGCTTTCTGGAAATGTATGCAACTAAGTTACCTTCCCTTAATTTTTACCAGTATGCTAACATACTAAATCAATGAAAAAATTTATCGAAATATTAAATCAAAAAAACATTAAATATAAGGTTGAGAATGATGTTATCCGGGTACTGGATAATCTGTGCTTTTATCAACCCTGTCTAAAATCACTGCCTGACAATTTAATTATTAAAGGCAATCTGGATATTTCTCAAACAAAAATCAGAAATTTACCGGATAATTTGATTGTCTATGGGAATCTGAATCTATCTGGTACAGAAATCAGTATATTACCGGACAATCTGGTGGTTCATGGAGAACTAAACGCCTCTTATACCAAAATAATTACATTGCCGGAAAAGCTTATAATAGGCGGTGCATTAGATTTATCCTTCAGCTATGTGCAGTCGCTACCAGAAAATCTGACAATAAACGGCAATTTATCTTTACAAAATACTTATATACTGGAATTACCGGAAACTTTGATAGTTGCCGGAGACTTAGATATTTCTTCAACCAGAATTACCCAACTACCGAAAAAGTTTACTATCAAGGGTAGTCTTAATTTGGGTCATACTGATATCACAAAGTTACCTGAAAATCTGAAAGTAGATGGTAGTCTGATTCTGGCTTCCTCCAAAATTAAGAAATTTCCAAAGGATGTACAGGTAAAAGCTGATCTGGATTTACGCTATACGGAAATCAGAAAATTACCGGATAATCTGACGGTGAACGGTAATCTGGATTTGTCTGGAACAAAAATCAAAAAATTACCTGCTAATCTAAGAGTCAATGGATGTTTAGCATTGAGAGGGTGCAGTACAATCAATCAGTTACTTAAAAATTTTAAAGCTACTTGCATTAGTCTGGATCTAAGTTGTAATAAAATTAAGAAAGTACCAGAGAATTTAAAAATACAATCCAGTCTGGACCTGAATAGCTGTAAAATCAAAAAATTTCCTGCAGAGCTGACTGTAAAAGGGAATCTGGATTTATTGGAAGCAAAAATCAAAAAACTGCCTGCAAAGCTGACTGTAAATGAAAATCTGAATCTGGAGGACGCAAAAATCAAAAAATTGCCTGCAAAGCTGACTGTTGGCGGACAATTATCTATTGAAGGGACGTCAATTAAACAATTACCTAAAAATCTTTCAGTGGGAGGTGAGCTAAACTTATCGGGTACCAAAATTAAAAAAATTTCCAGTCATTTTAATATAGCGAATGGAATAAATTTAGCCTGTACACCAGTAAAAAAGCTACTCTCGAATTTTACTGAGATAAAAAATTTATATATTAACATAACAAAAATTTCTCGCTTGCCTGATAATCTCCATGTTTGGGAGAATCTTGTATTGTGTAGCAGCAAAATTAAAAAGTTACCCAAAAATTTGCAGGTCGGTAAAAAACTGCTGTTAAATGATACCAAAATTAAAAAATTACCCGAAAATCTGAAACTTGAAGAAGGCATCGACCTGAGAAAAACTCAAATCAGATATCTGCCGGAAAATCTTGAGCTTAAATGGTTAAGTCTTGATCTTAAAAAGATTAAAAATATTGCTTACCGGAAAAATTGTACATCTAAAAGAAAAAC
Organism: Snodgrassella sp. W8135; assembly: GCF_016101225.1. Taxonomy (NCBI): domain Bacteria; kingdom Pseudomonadati; phylum Pseudomonadota; class Betaproteobacteria; order Neisseriales; family Neisseriaceae; genus Snodgrassella; species Snodgrassella sp. W8135. The sequence goes on from NZ_JACFQX010000002.1 coordinate 51,445, forward strand.
TATCTTTGCAGCTTATTTGAATGGTGAATATAAAATTTTTCAGAATAAATCCCTGATTGGTAATCTGAAAGAATATGAGCGATTTGTTAACCAGAGATTTCTTGACCCGCAGGCAGGTAAGCTTAAACAGGCAGCCAGAGATTGCGTAGAGGAATTGCAGAAAAAAATCAGAATTAATTAACTTAATGTACAAAGTACTGGCCGACAGCTGCAAAAAATGCTGAATTTGCCAGTACGTGACTCAGATATATTTGGCCGGCAGTAATTTATTAAAAATAGCATAAACATATTTTGTACTGTTTTTAATTTAATTTCATCCGATTGGTTTGTATTAAGTGGCTTAAGCTGAAGACACAGAGAAATAAGTTATGGAACAATTTATCATATATTTAAATACACAACAGATTAAATACAGTATTGGGGATAATTCAATCACAATATTGGAATCTCTTAATCTGGCTGAAGTGAGAATCAAACATTTACCGGATAATCTTATTATTAACGGTGATCTCAATTTGCGATTAACAACAATAAAAAAATTGCCGGATAATTTAACCGTAAATGGTGATTTATGTGCGCGCGCAACTAAGATTAAAGCGTGGCCAAAAAATTTAAATGTAAAAGGCTCTATAGATTTATTACGTACCAGAATTGCATCATTACCAGATAATTTAACCGTAAATGGAGATTTGAATTTAGAACAAACACCTGTTAAATCATTACCTGCTAATCTGAAAGTAAAAGGAAATTTGGCTTTGCAGGGGTCGCATTTTTGCAATATACCGGAAAGATTCGATGTAGCTGGTTCTTTAAATTTGTCAGATACGAAAATTGACAGATTACCTGATAATCTGAATATACAGGGTGATCTGAACATTGCCCGTACCAGAATTAAAAAATTACCTGAAAATTTATCTGTAAGCGGAGATCTCCATTTAAGCAGAACAAAAGTTAAAATATTACCAGATAATCTTGACGTTACGGGTGATTTAGATTTAAGTGATACACGGATTAAAAAATTGCCTGTAAATTTAAAGGTTGGGGGTAAGTTGGATTTATACGGTACCAGAATAAAGAAAATACCAAAAGATTTAACAGTAACCGGTGGCATTGCTTTAGGAGGCTCTAAAATTAGAAAGTTACCCGATAATTTAACTGTTAACGATTATTTGGATTTGGGTTTTACAAAAATCAAAAAATTGCCGGATAATCTGATTGTAAACGGATATCTGGGATTGCGCGCTATTAAAGTCAAAAAATTATTAAAGCATTCAAATGTACAATGCACAAGTCTGGGTTTAGATGGTGCCAAGATAAAGCAACTGCCTGCCAATATAGAAGTAAAAAACAGTTTATATTTGAGTTATACCGAAATAAAACAGCTACCGGATAATCTTGAATTAAAAGGTGATCTGACTTTACGTTATGTCCCTATAAAAAAGTTGCCGGATAATTTGACTGTTGGCGGATATCTTGATCTGAGCTGTACCAGAATCGAAACATTGCCTGAGAATTTAAAAGTTGCCGGTAACCTTAATTTAAGTTCTTCAAAACTAAAAAAATTACCGAAAAATTTACATATTGGCGGTGATTTAGACTTACATAATACAAAGATTAAAAAAATTCCGGATAATTTAAATGTGAATGGAACTTTAGATTTATTCAGAACGAAGATTAAGAAGCTTCCAAAAAATTTATTTGTAAAAAATGAGTTGTTTTTGAGTAATACCAGAGTTAAAACATTACCTTCTGGTTTAAAAGTAGAAGGAGATCTCTGGCTGAGTTCTTCCTCAATTAAAAAATTGCCAGACAATTTAAAATTAAATGGCGATTTATACTTGCAAGACACTAATATTAAGCAATTACCAAAAAATTTATTTGTAAAAAGGCAGTTATCTATCAGGAATACTAAAATCAGTGTATTGCCGGAAGATTTAATGTTTGGCTCAATTGAACTGGATATAAAAAAAATAAAAAATATAGTTTATAAAAAATGCCATTCAATAAAAGCCTTTATTTTTACAGTTTATTTACAGGGAGAAATAAAACTTGTTTACAATGGGAGTCTGATAGGTAATTTGGAAGAATTTGAACAATTTACAAATAAACTATTTTTAAAAGCTGAAGCTGATGAGTTTAAACAGATGGCCAGAGATTGCGCAGCGCAATTGAAGCAAAAGCTGTCTCTTGAATAATCATGGCAGTTTTATCAGCGGTTATCAATTAATAGCGGAAGACAGGAATTATGTTTGGATATTCATTGCAAAATTTTGAGTAATAAAATCGTAGCTGTTATTGTGGATAAAATGCTGATTAGTTGCTATAGTTCCTGGCATATTTTACGTTATAGCGTTATTTGTTTTCAATTTATAGAACTGATTAACAATTATTTTACGGATAGTTATGAATAAAAGCATTATGAATATTTATAAATGGGTTCATTGGTTTGTAATAATTGTTTTAGCTTATTTTATTATCTGTAATGTCATTATTCATCTCTACGCCCGGCAAAAAGCAGCAGACAATGCTGATACTATGGTTATCTTAGGTGCTCAGGTAATGGGTAATCCTGCAGTACCTCATCCTGTTTTAAAAGGGCGTTTAGATAAAGCTCTGGTTTATTTGAAAAATAACCCTAATACCAAAGTAGTTGTTTGCGGAGGACAAGGAGAAGGCGAGCCGGCAACAGAAGCAAGCGTTATGGCTGGTTATTTAATTGATAACGGGATTGATGCCTCAAGGGTTTATCTTGAAGATAAATCAACACGTACTGCTCAGCAGTTTGTTTATGCGAATAAAGTATTACCATTAGGTAAGACCGTGGTAGTTACCAATGATTTTCACTTATTGCGTTCTATTATGTTAGCTAAAAGATCAGGAGTAAAAGATGTATCCGGCTTATCTGCACCTTTAAGTTTCAGAAATTACAGGAACTACATTTCTCTTATTAGAGAACCATTAGCTCTGATTAATTCATGGTTGTTCGATCATCCCCTGAATAATGATAATTAGAATACAGATAATTAAAACATTGAAAATACTGGGTTGATGGTAGTCAGTTTATAGTATTGAATTAGAATAGATACGGTTATTATTAACCGGTATAACCATCAGCTGTCTTAGGGATAATATAAACGGAAATACTGTTGAAGTATTCCGTGCAAGAAACTTGTGTCTATGAAATTGAATCTATTTATGCAGTTTGACATAATTACTTTTTAGTAATTTTTGAATTAGAATCGGTAGCTGATATATATTAAATTTAAAATTTCGTAGTTTATCTGGAGATATATCGGAATTGATTCTTTGTCAAAATAGATTGTATGTAAAAAATAATCTTTTAGTATATTGATTTTCAGTATTAAATTGTTAAAATGTAAATTAATGTATAACTGTATAAATAATTCAATATGTCTGACGTTAAGTATAAATTATGGTGTAAAAAGATATATGGATGGTTGTCCAAGGCTAAATATAAAAATAAAAGTAATGAGTCAAAGTCATCGTCAGAACAAAATGAAGAAGCAGAATATAAATATCAAAAATTAACACCCTACACCGAGGTTGATTTAAAGGAAAGTAAAAGAGCTTTTGATTATGTTTTTCAACATGACGATGTTAGAAATATTGCAATTTCAGGCGCATATGGTTCAGGTAAAAGCAGCCTGATTGAATCATATAAAAAGTATCTTCAAACTACAAATACGAATAGAAAGCCGGGTAGAAAATTTCTGCACATATCACTGGCTCATTTTCGTACAGAAAATAATCATTTATCTGAAGTTCTGAACAAAGAAGCAAATTCCAAAAATGAAAATAATGAATTATCAATCCTCGAAGCTAAAATTCTGAATCAGCTGATTCATCAGATTTCGGCAGAACAAATACCACAAAGCAATTTTGCTGTTAAAAGAATTACTAGTAAAAGAGATTTATTGGCAATTACAGTAAGCAGTATTATTTTCTTGCTCTTTATGCTGGATATTATATTTTCTGCAACATGGAAAGAATTTGTTTTGTCCTTGGAGTATAGTGGCTTAAAAGATTTATTACTTGGGTTGACTACTAAGATATTTCTTTTGAGCAGTGCTATCTGGAGTATGGGTCTGTTTGCAATATTTCTTTACTATATTATTAAAATTCAGAAGTATAAAAATATATTCAGAAAACTGAAATTTCAGGGCAATGAAATAGAAATTGTTACAGAGTCCAGTGATTCTTTTTTTGATAAATATTTAAATGAGGTTGTTTATCTTTTTGCTAATGCTGATGTAGATGTAATTGTCTTTGAGGATATTGACCGGTTTGATAATGTGCGTATTTTTGAACGATTACAGGAAATCAATAAGCTAACGAATAATCAATTAAAATAGTATCAAAAAAAGGAAACAAAAATATTAAGGTTTTTCTATTTGTTACGTGATGATATATTTTGCACCAAAGACAGAACAAAATTTTTTGATTTCATTATTCCAGTAGTTCCTGTAGTTGATGGTTCAAATTCCTATGATCAACTAATAACAATTTTAAAAATCTATATAGATGGAAATAAAATAGAAAATGGTTTTTTAGAAGGAATATCGTTATATATTGATGATATGAGATTGCTAAAAAACATCTGTAATGAATTTCATTTGTATTATTCAAATATAAATAATAATGATAAACTTGAACTCAATGCTAATAAAATGTTTGCGATAATTGTCTATAAAAATTTATTTCCTTTAGATTTTACATTATTGCAGATGAATCAGGGGTTTGTATTTTATATATTTAATAATAAACCAATTTATATTAAGAATGAAAAGGATAAATTATCAGCAAATATAGATGATTGTGATTTAGAGATTAAAAATATTGAGGAAAATCATCATAAATCTATAGAAGGAATAAAAGAAAAATATGAAGTGCAACGAAATGAATATAGAAACAGATATAACTCAGACGTCCATGAAGTGATTTTAAATCATCAGCAACGATTTGAATTTGATTGTTGTCAATCAGAATATAAAAAAAACATAGAATTAATAAACAAAGAAAAAGAAAATATTCAGAAAGAAATCTCGCAGCTACCAAATAAAAAATTAAAATATATCCTTAATAAGACAAATATTGACCAAATTTTTGATGAATATCCGAGTAATTCTAATAATATAGAAAAGAATGAAAAAGCTTTAGAAATAAAAAATAGTCCATACTTTTCTTTAATAAAATATTTAATTCGCAATGGCTATATTGATGAAACTTATGCTGATTATATGACTTATTTTTATCCTAATAGTTTAACTATAGCTGATAAAATTTATTTGCGTAGTATTATGGATGAAATCAAGAAAGAGTATGAATATAAACTGAATAATCCTGAATTGGTTATTGGGAAACTTCAGCATCAGATAGATTATTTTTCAAAGCCAGAGATATTGAATGTTGATTTAGTTAATTATCTATTAACTGAATCAGAAAACTATGCAGAAAAATTAAAAGCTATCTTATGTCAATTCTCGGTGGTAGAAAATATAAAATTTATTAATGTATTCTGGCCTGTATCAAGCGAAGAAAATTTACAAAAATTTGTAAATTTATTAAGTGAATATTCACCAAATTTTTTTAAGATTGCATTATTTAGTCAATTAGTTCCTAGTTATATACTCTATGATTTGTCTTTAAAGATTTTATATTGCTTACCTCAGGATGTTATTAAAAAAATTAATGAATATGATAATTGTCTCAGTAATTATATTGCCAATAGCACTGATTATTTAAATATAGCAGCACCTGATGTAGAACAATTAGTAAAACAATTTAAATTTCTTGATATTAAATTTACAGAAATCAATTATGAAACTGCAAATAAAGATTTGTTCAATGAAGTTTATGATAACTCGTTATACGAGCTGAATTTTGCTAATATTAAATTGATGTTATCTACACAATATTCTATTGTAGATGAGCAGGATATTATTCATGGTAATTATACTTGTGTTCAAAATAAACCTGATTCTCCATTGGCAGATTATATTGCCCAAAATATAGATGTTTACCTGCATCTGATATTGGCCAATTGTAAACAGAAAATATCTGATAACGAAACTAAAGTGCTGTATTTGTTAAATCATGACGATATTTCTCAGGAGCATAAGCTGGAGTATATAAAATATTTACAAACCCCTATTATCAGCTTAGATAAGGTTGAGAATACTGAGTTATGGCAAAAATTATTGTGTCCGGGTAAACTTGCTTATAACGAAGAAAATATTCTTTGTTATTTCCAGCATATAAAAGAAACGGATGAATCGGTAGATGAATATCTGATTGAATTTATTAATAATAATGAAAAAAAATTAGATTTTAAAGGAGTTTCTAATGACGAATACAAAAATGTAAAAAGTGAATTTTTTGATGTAATAATCATTAATCAAAAAATAACTAATTATAAATACAAAGAAATATTATCGACTTTAGGTGTTGATTATGGGAGATTTGATATTGAAAATATAGATATAAATAAGTTTAAAATTTTAGTCGATAATAAAATAATTTGTTTAAACTTTGATAAATATAAAAAAGTAAGTAGATCTACTCTGGATTTTATTAAATTGAATTATGATAATGAAGCGATTTTATATTTTATCCAAAAAAATCTCATAGATTATCTTGATTTAATAGAAGAAGATAATGAATTATTTGACTATGAAGAAGCATTAAGCCTGATTAATAAACCAGTTGATGACGATAGTGCTATCAGGTTACTGAAATGTACTGATAACCCGGTATCTATTTGTGAGCAAAATTTTTCACCGGCAGTAATGGTATATGTTCTGGAGTATAATTTTGATACTAATGATTTAACTGGGCTGATTAATAATTATCAGAGTTATGAAGCTGATATTCAGAATCTTATTGTCAAACAGGTAAATAATAATATTGATTTTGTTTCAATTGAGAGAAGCCCGCAGGCATTGAAATTTATAAGAGCTCATTGCGATGGAGAAATCGCTTTAAAATATCTACAGACACATATTGCAGACTATCTTAATTTAATATCTGAAGAAACCGAATTGTTTAATTTTGGGGAAGCACTGCAGCTTCTTGAATTAGAACTTAGTGATGATGATGCAATTAACTTGTTGAACTATACTAACAAACCAGTTTCGGTTATTAAATATTCTTTTTCATCTAAGATAATGGCATATGTACTGGAGCATAACTTTAATAAAGATGATTTAGTGAATCTAATCAAAGACTATGATAAACATGATGAAGATATTCAGAGTTTTATCGTAGAACAGTCAATTAAAAATTGTGAATTGATTGTAATAAAACAAAAAACAGATATTGCAGATAATTTTTTGAATAAATTGCTTATTTCTGAAAAGCTAGGAGAGAATAAAAAAATTGATTTATTTATTCAGGCTTTACCCTATAAATATATGCATGTATCAGAGCGAAGGCAGGCATTAAAGAGTATGCAATTAGGCGAATTTAATAAAATATGGAATCGTGGTGCGCCAAAGATTAAATGTTGTGAAGATTATAGTCGTCTGTTGTTAGCACTAAAAGAACAAGGTTTAATACAGGATTTCTGTGTAGATAATAAACAAGAGAAATATTATCGAATTACTAAAAGAAATGGCTGAAAGTATGTTGGTTGAACAATTTCAAACTAGTTAGTTAATTTTATTGCCATAATACCTGTAGCATAGATGCCGATAGCTATAATGCTGATACAAGTACCACAGGAAATGGGTTTAACGGAGTAACCGGTACCCAGATAGTGGGTTTCAAGAACAATGATATTGGCTGCCGGAGGAAGCAGGCAAAATAAGTAAAGTGCGGCAATATTTTCCAGAATAAGGTTCTGCCGGCACAGACAGGCAAGGCCAAGCAGGGCGGAGAGGATGCAGAAATAAGCCGCAGCTTTTTTCAGGAAGGTCTGAATGGTGTTTCTGATGTCGGTCAGTGTAATTCTGCTTTTAGCCAGCCACATACCAAGAATAGCCATGCCAAGAAAGCTCATCAGAAATTTGGCGAGGGAATAAATTATATCCAGCTCGCGGATTTGTTTACCCAGTGGTAACAGTAAGCAGCCAATAATAAGGGCAATGACGGGAGGCATCTGAATCAGTTTTCTGATATTGAACCGGATGCCGGTAAGCAGCCATGCCCCAAGAGAGTTACCGACAATAGAACTGCCGATATAGGCAGATATAAATATTGCTGCAGCCTGATTACCAAAGAGCGAGGCTGCTACGGGAAGACCGAGCCAGCCAATATTCAGATAGCTGAAACACAGGGTGCTTACCGGATTGATCCGGAGAAATTTACCGGTAAGCAGCATTATGCTCATAACGACAATAGTGGTAATTAATACCGCGCCCATATTGCTGAAATTGGTCGCTATATTATAGATAATTACGACAGGGATAATAAATTTTGTCAGTAGCAGAGACAAAACAGGTTTTGTATCCCGGGTTAATTTGCCGGCGATCAGACCACAGAGCAGGTAAATTAAGGGTAAAAACAGGGTCATGCCGGCTCCCTGAGTATTGTATCGGTTTGTGATAGTTCATTGTAGCTTATCTTTTTTCAGATCATTAGTCATCTGCATTTATTCAATAAGATATTTATAAACTTGCAACACGTTTAATTATTTTTTATCGGTGTACTCAGATAAGTATTAGTATTTGAGTTTTATAAAAGAATTAAACATAAGTAGTTTAAATAAATTATTGGTTAAATTAATTTATATCTATCTTATTTAGATTCACAAATGCTAATTCAAGATTATTAAGTATAAGTACTATTGTATTAGTGTTCGCCTATACTTTTTCGATCACTTTAAATAGTGGTCACTATATGTTTGTATGTCTTGAATAACCTTTTTCTGTATTCGCTTATCCCAAGTTTTTAATATAGTGATAAAAGCTTTGCTCTGTTCTAATTCTTCTTGATGAGACTTATTTAAAAGATATATAGCAGCATTTTTTTTCAAGTGTTTTCCATAAATGTCTAAAAAACTATTGATATTATCTGTTAATTCTTCTAATTCCTCTTTCGTCGGAGTACTTTTCCACTGTTTCAATATATCATCCGTTTTTCTTCCATCTAATTGATATTCATCTTTTTTTTCATACTCTTCTAAAGAGATTCCTTGGTAGCCTATAAATTTACTTGGTCCAAATATCCATTGACCAGATTCACTTTTAAAGGCAAACCATTTTGAAAATTGTCCTAAAGTAGCAACTAATTTATTTTTTTTATTTTTTTTATTTAATTCTGACTGAAATTTTTCAATATTTTCAATAGCCTGAAGTTTATTTTTTACTAACAGCATTGATAACTCCTTGTAAAATTTTATCACACTTGCATAAATAAAATAATGTATGTATTAAAAAAATATATCTGTTTACTTAAATTTGAATATATTAAAAATAAATAATTTATTTTTAATATATTCAAAAATTTTTTAGAATATCTACAAATTTTTTTAATGTTTTCTGTGTTCTTCTTTCATTTAATTGATATTAATCTTTCTTCTTTACACGTGTAAGAGGATATCTTGGTGGCCTATGAGTTTACTTGATCCTAATTTAGACTGTCCACGCTCACTTTCATACACGTATCCATGTACAAGATACTCTAAACTTTTAATTAGTCTATTTTGTTTTTTATTTTTACTTTAGGAAATAAATAATTTTTTTAACATGAGTGCCTCCTATAAAAATTAATTTCTAAAAATTTATTCAATTACTTCATGAAATACATGTATTACATGAAGTATATTTTTAAAATGATAAGTTGTCAACAAATTCTAGGATTTTTAAATTAATAATTTCATAGCGAAGTAATACTGTAAATGAATTTCATGGTTAAATAATTATTTACTCGAATAAAATTCATTACCTTGATCTATATTAATATTGTTAAATCAGTAATTTAAGTTGGAATATATTCTCTGTGTCTGAAATAATATCGGGATTAGGCATAGCTGAATTCAGTTTTTGCTTTTTTTGTGCCTCTAATATGCTCTTCTCCCTAAGATAACTAATAGGTTGTACCACTATCAAAAACTAGGTCTTACCAATCTGTTTGCCTAGCAGTTTGCCTTCCCGACTTACCCGCCAGCTATTCAGTATATTGATAATATCGCTCTCCATTTCCTGCCATTGCGGCAGGTAAACACGGTTATAAACAATAAGGATTTTTATATGCCAATAATCATTATAAAACATTTGATTACAAATATTTATATGCTGAGTGAATTGACAGTCAATATAGGTTTTAATATTGCCAGCCTGATCTTTTTTAATCATTCTATCTTTGGTAAGGGTATCCGATTTCCATGGTTCGCCGGTTTCCGGATCAATACCATTATTTGCTCGATATACGGTTAGGTCATATAGCGGTTGTTCCTGCTGGATATAATCAATATTTGAAATTTCTTTTGATACTCTGAAGTCATCCTGAACCGTGAAATTAAAATTCAACGGTTCTGCATCATCATATTCGCCATAGATAATGACATCGGCCCAAGGGAAAGGCTTGCCATACGGGATTAAGGTTTCATTATCGTGGCGATAATCCTCTTCTGTTTTCCGGAAAGAGGTATAGACATCGCCATCGGTAATGCGATACAGAAAGCCAAATGATTCAATTGGTAAATCATAGGTTTTAGGTGGCCGCTGGTATCTGGCTTTGATTTTCGGATCAGCAAAATCGCCCGGATCGCCCATATAGCGTGCCCAGCCATCAATCACTCCTGCAGGAATGCTGATAGAGTAAGTACCGAGTTTGCCAATAGTATCGGCGCGGCCACGGCTATCACGGTTATAGAACAGAGGTGCTTGCTGTGCTGGTTGTTCGCTCACATAATAGTCACAGCCGGCAAACAGCAGCACCTGCCACAGCAGCACCCCGATAAGCACAATCTTTTTATATCCAGACTTCATAAGCAGCCCTTTTTCTTTATTTTATAAAGATAAATTAACATGTTATTTACATTCAGGGAATGGCTGAATGTTGTTTGGTGTTTAAATTTTCTGTTATTTGATAATTGTTAATGACTAAATAAGGTTTGTGAAATAATTATATTGTCAGGGTATGTTATATATGGGGGAATAAATATTTATATATGAATAATATTGCGTTTTGATAATTGGTTTTGCATAGATTTGGTTGCGGCATGTTATGCGCTAATTGCTATAGATTGATGTTGGATTCGGCAATGGATGTGATTATTATTTTTGGATACGTGTATATGGATGCGCAGTGCAGGCAGATTTTGATTGGTATGTAATTAAAGGAATTGAATAGATTATAGAAAATGGCGGAAAACAGAAGTTTAAGCGATGTTATGAGTATTACTGCTTGGCTGTTTTGATGTTCATGGTTTGCTTTTTGTTGGATTTATGGGTTTCTGTTTGTGTATTGCAACGCTACCGGTAAGATTTTACTGGTAGCGTTTTGTATGAGATGGCTGGGTTAGCGTGCGCCGAAGCCGGTGAGCATGGTTTTGAGGGTTTTGAAGAATATGAGTATATCAAGTGAGAAGGAAAAATGTTTGATGTAGTAAAAATCATGTTCGATTTTTATCTGGGTTTGTTCGGTGTCGGCAGCGTAGCCCTGAGTAACCTGCGCCCAGCCGGAAATTCCGGGTTTGACAATGTGGCGGTAGTCATAAAAGGGAATTTCCTGAATAAACTGGTCGACAAATACTTTTTGCTCGGGGCGGGGACCAATCAGGCTCATGTCACCTTTCAGGATGTTCCAGAACTGCGGCAGCTCGTCGATGCGGGTTTTGCGGATGATGTGTCCGATACGGGTGACGCGGGCATCCCCAAGTTGCGCCATGCGGGCACCGTTTTTCTCTGAATCGCTGCACATGCTGCGAAATTTATAAATACAGAATTCTTTGCCGCTGCGTCCTACACGGTTTTGCCGGAACAGGATGTTACCCGGGCTTTCAAGTTTGATGGCAATGGCAGTAATAAGCATTACCGGCAGGGTAACAGGGGCAGATAGCAGGATAAGAACGATGTCGAATACGCGTTTAATTAATACATAGGTTGGTGAAGGCAGTAAAGAACCAAGATCATTTTCATATAGGTGATGAATTTTAACCCGTCCGGTAAGAAATTCTTCTACCTGACGAATATTGTAGACAGGCATGCCATTGAGGGTTTGCCGAGCAAGAAATTTCTGCCAGTGGTTGTCGAGCTCAGGTTCGTGCAGGTCGGCAACAATGCCGTTAATAACAGAGGTCTCAGGCAGGCAGGGGCAGGTTAATTTTATCCAGTTGACATTGGGAAGCTGGTCGGCGTTGCTGGCACGTCCGTAGGGCAGGTATGCGTAGGTTGTTATGAATTTGTTGCGGTAATAGATATAAGAAATACACAGAAACAGGGACAGACAGCCTGCCATGAATAAAAACCATACGGTATAGGGCAGGTTAAAGAATTTGGCCGTCATCCACATGCCGAAAAACCAGAAGAAAGCATGCGGCAGAGCAATCACTGCGGATTTTCTGCCAGGAAAGTTGCTGAATACGGATAAAGATTTGGTTGTCAGAATATGGGCAATACCGGCAAGAATTATGCTGGTGATGAAAGCAGCACGTCCCTGAGCAAAGCCTTTAATAGGCTCCATGATGGCCAGTGGCAGTAGCATTACCAGCAGGGTTCCGAAGAAAAGACGGCTTTTATAGGACAGTAAACTTCGCATAATTGTTTTTTATTTGTTCAGGCGCAAATGTTGGTAGAGGTTGCCCAGCAGGCTGGTGGGCAGCAGACGGCTGCTGCCGCGCAGGGCAAAACAGCTTAGTGCCGGCAGCAATGGCTGGCTTTTGAGGCGGTGTTTAAGACGCAGCAGCTGCCATTCGCTGCGAAGGTAGCGCAGCCCGCGCCGGCGGGCATGCATGTTGTGACCGGCACGGGCATACACGAGGGTTTCCGGCAGGTTTGCTGCCTGATAGCCGGCCGCCAGCAGGCGCAGCCACAGGTTGTAATCTTCCATCCATTGGTGATGCTGATAGCCGCCTACTGCCTGTACCGCACTTTTGCGGTAGGCCACAGCCATGTGATTAATCGGGTTGCGCCATTGAGCATAATGGCGGATGGCAGTGTCTGTAAGAGGTACCTGCCTGACTGTGCCGCTTAGTTCCGGGGTTGTGCTGAATTCGGCTATCTGCCCGCTGAACAGGGCGATATCGGGGTTTTCCAGGATATATGCCCACTGGTATTCAAACCGTCCGGGTGCGCAGATGTCGTCAGTATCCATGCGCATGATCCATTCATGCCGGCAGTGTTCCAGTCCGGCATTAAGGGCATGTCCGAGACCGACGTGTTGCGGCAGGGGGACGATTTTCAGAGGCAGCCGGGTCTGATAGCTGTTCAGTACGCTATGCAGTTCAGTACCTACGGCACCATCCAGTACCATGATGATTTCGTCGGCCTGTATGCTCTGCGTACACAGGCTTTCCAGACAGGCGCTGAGCCAGTCGGGATGTTCCTGTGCATATAAGGAAAGCAGAACGGAAAAAGGGCGCGTTTTCATGGTTGTGGCAGTGATGGATGCCTATGCTAATAGTTTGTCAAGATTTGTTTATTATATCGCAACAATGCAGGCAGGTGCCTCTCAGATGACGACGGGTGCAGGTTTATGCTGTTACATCAAAGATAGTTGCTGTTTTTTTACATTTATATCTATTTATACTGTGATGATGGCTGCTGGCTGTTTTGTTCAAATGAGGCCGGATCGGGCAGGTAGTGCTCGTAAAATGCACTTTGAGCAGCGTGCAGTTGTGCCAGTTCGGTACTGTTGTTGCTGGTGCAGGTATCGTTGAGACAGACAAAACGGATTTCCGGGTGGTGATGCAGATAATGGATAGCGTTATTCAGTTCGGTGATGTTGCTGATGTTGCGCACGAAGCCGTCGTTGTGTTTTTGGGGTACGAATGCACCGCTGGCCAGTTGCCAGTAGCGATTAAGGTAGATGGTGAGGTCGTTACCGGCGCGGAAGCGGTTTGCGGTGCTGGCAAGTATTTCCGGTTCGAAGTGCCGATAAACCTGTTGCAGGGTACTGCGGGTGTAAGGCTGGGGCAGATGCCAGTGAGCAAACCAGAAATAATGGCGGTAAAGGTATTTGAGCAGGAAATTGCTGAATTTTTCACGCAAACTGTAGCTATGAGCAAATAATTGCTGATTTTTCAGTGAGGCCGGCTGATACAGGCGGTTAATCAGGGCAATATTGTTATTCAGTGCATCTACCCAGCTGTTGCGGCCGCGCAGACGGCGAAACAGGCTGCCACGCTTTAGCCAGCCATGACAGAGAAAGTCTACCGGCAGCCCGTGCTGAAACAGCCGCTCACGCGGGACAGGACGCAAAATGACGGTGTCGTCGTTAAGATAAACAAATTGTTCACTCAGGCCTTTAAGGTTAACTAGATTCATTTCGATAGCTGAGGAATTGAATACTGGCAGATTCTGCGGGCGGATAAACAGTTGCCGGTGGCTGACAATTTCTATTTTCGGATGACTGGTTTTCAGCCATGGCGGCTGCTGATCGGCGGTTATCAGGTAAATTTTGTGATACCACGGGCAGTTTTTTTCAATGGAGCGCAGTACATAACGCAGGGTGCCGAAATCCTGATAACGGTTATTACTGGTCGCGTCACTGTGTCCCTGATGCTGTGGCTGATAGTGGTTTTTTGCAGCCAGCCAGTCCGGATCGCTGTTGTCTACCCATGGCAGAACAAAATCAACCGGGGTATTGTCAGTACTGGTGTTCATCGGTTTTTCCGTTTGAGCAGCGCTATCAGTTTCTGACTGTTACGGGCGCCAAGTGTAGTACGCAGAGTATTCAGGATTCTGCGTTTGAGTCGGTTGACGCCTTTACTGTCATTAAGCCATGTACCGTCGTAGTGATGAATGCAGACAGTATTAGCAGTACGGTTCAGTTCATGGGTATAGGCATTTTTGGCCATGAAGTAATCACTTGGATAAACGCAGACATAGCCGGGAATTTCCTGCTGCTGATCGTTAAGGATAATTCCATGCTTTTGGTATATTTGTTTAAATAACTGGTTGATGGTAATAAGCTGCTGCGGGTTGAATTCAAGATTCTGATACTGTTGCCAGATATCCTGCATAAGAATGCTGCCGGCTTCACAGCCCATTACGCCGGCCTGAGGGTTACAGGTAAGCTCGCGGGTATAGGGATTCATGCCCTGTTCGAAACCGGTGAAGCAGTGATGGTGCAGAAACGGGTCGAATGAGGCAATCATCTGTACATCGGTATCCAGATAGATGCCGCCATGCTGATAAAGTGCCTGAATACGGCAGACATCGGCTACAAAGGCATATTTTCCAGCAGCATAGGCTGAACGGGTGTAAGCGTTAGCCTGATAGTCAAAATTGTGTTCGTTCCACAGCTGAATCTGGTAATCGGGCAGAAACTGGCGCCAGCTGGCAATATATTGTTGGGTGACGGCAGGCAGTGGCTGAGGTCCGAACCAGCAATAGTGAATCAGTTTGGGTATCATTGGGCAGGCCGGCGATAAATCAGAATTAACAGGATGCCAAAGGGTATGGTGGTGCTCAGACCGGTAATAAAGCCAAGTTTAATCCAATCGATAAAGGTATGTACACTGATGCTGTTTACCGGATGCCAGCCAATAGTGAGGATGATGGCGATGGTAGCAAAAACTGTCAGCCACAGCAGATAGGCACGGGTGCAGGGCAGGGACAGAATGTGTTTGCTGGTGTAATGCACCATTTCACTGCTGCGGTAAAGAAATGATATCAGTGCTGCAAGCAAAATGCCGGCACTGCCCCATATCTGTATAAAGCATACTGAGCAGGTAATGTTCAGAGCAGCTTCGATCAGTGCCTGTGGTTTGGTGTCTTTGTAGCGACCGGCTGCCATGATCATGGTCATACTCGGAATACGGCTGTTTTCAATAATGCCCACCAGTAAAAACAGGGCAGCCAGCACGGGCTGATGGTAGTTGGCATCGGTCATATTACGGGTATAAAGCTGAATAAAGGGCGTCAGCAACAGGCCGGTGCATGTATAAACCCAGCCCAGAAAGCACATAAAGAGACGATTATAGCGGCAGAAATTCTGACGGGTACGCTGGATATCTGTGGTAAGGCTATGACCGAAAATAGCCTGCATGCCTTGTGACAGTGATTGCAAGGCCATTTTGATGGCGCCGAAAATCAACGCATAAACGGCGTAGATGCTGGCGTCTTTCAGGGACAGGAAAAAAGTAATCAGTACCAGCGGTGAGCTGAATATCAGCAGACCGGTTAGCTGATGGGTTAGGGCATCCCATGTTTGTTGCAGCTTATACGCGTTATGTTTGTCGTAATGCTGGTTCAGATTGTGATAGTGGTGTTTTACATAGTGACGGTACAACAGAAATTTACTCGCCTGTATCAGGGTAGAGATAAACTGAACAGTCAGAATACTATAGCCGTTACGAATCAGCCAGTAGCATACGACGATGTTAACGAAGATGCTGCCTGCCTGAATGGCGGAGATGATATAGGTTTTCTGGTCGGCAGTAAGTAAGGCACGGTAGCTGCCGAAAAAGAAAAAATCCAGAATATTCACGGCACCCATTATCAGTACCATGTAAAAGGTAAGGCTGGCACTGATTTCGGTGTGGGTAAGCCAGGCAAACAGGATAGCCAGTATCAGTAATGCGACGGCAAACAGCCAGCCGGAGATGCGGTAAAAGTGATGGGCGGCTGCGAGAATGCGGTTACGCAGCTGGTTATCCTGTGCAGTCAGCGCCTGATAAAGGGCTACGACGGCAGCTGCACCGATGCCAGCCTCCAGTAAAGTCAGGCAGGCAATAAACTGTTTGATAGAGGCCAGCATACCGTTGGTTGCTGAACCATAGGTTACAACAATTAACGGCGGCAGGATGAATCCGCCCAGTGCAGTTATCAGTTGCAGCAGCAGATTAGCGGATATGTTTTTCAGGATAACTGCACGGGTACTCATGAATATTTAAGCGGATAGGTGCCGGCTTAATGACATTTACCACTACGCTGCATCCGGCCGTAACGACCGGTAATGGCGTTGATGTCCTGCATAGCTGAGTTGTCTACACCACTGAATACAACGCGCATTTTGGCAATGCTGGTAGCGGAACCGCCGGATGACTGGCTGTCACTGTCGCTGCTACCGCCCAATGTGGTGATAAAGGCGTCACTGAATCCCTGCATTTTGGCTCGCGCCATCAGGCCTTCTGCATCTTCACGGCGGTTAAATACGCCAAGGCTGACTTTACCCTGATTAACACCGTAGTCAAATCCCTGTTCCTGCAGACGGGCACGTATACTGCTGTCATTACCGGAAGAGAGGGCAACCATGTAGCGGGTAGGAGCAGCTGTCTGACGGGTTTTGGCCGGAGCGCTGACCTGTTCTATAAAGCGGCTGGTGGTAAACGGCCAGTGAGTAAGCAGGCCTTTGATACGATGAAAATCGTCTTCCGGCAGGGTAACAGTGGCAGTACAGGTATTGGCCGGAGCAGCAGGCTGTTTGTCAGTGTTGTCGGAAGCATTAGTAGTAGCGGCAGTAGTTGTTTTGGGCGCAGCAGTGGTTTCTGTTTTGCTGGCAGCTTTAGCCGCTGTTGTATTGCTGCTGGCAACAGTTTCAGTTTCTGTTGCCTGCCGTACACTGATATCCGGACTGGCTGGTGCAATAGCTTCTGTTTCAGGGCTGGCGGCACTGGCTGCAGCAGGTGCACCAGAATTACTATGTACCAGTTTCCCTGCTATCATGCTGCCAAAAACAATGATATTGAGTGCTACCAAAATTGCAAACAGCCATTTCATGCGTATTCAACCCAGTTTAGTAAACCGTAAATCACTAAATTATCCACAATTTCAATGCGGTTGTCTAAGACAAATGTATTAGGGAGTGCCTGAGCCACTTTATTGGCACCACCGCCGGTAATAATAATGTCGACAGGTTTGCCGGCACCGATTTTCTGTTGCAGGCGCGCATGCATCAGCACAATAGCCCCGCAGACTGCGTCCATAATGCCGCTGGCCATGGCATTCGGAGTGGTGGTGGCAAAAGCGTATGGTTTGCCCAGCGGCCGGTTAAGGTTAGCAGTGCGCCGCGATAATGCCTCTTTCATTAAATAAAAACCCGGCAGGATACTGCCACCAAGATAATGGTTGGTGTCGGTAAGGGCATCTACTGTGACAGCTGTACCACAGCTGACTACAACACAGGCCTGACGGCTGTAGCGCCGGCTGCCGATGAGATTAAACCAGCGGTCGGCACCATGTTCGGCCGGATTGCGGTAATGATTACAGATACCGAGTGCTTCCGGCATGGAAGGCAGCCACTGTACTGGCAGTGGCAGAATACCAGCGATTTGCTGCTGGCGGGCTTCTCCACAGACAGCACAGCCGATAATGCGCTGTACGCCGGCCCCTTGTCTGGTCCAGTCCTGTATCAGGGGCTTCAGGTCGTAGTAGGCTGCTTTGCCATAACCCAGTATGCAGCCGTTTTCTACCCATGCCCATTTGAGTTTGCTGTTGCCGGCATCTAGCAACAGATAGCGTTTTCTGTTATTGGCTTGTACCTGATTCTGTGCAGTCCCCGGGCGCAGGCTGATTTCACCGGTGACGAAACTGCGTTCTCCGTCGGCAGTTTGCAGCAATAAAGCCCCCGATGCTGCAATCCCGTTAACGGTACCTTCGGCAATGGTCTTGCCGTTGGCCAAGAGATGGACTATTTGTCCCTGATCCCGATGCAGCTGGTTGTAATCATTAAGAAACGGATCTAGCCCGGTCTGGTCAAACAGAGGCAGATATTGTGCCAGTTTGGCCAGAACACCCTGAAAAATCTGTGTTACCTGTGCATGTGGCAGAAGAGACAGAATAGCTGCGGCTGTGCCTACCTGATCGGGCAGACTGAAATTGATGCCGATACCGATAACAGCAGTGGTCTGATTCTGTTGCGCTATGGTTTCAATCAGGATGCCGCCAAGTTTGTTTTTATCCAGCATCAGATCATTCGGCCATTTAATTTGTGCCGCTACACCGAGCTCGCGTAAAGTTTGTGCGACAGCCAGCGCTACTACCAGCGCCAGACCGCCAAGTTCTGCCTGAGGCCGCTTAAATGACCAGCTCAGGCTGAACATAAGGCAGTCACCGATGCGGTTTTGCCATGATTTGCCCTGACGTCCGCGCCCGGCAGTCTGCTCATAAGCCAGACAGATTTGCGGCGCTGTATTTACCGGTGCATAGCGCAATTGCTCCAGCAGGACGCTGTTGGTCGATGTGGTCTGCTCCAGCAGCTGCGGATTAAACCCGTACTGACGGGCACTGGTATTGAAGATGTGTTCCGGTATTAATGCCAGAGTTTTAGTTAGCTGCCAGACACCATTACGCTGACGCAGCAGATTCTGGATATGGGCAGGCATATCCTGCCATGCTGCATTGAGCTGCGGTATTTTTTTATTCAGAATGCCTGCTAGTGTCTGGACTTCATGTGCCAGACCATCGGCAAGCAAGGCCAGTAACGGCCAAAACGGTGTGTTCATAAAATGGCATCACCAAGGGTGTCATTGGTTACAACAGGTTAAATTCAATTTGCTGTGTCTGACGGCTGCGCCGGATGCAGACAGGCTGTTAAAACGGCCGTGCAGTCACAACCGTTGTGAATATTATCGCATGGTTCGGTAAATGTATTTGGCTGTGCAGGTTTATTCGACCACAATTTTGGGGAAACGCCGGCTATAGTCTTTACCCTGATCTGCCAGTGCCTGCACCAGCTGCCATGCAGCCTGTTCATACAAGCCGGCTATTTGCGGCTGCTGCTCTGCCAGTATGCCGGCGGTACCGTTATCCATGGCCTCACGTACAGCCATTGTTAACGGTAGCTGACCCAGCAGGGGAACACCGAGTTTATCAGCAAGCTGTTTACCGCCATTCTGTCCGAAAATAGATTCGGTATGGCCGCAGTTAGAGCAGATATGCATCGACATGTTTTCAAGTACGCCAAAAATGGGAATATTGACTTTCTGGAACATATTGACTGCTTTACGCGCATCAATCAGTGCAATATCCTGCGGTGTGGTCACTACAACCGCACCGGTAACCGGAATTTTCTGTGCCAGTGTCAGCTGGATATCGCCTGTACCGGGGGGTAAGTCGATAATCAGATAATCGACATCATCCCACTGGCTCTGAAACAGAAGCTGCTGTAAAGCCTGACTAACCATCGGGCCGCGCCAGATAACTGCCTGATCAGTATCAACCAGAAAACCAACGGACATCACCTGAATTTCACCGGCAGCTATGACCGGAATCAGTTTATCTTGATGCTGACGCGGTTCAAGGCCGGCGACACCGAGCATGGTAGGCTGGCTGGGGCCGTAAATATCAGCATCAAGGACGCCGACACGGGCACCCATGCGGCTCAGGGCAATTGCCAGATTAGCACTGGTAGTCGATTTGCCCACACCGCCTTTACCTGAGGCAACCGCAATAATATTTTTGACGCCGGCAATGGTTTGCACACCGGGCTGTACTTTATGTTTACCTATCGCCAGTTGTACCTGAACAAATAATGGTGTGTCACCGAATTCAGTGGTAATGGCCTGATCAATACGCTGTTGCAGTTCGTCAATCAGATGGGCAACCGGATAGGGAAAAGTAAGATCCAGATGAATGCCGTCACTGGCGACGGTAACATTACTCAGGGCTTTTTCACTGCCCAGTGTACGGTTACTGTTCGGAATGGATATTGTGTTAAGTAAGGCGGTAATGGATTGTGTGTTCATGCAAATTAAGTCCGCAACTGTATTTCCGGCGCATATTTTACCCTATTTGGTCTGCAGCCAGTATTTGCTTAAGACGGTAGTGAATAATCAGGTTGGTGGCTGGGTGTTTTCAGATTCAGCAGAGCTGCCGGAGTCAGCTTTGCTGTGCTGCTGCCGGCTGCGGATCCAGAGTAAACGCAGACACAGAGGGGCAGGATAAAGTAACAGTATGGAAACGATGAGGTAATACAGATTATGCCAGTCTATAACCAGCTGTCCGTGTGCAAGTGACCATAATGCCCATGACCATTGCCACCATGCAGGTAAACTAAACGCCAGTACAATCAGCAGCGCAGCTGTTCTGAGCAATGTCAGCGGCCATATCTGCTGTTGCTGTACTGCGCGGTTTAACTGTAGCAGTGTACGAAAAGCCAGGCTGAGAATGAATACCATACCGCCGTTGGCGATTACCTGTAACCAGCTAAAGGCAATGTCTGGTGATACCGGTAAACTGTTGCGTGGTACTGGCGTCTGTTCCATTGAAATACTGGCAACAATATTCAGTATGAAACTGTAAATCAGATCCAGCCATAACAGTAATAGTGGCCAGGTACGTTTCAAACGTTGAAACATTGTTATGCAGCCGTGGAAATCAATAATACGACAGTGTAACCACTGGCACTGGTCACTGTAAATGGCTGGTAGCCGGATATTTTTGCTAATAAATGCTGAAACTGCTATATAAAAAATAATTAATAATTGCAAAATCGGGCAAATATTGATGGCGGAATAATGATGCGCTAGTGTGAGGCACTGCGAAATGCCCGGTATTCATTTTCAGGTAATCATTAGTTATCTGTTTATCTGTGGTTTGCTTACCAGCCAGAAATAATGGTCAGTCATGTATAAGCAAACTGAACATGATATCGGGCAAATATGTTTCAAATTCATTCTGAATAATACAATTTTGTTGTTATTTAATTTATTATGCATTTAGTTCTCTTGTTTGTCTGACCGGTTTTAATCTGTGCATATCTCTGATATCGGTAATATTATATCTTTGAAAAATAATAATTTTTATTTGCATTTTTTATGCAATTTGAATGAAAATTACTTGTATTCAATTATAAAAAATTTAATCTATTTGAATAATTGTAAAGATTATCTATCAGCATTATTTATCTTTTTAAGTTAGAATAAACACTCAAATTTTGCTAATTTGAAATTTTACTGAATATTTTTATTTATTTTCTGACCTTTAATTAAGGTCTTTTTTTATTTTATGCGTTTGAGAAAAAACACAATGACAAGACATTTGCCAGTTGTGATGAAAATAAGTGCGGTGTTAATCAGTACTGCGGTAGTTGTTTCTCCTGTATATGCTTCAGGATATCATTTGGGATTACAGTCGGTAACAGCTGTTGGAACCGGTAATGCAGCTGCTGCTGAAGCGGCCGATGCGGCAACAATTGTCAATAATCCTGCCGGATTGACGTATCTGGATGGCACCCAGCTTGATACTAATCTGTTTGTGATTAAGCCCGATATTAAATACAGTAATGCCAGTGGGACATTTTCAGACGGTGCGGCTGTACAGGGACCTGAGCATGGCAATATTGCCAATACTGCGCAATTGGTGCCGCAGCTGTATTTTTCCCATCGCCTGAACGACAGATGGGGTATGGGACTTGGGGTATATATTCCGTATGCGGCCAGAACCAATGACAGTTCTGATTCGGTATTGCGCTATAACGTAAATAAAACCAACGTAAAGGCATTGAATATTAATCCGGCTGTTGCCTATAAAATTAATGACAGACATTCACTGGGTGTGGGGCTGATTGCGCAATACCTGCATGCAGAAGTACAGAAATATGCGGATTTTACGCCGGTAGGCAGTGCACAGTCGGGAATACCGCAATCTGTATTACATCAGAAAGCTCCGGGCGCATTTGATGCACGCGCAACAGTCAAGGGTAATGACTGGGGCTATGGTTTTAATGCCGGCTGGTTATGGGACATTAATGATGATGTCCGGGTAGGTGTGAGCTATCGTTCGAAGATTAATCAGCATTTGCACGGTACTGCGCGCTGGAAACCTATGGGCAAATTTGCAGAAAACTATGCTCCGCTGTTTGAGCAGTTTGGCTTTAAGGCTCTGGAAGGTGCACAGGTACAGATTACTACGCCGGAAGTAGTATCTGTACACGGTATGTGGAAGGTCAATCCGCAGTGGAATGTTTTCAGTAATGTGAGCTGGACGCGTTCTTCACGTCTGCATGCTCTGGATATTAAATTTGAGAATGATAAGGCAATTGATCCGGTACATGGTGCTACTTCGAATACCACTCATATTGCCACAAACTGGCGTGATACTTATGCGGTTGGCGTGGGTGCTTCCTATCAGCAGAATTCGCATTTGCAGTGGCGTTTCGGCGTGAATTATGACCAGTCGCCAGTACGCAGTGCTTCTTCGCGTCTGTCTACTATTCCTGATGGTAACCGCTGGCTGTTTGGTGCCGGATTTAAGTATGATGTGGATAAAAAGAATACGGTAGCGGTATCGTATGCTTATCTGCATATTCAGCATACACATATGAATCAGCAGGATGAAGGAACACATGTATCAAGCAATGTGCGCGGTGAAGCCGATTATCGCTCGAATGCGCATATTGCCGGTGTTTCGTATACTTACCGATTCTGAAATCTGTCCGGATGGCTGCTTGATGTCATTGTTTGATTATTGTTTTTTTAAGCCATTGAGATTAATAAACTTTAACTAGAATATTGACATAAATTACAGATACTTTTCTTTGTTGTGTACTAATCTGTCGTATGATGGTTCAGCTGTTCCATTTTGGATAAAGCATTGTTAAACAAGGAGATGTATTATGAAGCATCAAGAAGGTTTACAAGATCCAAGAACCAAGTACTACCATCAGGATTTTTCTAAACAGCATCAGCCTGCACCGGGCTTGCAGAGCAGAATGGATCCGGTGCCGGATTGCGGTGAAAGAAGCTATGAAGGTCATGGTCGTTTGCACGGCCGTAAAATTCTGGTAACTGGTGCCGATTCAGGTATTGGTCGTGCTGCTGCTATCGCTTATGCACGCGAAGGTGCTGATCTGGCCATTAATTATTTGCCTGCTGAAGAAGAGGATGCCAAACAGGTTGCTGCTCTGGCACAGGAAGCCGGCCGTAAGGTGGTGTGCATACCCGGTGATTTGAGTGACGAGCATTTTTGCAAACAGCTGGTTGAAAAAGCACGTACCGAGCTGGGCGGCCTGGATGGCCTGACTTTAGTGGCTGGTAAACAGACTGCGGTAGAGCGTTTCTGTGATATCAGCACCGAACAGTTGAAAAAGACTTTTGAAGTGAATATTTTTTCCCTGTTCTGGGTGATTCAGACTGCTATGCCGCACTTGCCTGCCGGTGCCACTATTGTGACTACCAGCTCTGTACAGGCATATCAGCCTAGCCCGAATCTGGTCGACTATGCCACTACTAAAGCCGGAATTGTGGCTTTTACTCAGGCGTTGGCCAAACAGGTTGCCGCCAAAGGTATCCGGGTTAATTCTGTGGCTCCGGGTCCAATCTGGACTGCACTGGAAATTACCGGTGGTCAGCCTCCTGAAGCTATTCCGAAATTCGGTCAGAGTGAATCAGTACTTGGTCGTGCCGGACAGCCTGCCGAACTAGCATCTACCTATGTTTTCTTAATGTCTGAAGAATCCAGCTATGTGACAGCACAGGTATACGGAGTAACTGGTGGTATTGTGCTGTAAGCCAGTACTTTAAACCGTAATCTGTATTAATCCGTACTGAAATTTTTTTCCGCTCTGATTGTTTATCAGCCGGAGAACTTAAATTCCGGTACGGATTTTTTGTTACTTACAAACGGATTTTCTGCTTTCTTCTGAGCAGCCAGTATTTATTTGACAGGCTGTAGTCATCATTCTCAAAAGCCATCCGGTATGATTCTTGTATTTTGGTCAGAGGTATTACCCTGTATCTGTAAATAACTACTAATTGACTGTATTTGCATTGTATTAAATAATTGTTTCAATATTGAAGTTCTGGACATTGCCTCTCTTTCAGGCAAACTATTTTATTCTCATAATTTTTGATACTAAGCAGTATTTATTTTATTGGTATATTCTGCTCCGATAATAAATGCGAATAATTATGTTTTACACGGATAACTAACTGATAAAATTATGGGTATGTTGCTGTAAAAATAAAAATAAATAGTGAAAATAAGTTAAATTATATAAATATTTTATAAATTAAA
The DNA here is from genome assembly GCF_016101225.1 of Snodgrassella sp. W8135. NCBI lineage: Bacteria > Pseudomonadati > Pseudomonadota > Betaproteobacteria > Neisseriales > Neisseriaceae > Snodgrassella > Snodgrassella sp. W8135. The sequence goes on from NZ_JACFQX010000002.1 coordinate 76,527, forward strand.
TGGCTATTACAGGTAGTTTTCAACAGCTTAATAGATGGTGAGAACTATTATTGTTGTAAAGCTATGTTTTTATTTAATATTTTGTTAAATTGAGAATATTTTATCAAATTATTATGAAAATTAGTCTTATTTAGATTAAAAATAGTTATTTAATTTAATGTTATGATAACCCTAAATGGTTGTATTAATGATTAGGCAGAATTTATTGCTTTATTAATACAATTATTTAGAGGGGAGTCGGGTTGCGGGCTAGTAATAGTCTGCAACCCAAGACAGAAAAGATATTATTTTAGAATATTTTTCCCCATATAAATGACTGCGCGATGTCAGTGCATCGCCTAATCTGCTGATGATACCGGCAACGATAAATTAATAAACAAAATTCTATGAATGGCGTTCAGGCTATGACGGCAAATGAGTCAGGGCGGTTTGTTGACGACTGTTTAGTGATTGAGCATGCCTGTCTGGACGGATTAGCAGAAGAGTTTTGAGCAAAAAGGAAACAGACATGGAAGGCAAAAAAGTTGTACTGGATTGTTTAAACCGGTTACTGGCAGGAGAGCTGGCCGCACGTGACCAGTATTTTGCGCATTCACGCATGTATGAAGATATGGGCTATATGAAGCTTTTTCAGCGTATAGACCATGAGATGCAGGAAGAAACCGATCATGCTCACCAGTTTATTCACCGTATTCTGATGCTCAATGGCAAACCGGAAATGGTACCGGATGCGATTAATGTCGGTACTGATGTGATTAGTATGCTTGAAAATGATCTGGCAACAGAGCTTTGTGTACGCCAGAATCTGAAAGATGCAATTAAGCTGTGTGAGCAGGAACAGGACTATGTCACCCGGCAGTTTCTGGTGACACAGCTGAAAGATACTGAAGAAGACCATGCCCACTGGTTGGAGCAACAGTTACGCCAGATTGAAATAATGGGTTTGCCGAATTATCTGCAAAGCCAGCTGTAAGGAGAAAGATATGCAGGGTGATCGTCTGGCCTTACAGGCATTGAATAAAAATCTGGGTCTGTTGCTGGTATCTATCAATCAGTATTTTTTACATGCACGGATATTACGTAACTGGGGTTTTGCCGAACTGGGTGAGGCATTATACAAACATTCGATTCGCGATATGAAAAGTGCGGATGCACTGATTGAACGTATTCTGCTGCTGGAAGGACTGCCAAATTTACAGGAATACGGCAAAATTCTGGTTGGCGAAAATATCATCGAAATTCTGCAATGTGACCAGCAGGCAGAACAGGCAAAACATGTGGCACTGGCTGATGCCATTGCAGTATGTGAAAACCAGCTGGATTTTGTCTCCCGTGATTTGCTTGAACAGCAAAAAGCGGTAAATGAAGAGTATCTGGACTGGCTGGGAACACAGCTAGACCTGATTGAAGAAGTTGGTCTGGCTAATTATGCCCAGACCGCAGCGCAGGCAGACTGATACTTGCCTGAATGAAAAAACAACACGTTTGCAAACGTGTTGTTTTTTCAGCCGGAGAAATGATTAATTTCTATGCAGCAGCTTCACTGGCAACAGATTGGTTATCCGTCTGGTTAAACCATGCCAGTTGCTCCCGTAACTGTACTACTTCACCGATAACCATCAGAGCTGGTGTATCAGCCTGTTGAGCCAGATCGGCCAGCTGATGCAGTCTGCCGGTTAAGACACTCTGGCTGGACATTGTACCATGAGAGATAATCGCAACCGGTGTATCGGCAGCACGTCCGTGGTTAATGAGTTGTCTGCTGATTTCAGCCGCTTTCAGCGTACCCATGTAAATAACCAGTGTCTGCCGGTTACGGGCGAGTGTCTGCCAGCCATAAGGCTGGTCGGCCAGCTGCTGATGGCCGGTAATAAATAATACACTCTGAGCATAATCACGATGGGTTAGCGGAATACCGGCATAGGCAGTTGCCCCCAGACCGGCACTGATACCCGGAATAATCCGAAACGGAATCTCAGCAGCCTGCAATATGGCACATTCCTCTCCGCCACGACCGAATATAAACGGATCACCGCCTTTCAGACGCACAACGCGTTTTCCCTGCTGCGCCCACTGTACCAGTAATTCATTGGTTTGCTGTTGCTGTACCTGATGGTGTCCGCAACGTTTGCCTACACTGATTTTTAATGCATCACGCCTGACCAGATCCAGTACTTCTGCTGAAACCAGTGCATCATATAACACCACATCTGCTGTCTGTATCGCCTGTAAAGCATGCAGGGTCAGCAGGCCGGCATCGCCCGGACCAGCTCCGACCAGAGTAACTTCGCCCTGTGGCAAAGGCTGATGCTGCGTCAGTTGTTGTTGCAGCAGTGTTTCTGCTGCAGATTCATTACCACGGGCAATATACTGGTTAAAACGGCTGTGTTCAAACAGATATTCCCAGAAACGCCTGCGTTCGCTCATGTTGTGCAGCGTGGCTTTGACTCGTTTGCGCCAGCGTCCGGCTATCGCCGCTGCCCGTCCGATAGAAAAGGGCAGTAATAATTCAATTTGCTGACGAATCAGCCGTGCCAGCACAGGTGCATGACCTCCGCTGCTTACCGCTACCTGTATCGGATTGCGGTCAATCAGTGCCGGTACAATAAATGAGCAGCAATCAGGCTGGTCTACGCTGTTGCAGAAAGTAGCTGCTGCTTCGGCTGCCTGAAAAATACGCCGGTTAAGCGCATGATCGCTGGTTGCGGCAATCACCAGAAAAATACCGTTTAATAAATCAGGGCTGAATTCGGTACTTATATGTTCAGCCTGTTGCCGGTCAAACCATTCTTTAAATCTGGCTGTAGTCTGCTGTGCGACGACCAGCAGATGCGCACCAGCCTCTAATAAAGCACCGGCTTTGCGTTCGGCTACGTGGCCGCCACCCACCAGTAATACCTTACGCTGGTGTAGTTGGGTAAAAATCGGGTAGTGATTCATGCTGACTTGTCGTTGTTGTTTATACGCTATCTTATAAGCGCCGGTGCCCGGATGAAAAAGAAGCATTTTTTCTAACCAAAGCGTTGGCAGTTATATCTGTAACAGCAGCATCAGTGACCGGAAGTTTGGTTATAAAGAAAGAAATTTTTATTCTTTCCTCCATGCCGGCTGCACTTGTTACTATTTGTGCTATTCAGACAGTAATCCGGTTAAACAATTACTGTCATTAATAATTTGTGCATTCAGGATAGTGATAACCATGTTGCGTCCCCGTTTGTGGACTCCTCCGCATGATGCGGCTGCCACCGGCCGCCTGCCGGCTCTGACGACCGAGCTGACAACACGCTTGCAGCAGATTGCACAGAAGCATCACCATGTTAAATTTGCTTCCAGTCTGGCGGTTGAAGACATGGTCATTACTGATGTGATTGCCCGCGAACAGCTGCCTATTGAAGTATTTACGCTTAATACTGGTGCATTGAACAGTGAAACACTGAGCTTGCTCGGGGCAGTGCGTCAGCACTGGGGTATTCATATTGCGGAATACCGGCCAGATGAACACGCTGTTAATGCATATATCGCCACTCACGGCAAACTGGCTTTTTATGACAGTGTTGCACTGAGGCGTGAATGCTGTCATATCCGCAAAATCGAACCGCTTGGTCGTGCTCTGAGTCAGGCTGATGCCTGGATAACCGGACAAAGGCGTGAGCAGTCGGCAACACGTACGGCTCTGGCTCTGGCAGAGCAGGATCAGGTGCACGGCATGGCTAAATATAATCCTCTGGCTGAATGGCTGGAAACTGAAATATGGGCATATGCCCGGCAGCAGCAGTTACCGGTTAATGCCCTTTATCAGCAGGGTTATCCCAGTATCGGCTGTGAGCCCTGTACCCGCCCAGTAAAAGCAGGTGAAGACATTCGTGCCGGACGCTGGTGGTGGGAAAGTCAGGACAGTAAAGAATGTGGTTTACATAAATAAGCTGAAATCAACTCAGGGTTGCAGACAGAATGGTCTGTGCCCGTAACGGGAATATCATGAGTATTCAAGACAAACATCTGGACTGGCTGGAAGCTGAATCTATTTATATTATCCGCGAAGTAGTGGCCGAAGCACGCAATCCGGCATTACTGTTTTCCGGCGGCAAGGATTCAGTGGTGCTGCTGTCTCTGGCTGTAAAGGCTTTTCAGATTCCGGGGCACAGCCTGCAACTGCCATTGACACTGGTGCATATAGATACCGGACACAACTATCCGGAAGTTATTGCTTTCCGTGATGAAGTCGTACGCCGCCTTGGTGCACGTCTGGTCGTCGGCAGTGTAGAAGAGTCGATTCGCCGCGGCAGTGTGACTCTGCGCCGGGCTACTGATTCACGGAATGCCGCACAGGCCGTCACTCTGCTGGAAACAATTGAAGCCAATGGTTTTGATGCATTAATGGGCGGCGCCAGACGGGATGAGGAAAAAGCCCGGGCTAAAGAACGGATTTTTTCTTTTCGGGATGAATTTGGTCAGTGGGATCCGAAAAACCAGCGGCCCGAATTATGGGATTTGTACAATACACGTCTGCATCCGGGTGAAAATATGCGGGTTTTTCCGATTTCCAACTGGACAGAGCTGGATATCTGGCAATATATCGCGCGTGAACAGCTTGCTTTGCCGGAGATTTACTATGCACATCAGCGAGAAGTTGTTGAGCGCAACGATATGCTGGTACCGGTAACAGAGCTGACACCGAAAAAAGAAGGTGAAGTCAGTATTGTGCGCAGTGTGCGTTTCCGGACTGTTGGTGATATTTCCTGTACCTGTCCGGTAGCCAGCACAGCCAGTACAGCAGCAGAAATTATTGCTGAAACCGCACAAACTACGATTTCCGAACGTAATGCTACCCGTATGGATGATCAGGTATCGGAAGCGGCGATGGAAGAGCGCAAGAAAGCAGGTTATTTCTGATGACAGAAAAACAAACGGTATTACCGGCCAGAATATTTATTGTGCATGGTTTTCAGAGCAGTCCGCAGGATAACTGGTTCGACTGGCTGGCTGCGCAGATCCGGACAACCGGTGCAGAAGTAACCGTACCGCTTATGCCTCAGCCGGATTATCCGCAGGCAGCGCAATGGCAGCAGGCACTGGATAAGCTTATCGGGCAGCCGGATGAACAGACTTTTCTGATTGGTCATAGTCTTGGCGTTATTACATTGCTGCAATTTCTCAGCCGGCATAAACCTGCACGGCTGGGCGGTCTGATTCTGGTTGCCGGATTTGCCGCACACCTGCCCAGGCTACAAATACTGGATGGTTATATCGATGTCAGTCAGCCGGATTTTGCAGTATTGCAGCAAATCAGTATGCCGGTTCACAGCATTATTTCAACTAATGACCCATATGTTCCCGAAGCAGCCAGTAACGATATTGCCCATGCCTTGCATAGCAGTATTCAGTATATCCCTGATGGCGGCCATCTGATGGCAGAAGACGGCTTCAGAAAACTGGAACCTGCCCGGGACAGCCTGCAACAGATGCTGGCACAGGCGGCAACCTTAAAAAAGTGAGACACCGATGAGTACTGATTCTGTATTGCGTTTTATTACTGCCGGCAGCGTAGATGATGGTAAATCCACGCTGATAGGACGACTGCTGTTTGACAGTCAGTCCTTACTGGCTGATCAGGTTGCTTCGCTGTATCACGGCAAGCACAAACGTACCGCCGACGGCATTCCTGATTTTGCTCAGCTAACTGACGGACTTGCCGCTGAGCGTGAACAGGGTATTACTATAGATGTAGCCTATCGTTATTTTGCCACGCCGGCGCGTAAATTTATTATTGCTGATACGCCGGGACATGAGCAGTACACACGCAATATGGTTACAGGTGCATCTACTGCTGATGCAGCTATTATTCTTATAGATGCCACCCGGCTGGATTACACTGAACATACACCAGCCTTACTGCCGCAAACCCGCCGCCATAGCGCGATTCTGAAACTGCTGGGTACGCCGCATATCATTGTGGCAGTAAACAAACTGGATTTACTCGATTACAGTGAAGAAAAATTTAATGCCATTAAGCGTGCCTATGCTGAACTGGCTATTGCTCTGGATTTACACAATATCAGCTACGTACCCATATCAGCTTTGAATGGTGATAATATAGTGACTGCCAGTGCGCATATGCCATGGTATCAGGGACAGCCTCTGTTGCCTTTGCTGGAAAGCCTGCCCGCTGCCAATCGCAGCAGCCAGTTACTGTCTGCTCCTGCATTATTCCCTGTTCAGCGGGTTGCCCGGCTGGATGGCAGCAGCGCAGATGATTTTCGCGGTTATCAGGGACGTCTGGAACAAGGTACCCTGAAAGTGGGCGACCGTATACGTATTGAACCGGCAGGGCAGACCAGTGCCATAGCGGCCATTTATACGCCTGATGGTCAGGTGGAGCAGGCACAGTCAGGAGCTGTGCTGACTGTGGTACTGGCAGATGATGTTGATGTTTCTCGGGGCGACAGTTTGGTGGCAGCAGATAGTGCATTACAGCCAGTGAAAACCATCAGTGCTTCCGTGTGCTGGTTCGACAGCAAACCCTTAAACTCAGCCCGACGCTACTGGTTCAAGCATACTACTCAGACGGTATACGCCAAAATCAGACAGGTTGATTATCTGCTGGATGTTCAAAGCCTGAACCATCGCGAAGACAGCGACAGCCTGCAGCTAAACGATATTGGCCGTGTACAGCTTAGTATTCAGAAACCCGTGGTAGCAACGACTTATGAGGATAATCCCGCTGCCGGAGCCTTTATTCTGATTGATGAAGCCACCAACCATACTGTTGCAGCCGGTATGATTGTTTCTGTTGCTTAAAACCGCATTCAATAATAGTTTAATCTATTGAAAATAAGCAGACAGAATTAATATTCTGTCTGGTACCAGCCTGATATTCAGGCTTTTATTGTTTTGTCATATATTAACTCGTAGATAATATTTATTAAATTTATTCGTCGTTTCAGATTATTTATCCGGCAAAATTCGGATATATTTAATATCTAATAGGTAAATATCTGATGCTTTGAATGCAAACATACAATGTCGCAATAAGATTTATATCAAACTTTTGTGTAAAAAATATGTAAAAATGACGTTAAACTGAAAATTTTAAAAGTCAAATTGTTAATGTAATATGATATTAATTAAAGTTTATGATGAATTATCATATTAATATTATTGGAAAATTTATATAGGGTAAATAATATTAACTTTTTTTGGATAAATTTCCATATTTTATATATTAAAAATGATTATTCGTATAAACAAAACATAACACGATTTACGTTAACATCATTCTGTATTTGAGTCAGGAGATAACTGATGTTAAGCGATCGGATTAAACAGGCGCGCAAGCATGTGGCTCTGTCACAGCAACAGGTGGCTGATAGAATGGGGGTTTCTAAAACTGCCGTATTTAAATGGGAGAATGGTCATTACGAACCGAAAAATCTGGATATACTGGCCAATATACTGGGTGTCAGTTTATCCTGGTTACGTGAAGGCCGTGGTAGCCCTTTTCCGGCAACAACCACAACATTGGCTGCAGAAGTAAATATTATTGCAGAAAATCAGGATCAAACGCTTGTTCCATTTTATTCTTCAATAGAACAGGCCGGCAGTGTGCAGTCAAACCAACTGCATATTCAGCACGGTAAAGGAATCAGTTTAAGAACTGAGCTTCTGGAGCGTAAAAAAATCAATCCGCAAATGGTGGTGTGCTTTTCGGTAAATGATAATAGTATGGAACCTATTATTCCTTACGGTACTATTTTTGCAGTAGATTTAAACCGCACCAATATTATTGATGGTAATTTATATCTGATTAAACAAAATCACCAGTATCGCATCAGGAAACTATATTCAATGCCCTACGAAGAAATACGTTTGCATGCCTTTAATACAAAGGAATATAGTGATGTCTGTATACCAGCTAATCACATTATTATCATTGGCCGGATATTTTATTACGCTGTAGAGTTGTAATTGGTGTCATTATCATGTTATTTTTTAATTAAGCCGGATACTTTTACTTTTAATTCAGTAAATTGTTTACTAATGCTCTGCTGGTTCCAGGGAAGCAGATCTGACTGTTTCCAAATAAGTGTTACTTAGTCTGAAACTGGCATTATCGCTTTTTAATCTTATATAGTTATTATTGAATTTTCTATTTAATCATTGCATGTTTTCAATTGTACTAAACTACATCCTGAGATATTACTTTTTTTGTGCCAGTAAAGTGGCAAATCGCAGTTTTATTCGATTACCATCACTATCGGTTTTATGCAGTTCACCAACATCTTCATTGTATTTCAGAATATTCCAGTCCTGATAATAATTACGCAATTCATTCTCTTTAAAAGTAAACGAAAACCCGACTGTACAAGGGAAATCGTCAGTGGACATCGCACTGACAATTAAATTATATCCCCCCGGTTTTGTTATCATTTGCATATTGCGAATGATATCGGGAATTCTGTCTGCCTGTAGAAACATCATTACCACTGTTGAAATAATTAAATCGTAATTACCTGTTAAATCAGCCTGATTTATATCATAAACAGATGCATTGATATGGGATAAATGTTCTTTAGCAATAATGCTTTGTAAATTATTGATACTCACCTCTGATTTATCAACCGAATCAACATCAAAACCCAGTAACTGTAAATAGAGTGAGTTACGACCGGAACCACAACCTAAATCCAAAACTTTCCCTGCTGAAATGAGCTGACTAACTGCCAGTACTTCAGAGTGCGTTCTGGTCATTTGATATTTTTTCTGAGTGTAATCTTCCGGCAGACAATAAAAAGCCAGCTGGCATTGCAAATCATCCGATACCTGAGCTATCCGGTGCCATTGCTGCGGTAGAATCAAAGGTGGTTGCTGCTGAGTATTGAAAACATGCTCAGAAATGATGTCTCCCTGTTCGGTTAATATATCGAAATTCACATAACCTTTAATAATATTTAATTTTGCCCAGGTACCTGTTTGCGTATTATGCTGTTCACGAAACTGTTTCGGTAAGGTTTGTGCATTCCAGACTGGCAACGTTTTATAGCAAATTAAATTTTTCATCACATCACTATTAATAAAATAACTTATTGATACCATAGTATATGGCTTTTTTTATTAGTTAAAGAGATGACTCAAAATTAATTTAATTTGCTATTGTTACCTTACAGATAACATAGCATCTTTATCTTTAAAATAACCCGTATTTATATTCCGAATATCAAGAATAAATCTTCCTTTGATCATAAAAATAGATATTTATTCAATTTACCTTTAATGCAAAATTTTATGATGCCTCTAGCCTGGTATTCGCAAGGCCATAATTTATTCTATTTTAGAATGGCGATAACATTAAGAGAAAAAGGCAGATTATAAATACAATAAATGAATATTTGACATAGTTCTTACGAGTAGTAATTCGAAACCACTTTTTATAACTAACTATATCAATAATCAATAAAGTCTATAAATAAAGATCAATATTTTGGTTTTTAGTCAAGTATAAAATAGAATTTGCCAGCGTAAAGATATTATTCAAAATTAAATATAATTATGTTAAATTCACGAAAATATCAATATAACTGGCAAAAAATATACATAAAATTATATTTATAGACCTAATATACCAAAATTTGTAATGAATAATGAATATAAATAAATAAAAAAAATGGTATATGATAATCTGTTACAATTTATGCATAAATTCATATAGTTTTGTATTTATCCATAGAAACGAGGTTGATTTATGTTACAGCCTACTAATGCCAAAAATCACCAGAAAATTGTTCTGGTCGGCGCCGGTGCAGTTGGTTCCACTTTTGCCTATGCTGCTACCCTGCAAGGTATCGGTCAGGAACTGGTTATCGTCGATGTTGCCCGTGATAAAGCACATGGTGATGCTAAAGATATTGCTGATGCATTACTGTTTACTTATCCGAAAAACATTTACGCCGGTGATTACAGTGATGCTGCTGATGCTGATATCGTAGTCATTACTGCCGGTGCTGCTCAAAAACCCGGTGAATCACGTCTGGATTTGGTTAATCGTAATCTGCATATCATTAAAAGCATTGTCACTCATATAGTAGAGTCTGGCTTTAACGGTATCTTTCTGGTGGCTTCGAATCCGGTTGACATTCTGACTTATGCTACATGGAAAATTTCCGGTTTTCCGGCAGAACGGGTAATCGGTTCCGGTACATCTTTGGATTCCGCCCGTTTGTGTAAATATGTAGGGTATTTACTGAATGTCGATCCGCGCACAGTAAGCGGATATATTCTGGGTGAACACGGAGACACCGAGTTTCCGGCCTGGTCTCACCTGAGTGTAGGCGGGCTGACCATAGAAGAATGGATTAAAGGTGACCCGCGCTTTACCGAAGCAGATCTGGATATTATTGCTGATCGTGTGGTCAATGCCGCTTACGATATTATTCGCCTTAAAGGTGCTACTTACTATGGTGTCGGTGCTGCTCTGGCACGTATCTGCCGCGCATTATTGGATGATGAAAATACCATTTTACCTGTTTCTGCTTATTTGAACGGTCAGTATGGTGTTAATGATATGTATATTGGTACACCGGCAGTGTTAGACCGGCATGGTATACGTCAGGTAATTGAAATTCCGCTGAATGAAAAAGAGCAGGGTTTAATGCGTGCTTCAGCCAGCCATCTGGATGAAGTGATGCGTAAATCTTTTCCGGAAATCGGTATTAAACGCTAATCCGGACAGTCTGGAGGCAAGCCAGACCATCCGATTCAAGGCAATCCGAAGGGTTGCCTTTTTATATATTCTTACTGCTTCTATCTAAATAAGCGTCATTTCTTTCTCAAAAAACTTTGTGCTTGCTAGTATGGCTGACTATCTATTGCAGTCTGAAAATTACATTAATCATAACTTTATCGAGCACAAGCTATGAGCATACCTATTTCCCCTGAATTGCTGCAATCGCTTGCCAGCCTTTCACCAACACAACTTGCCTGGCTGTCCGGCTATGCATGGGCAAACAGTCAGCAGCAAAATACGGTTTTTCCGGCAGCGTTGCCGGTATCCGGTGTTGCAGAACCGGTTGCAGCACGCAAAGTACTGGTTTTATCCGCTTCACAAACTGGTAACGCACGTCGTGTGGCAGAAAGCCTGCAACTGAAACTTGAAGCTGCCGGTATTAATGCAGCTTTAATCGCCAGCGGCGACTATAAAATCAAGCAGCTCTCCAATGAAGATATTCTTTTGCTGGTAACGTCAACACAGGGCGAAGGCGAACCCCCGGAAGAAGCTTTACCACTATATAAATATCTGTTTGGTAAAAAAGCACCGGCTCTTAATCAGCTTCACTTTGCGGTACTCGGACTGGGAGACAGCAGTTATCCGCAATTTTGTCAGTGTGCTAAGGATTTTGATAATCAACTAGCTCATCTGGGTGCGCAGCGCCTGGCTGAACGGACAGACTGTGATGTCGACTATCAGGGCAGTGCCGCAGCATGGCAGGATAAAATTATTGCTCTTATCAGTGAGCTGAATAACACTAATAGCGCAAGCATAAGTAATGAGGTTCAGCAAAGTGTAGTCGCTGCACAAACTGCGGTATTTACCAAAGCAGCACCATTCAGTGCCACCTTAAGTTTGCGCCAGCGGATCACCACACCTGAAGCCAACAAAGATGTCGAACACATCGAAATCGATTTAACCGGTTCTGGTATCCGTTATCAGCCCGGGGATGCTCTGGGCGTGTTTTATCAGAATGCAGCCACACTGGTAGAAGAAATTCTGCAGCATACACAGGTAGACAGCGATGCACTGGTTCGACTGGCTGATGGACGTGAAATAAGTATCGGAGAAGCTTTACAGAATGAGCTGGATATCACTCAGAATACACCTGCTCTGGTGCAAAACTATGCCCGGCAGATACAAAATGCCGAACTGGATGAAATCGTAGCTGACAGTACAGTCTTGAAACAGTTTATTGCCACTACTCCGCCAGTCAGTGTGCTGGCAGCCTATCCGCATTTAATTGATGCACAGGCATTACATGATTTATTTCGTCCGCTTACACCGCGCCTGTATTCAATTGCTTCAAGTCAGGATGAAGTTGGCGAGGAAGTTCATCTGACTGTGGGTGTGGTGCGTTTTATTCAGCGTGAGCGACAATATACGGGAGGTGCGTCCGGTTTTCTCGGTGAACGTTTGCCAGAAGGGGAGGCAGTACGCGTATTTATTGAAGAAAATCACCGTTTCCGCTTACCTGAAGATGGTAATACCCCCATTATCATGATTGGTGCCGGTACAGGTATTGCACCGTTTCGCGCATTCATGCAACAGCGTGATGCCAATGGTGACGCAGGTGAAAACTGGCTGTTTTTCGGTAATCAGAAATTTACTGATGATTTTCTTTATCAGGCCGAGTGGCTGCAATACCGTAAAAGCGGTTTACTGACACGTTACGATTTTGCCTGGAGCCGTCAGGAAAACGAAAAGGTTTATGTACAGCATAAATTGCGGGAGCGTGCACAGGATATCTGGGAATGGTTACAGCGCGGAGCGCGTATTTATGTTTGCGGCGATGCCGGCAAAATGGCTCGTGACGTTGAGCAGGCACTGCTGGATATTGTTACTGAGCAGGGTAAACTCAGCTCTGAAGATGCTGATGAATATCTGAGTGAGCTGCGTCAGCAGCAACGCTATCAGCGTGACGTATACTAACAGCAGGCCTGATTCTTAAAACCGGATTCACAGATACTGTAAAAAAACATTAATATCAGGTTATGTTTACTACTGATTGTTAATATTTTTATGCTTTTTTCATACCAAATGTTTGGCTGGATGCTGGGATTATTAATACTGTGCTGGGCAGTATTTCGAACCAAGCTGTTTGCATTTATGGATAATCCCGGTAGCCGGCGGATAGAGCGACTGGATGGTCTGCGCTTTATATTAGCTTTCAGTGTAGCCATGCATCATTATGTTTACAGCTATTATTATTTGCACGGCCAGCCATGGACACCGGCCGTATTTGTCCATAATCTGCTCAATCTGCGTCTTGGTGCATTCGCTGTTACTTTGTTTTTCATGCTTTCAGGTTATCTGTTTGCGCATTCTGGACCCGTTTCGTGGATACAGTTTTATCAGAAGCGTCTGCTGCGCATTGCACCGGTATTTTGTTTGTCTTCTGCCTGCTGTATATTACTTGCACTGTATTTACAAAGGCATACACTGGTTACACGTGATATGCTGCTTAATCTGTATTACTGGTTTGATGCCGGTATTACAGGCATTAAACCAGGATTATTCGGTATGCAGGACGCCCGATTGATTAATGCAGGTGTATATTGGACGTTATACTGGGAATGGGCATTTTATTTTTCCTTGCCACTGATATGTATTCTGCGCCCGAAAACCGGTTTACTGCCTCTGGCAATAATCGTAATATTTATTGCCGTTTATCTGATTGCCCCATTTAATCAGCAAAAAGCTTATTTTATTGCCTGTTTTGCCATAGGCGCACTGGCCAGAATATTGTCAGAAACTGTACAGATATCTAAAAAATTCTGTGATATCGGTATCGTGCTGTTACTGGTACTGATTTTTTGTATTACTAATGGTAACTATGACATTAATTTTTTACCACTGTTTGCAATGCTGTTTGGTCTGATTGCGCTCGGTGGCGATATATTCGGGCTGTTACGGCTAAAAGCTTTTATACGGCTCGGTGATGCCAGCTACAGTATTTATTTATTACATGGTATTGGCTGGTTCTGTATGAATAAAATTATTCAAATAAATGAAATTCATCTGGAGAAAACAGGCTATACCTTGCTTGCTACCGTGGTATTTATTACCTTAATGCTGATATGTACATTAAGCTATCTTTTTATTGAGCAACCCTTTATGAAATTAAGTCAGCAAAAGCGGTATACCTAAAATAAAGTAGTATTTTGTTTTGAATTTATTTAGTCAAAAAGCATTTATTATTCATATATATAAAGAACATTAGAAATAAAAAGTTTAATTTTGAACAAATTTTATATGTTAAAATTGGTTTATTATAAAAAATATTTAAAAAACAAATCTTAATTTGAAGAATTATAAATGCTAATTCAATATAAATTCATTTTATGGATGTTTGGGCTGATATTGCTTATAGGACTATTATTTGGTTCAAGACTTTTTAGTTTTATGGATGAGAACAGTCAAGTTAACAGAGTAAAGCATTTAGACGGATTAAGATTCTTTTTAGCATTTATAGTTGCACTATTTCACTATCTTCTTTGTTATTTCTATTTTCATGGACAGGCGTGGTCAGATGAAATAAATCGTCCTAACTATCCAATTGTTATGAATATGGGTGGTCTTGGGGTGGCCATATTTTTTATGATTTCCGGTTTTCTGTTTGCCTGTACACAGCCTACTTCATGGATAATGTTTTATCAGAAGCGTTTTTTTCGCATTGCACCTGTTTTTTATCTTTCATCTATATGCTGCATTATTTTTGCTTTTTTTATCCAGAAAGATAATATTAATACTGATCAATTGTTCAATACTTTTTATTATTGGTTTGATGCAGGTATTACCGGTAATAAACCGCCTTTATTTGGTTTGGAAAATTCTAATTTGATCAATGCCGGGGTCACATGGACATTATTCTGGGAGTGGGGATTTTATTTTTCGTTACCCGTTATTTGTATATTACGCAATAAAATAGGTTTATTAAAATTAAGTTTAACAATATTAGTTATCTGTACATATTTTATTTCTCAATATAATCAAAATTATGCAGTATATATTGCATATTTTGCTATTGGAGCTTTGGCAAGAAAATTACCTGAAAAAATTCAAATACCCAAATACATTTGTGATATTGGAATAATATTAACAGTCGTATTTATGCTTGCAGTTGCAGATAGAATTTACAATATTGTTTATTTGCCGGTAATGGCTTTGCTATTTATCTTCATCACTATGGGTGGTGATCTTTTTGGCTTATTAAAACTGAGAGGATTCGTACGTCTGGGAGATGCCAGCTATAGTATTTATCTACTTCATGGTTTAGCCTGGTATGGCATGAATAAATATATTGCCGTACAAAATCTTGTTTTGAATCGCACACAATACACATTAGTCTCTACAGCAGTATTGTTGATTTTACTGACTATCTGTACCCTGACATTTCAGTATATTGAAAAACCATTTATTGCTTTAGGCCGGCGTAAATTTTCGTGGCTGAAAGAATAAACGTTCAAACAAATTTTTCTAGGGTGCGACAACTGGTTGTATCACTTTCAGATACAGATAATTCAGGATTTAAATACAACAATAATTTCTGCCCGGAACAATTCAGTGATCCGGGCAGTATGGTTTATGCGATATATTGCTTGCTTTGCAAATAGTTATTTATCCGGCTGATCCTGCGTATCAGTATTCTGCAAAGTTTCATGAATATGCTGTTCTGCACTTTGGGCATCGTACGGTGTGTCAGTAGCATCATTGTTGCGCGGGTCAAGCTCGGCGGTCATCGGACCAACATTGCCGGATACCGGCACATAAACACTGCGTTCTGAAACAGGGACAGCCGGCTGCATATACGCATATACTGCCAGAATGGTTGCGATAATCGCATATACACTATAGAAGCCGAAATGATTGAACAGCTGCATAACTGAACCCAGAATCAGTGGTGCCACCAGTGAGCCCAAACCATAAACAAACAGCAGACAGCGATTTACTTCCACTGTATTCATATTGGCAGGTAAAACATCATTGGCGCGTGCCAGCCCCAGTGCATACATCGGAAAGCCGCTACAACCGATAGCCAGTGCAATCACGCACTGAGCCCAGATATTACCCGGCAACACCAATAACAACAGCATGCCACTGATTGCTGCTACCGCAGCCACACAGGCACAGCCGAAAATAGTACGCGGGCGCCCGAATTTATTTGACAGCCAGGCAATAAATAATTGGATGGTAAACCCTCCAATCATTGCAGAACCCAGAAACAGAGATACTTCAGGCAGACTGTAGCCCAGTTTCAGCATAAATACCGAGCCCATGGTGAAAAAGCCATTAATAAAAATCCCTGCCATAAAACAGGCTATCCATGCCAGTGGGACGATAGAAAAGACATGCGGCAGGCTGATACGTTCACGTTTAGGAATTTCCGGTTGCTGCATACGGGTCAGCCCTACCGGTAACGTGGCGGCAATCACCAGAATAGCAGCCAGTGTAAAAATGTTATTACTGGTCATATTCAGACTTAGCAGCAGAACGCTGGTTGCTGACGACATGTAATATACTACTTCGTACAGAGCCAGAATCTTGGCGCGGTTCTGAGGAACGCTGCGTGCTGTAAACCAGCTTTCCACTACCATTAATAAGCTATAGTGACAAAAACCCAGTACTGCACGCAAAATCCCCCACATCCACAACTGTTCTACCATCAGATGGGCGAGAGCGGCAATAGCAAACAATGCACCAAATACGCTGAAGCTGCGGATATGTCCTACGCGTGAAATAATCCGGTGAGAAACAATAGCAGAAATCGTACCACCAATAAAAAAGGCAGCATTCAGCACACCGATGGTAATATTGCTGACTCCCATTTGGGTCAGCTTTACCCCGGCAGAATTCAGAAAAAGCCCGTAACCGGAAAACAGAAAAAAAATAGAACCATATAAAGACAAAAACTGGCGCGTGTGCATGCTGATACCGATAATTAAACAATAGCCAAGCCTGACATAAAACTACTGTTAATGTAAAGTCTGTTACTGAGCGGACAAATAATTAAATTATATCTACATTGATTATTCAGGCTATGCAAAATACTCCTTCTGAGTTGATGCAGCCTGAGATTTAACAGTATTTAGTAGTGATTATCCGGCATAAAATTTTCTCTGGTGATGTAAAAGAAACAACCAAAATTTTCACTTCATCTGAATAAATTTTATTCAAATAAAGAGATTAAACACAATTAGCAGTACAAATTGCAGGTATAAAACTGTCTGTATATTTTAAATCTATTTATATATCAGGCTTAGGATTGAGAATATTCAATCTGCCCCATCTGGTATTGTTTATCCCATGATTCCCTTTGGGATTAATTATTAAACGTGATAGTAACTAGCATTAATCCTAAAAGACCAGTTATCCGATCTTATTCATTATAGTTATTCATATTTAAATTATTTAATAATCAGTGCTAAGACAAATCTTCAAGACGCGGAGAAATGATAAGCAGATAAATGATAAAGCGTAAAGATTGGTCGTCCAGATCATGCTCCTGTTTGTACAAAACATCATTGAACACATAGGAACATGATTTTACCTTGCCACTGGATCCAGCTGGCCATGACGTTTTATGTACGGATTCACATACTTTATTACGCTCGAAGTCGCTAAGCACAAAATCAGGATCAAATGCCTGACTAACAAGCTGAATAGATTGCTGACATTTATTCATATCGGCTGATTTATTATTCGAGGATTGGTCACAGTTAAGTTTAAGTTGTGTTATCAACTCATCCCAGCTGTTTCTATGCATTGTGAGGTTGATATGAGGTGCAAGGTCATATTCAGATAGAGTCTCCTCGCTTTTTTTAATAGGTTTCAGATTATATCGATATTGTATATTTAAAGTATTGAATTTTTCTATAAAATCAGATGCTTTAACTTGATAGATGGGTGGGTAGTACACAGATAGTGCTAATGTTGAGTAAGAGATTAGCTGACAGATAATGAAAATAGTAGCTATAAAGATTTTTTGCATTTGGCTATCTCTGGGTTTAAAAAGTAAGAATTCAATAGTTATCCGGCATTAGGCGTTACTGGAGAATATAAGAATGTAAATATCTGTTTTATTTTATAGATATTATGTTATTTCTATAAAAAATAGAATGATATAAATCAAAATTTAAGAATTTTGACTGGTGATATTATCAATCCAATCGGGATAAATATCAGGCCATAACCTTGTACCTGTTTAGATAATTTCTGCGCCTATTTAGTGGTAATTTTATCGGTAAGGCACTATTCAGATGTGCGGACATGCAGGCTGTAGCAGTAAAAATCCATACAGACGTATTCAGTTCACAGCAGATGGTTTATTAACTGACTTAACCGGTGAATAAGGTCCGGGTAGTGATAGTAAACTTAATATGATATTAAATTTTTTAAACTGATTGATGCTGATAACAAAAATAGTCAATCAGATACTGGTGAGTATCAAGTGGTGTAAGTTTATCCTGCGCAAAGAATACGGGCAATAGTGCTACTGCCTGCCCCTTTTCAACAAGATTTAACAGCTGGCTGAGCGAATCAATGGTAATAATATTAGTCAGCTGCGGATATATGGCTAAAGTTTTGGCACGTAAGGGACAATCTGCATCGTTGTTAATCAAGACAGGTAAATGCAGATGAGTAGTAACTTCGGAACTTTTTAAAAAGGTAACAGGTAAATATCCGGTTTCTGTTAAATCATAATCTTTATGCTTAAATTTTTTAAAAGTAATGACTTTATCATAATTGTGCTGATTAATTTCATTTTCTATTTCACAGGTTTTTTTAATAACAATATCTGTTGATTCTATTTGATATTCAGTCTTTTCAATAACAATAAACTGAAACAGAAGTTCTGAAATTAATAATAAAGGTTTAACAGATTTAAATGATAATTTTATTTGTGCAAATTTTTCCAGTGTTGAATTGCTAAAAGCATAAAACTGATGGCCTTGTGCTGTTGGTTTCATTCCATCAAAACTACGGATAAAAAGCGTTGCCCGTAATTCATGTTCCATCTTTTTCAGATGTGCGGTCAGATTAGATTGTGAATAGCCTAAAATTTTTGCTGCTTTATTAAGACTTTTAACGTCATAAACTGTTTTAAAAATCAATAATCCTTTGAAATTCATATGTTGTAAAGACCTATCATTTTTTCTGATAACTCAATCGCAGATTAGAATTATTCAAAATTTAATTAAATTTATAAACTGAATTACATTGTTTAAAGCGGGAATTTAGCATGCAGGCTATGCAATATAAAATTAGTTTACCAGCCGATTATGATATGAATATTATCAAAGATCGTATTCAAAATAATGGTTTTAAAACAGATGGCTTTGAAGATTTATTATTTAAGGCTTATATAATTTCTGATAAAAAGAGTGGCAACACAGGCAATGGATATTGTCCTCTTTATCTTTGGAAACAAACCAAAGGAATGAATAAATTTATTTTCGAAGGCTATTTTGACAATATTATTAATTCTTTTGGCTGGCAAAAAATCAATATTGGTATTACAGCAGAAGTGGAATTGACAAATGATTTCTCACAAAGCCGGTATGTATCAGAAGAAAATTTTTCTATAGCAGAACAAGTACGGTTAAGAGATTTTTCTTTTCAAAGTGCTGAGTATAAAAATAAAACTGGTAAAGTGATTATTTATAATCCGGATAAATGGCGTTATGCCGCATTTACTTTTTTTAAAGACCAACCAGCCATAAATAATCAGAATCTGTATCAGATTCTCCATCTTTCGCTTGATGCAGGGGATGGTCAAAAATAAATTAATCAGATTGTTCAATGAATGATAACAATAGATAACTAACTTGTTTTTACTTTATGTTTTTCTTTGATATCCGGTGCCATGGGAATGCCGAATAATCAATGAGTGCTAAAGAGCCGGAAAAACGGCTACAACTGTGTGAATAACCATTATGCTGAGGGGCACATCAGACAACCGATAAGCCGGGTTCTGTCTCGGACAGTCATTCATCTGGGCGGCACATTACTGTGCCGCTCTAGCAACCTACCCGAATGCTCGGCGAGCAGCGTCAGTGCATTCTGTTTGGTCTTGCTCCGAATGGGGTTTAGCCTGCTACACGTTGTTACCAACGGCACGGTGCGCTCTTACCGCACCATTTCACCCTTACCTGTGCTGTGGTTTCCCACAGCCATCGGCGGTTATGCTTTCTGTTCCACTTTCCGTCGCCTCACGACGCCCGGCTGTTAGCCGGCATTCTGCTCTGTGGAGCCCGGACTTTCCTCCATGCATGTATATTATGCACAGCGACTGTCTGGTATGCTGATGTGCCTGCAGGATTCTAACACAAACCGCTGATAGCTGATTTATATTTCAGATTATGTATAATGATTTGTCTTATTATTTTTCTGGCTGCCGTATTTGCAGGTACAGCCGCTATGGCTCACCTATGCAGAAAGCCCGCGCAATATGTTACTGAACCGATTTTTCAGCTGGTTTGAAAACCGCATTGATACTTATCCGGATATGCTTCCGCAACCGCCGAAAAAAGGTGTGTTACCGTTTATCTGGAGTTGTCTGGAAGGAGCACGCCTCTGGCTGCTGTTGATGGTTGTCATGACCATAGGTACCGGTATTCTGGAGGCTCTGGTATTTCGCTTCCTTGGTACGGTAATCGACTGGCTTGGCGCTTATTCACCAGACAGGTTATGGCCGGAAAAAGGACATGAACTGCTGCTGATGGCTGCTGTGCTGATATTCAGTATTATTTGGTCATTTTTTTCTTCCAATGTACAGTTTCAGACTCTTCAGGGCGCCTTTCCGATGCGCCTGCGCTGGAATTTCCACCGCCTGATGCTCGGGCAGAGTATGGGTTTTTATCAGGATGAATTTGCCGGAAGGGTTTCTGCCAAGGTAATGCAAACCGCGCTTGCAGTACGTGATACGGTAATGTCTGTGGCTAATATGCTGGTTTATGTACTGGTTTATTTTGTTACCAGCGGGGTAATACTTGCCGGTATGGACAGCTGGTTATTGCTGCCTTTTATTCTGTGGATAGTGCTGTTTGTCATGGTACTCAGATTTCTGATTCCTAGGCTGTCTAAAACTGCTCAGAGGCAGGCAGATGCCCGCAGTCTGATGACCGGTCGTATTACTGATGCCTATACCAATATTGCTACGGTGAAGCTGTTTTCACACAGTGCGCGTGAAGCTGCCTATGCTAAAGCATCAATGCAGGAATTTCTAGTAACCGTGAATGCGCAGATGCGTCTGGCAACTCTGCTGGATAGTCTGAGCACCATGATTAATACTTTACTGGTAGTCGGTTCTGCCGGTCTGGGTATCTGGCTGTGGATGCAGGGGCAGGTGGGTGTCGGTGCTATTGCCACAGCGACAGCCATGGCCTCACGGATTAATGGTCTTTCACGCTGGGTAATGTGGGAAAGTGCGCGTCTGTTTGAAAATATCGGTACGGTTGAAGATGGTATGAAGATACTATCCCGTCCGCATGCTATTGTTGATAAACCTAAGGCACTGCCGTTAACAGTTAATCAGGGTGCGATTGATTTTGAGCATGTAAATTTTTCTTACAGTGAGGATAAACCGCTGCTGCGCGATTTTAACCTGCATATCCGCGCGGGAGAAAAAGTGGGTCTGGTCGGACGCAGCGGCGCTGGTAAAACGACACTGACCAATCTGCTGCTGCGTTTTTATGATGTACAGGGCGGGCGTATTCTGATTGACGGGCAGGATATCCGCGATGTAACACAGGACAGTCTGCGTGCAGCACTGGGGCTGGTGACACAGGATACTTCTCTGCTGCACCGTTCGGTACGTGACAATATAGTTTACGGGCGTCCGGATGCCTCTGATGAAGAAATGATACGGGCAGCACAGCAGGCAGCAGCGGATGGTTTCATCCCGTCACTGGAAGACTCTAAAGCAAGACATGGATATGATGCACATGTGGGTGAGCGCGGTGTGAAGCTGTCTGGCGGACAGCGCCAGCGGATTGCCATAGCCCGTGTAATTCTGAAAGATGCGCCGATTCTGCTGCTGGATGAAGCCACTAGTGCTCTGGATTCTGAAGTAGAGGCCGCCATTCAGGAAAATCTCACCCGGTTAATGCAGGGCAAAACGGTTGTGGCAATTGCTCACCGGCTGTCAACGATTGCTGCAATGGATCGGCTGATTGTGATGGATAAAGGGCAGATAGTTGAGCAGGGCACACATAGTGAGCTGCTGGCAAAAAATGGTGTTTATGCTATGCTGTGGCAACGGCAGAGCGGTGGTTTTTTGCCTGAAGCCTGATATACATCAGATATGTTAAAAATCTTTCCGTTAATATATAACTGTTCTAAAATGGTTTGTATTAATTAGGAATAAGTCACTACATAATAAAGGGAGAAGCAGTATGGGTATTAATACACATACCGACCTCGTTCACACATTACAGGGAATTGTCGGGCATGAATATACTCTGACTGATCCCGCACGTACTCTGCCTTACCGTCAGGGTATTCGTTTCGGAGTTGGTGATGCGCTGGCTGTTGTGATACCGGGTACACTGGTGGAGCAGTGGCGGGTATTAAAAGCCTGTGTTGAAGCTGATGTGATAGTTATCACTCAGTCTGCCAATACCGGTCTGACAGGTGGTTCGACACCGGATGGTAATGATTATGATCGCCCGATTGTTATTGTCAGCACACGCCGGCTGGATGGTATTCAGGTGATTGAAAATGGCGAACAGGTAGTCTGTCTGCCCGGGAGCACACTGTTCCATCTGGAAAAAGAGCTGAAACAATATCAGCGTGGTCCGCATTCGGTTATCGGTTCATCCTGTATTGGTGCCTCCGTGATGGGCGGAGTATGTAACAATTCAGGCGGTGCGCTGATTCAGCGCGGTCCGGCTTATACACAGATGGCAGTGTTTGCTCAACTGGATGAAAACGGTCAGTTGCATCTGGTAAATCATCTTGGTATCGAACTGGGCGATGAACCGGAAACTATTTTACAGAATCTGCAAAATCATAAATACAGCGATCAAGATATCAAACATGATGCCGGTATGGGACATGACCACGAATACCGCAACCATGTACGCGAAATAGATGCAGATACGCCGGCACGTTTTAATGCCGATCCGGCACGGCATTATGAAGCTTCCGGCAGCGCCGGACGTCTAATGGTCTTTGCTGTTCGTCTGGATACTTTCCCGCTGGAGAAAAAATCTGCGGTTTTCTATATCGGCAGTAATGATACCCACGAGCTGGATGATATTCGCCGCCATATTCTCAGCAAGTTTAAAAATCTGCCGGTTTCCGGTGAGTACATGCACCGTGAGGCTTTTGATATTGCTGCGGCATATGGTAAAGATACTTTTGTTGCCATTCAAAAATTCGGTACTGATGCCATGCCGCGTCTGTTTGCCTTTAAGAATTTTGTTGATCGTATCATGGCGAAAATTCCGTTTTTTCCGAAGAATTTTTCTGACCATTTTGCGGTATTTATGTGTAAATTTCTGCCGCAGCATTTACCTCAGTCCATTCGTGATTACCGCGACCGTTACGAACACCATCTGATTCTGAAAATGGCTGATGACGGTATTGAGGAAGCAGAAGCATTTCTGAATACTTTTTTCCAGCAGAAAACCGGTAGTTATTTCCGCTGTAATGAAAAAGAGGCCGAAGCAGCAATGCTGCATCGTTTTGCCGCAGCCGGCGCAGCGACTACCTATCGTAATGTGCATAGCGATACGGTAGAAAATATTGTTGCACTGGATGTGGCTTTACGGCGTAATGACAGCGAATGGTTTGAAACCCTGCCTGACAGTATTAATCAGCATTTCATCCATAAAATGTATTATGGCCACTTTTTCTGTCATGTTTTCCATCAGGATTATATTGCCCGTAAAGGCACCGATTGCAACAAAGTTGAAGATGAGATGCTGGTATTACTTGATCAGCGTGGAGCCCAGTATCCGGCTGAGCACAATGTTGGTCATTTGTATCATGCCAAACCGGCTTTAAAGCAATTCTACCGGAAGCTGGATCCTACCAATAGCTTTAATCCGGGTATCGGTAAAACTTCAAAGAAAAAATACTGGGCTGATTAAGCTGACAAATAAATCAGTATTTTCTGAAAATTATTGCTGATAAAGGTATTTGGAAAAGATAGTATTTACGTCTGAAATATACCGCTGAGCGCCTGCTGATTTGTCAGGCGCTTTTTTTGACTGATGAAAAGGCAGGTTGATTATTTATGAATAGTATTAATTAACCTTAGTAATTCAGACCTCTTAATCCTGTAGCCTGCAAAGACTATGCTGTTTCTGCAATTAATCACAAAAGGAATAGTACGATGCAACAACGTTATTTAGGCAGTAGCCGTCTGGCCGTTTCTGCTTTGGGGCTGGGATGTATGGGGCTGAGTTTCGGATATGGTGCGGCAACAGAAACCGGAAAAGCCATTGAGCTGATTCGTTCTGCTGTGGCACAGGGTGTGACTTTTTTTGATACGGCAGAAGTCTATGGTCCTTATCTGAACGAAGAATTAGTCGGTGAGGCTTTGAAACCTTACCGGCAACAGGTAGTGATTGCCACTAAGTTTGGTTTTACGTTTGGTGATGATAATAAACAGCAGATTTTAAACAGCCGTCCGGAGCATATTCGTCAGGCAGTCGAAGGTTCATTGCGGCGGCTGCAAACAGATGTGATTGATTTATTGTATCAGCATCGGGTCGACCCTGATGTACCGATTGAAGATGTTGCCGGTACGGTTAAGGATTTGATTGCTGAGGGAAAGGTAAAACATTTTGGTTTGTCTGAAGCCGGTGCTGCTACCATTCGCCGAGCTCATGCAGTACAGCCTCTGACTGCGTTGCAAAGTGAGTATTCAATGTGGTGGCGGGAGCCGGAAAAAGAAATTTTGCCATTGCTGCAGGAGCTGGGAATTGGTCTGGTACCGTTCAGCCCGCTGGGTAAAGGCTTTTTAACCGGTACCATTAATTCATCTACTGTATTTACCGCCGATGATTTCCGCCGGCGTGTACCGCGCTTTACTCCTGAAGCACTGGCAGCAAATGAAAACCTGAACACTCTGATCAATAAACTGGCTCAGGCTCATCAGGTTACTCCGGCTCAGATTGCGCTGGCATGGCTGCTGGCACAAAAACCATGGATTGTTCCGATTCCGGGCACTACCAGACCAGACAGACTTCAGGAAAATCTGGCTGCGGCCGACATTCAGCTAACTGCCAGTGATGTTGCTGAAATTAATCAGGCTCTGGAGCGTGTTTCTATTGTGGGTGAGCGTTATCCTGCTGACCTGCAGGCACGTGTAGGGCGTTAATCAGGAAAGAATAAGGGAGACTCATATGGTTTCCCTTATTCAACTAGTCGTAAAGCATCAATCATCATAGCAAAGGCACGGGGGTGCTGTTTGCGGCTGGGATAATAGAGGTAATAGCCCGGAAAAGCAGGGCACCATTCTTTCAGTACTTGTACCAGCTGACCGGAAGCCACCAGTGCTGTGACCATATCCTCGGGCACGTAGCCAATACCAAAACCCGATAACACGGCGTCTATGCGCTCAGGTAACTGATTGAAAGTGAGTTGCCCGTTTACTTTAATGCGCAGTGGTTTGCCGTCTTTTTCAAACTCCCACTGGTAAAGTGCGTTGGCACTGGGTAAGCGTACATTGATACACTGATGATGCTGTAAATCATATGGGGTGGCCGGTATATCGTGAGTCTTGAAATAATCTGCTGATGCCACAACGGCCAGACGTATTTCAGAGCTCAGTTTAATGGCTACCATGTCTTGTTCAAGGCTCTCTCCAAGGCGTACTCCGGCATCAAAACCATCCTGCACGATATCTACAAAATGGTTATCGATAAATAACTCAACATTAATTTTCGGATGTTCTTTTAGAAATGGTTTCAGTTTTGGCCAGAGTACCGTATTTGCCGCATGTTCACTAACAGACAGCCGAATATTGCCGCTGGCCGTACCATTTTGTTCAACCAGATTCTGTAATGTAAATTCAAGCTCATTTAATCGTGGTTCCAGATAAGCAATAATCTGTTCACCTATATCAGTAGGCGCCACACTGCGTGTTGTCCGGGTCAGTAAACGTGTTTGCAGTTTTTGCTCCAGAACTTTAATCGCGTGGCTGAGCGCAGACTGTGTCATTCCCAGTTGACGGGCTGCTCTGGTAAAACTTCGCTCTTTGGCTATTGTCAGTAAATACTGAAATTCATTGAAATTTTCTCTGAGCATATTGCTATTCCCCCTGCTGAATTTAATCATAATTTGCAGCAGTAATGTAATTTATACATTAAAACAATGTGGTGTTATCAGCAACCTTATTCTGTGACAGAGAATATATAAACCTTACCGTGAAATACACTGATTATGCAGCTTAGCAATGTAGTTTGTGGTGATAAACGCAAAGAAGGAGAGGCGCGAACAGGTAAAATCCGTGTACAATATTATTAAAGACAGCCTGCTCAAGCAGGCTTTAATTTATCATAACAGGCAAAATGCTGTTTTATCAGGATATACTGCTGGCATTGCAGCGGTAACATTCCGGTTTGGATGTGCAACACACAGGATAACAATACAATGGATAGCCATAGCAATCTCAGCGAACTGGAACGCCTGCATCTGGATACCGATCACATATGTGAGCTGGTTGCTATTCTTTTGCCGGTTGCCGAGCATATCCATTCGCATACTCAGTCATACCTGCAAACACCGGAGCAGGAACAGGCACTGACTGAACTGATTGCTGCTCTGCATGAGCTGCATCCTGCCGATATGGCTACCCTGCTGGAGTCGCTGCCGCTACAGGAACGTATGCTGGTGTGGAAGCTGGCTACACCTACTGAAGATGGTGAGGTATTACTGGAGGTTTCTGATCCAGTACGTGAAACCCTGATTGAAAGCATGGCACAGCAGGAACTGCTGGCCGCTGTGGATAATCTGGATGCAGACGAACTGGCCGAGCTGGCTCCGGATTTGCCCAAAGAAGTTGTTTATGAAGCCATCAGCAGCCGTGATGAAGAAGAGCGGGCACAAATTACTGCGGCAATGTCATTTGAAGACAATCAGGTTGGCGCACTGATGGATTTTGAGCTGGTAAGTATTCGGGCTGATGTAACCTGTGAGGTGGTATTGCGTTATTTACGCCGTTTTGAACGTTTGCCCGACCATACCGATAAAATCTTTGTAGTCGATAATTACGATGTTCTGCAAGGCGTTTTACCCATACGCAGTCTGCTGGTTGCCGATCCGGATTTACTGGTCTCGACAGTTATGGCCGATGATGTGGTTACCTTCCGTCCTGAAGACGATGCTGAAGAAGCAGCAGCGGCATTTGAGCGCTATGATCTGGTCACTGCACCAGTAGTAGATAGTAACCGCAAACTGATCGGACGTATTACCGTTGATGAAATGGTGGATGTGATTCGTGAAGAATCAGAAACCGATATGCTGAATATGGCCGGTTTACGTGAAGAGGAAGACCTGTTTGCGCCGGTAGTGGATTCAGTAAAAAACCGCTGGATATGGCTGGCAGTCAATTTGTGTACGGCTTTTGTTGCCAGCCGTGTAATTGGTATGTTTGAAAACTCAATTGAAAAAATTGTTGCGCTGGCAACACTGATGCCGATTGTGGCCGGTATTGGCGGTAATTCCGGTAATCAGACCATTACCATGATTGTGCGCGCCATGACCTCCGGACAAATCAGTAACAGTCAGGCATGGCGGTTACTGCGCAAAGAAGAGGGTGTTGCTCTTGTAAATGGTATTATCTGGGGTTCTGTGATGGGGCTTGTTTCCTATTTCCTGTATCACAGCGTAGGTATTGGTCTGGTTATGGTGGCTGCAATGACACTGAATCTGTTACTGGCTGCCACGGTCGGCGTACTGATACCGGTAATTATGCAAAAATCCGGCCGCGATCCGGCACTTGGCAGCAGTGTGCTGATTACTGCTGTTACAGATTCCGGCGGCTTTTTTATTTTTCTCGGTCTGGCCACCCTGTTTTTGTTATAAACCTGTCTTAAAGAATAGATAATGAATACAGATACGCCAATCACTCTTGATAACTGGTTACACAACTGCGGTTTGCCGCGACTGGAAGCACGAATGCTGCTTCAGCAGGTACTGGATATCAGTCATGGCTATATTATCGCCCATGGTCAGCAGCTAATCAGCAGCAGTGATCAGACCAGACTGAATCAACTGGCACAACGGCGGCTGGCTGGTGAGCCATTGGCCTATCTGCTCGGATGGCGTGAATTTTACAGTAGGCGTTTTCAAGTTACAGAAGCTGTACTGATTCCGCGGCCGGAAACGGAACATCTCGTAGAAGCGGTTTTAGCACATTTACCTGAGCACGGAGTTGTGTGGGATTTAGGTACAGGCAGCGGAGCCATTGCGATTACCGTAGCCTGTGAACGTCCTGATGCACAGGTATGGGCAGCTGATATCAGTGCAGAAGCACTGGCAGTTGCGCGTACCAATGCTGCTGCCCTGCAGGCAGACGTATCTTTCGGACAAGGTTCATGGTATCAGGCTCAGCCGCAGCCGGCAGTTAACAGTGTGGACGTAATTGTATCCAATCCTCCTTATATTGCCGTACATGATCAACACTTGCAGCGGGGGGATTTGCGCTTTGAACCGCAGCATGCGCTCACCGATAATCACAACGGTCTGACTGCATTTCAAACCATTATTACCGGCGCTGCACATTTTCTGCGTCCTGATGGCTGGTTATTACTGGAACATGGCTTTGATCAGGGAGAAGCAGTCCGCACAATGTTAGCGCAGAATAATTTCAGTCAGATTCACACACAGCCTGATCTGGCTGGTCTGGAAAGAGTAACACTGGGACAGAGAAAATAATTTTCAGGTAAATCAATGAGCCAATCATTTATTCACCAGAATTAATTTTAAATTGATGTAATCAGTATAATTCGGCAAGAATATAAAAATATTCTTGCCGAATTAAATATTTCAATTGAATTTTCTAATAATGAAAACTACATCTGATCTCAGAAGAGATTAATTATTAAAAACATCAGTGACGTAATCATTTCAAGAAATGGTCGCAAAATAAACGAGAATATGCCGCTTACAATCAGAAGCAGAATAATCCATGTTCCATATGGTTCCAGCTTACGATACTCCATCGAAGCTTTTGGTGACAGAAAACTGTCAATAAAGCGTGCACCCGGTTGCGGAGGAATCGGCAGAAGACTGAAAAAACAGAACATGACATTAACACGGACACCTATGATTCCCATCATCGCCAGTGGTTCCTGAAAATATTCCGGCACCCACCGACTGATAATCACAACAATGGTCCAGCACAGACACATGAGCAGGTTAGCCAGGGGGCTGGCAATGGCTACCAGACGCTCTCCCTGACGTCTGTTTTTAAAATTTCGCGGGTCAATTGGTACTGGTTTGGCCCAGCCAACCATAAGATGGCCAGGCAAAAGAATCATGGTTGCCAGCGGGATAATAATTGTTCCGACAATATCAATGTATTTAGCCGGATTCAAACTCAGCCGACCCATCGTTTCAGCTGTACGGTCACCGCAAAAGCGTGCCATATAACCACAAACTGCTTCCGGGAGGGTAATCCCAAGTAGAATCGGCAAGATTGCCAGAAGTAAGTAAGCCAGATCAAATTTCAGCAAAGTAAAATCCTTAAAATACAAATAGAAAATTCTAAATCAAAACAGTTATGATACCAGTGAAAATTTTACAAACCAAATAGTGCAGTATCCCCTTTACCCTGCCGTATCAGCGTAATATCCTCGGTCATATCAATGACGGTTGTAGGCTCAGTACCGCACCAGCCACCGTCTATCACCAGATCCACTTCATGTTCGAGCTGATCCCGGATATCATAAGGGTCAGTTAACGGTTCATCATCATGAGGCAGCATCAGTGTGCATGACAGCATGGGTTCATTCAGATTCTGCAATAAAGCCAGAGCTATACGATTGTCTGGAACACGTAAACCGATGGTTTTGCGTTTAGGGTGAAGAGTACGTGCTGGTACTTCTTTGGTGGCCTGCAAAATAAATGTATAACTTCCGGGCGTTGCTGCTTTGAGCAGCCGGAACTGGCTATTATCTACACGCGCATAAACACCCAGCTGGCTGAGATCATGACACATCAGGGTTAGATGATGTTTCTGATCAATGCCGCGTATACGTAAAATTCGCTCCATTGCCTGTTTATTGCCCGGCAGGCAGCCCAGTGCATAACAGGAATCCGTCGGATAAACAATCACTCCGCCACCACGAACAATATCTGCTGCTTGATTAATCAGTCGTTCCTGAGGATCAGTGGGATGGATAGCAAAAAACTGTGCCATAAAAATTCCTCATTTTGTATTTATCAATCTAACCAGTTATTGTAAACATAAGCCTGCCACACCAACAGAGAATATTATGTCCGACTAACTATTTATTTAGAAGTATTACCAGCAGTAAACATCCAGCACATATTCAGACAGGTATCAGCACAAATAGAAAATTGCTGAAAAACTCAGCATTCAGCCTGAAATTCTCTACCAGTGCCGGTAAACTGTCTTATCAGAGCACATGATTTCTGTACGGCATCAATATATTGCGGCGTTACCGTTCCATTCCTGCCTGAGTTACTGCGACCATAAATATCGTTAATCCCCATCACTATGCTTCTACTGCCGTTCCGCTGACGGGCAGCAGTTCTGGAAATTTTAACTCGGTGCAGATTTTTAAATTAATGCAGGAAACGTGGTTACCGATTAATATCAGAGTGTGAATTATTATTAATGATTAATTTTTATTATTTTCAATTGAAAATAATTGTGTCAAAAGTACCGGATTAGTGTATTAGTGGTGAAATAACTACAGAACACTAATTATAATCAGCTCATTGACATAAAAATCGCTGATTATTTTGACTACCTGTAAAACCTGATTTACAGTACGCCACTCTGTCAAATTATCAACATTGCAACGGAAAGGAATAATTATGTTTGTACTACCTATCCCTTGCAGGTCAATCCAGGGCTGATTACATCCTGATCCTTGGCTGCGGCCTGCCAATTTATTACTCAGCATGCAAATCCTGTTCATTTATGATGAACATGGCTGACTATTGCTTGCTTATTACCAAATAAAATAATTGGAATGGATCAGAATGGGCAATTCTATTCAGCAGCTGGCGGACAATATTACCCTGATAACATCACCAGAACTCTGGTTAGAGGGCGAAGCCATCCGGCAGCTAGAGACAACTGCAAAACTTCCCGATATTAAATACGTTGCCGGTATGCCGGATTTACATCCCGGCCGCGGTTATCCGGTAGGTGCAGCTTTTTTTACTACCCAATATCTTTATCCGGCACTGATTGGCGGGGATATTGGCTGCGGAATGGCATTATGGCAAACCACAGTCAAAATCCGGGCAATGAATCAGGCTAAGCTGATTAAGCGTCTGGATAATATTGACCAGCCGCTATCAATCACAGAATGTACAGCGTTATGGCCAGAAATTCTGCCATTAAATAATCATACATATGCTTCAGGAACCATTGGCAGCGGTAACCATTTTGCAGAACTGCAAATGCTGGAGACAGTTTATGCACCGGAAATTATCCGGGAGGCCGGACTGGATAAACAGCACCTGCAACTGATGGTACATAGCGGTTCACGCGGGCTGGGCGGCATGATTCTGGATAAACATACCCGCCAGTACGGGCATCAAGGATTAATCGCCGATAGTCCTGCCGGTAAAGAATATCTGATGCAACACAATCTGGCTCTGGATTATGCACAGCAGAACCGCGAGCTGATTGGCAGACGTATTCTGGCTAACCTGCGTGAGCAGGGGCAAAAACTGCTGGATATCAGCCATAACTTTATAGAACCGGTAACAATCAATAAGGAGTATGGCTGGTTGCACCGGAAAGGTGCTGCGCCGGCCAACAGGGGATTAGTGATTATTCCCGGTTCACGTGGTGATTTCAGCTATCTGGTACAACCACTGGAGACCGTTTCCTCACTATATTCACTGGCACACGGTGCAGGGCGTAAATGGCAGCGCTCTGCCTGTAAGGGCAGGCTGGCAGAACGCTATACAGCAGAACAGTTAAACCGTACAGCACATGGCAGCAGAGTAATCTGCTGTGATCGTGAACTGTTATATGAAGAAGCCCCTCAGGCATATAAATCAATTGAAAGTGTAATCGCAGCCATGGTTCAGGCTCAGCTAATCAGACCGGTAGCACGCCTTAAACCAGTGATTACTTATAAAGTTCAGGCGGAGAAGAAATAATGCAACTTTTGCAATTATCTGCTGCTTACGGACCAGCTGAATGTTGTCTTGCCGTTGTCAAAGCATTAGCACGTTTACAATATGAAGCTAAACAGAAACAGGTTGAAGTACAAGTTCTGGAACAGGAACCGGCTAAACACGGACTGCATTCGGTACTGGTAAGTTTAGAGGGTACTCAGGCCAGCGCACTGGCTGATATGTGGCAGGGTACTATTCAATGGATTTGTATCAGCCCTTATCGTCCGCAGCACAAACGAAAAAACTGGTTTATCGGAGCAAGTTGTTTTAATCCAGTTGTTCAGCAGTACTCTGATGAAATTGTGTTTGAAACCATGCGTTCATCCGGAGCAGGCGGACAGCACGTTAATAAAACAGAATCAGCTGTCAGAGCAACACATACAGCCAGCGGTATTAGTGTTAAAGTGCAATCAGAGCGCAGCCAGCATGCTAATAAAAAACTAGCTGTACTGTTGCTCCAGCATAAGCTGTTACAGCAGGAACAGCAATTGCAGGCAAGAAATAAGGCGGTTCATCATAAACACCATCATCAGATAGTCCGTGGCAATCCGGTACGAATATTTACCGGCATGGATTTCAAAGCTTTGTAGTGGTAAGCAGGCAACCAGATATCTTCATAGTTGCCTGTTTTATTTTCAACATTAATCTACCGAGTATCCGTTTAGAATAAATTTACAAAAAAAGTGAATATTGACATATATCATATAAATAAATCTGGTTTTTGATAAAATAAATTAATTTACATAATTAATTAAATGTCATAATGAAAAAATATATATTAGAACCTTATGTTGCTTTCGATCCTGATACGGCAACATATTTATTTACCAAGAATATTAAATTAGAAGAAAATCAATCACCGGCGCCTCAAATATCCCGGGAGATATTTAAAATATATTTTCCTAAAAAAATTTTTTTTAGCGGCGTAATTATTTATATCATCGATATTGCATGTTTTTATTTGCAAAAATTTTTTTTAGAGGAAAATGCAATACCTAGAACAGTTATAGAATCTATTCAGATACTCGTGATTATATTTTTACTGATATCTATAGCACAAATTGTCGGAATAATTCGTGAAATCAGAAGATTAAAAAAATTATACCAAGAAATTAACTGGCCTGCTGAATATCATTATGTGTTTTTTGAAGAAGGAATCTTAATCAAATCTGTTGACATGGAAGGTATTTTTTATTGGGATGATTTTATGAGTATTATTTTAACGTCGAATACATTAGCGTTTAATTTATGCCCGGCCGGAACCCAAAAAGGCAATATATTTATCAAACACTATCCGCGTTTACATAATTTCTATCTTTTTACTGATATAGATGAGCAAATAAAAACATTAATTACTTCAATAAGTCAAAGATATAAAAAATTAGTTGTATTTAGATAGCATTTGTTACATTAACAGATAATGAAAACTTTTCCGTAAATTCTTAGCTGCTTTAATGCGATGATAGCTATTGGTAATCTTATCAGTGCCGTTATATAACCTGATGCGGGTAACTAAATCTGGTTTTCTCCGCATCAGAATTCAAATTTTTAAAACCTTCGTCTGAAAATATCTGGCAAGAACGATAAAAATATAACTAAAATAATCCAGCCAAAAACAATATTGCCTTATCAAGACCAAATTTCAACCAAAAGCATTCTTAATTAATTACATAATTTTAAACAAATTAAACATTGAAATTTACCTTAAAATTACAATATAAACCATTGATAATAAATATATATTTTATTATTGTGTTTCTAATATTATAAATATTAATTACTTTAGGATATTGAGCGATATTCAGAATAATATCTTTTATTGATTTCATGATACATTTATTAAAATCAATAATTTATGTTTATTTATCTGAAGCTGCGGTTATTATTGTTTAAAAGGAACCGTTAATGAATCCCATCTATCTCAATATCATTTTCAAAATGCTGGTCGCATTTTGTATTCTGTTAGTGTACATCAACTTATCCGGTAAAGGGTCTCTGGCGCCCATTTCTGCTATTGATCAGGTAGGTAACGTGGTTTTAGGGGCAATTATTGGCGGTCCGCTATATAATCCGTCCATAAGTATTACCCTACTTATGAGTGCTTCCATTTTTTGGGCAGGATTACTGTTACTGGTACGTTACACCACATTTAAGCGCAATATTGCTAAAGATTTTGTTGACGGTACCTCTATACGCTTAATGGAAAATGGAATCGTGCTTTCACAGAATTTTCGTAAAGCAAAACTGTCTATCCGTGATTTTATTATGTTACTGCATCAGCGTGGCTACAACAGTCTGGAAGCGCTCAGTGATGTCTGGTTTGAATATAATGGTCAGATGACCGTAGTAAAAAAAGGTGATCCCTCCATGGCCGTTGTTGTAGTAGAAAATGGAGTAGTGAATTACCCAAGTTTAAAATCTCTGGGGCATGACGAAAAATGGCTGGAAAATGAGCTGAACCGGTTAGGAGAAAAACTGGATGATGTTTTTCTGGCAGAAGTGCATGATAATAAGCTTTGGGTTTATCCAGATGTGCAAAAAAGTAGCGGAAACTAGTTTGATTAAACTTAGTTTGTAAATTTTATGCCATTTATCATGTGGCATCGTATTGAGATAAAAAATTTTTCTGATTCTTAGCTGGCTGTTACCGGCAGCAATACCCAGTATTTTGCAGTGATAATGAATTTCTCAGCAAATATGCGATAACATATCAATGTTGGTGATAATGAAGTGCAAAGTCTTGCTGGAACAAATCATAATGAAAATAGAAAACAAGTTGGGTAATGCTGCATCTGAAATCGAAGTAAAACCATACTCTCCACTCTATGCTACTGAAATATGCGATTTGTTTCATTCGACTATTCATGCTATTGATACCGATATTTATAGCAAAGCAGAGCAAGAAGCATGGTGCCCAACACCACCAGATTATCAGATGTGGTTAAAACGTTTAGATAACACTCAGCCTTGGATGGCTATCTTTGGCTCACGCCTTGCGGGGTTTATTGAACTTAAAAATGATGGTTACATAGACTGTTTTTACGTGCACCCTGACTTTCAAAAACGTGGCATAGCCAGAAAACTCTATGACCATGTGCTTGGCTTGGCACACCAGAAAAAGCTTTCACAATTAAGTGTAGATGCTTCAAGAGTGGCCATGCCAATTTTCAAAAAATGGGGTTTTATAATAAAGCGGGCTAACAAAATATCCAGAGAAAATCAGGTACTGATAAATTACCATATGTATAAACCACTTTGATTTTTATTGAGACCTCTGTTAAGTAGAAAACTTTATAAAGATAGCAGAAAATGAAATACACATCTGGTTTACCTATAATGAAGAAATAAATCCCGAATTTGCTTTGACCAACTATGTCTAATTTTTGAATCATCAGGAATTGGAGCAGTGGCAAAAATTATACTTTAACAAGTATAAACACCAATATTGGGTAACCCGAATGTTAGTGCGTGATGTTCTGAGCAGAGATCTACAAGGTATTCTTGCCGAAAATATAGAATTCATAACTAATAATTATAAGAAGCCCTATAGCTATATTGTCTCAGAAATTAAAAGCTATAACGGGAAATAATAAAAATCATTTTATATTGATGAGAATATTTATAACTTGGAAATATTTTTAATGAATTCTACATCCATTAAAAAATCATAAAGTGGTAATAACTGTTTAAAGCCTTGGGTCAGTTTATTTGGTAAATCCCTGTCAAATATATCTTCGATATGATGACTGGTTGCCATTACAGCAATACTTTTCCGGTTGTACCATGTTGCAATCTTTTTATCCTGCTCTTTAATTAAAGGACGTTTATAACTATCACCAACAAGCTCAAACGGTTTCTTCACACACCTCATCACTTTTAAAAACACTTCTGGTTTATTCAGTATTTCTTCACGGAAAATATCCATGGTTTGTTTGGGTGCACGATAATAACCAAGCCCATATCGATAAGTATCGGGACTAATTTCAAAAAAATAGGCAGGTGCCTCTTTCCAGTCGCGGCTTGGACGTTTAAATGTCAGCCATAATCGGCTGCGATAAAGAGATTTATCTTTTGAGAAACGGGTATCACGATGAATACGTGATATCGTTTTACCAATAGCCGGGCGAGTTTCAAATTCTTTGTCGATTTTCAACATTTCAGGGGTTAACTGTTCAACCAGTGCCCGAAATGGCTGTATCAATTCATGGTCATAAATTGAACGATGCTTATCAAACCACGGCTTACTATTATTAATCCGGATATCTTGTAAAAAATTGAGTCCAGCCTGCGTAAATCCGTTGAATTTATACATTAATCACCCTTTAAATATTCCAGAAAACGCACGGGATTTTCGGATTACTTACTTCATTTTTATCTTACCTAAGTAATTAAAGTTAATCCAGTATTCAGGCAGAGTAAATAAACTGGTTGAAAATTAATTTTTAATGTAATTTCTGATTACCGAGCTCATCAGAACATAACATTGCTGTTTATATTCCAGTGTTTCCGTGTCGAGTCTCATATAATTAATCTAAAGTTTTACGGATATCTGATATTAATCATGGAAGCTTTGAACCGATAACCAATATTACTGAGACTTTGAAAGATTTAATAAATATATATACCGTGCAGTGATGCATGTGAAAATAATATTGTTAACTTTACAGGTTAATATGTGATTGATATGCCTAATTAAGATATTTTTCGATATCTGAAAATATTCTCAGTACAGAAAGATTTT
Organism: Snodgrassella sp. W8135; assembly: GCF_016101225.1. NCBI lineage: Bacteria > Pseudomonadati > Pseudomonadota > Betaproteobacteria > Neisseriales > Neisseriaceae > Snodgrassella > Snodgrassella sp. W8135. The sequence continues at coordinate 113,375 of NZ_JACFQX010000002.1, forward strand.
GCATATCTTTTCTGCCTTTATATGTTCAAAGCCATTAAACCTGCATTTTTGATATTGTCGCTTTACATTTATTAGTCAGATATTGAATCTGGTTGTATCAATCAGCTTGTTATGAAATGGATAATTAAGATAAATCGCAACGACTAATAAAAATAAATAAGTAAAATCGGCAATCGAAAACCAGAAATATCTATTTTTAAAATAATGAAATGATGTTCAGAGAATGGATAAAACAAAATGTCCTGTTTTAAACAGGACATTTTAGAAATCTGGATGCGGGGGCAGGATTCGAACCTACGACCTTCGGGTTATGAGCCCGACGAGCTACCGTGCTGCTCCACCCCGCGTCTGGTAAGGGAGCTATTATACGGATAATCAGCCTTATGTCAACTAAAAAACCGATTTTCTATGCATTTTTTATGATGACTGATGATTTTGCCAGCAGTTCACCAGATCATAAATAGCTGCCAGTGCTGCTTTAGGTGTCAGTTCATCAGGCTTTAGTGCATTTAGCTGAGCGCATAAATCAGCAGGAATTGCCGATATAGCAACATGATTAATATCGGTATCCATCATGGTTTCTTCTTCGCTGTCTGCTGCCTGAGCCTGAAACATATCCAGTTGCGGCTGTTCGGAAGCTGCATGCTGTTCAAGTATTTGTAAATGGCGGTAGGCGGCATTTAGTGCCCGCGCCGGCAGGCCGGCCAGTTTCGCTACTGCTATCCCATAACTTTTACTTGCCGGGCCGGATTCAATATGATGCAGAAAAACAATATCCTGTCCTTGTTCCAAAGCCGCAAGATGCATATTGAATGCGTGTGCATGCTGCTCAGGTAAGCGGGTTAACTCAAAATAATGGGTAGCAAAAAGAGTATAACTGCGATTTCTTTGCAGTAAATGTTCTGCAATGGCCTGCGCCAGAGCCAGACCATCAAAGGTGGATGTGCCACGGCCAACTTCATCCATTAATACCAGCGATTGTTCCGTTGCATGATGCAGAATATAAGCCGTTTCCGACATTTCTACCATAAAGGTAGAGCGGTTACCTGCCAGATCATCCGAAGCACCAATACGGGTAAATATCTGGTCAAATTCTCCCAGTGTACAGCTGTCTGCAGGTACCGGAGCACCGATATGCGCCAGTAACACAATTAAGGCTACTTGTCGCATATAAGTAGATTTACCCCCCATATTCGGACCGGTTAAGAGCATCAGGCGCCGTTTTTCATCAAGACGCGTATCATTGGCGGTAAACTGTTTAACTTGCGCAGCCACTACCGGATGACAGCCATTTTTAATTTGTAAACATGGATAGTTTACCAATTCCGGAAAACAGTAATGTTCGGTGCATGCATATCTGGCCAGTGTATTTAATACATCCAGACTGGCTGCCGCACGGGCACAACGCTGTAATACCGGCAGTTCACTTTGTAATTGCAGCAACAGCTTGTCATATATCTGTTTTTCCCGTTCCAGTGCATTTTGCTGTGCACTTAATACTTTTTCTTCGAAATCCTTTAATTCAGGCGTGATATAACGTTCTGCATTTTTCAGAGTCTGGCGTCGCTGATAGTCTGCCGGAGCCTGTTCGGACTGTACTTTGCTCAATTCAATATAAAAACCATGCACACGATTGAATTCAACTTTCAAACTGGATAAACCTGTGCGTTCCCGTTCCCGGTTTTCCAATTGCAGCAAAAACTCATCCGCATGATTCTGTAAACGGCGTAATTCATCCAGTTCCGCATCAAAGCCATCATTAATCACCCCACCGTCGCGCAACCATATCGACGGTTCAGGCATAATCGCCATATTTAACTGTTCGGCAATAGGTGCGGCAGGTGGAAACTGTTCCAGCAGAGTTAGTATCAGGCTGCTACTCTGGCCGGATTCTTCTAAACGAAATTCTGCCAGAATGGTCAAACTATCCCGTAAAGCAGATAAATCACGAGGACGGGCACTGCCAATAGCAATTCGTGCGGCAATACGTTCAATATCAGCTACCTGATTTAGCATGGATGTTACCTGTGCCTGCTGAGAGGCTAACTCTGCAACGGCCTGTTGCCGGGCTATAATTTGCTGACGCTGACGCAATGGCTGATGTAACCATTGTGCCAACAGACGGCTGCCCATATGAGTTGCACACTGGTCTAAAACAGAAAATAGTGTCGGTGCTTTTAAACCGCTTAAAGTCTGAGTTAGTTCCAGATTGCGGCGGGTTGCCGCATCCATACCAATATAAGCAGATTCCTGTTCCAGTGACAGGCTGTCTAAATGTTTAGGTAACTGCATTTGGGTTTGCTGCACATAGTTCAGCAAAGCACCCGCAGCACCGATTGCTGCATCATGTATTCCCGGTTGTAAACCGAAAGCACGTAAGTCCTGACTGCCAAAATAACGCTCAATCATACGGGCACCGGTATCAGCAGCAAATTGCCATGCGTGTAACCGGGTTAGTTGCCGGTCATAGCCACTAAGATTCAATTTTTCCTGAGTCTGATCAGAAAGCAGTATTTCTGCAGCCTGCAAACGTGCCAGCTCATTAGGCAATGCTTCAGGAGTAATGATTTTGCATCTGAATTCTCCGCTTTGCAGCGAAAGCCACGCTATGCCAAGCTGTTTTTTCAATAAAGAAACGGCCGCAATACGGTTGGTCTCTTTATCTTCAAGTAATGCCGTATCAGTCACCGTACCCGGTGTAACAATACGTACAACCTGCCGTTCTACCGGTCCCTTATTTGCCCCCACTTCACCCGTTTGTTCACAAATAGCTACACTTTTACCCAGTTTTACCAGCTTTGCCAGATATTGTTCGGCTGCATGATAAGGTACACCGGCCATTCTGACCGGTTCTCCGTTAATCTGTCCGCGAGTAGTCAGCGTTATATCCAGCAGACGGGCTGCTTCAACGGCATCTTCCAGAAACAGTTCATAGAAATCCCCCATCCGGTAAAACAGTAATTTGTCCTGATGTTCAGCCTTAATAGACAGGTATTGCGTCATCATCGGTGTGAGGGCGGGTTTACTCATAATGTGGAGAATATTTGAATTGATTAAAAAAACGCTATTGTAACAGAGTGTTTACATTCAGTTTATACAACGCCAAATATCACTGCCTAAAATCAGTTATTCAATAGTTCATTGTTTAAAAGCGTGACGGACTGTCATAATGGTGTAAAAATAGAGTTTATATTATCTGTATCGATTTCAATTCCTATTAAAAAATGTCAAAAATCTTGCCATCAAAGAAATTCAGCCTAATTCGCTGCTGGATGCTGTGCTTCTGTGTTTTATTTCTGAGTGCCTGTCCTCATGTCCGTAAACCTACAGATAAAATTCTTCCGGGCGAAACCGGTTCAGTAACACCGGGTAAACCATTACCCCGGAATTATGTCTTTACCCCAGGGAAAGCTGGTGTCAGCTATCGGGCTGTTTCTTATCAGGAATTACCACAATGGCCGATTCAGTCATTTGTTGATAGTCTGGATGCATTCAAAACCAGTTGCAGCAAACTGCAAATGCAGCCAGCCTGGCAGCCAGTATGTCAGCAGGCAGCACGTACATCCAGACATAACCAGCATGCCAGAGTATTTTTTGAAACTTATTTCACGCCATGGGAAGTCAGCCAGAACGGACAGCTGGCCGGTACTGTAACCGGCTACTATGAACCAATGCTGCCGGGCGATACCAGACAGACTGCACAGGCGCGCTTTCCTATTTATGGTATTCCCAGCGATTTTATCGTCGTTCCGCTAAATGCCGGACAGCGTCAGGGTGTTATACGTATCCGACTTACCGGAGCAAATAGCGGCGTCATTACACCTAACGGAGATTACACTGCTAATCTGGCTTCCTTTCCCTTGAATGAGAAAACACGGGCACTAAAAGGCCGCATCAGTGGTAACCAATTGATTCCGTATTACACCCGTGCCCAGATTAATGCAGGCGCACTTAATGGCAAAGCCCCTGTTCTGGGTTATGCTAATGATCCAGTAGAATTATTTTTTCTGCATGTACAGGGGTCAGGGCAGTTAAGAACACCTGACGGCCGGATGCTGCGCCTCAGTTTTGCTGATAAAAATGACTACCCTTATGTATCAATTGGAAAATATATGGCTAACAAAGGCTATCTGCCACTTGCACAAACCTCAATGCAGGGTATTAAAGCCTGGCTACAGCAACATCCGCAGCAATTGGCTGAAGTCTTAGGGCAAAATCCAAGCTATGTCTTTTTTCGCGCATCTGCAGAGCCGGCCAGCGGACCAACCGGTGCATTGGGTGTACCCCTTACCAAAGGATATTCTGCTGCTGTCGACAGCCACTTTATGAATCTGGGTGCCCCTTTATTTGTTGCTACTACCCATCCCGCTAATGGTTTTGGTTTAAACCGGTTAATGATGGCGCAGGATACCGGCAGTGCCATTAACGGTGCAGTAAGAGTAGATTATTTCTGGGGTTATGGCGATGAAGCCGGTGCTTTGGCGGGTAAAATGAAATACCCCGGATACGTCTGGCAACTATTACCTAACGGAATGTTGCCCCAGGTTAAATAAAAATCTGGCGAACAAATGCAAGCTAAGGTAAAATAGTTACAGTATTGACAATTGTATGTGAAGCGTTACCGTAAATGAAAAACATGCATTTAACCATGCGCTCATGCATCTGGCAACTAATTATAAAAGGGATGTAAATTATGGAATTATATTTACCTATTGCCCTTTTGGTTATCTTGCTGGCTGTATTGCTCGTGCTGAAAAAGCGGCAGAAAGCGGCAGGACAAGGCAAAAGTAAAAGTTCGGTCCGCAAAAAGCAATCCGCATCTAAACAAAATAAAAAGACAGGTAAACAGGCTGCTGAAGCCCAGAATACATCCGAGAATGAGGATGCTTCAGCTTCTCTGGAGGATGAGGATTGGGACTGGCAGTTAACCACCAGTCCGGATAAATCCACGGTTTCTGTCGCTACTGTAGATCATCTTACTGAATATAAAGTTTATAAACAGTTTGGTTATTTTCAGAAAGCAGCTGATTCACTCGGTGCATATCTGGAGCAGAATATTGCCCAGCAGAGTCCTGCAATGGCAAATACTCTGGTCAATGAACTGGCTGCATTATGCTTAGATGCCAAAAATTCAGATAAACTTGCTGAAGTAATTGATCAATATCGTAATTATTTCCAGCGGCCTGAATTAGAAAATCTGATTCGCCAAGGACTTGCACTAGATGAAAATCATCTGGGTCTGCGCGTGCTTGCAGAAGATTTGCTGCAATGGGATGTCAAGGAAACAGAAAAAGAAGTAGGCATCAATCAGGATAAAAAACCTGAAGATGTTCGACCTGAAGCAGAATCCTCTGCTAATAAACAGAATGCTGAGGAGCAGCCGCACGAACTGCTGGTAGAAGGTAATCTAGGTAACTTTAAAATTCGCGGTGATGAGCGTGATGTTCTGCTGAGTTTTTCCAAACCCGAAAACAGTTACGTGTTGCTGAAAGAACAGTTGCCCTATGATGCAGCTATTCGCTGTCTAAATAAAGCAATTAAAACATCCAGAAAACCAGCAGGTATGATTATTGATGCTCTGGTGCTGGATTACAGACATAATAATATCAATGTGTTTGCACAGCATTTATGGCGTTTGTATTATACTTTGGGCCAATACGGTAATGTCGTAAAAGAACGTATGCTGGGTTGGGGATACAGTCTGGGTGATCATCCAATGTTTGAAAAGTTGGAGACTAAGCCTAGCGAAACGATATTGCGTGATATTGGCGTGACTCAGGGTTATCTGCCTGTGAATAGCAGTGCCCTTAAAGCTAAACGCCTGTCATTGGTTGATAAAGCATCTTCAGAGAATGACGTGGCCGAAACACCTGCAGAACTTGTATTGCGGGATGTGGAATCGTTGCTTACCTTTGGTCAGTTTGATGAAGCAATGGATTTATTAGAAAAATCAGTCCTGCTTTATCCGCAAGAGTCTCAGCTTTACATTACTTTATTTGACTTATATGAACGTGCAGAAGAATGGTCACGTCTGGAAAAAATGTTACAGGTAATTCGTGCTGAAATTCAGACGCCACCTGAAGAAGTTGTACTTGCTATGAGTCAATTATTGAAACGTATTAACCACGGTGGTGTGCAAAATCAATGATGAACAATTCAATACCCAAAGTAAAAACTGCCTATGTTTTGCTCGTCAATGTGGATGATCGCCAGACAGCCATGTTGCGCATGGCATTTAAGATGTACAATAGTGTAAATTACCAGTTAGTTCAGCCTGAAGATAATTTACAGCCCGAACTGGTTTTGGTTGATGGTGATGCTGACGACGGCGAAGAGCTCTGGCATAAGGCAAAAAAGAAATTTCCTGATGCTGTGGTAGTCTTTTTTGGTCGTAATGCACCATCTTTTACAGCACCTTACCTGATGAAACCTATCCGATTCGATACGCTGTTTCAGCATCTGCGTAATTTGCAGCAGGGGAACGGGGTTTGGCTTGCTGATAAAGCAGCTGCACAAAAAGAATCAGTTAGTGAAAAAATTGAATCAAATGCTGAACATAAGGCAGACAAAATTGCTGAGCATGCACATCAGTCGGTAACTGTAGTGCGCTTTCATACTCAGGGAACCTTACTGGGTATGGTACAAAAGCTTGCTCAGCAAACTGAAGATACAGCAATTCTGTTTAATAATAAGCCTGTATTAATTGTATTTCCCAGCATTGAAAGAGTATTACTGGCAGCTGAAAGTGATTTTTTGCAACAATTGTGTATGCAAACTGATGCAGAATGGCAGACTAAAACTGTACCTGCATCCGCATCAACAGCACAGTTGCATGATAAGGCTAAGCTAACCTTACAATCCTGTATTTGGCAGTTATCAATCTGGACAGCACGCGGTCGTCTGATTGAGCCTATTACGCCGGATACAGTGATCAGACTGAAAGCATGGCCAAATATGACTCGTCTGGCTTATTTGCCTGAAGCTATGCGTCTGTCAGCTTTTTTGGTGCGTACGCCTGTGGCACTGAATACTTTATATAAGTTATTACCAGTTTCTTTAGAAGATGTTTTAAACTATATAGCAGCTACATATTCAATTGGTGCCCTGATTATTGAGCAGCAGTTGACTCCTCCTGCTACACAACAGGAGAAAGAAATGGTTCTGACAAGAAAAGCACCACAAGCTGCTAAACCAGCAAGTGGTACACAAGAGGCAGAATATGATGAGAGCGATAAAGACAAGCCGAAAGGTGGTTTACTGGCACGTTTGATGGGTCGCTTGCGTGGCAATTAATACCTAAGCAGGGAGTAATCATGGTTGAAAATAAAATTATATTTACCGGCCCGGTTGGGGTGGGAAAAACGACTGCCATTGCTGCATTATCGGATGATCCTCCGGTACAGACTGATGCCAGTGCGTCGGATATGACACAGGATAGAAAAGGTCATACTACTGTAGCCATGGATTATGGTGTTATTCGGCTTGATGAACATACAAAAGTTCATTTATATGGTACACCTGGTCAAGAACGTTTTGACTTCATGTGGAGTATTTTAAGTAAGGGGAGTATGGGTTTAATTCTGCTGCTGGATAATACCCGCCAGAATCCATTAAAAGATTTGAAATTTTTTCTTACCTCTTTTCATGATTTACTGGATGAGGCTCCGGTTGTCGTTGGTGTAACTAAAATGGATATCAATCCTCAGCCGGGCGTGGATGTTTATCAGCAGTATTTGGCGCAGCATAAACTTAATGTACCTGTTTTTGAGGTAGATGCCCGTAATGAAGATGATGTAAAACAACTGGTTACTGCTATGCTGTACTCAATTGATCCAGGTTTAGAAGGGTAGTTAGTATGGAATCTACATTACAGCTACATCATGATTTGTATCCTAAAGTGATGCCAGCCGGTGCATTTTATGCGGTATCCAGCCCCAACCAGAGTGCCAGTCGTATGTTGCTGGCCAATATTCTGCAGGCGGATATTAATGCGAAGTTAACCGAAGAGCGTTTGAAACGATGGGCTGAAACAGATGATGTTCACACAGCGTTGAATTTGTTATATCGCTTACAACGTCTGGAATTCTTATACGGAGAGGCTAAACCCAGTTCTCAGCTGGTTAAAGTTACCTCTGATGAATTTGAAAACATTCTGGGGCAGCTATCAGACAGCCATAAAGCACTGTTGGTAGATCAGGATGGTTTTTATTTTGCTAATGTCGGTTTTAATCATGAAACTGCCGAAGAGGTAGCTAATCTGGCTAGTGAGGCTACACGCCTGACAGAAAAACACAGTTTACTGATTAAAAATAACCTTAATATCTACAACAACGCTATCGGGATATGTGATCCTGCCGGTCAGAGTGAATTAACATTCTTCCCTCTGTATATAGGCAATACCAAAAATATTTTGGTAACAGCAGGATTGCCGCTACTAAATGGTGAAGCTTTTGTCACGATGGTACGTGGTTTGTACGTATTGGCGGGTGAAGACATTCATGTGGTAAATGAATAACATCAATAGAAAGACATCAAGATGCAAGAACAATTACTGGTTTCGGTATTAAGTGATTTAAACAGCTCTTCGGCTGATATTACCGCATCTGCTGTAATTTCCTCCGATGGTCTGCCGGTAGCAACCTTGTTACCGAATGGTGTTGATCCAGACCGCGTTGGTGCAATGGCAGCAGCTTTGCTTGCTTTGGGAAACCGTACCTCCCGTGAGTTACAATGTGATGAACTGGAGCAAGTTATGGTTAAGGGTAAGCATGGTTATATTCTGCTAATTCAGGCAGGTGAGACCAATGTACTGGCTGTTACTGCTAACGAAGGCGCTAAACTTGGTCTCATTTTATTGGATGCCCGCCGCGCAGCACGTAGTATTGTAGATATTTTACGCTAAATTATCATATATAATGAAAGCCCTGTTTTCAGATATTTAAGCAGGGTGAGTAATTTTATATCAAAGAGGTAAATTGATAAATGGCTTAGAATAGCAGTATATTTTAAATCATTTGAAGCAATCAATTTACCATATGTCTTTTGCCATAAATAAACTCAATATTTAGAATAAATGCTGAGTTTATTTATGGATTTTGTTTGGATTCAAGAAACAGCTATTTTAATTATTATTGAATTAGCCTAATCAGTTTCACAATGCATTAGAATCTTGTTTTTTAATATCTGTATTCATTTATATAATTTAAATAATAAATATATTAAGAAAATAAAATAATTATATATAAAAATAGTGAATCAGTAATTTATACTTTTGGCAAAAAACAAGCAAATTATTGAAACAATAAATATTGGAAAGATGTTTAATTCTATTTTTTCTTAGGGGTACAATGAAATTTAAATTAGTAATGTTTATATTATTAGGTTTAGTTTTTACCCTGCAAAATGTTTATGCTAATTCTGATGTGGATTTAGATACCATTCCGGAAGAATATCGATTTCCCAAATATAATAACATTGCTCATCCGCCAATTAATGTTGAATATAAAGGCCATAAAGGCACAGCGATGTTTCTTAGTAATACTCTTGAAAAAGAAAAGCGTAATTTAGAGGTTTATTTCTTAACAAATAATAATAAAGAATTAAATAAAGCATACGAACTTGATACATATCAATATGGTGATGCAGAACTAGTAAGTGCTTTTGAATATGCTGATAAAAAAAACAGGCGACAAATACATTTACATTTTACTTAAAGATACTTTAGAACCAAACATATCATACAGTTATGGCTTTATTAAATTACCTCTATTTATAGAAGATGATGGTATATTTAAGGCATTATTTTTTTGGGGGATAATAGAGTCATATCAAAAACGATTTGTATCGATAATTTTCAAACCGACGAACGCTGTGAATTTTCAACGAAAGAGGGATTGATAAAATATCTTAATAAAGTGAATGAATGATAAATGGGACTGAATTATTATTTTTTATTAATCAATTAAGTAAAAGATTAAAAAATGGGATGAAGTAAATTTACTGAGTTGTATTAAATCTTAAAAGATAAATCGGTTAATCAAGAATAATATATTGATTAAATTTAGATTAATACATTTATTTGTTTTGCTGAGAATCTTAAACAGACATAAATGTACACCACCAAAAATAATTCTTCAAAATACATTATTAAATTACTTTATTGTTGATAAAAGGTAGATAGAATTAGATGGTAATAAAGTTTATTGTGAAGAAACAATAAAAGTGCTTGTGTTATTGAAAGGAAAGACAATAAATTTTTATTCATCACATTGATTTATAGGTTATAAATTTCAGGGTAATAACCATTTGTATGTTATTTGTAATGATATTTTGCAAATCTTGCATAATAAAGAATTATTATAACAAATTTCATTATGTTCATTAATCATAGTAGAGTAGGGCTTAGTTTTTTATTCACTTTGTTCCTTACATTGGCGGTTTTGTATTACTCATTTTATGTACCTGAACGGAACTCTTGGCAGTGATCGTTTTGGCGAAGATTCACTTGTAAGTTCTAACAGCAGTTTAATATAATATTTTAGTTATATCGTTTAATCAAAAGAAAGGTTTAATTAATAAAGTAGGCTCTTTTTTATATTCAACACACACTATATAAATAAATTATGCTTATCAGTATCACGATGCAGATATTTGATGAGCTGGCAAATTTTCTCCACCTATTTGAAAAAAAGATAACTGATAACTAATTATATCTTCTTTATTTTCAGGAATATAAAACTGAACTTCACACGGATGCTCTGGAAACTGTAATTTTAGTTTTGCAGTATAAATTTCTTTAAGCACTTTACCTAAAGCAACTACTTTGTCACTCGTTACTTGTTCATTACAATGAATATCGGCGATGTGAAGGTGGTTAACAAGACACTCTACAGAGTAGCGCGTAGCCCCTTCCTTTTTTGCCCAACTATTGAGATAATCTGCTGTGAGCCCTTCTCGCACAATATAGCCATCAATCCATTGAAATGTTGGTCAAAATAATGTGCAATAACCCACGGCTAAATCATAACTCCCCATACAGCCAATCCAACTTTCTAAATCAATGCCTGCTCCATTATTCCATGCGCCTAGCTCTTGCTGCATACTTTCAGGAATGTTCATTATGAGCTCCATCTACTAGTAAAATAATATAATCATAACATAGCAAAGTGCTTGTTTAATTAAAGGTGCTCTTAGTACTCTCTCAAAAAAGACACTAACCACATTAATAGTCGGTGCCTTTTTGGTTAATAACACATCAAATCTTAAGAGAGCAGTGGATTAATGAAGATTAATTTAAAAATAAGATTTTAACATTTTAAATGCTGGATAATAAAATTTGTACAGTTAAAACTATATGTAAGAAATTGATGAAAAAATATGATGTTAAAATGGAAAATAACAAATAGGATAATGGGTGATGATACAAAAAATGAACGATTATGTGCAATATAGCTGTATAGATCAAAATTTTAATATAAATATTATCAAATTGAAATTTAAACTTTAATAGTAAAATCCTGATAAAAGCATTATTTCCTGAATCAGTGATATAGTGCATTTATCAATAGTACTTGTTAAAATATACCTATTAGGATCAAAAATAAATTAGATGAAAATTGCCAAAAAAAAGCCAGTTTTACAGCATTTGAATCAAATATTTAGTTTAAATGTCGATAATCGCAGTAATGCCAGCCTTGTTCCTACTTATAGACAGTGGCGGCAATGGATATGGCAAACATGTAAGAATAGTTATAAACAAGCCAATATTGCCATATTACTGTGTAATGAAGATGAGGCAGCCCAATTTAATCATGATTATCGAAACAAAAATTATGCAACTAACGTTCTGAGTTTCGCACTCAACGAAGGCGAAAGCATGTATTTGCCTGATTGTTCAGAACTCAATGGCGATCTGATTTTTTGTCCTTCGGTGATAGAAAAAGAAACCGCTGACCAACATAAATCAGTGATAGCGCATTACGCTCATCTGACTGTCCATGGTGTTTTACACCTGATGGGTTATGATCATATTGATGATGATGAAGCAGAAATTATGGAAGCGCTTGAAATTCGTATTCTGCATCAGTTAGGATATACTAATCCCTATATACAGGATGAATATTGATTATGGACGAAAGTTCATCGAAACCCGGATTTTTTGAGCGACTGGTTAATCGTATATCTGGAGAGACGCCGGATACTGAAGAAGACGTACTGCAAACCTTGCGGGAAGCTCATGAACGACAGGTTTTTGATGCAGATACCTTACAATGTCTGGAAAATGTACTGGACTTTGCTGATCTGGAAGTACGCGACGCGATGATAACGCGCAGCCAGATGGATGTGATTAAGATTGATGATTCATTAGACAAAATTATTACTTATATCATTGATACTGCTCATTCTCGTTTTCCGGTAATTGGTGAGGATAAAGATGAAATTCTGGGTATCCTGCATGCAAAAGATTTACTCAAATACTGGAATAAAACAGAGCATTTTCAGCTAGAGCAAATATTACGTCCTGCTGTATTTGTTCCGGAGGGTAAATCACTGAATACATTGCTGAAAGAATTCCGTGAGCAACGTAATCATATGGCTATTGTTGTTGATGAATATGGCGGTACTTCCGGACTGGTGACATTTGAAGATGTAATAGAGCCTATCATTGGTGATATCGAAGATGAATTTGATGAAGATGATAGTGCTGATAATATTTTTGCAGTGTCTGCTGAGCGGTTTCGCGTTAATGCGGTGACAGAAATAGAAGATATCAATGCATTCTTCGGTACTGATTATTCTGATGAAGAAGTAGACACTATTGGCGGTCTGGTTATTCAGGAAATAGGACACATGCCGGTACGAGGTGAAAAAATTACCATTGGTAAATTAAACTTCACAATAGCCCGGGCTGATGCACGACGCTTACAGACACTAATGGTAACTGTTAAACATGATGTAGATTAGTATACTTAATGCGGTTACACATTGAGAATTTTTTTATTTACATTGTTTTAGCTACAGAAACATAGAGATAGCTTATCAATCCGTATTTTATAGAAGACAATATTTATGGTAATTAATAATATATTGTATTGAAAATATATTATTAAAATATAATGAATATTGATGTTTGCCATTCATGGCTAATGTAATTATTAAATTTTAATTTAGCTGTCTAAAAGCTGCGGAGATTTATGTGACTGCTCAACCGGAGATAGCTGCACAACATTCTTCTGCTATGAAATGTCATGCTATTTTAGCTAAAGCATGGGTGTACTGGCCGTTATTATTCATATCTGCGGTTCTGGTACCATTTACCTTTGCTCCTTATTATCATTATTGGCTATTACCAGTTTTACTGGCGTTATTGCTGATTTTGCAGAGTGTACGACCACAATGGCGTATCAGGACAGCCTATCTGTGGGCATTAACCGCATATACATCATTACTCTACTGGATAGATATTGCTTTACATGATATTGCCGGATTAGCGCAAATTTGGGCCTGGCCGCTGACATTGATATTACCTGCTTATTTGGCCATTTATCCTGCTATAGTATTCTGGTTACTGGGTAAATTCAGGTTTTCAGGCACTATTTGCCATACTATTGTATTGCCTTTGTTATGGTGTCTGGCTGAATTTGTCCGTGAACGTGCACTAACAGGTTTTGGCTGGGGCATCTGGGGTTATAGCCAAATAGCAGATTCGGCTCTGGCCGGTTATGCACCAGTGGGTGGTATTTTTCTGGTTACACTGGTTACTGTAGCCAGTGGTGCCTGGCTGGCTGAGTTGGTACTGGCAAAAAGCTGGAGAGCAAAGATTAGCTGTGGTGTTGCATTAATAAGTGTATGGTTGCTTGGAGCAATATTATTACAGTTTCACTTTACACAGTCAGATGGCACTCATGCCAGGATTGCTCTGGCACAAGGCAATATTCCGCAGTCATTCAAATGGGATGAGCGGTCATTACAGCCAACATTACAACGTTATTTTGATCAGATAGCCAGTACCCATGCAGATATTGTTATTTTGCCAGAAACAGCGATTCCGGTAATGCGTCAGGATATGCCTGCTGAACTATTAGATGAATTTACTCAGCTTGCGCACAGCCATGGTTCTGCACTCGCCGTGGGTATTCCGCAATATACGGCAGATGGAACCGGTTATCAAAATACAGTGATTAATTTTACAGCTACTCCTGTAACAGCCGGATTGCCTTTCTATGCAAAAAATCATCTGGTTCCGTTTGGTGAGTATATTCCTTTTCCGGCTTTACTGGGCTGGCTGTATAGTAAGATGGACATGCCACTGGTCGGTTTTTCTGGTGGTGGCATAGGACAAATGCCTTTACAACTGGCTAATCAACGTATTGCATTTAATATTTGTTATGAAGATGGTTTCGGAGATGAACTAATTGCTACAGCCAAACAGGCGAGTTTACTGGCAAATGTAAGCAATATGGCCTGGTATGGAAAGTCACATGCTATGCAGCAGCAATTACAGCAATCTCAGGCACGTGCATTAGAAACAGGGCGTTATATGGTTCGTGCAACCAATACAGGAATGACTGCAATTATTAATCCTAAAGGGAAAGTTGTGGCACAGCTCAAACCTGATACTGCATCTGTATTAGAAGGTGAAATATCCGGTTATAAAGGTAGTACACCCTATATGCGACTTGGAAGCAGCTGGCCTTTGGCTTTGATCAGTCTGTTTTTACTGTTAATACTAGGTATTTATGGACATTATCGCCATTGAATAAACCAAACTAATGTGTATAATGATAAATTTATACAATCATAATTTTGAATATACATTATTTTTCCTATAATGAACAAATCATAAATAGTAATTGAAGTACAGTAATATTTTAATTACAATGATAAATTATTAACTCAGTTATTAATTGGTTTTCCTGAAATAAACAATGTGTTATTGTAGGGAACGAAAAATAATTAAATAGCTGGGCACACAGAGAAAGGACAGGCATGAATACCGCTTTTGCATTACCCGTGCTGACCGGACATGGTAGTTTGGAGCAATACATTCATACCGTAAACAATATTCCTATGCTTTCTCCTGAGGAAGAACAGGATTTGGCGGTACGCCAGACCGAAGGGGATTTAGAGGCTGCAAAAAAACTGATTTTGTCCCACTTGCGTGTAGTCGTTTCTATCGCTCGTGGTTATGATGGTTATGGTCTGAATCAGGCTGATTTGATTCAAGAAGGCAATATTGGTTTGATGAAAGCGGTAAAACGCTTTCAGCCAAGTCGTGGCGTACGTTTATTTTCGTTTGCGGTACATTGGATTAAAGCTGAAATACACGAATTTATTTTACGTAACTGGCGTTTGGTACGTGTAGCTACTACTAAACCACAGCGTAAATTATTCTTCAATTTACGCAGTATGCGCAAATCTATGGCTGCGTTAAGTAACAAAGAAGCACAGTCGATTGCTGATGATTTAGGTGTGAAACTGTCTGAAGTTCTGGAAATGGAACAGCGGATGACAGGTAAGGACATGTCGCTGCTGGCAGAAAATGATGATGAGGATAATTTTGCACCGATAGACTGGCTGACTGACAGTACTACAGAACCAACACAAGTACTGGCGCAGCAGGCGCATTATACTCTGCAGACCGAAGGTTTGCAGAATGCACTGGCTAAACTGGATGATCGCAGCCGGCATATTGTTGAAAGTCGCTGGCTGGCAGATGATGGTGGATTAACCTTGCATGACCTGGCTGGTGAATATGGTGTATCTGCAGAACGTATCCGCCAGATTGAAGCCAAAGCTATGCAGAAATTGCGTGGCTATCTTTCTGAAAAAGAATGAGATTTATATCGTGCTATTCAGAAATATGAAAATAAATTCAATCTGATTTGTGTATTTTAAAAACAAATTAACTGAAGATAAATTTGCTATCTTAATAGCTAATATGCGGATAAAAAATACAGGATATGAAATATCCTGTATTTTTATATGTTATGAAGATGTTATTTAATCAATTTTTTGGCTGAATTTATGGCTGCATAATGTAAAACCGTTTTTCAGATATAAATGATGCATATTGCTACTATCCGAAGATACATTTGAATCAGCATGAATACTGCTACAGTGTTCATTTATTGCAATTGTTTTCAATGTTTTGAAAATCTGGCTAGCCTGCTCATCAGCTATGGGTAAATGAAGGCTGGCTAAATCATCAATATGTATATGGCGTCCAGAAGCAAAGTTAGTCACAATTCGAAAGCCACAAACGGTCACGGCATTCTGTTTACCTTCTTCAAATATTCCCAAAAGACGATAACCTTCGGTCTGCTGAATTTTGACCAGATCCTGAAACTGAGCTATATCACGAATATTGGGATGCAACAGATGCAAAGCTGCAAAAGCAGAACTAGTCTCTGCAGGAGTCAGTTCACGTAATTGATTAACCGGAACCTGTAGTTCTGTTTCTATTTCTGTTTGAATTGTATTTAATTGTGTTTGTGCTGTTTCTGCATTTTTCTGAGATACAGCATCGGTGAGTGTAATTTGTTTATGTTCCTGTTCTTCTAATAAAGATTTGCAATCCAGAATACGTAGGTCGTTATCACGGGCAAAGTCCATCAGAAAATTGAATGCTGTGCTGCTGATTTCTTCCAGTTTACGATCAACGGCAACACAACGAATATTATCTATTAAAATAGGACGAACCCATTGATGATAAGACAGACGATGTCCCTGATCAAAAGAGGACAATATACCGCATAAACGCTCAGCCCAGTCACTGGGACGAAAACGTTTATTATTATTAGTCATACCCTGGATAACGATTTCATACGGATTGCAAATTAGCATGTTGACCTCTTGATAGAAACATGAAGTTTCAATAATGCATATATTTTTTTTTACTGTCGTGATTAATTATACCTGATACGGCATATTTAATGTATGTCACATGTGTGTGTTTTCTATTGAAATTATTTATGCAAAAAGAATAATAAATGTAATTTTATTTCATCTGCTACTTTTATTCTGTCAGATACAATTTCTGATAAAGATATCATCTGGACTTGTTATGTAATTAAATCTATTGAGCTGATTAGTTTATATGCAGAATTGAAATATAAATGGTTTATATAACTATTTTAATTGTTCTATAGGCTATATCGACCAGATTGATTATGACATTTGTCTGATGGATTCATTAGCAAAAGATAAGATAAATACCCCAGTAATTTTGATACATCTTTGCAGATTTAAAATAAAGATGTATGGTGTAATTAAAATTTTTGCTTGCTGCAAATTACAGAATTAACAAATTGGATTTGATAAATGTCATTAAGATTGTCTTGATGAGCAACATTCAAAAATTCAGAAAAGAGGAGAGTTATATGAAAAAAGTTACAGCGATGATTAAACCATTCAAGCTGGATGATGTACGTGAAGCACTGGCTGAAATAGGTGTGCAAGGAATGACTGTCAGTGAGGTAAAAGGCTTTGGCAGGCAAAAAGGGCATACTGAAATCTATCGGGGTGCAGAATATGAAGTCGATTTCTTACCTAAAATTAAAATAGAAATTGTACTCGTGGATGATCTGGTAGAGCGAGCTGTTGAAGCGATAATGACATGCGCCAGTACAGGTAAAGTGGGTGACGGCAAAATTTTTGTTTCAGCGGTTGAGCAGGTGGTGCGAATACGTACAGGTGAGTCCGGATCGGATGCTGTATAAATAATCTGAATAATTATTAAGGGAAATACAATGAAATTGATTGATAAATGTGTAGTAACGATAGCTCTGTTATTACCATTGCCGCTATTAGCTGCTGATTTGTCCGGCTGGTGGCGACCGCTGTCAGAGATAAATGCAGGTAATACAGCATGGGTAATGACTTCTGCCGTACTGGTTTTGCTGATGACTGTTCCGGGTCTGGCATTGTTTTATGGCGGAATGGTACGAAAAAAAAATGTATTGGGTACCATGATGCACAGCTTTGTCGTTGCCGCTCTGGTAAGTGTGCTGTGGATGATAATAGGCTATTCGTTGGCTTTTACCCCGGGTAATTCATTTATTGGTGGTTTGGATCGGTTTATGCTTAGCGGTATGGGACTGGATAAAACCAGAGAAATGACTACTATTGTTAATGGAGATGGTACTGTTCCTGAGTCAGTATTCATGTTTTTTCAAATGACCTTCGCCATTATATCTACGGCTATTGTGACAGGTGCTTTTGCCGAACGTCTGAAATTTTCAGCCTTATTGTTATTTTCCGGTTTTTGGGTTACTTGTGTTTATGCGCCGATATGTCACTGGGTCTGGGGCGGAGGCTTTATGAGTAATACGCAAACACCGGTTCTGGATTTTGCCGGCGGAACGGTTGTGCATATTAATGCCGGTGTTGCCGGACTGGTAGCTGCACTGGTGATTGGTAAACGTCTGGGATACGGTAAGGATGTAATGGCACCACATAATATGGTACTTACTCTAACCGGTGCTGCGATGCTATGGGTTGGCTGGTTTGGCTTTAATGCCGGTTCAGCTGGTGCTGCGGATGCTTCTGCAGGTATGGCTATGGCTGTGACTCAGATAGCAGCAGCTTCAGCAGCATTAACATGGATGTTATGTGAAAAACTGGCAGGACATAAACCTTCTGCATTGGGTATGGCTTCTGGTGCGGTGTCCGGTCTGGTAGGCATTACACCTGCTGCCGGGTTTGTCGGTCCACAGGCTGCATTGGTAATCGGAGTATTGACAGCTGTTGCTGCTTATTTTGCCGCAGTGTATTTAAAACGCAGATTTGGTTATGATGATTCGCTTGATGCCTTTGGTATTCATGGCTTTGGCGGTATCGTTGGTTCAATTTTAACTGGTTTGCTGTTCAGTAACGCCATTTTTGGCGGTGAGGCGACTTTAGGTAGTCAACTGCTGGCTCAGATTAAAGATGTGGCTATTACAATTGTATACAGCGTAATTATGACTTATCTTATTCTTAAAATTGTGGCAATTGTATGTCGCGGTTTACGTATTGATCATGATTCAGAACGCGAAGGTATGGATGTGAGTATCCATGGTGAACGTATTGAATAAGTATGGTTGATTCTCAATTCTGTTTGAAATGAAAAACTGACCGGCTGTGAAAAACCGGTCAGTTTTATTTTATCTGCTGGATTCTGATAACGTATACAGTCTGGTTTAACGGTATAAATATTGACGTAAAAAACGCAAAGCATATTCCACAGCCTGAGTGCGGATTGTATCTCTATTACCGTTAAACTGATAATTTTTAGCCCAGATACGCTGTTTGGTTGCCAGCCCGAACCATACTGTACCAACTGGTTTTTCGGCACTTCCTCCAGTTGGCCCGGCAATACCGGAAATCGAAATAGCATAATTTGCTTTCGAATTAATCAGAGCACCTAGTGCCATTTCGCGTACACATTCCTCACTAACAGCTCCATAATGGCGCAAAGTTGTTTCGTTAACATTAAGTAACTGTTTTTTTGCCTGATTGCTATAAGTGACATAGCCCATATTAAACCAATTTGAACTACCCGGCAGGCGAGTTAGTTCTGCTGCCAACAAGCCCCCGGTACATGATTCGGCACAGGTTACCGTATGTCCCAATTCATCCAGTTTGGTGGTAATGTCAATTAAGGTTTGTGTCATGGTGATGTTTTCTGAAATAGTCAATGAGGCCGTTAGTTGAAGCATCATGGTGTAGCGAATCATTAGTACTTAATTCCGGTTCAATATTTTTAGCCAGAACTTTTCCGTACTCTACACCCCACTGATCGAATGAATTAATTCCCCAGATTACACCCTGTACAAATACTTTATGTTCATACATGGCCAGCAGCATACCCAGATTAAACGGGTTAATTTCATCTATTAAGAGTGTATTAGATGGCTGATTACCCGGAAATACTTTTTGCGGAGCCATAATATCGCGTGATTTGTTATCCAGATGAATTAATTCGGCATAAGCTTCCGCCAGTGTTTTGCCACGCATAAGTGCTTCAGTTTGAGCAAAGGCATTAGCAACAAGAACTTTATGCTGGGTACTGACATGATAAAAACTGTTAACCGGAACAATAAAATCGGAAGAAATCAGTCGTGGTCCCTGATGCAGTAATTGAAAAAAAGCATGCTGGCAGTTAACACCTTCCTCACCCCAGATTATCGGACCAGTATCAAAGTCCAGCCGTTCTCCATAACGGCTTACCTGTTTTCCATTACTTTCCATGTCCAGCTGCTGCAAGTGCGCAGCCAGACGGCGCAGTCCGTGGTCATAAGGAATGATTGCATGGCTGGTTGTGGTATAAAAGGTGTGATACCACAATCCGATCAGTCCGAGTAAAACCGGAATATTATGTCTTAGCGGTGCATGAAAAAAATGTTCATCCATTGCTCTGCCGCCAGCAAGAAAATCCTGAAAATTTTCTTTACCAATGGCACAAATAACTGATAATCCAATAGTTGACCAAACAGAGTAGCGGCCGCCTACCCAGTCAAACATGGAGAATGTATGATCCGAAGTGATACCAAAAGCCTGTGCTTTATCAACAGCACTGGTTATCGCTATAAAATGGCGGCTGATATCAGCTTCACTCATTCCCTGTTGTAAAAACCAATTACGTGCGGTTTGTGCATTCAGCAAAGTTTCAGGTGTAGTAAAGGATTTGCTAGCAATGATAAAAATGGTTGTGGCCGGATTAATTTTATTCAATACCTGAATCAGGTTGGCGCCGTCAACATTGGCAACATAATAAATATTCAGACCAGTTTGCTGAAACGGACGTAAGGCCAGTGTCACCATTTCCGGACCAAGATGAGATCCGCCAATACCTATATTAATAATATCCGTAATACGTTCATTACCAGCTCCAGTATATTCACCATTGCGCACTGATTCGGCAAAGCAGTAGGCTCGTTCCAGTTCCCGATGGATATCTGGTACGATATTATGATCATCAACATACAATTCAGCATGCGGCGGTAACCTGAGTGCTGTATGTAATACGGCACGATTTTCGCTAACATTAATTTTATCACCGCGGCGCATTTTATCAGTCCAGCCACGTACATCTGCAATATTGGCCAGCTCAATCAGTAATGCAAGTGTATCTTCAGTAATACGGTTTTTGCTGTAATCCAGTAACAGACCATTTAATTGTTCATGCATTTGTGCAAAACGATCCGGCTGCTGACGGAATAAGTCGCGCATATGCAAGAAACGGGTGCTGCGCTGATGCTGATGCAATTGTGCCCAAATGGCTGTCTGATTAATGGGGCAGGACGGATTGATCATAACCGGAATTAATTTCAGCAAAGATAAAAAGGGCAGTATACAAAATCAGCTAGGTATTGTTAAGAAGTGTTCGCGATAATAAGCCATTTCCTCAATGCTTTCCTTAATATCATCCAGAGCCTGATGCGCACCTTTTTTACTAATGCCTTTGACAATGGCAGGATTCCAGCGTCTGGCCAGTTCTTTAAGAGTAGAAACATCCAGATTGCGGTAATGGAAGTAAGCTTCCAGTCGCGGCATGTAGCGCACCATAAAGCGGCGATCCTGATGAATGGAATTGCCACACATTGGTGAGGCTTTTTCCGGTATCCACTCACTGATAAAAGCCAGCAATTTTTCTTCAGCCTCAGCTTCTGTTAACGTGGAAGCTTTTACTTTATCTACCAGACCAGTACGGGTATGAGTGGTGGTATTCCATTTATCCATATGATCGATAATGCTGTCTGGCTGATGAATTACCAGTACTTCAGACTGTGCGAGTATATTCAGGTCACTATCGGTAATGATCATAGCAACTTCTATAATACGGTCTGTATCCGGATTTAATCCGGTCATTTCCATATCCAGCCACGCAAGATTTTTAGCGTTTTGCATATCTTAATCTTGATTAATAATAAAATATGATTTTAGCTTCTTTCTGATAAGGCTGATAGGTTAAGCTGATTTTTTTACCTATATCTAGAGCTAAAATCAGGCAAAAGCAATTGTTTTAGGAAAACACAGAACAGACTGAATTTCAATTATTCTAAATTGAATATAATTTGTGTAATGTTGTAAGTAGTTTTGGATATTATCACAAGATAACATACAGTAATAAATATATTATTCAGTTAAATAATCATGTTAATTTTAAATAAAAGGATGTTTGTTCAGACACTTTTTAGCCAGTAACAGATAAACTCCGTTAAAATGATTATTTTCAGGTACAAAGTATTTTTATGGTGTTTTATCTTTCTGCCCAAACAATTTATATATTGTTTTTATTATTTTTCATCTGCAGCATATGTGGTCAGTTATATCTTTCGGTTCGCCAAAGTAAAGCTGTACTGGCACATCGTAGCTATGTTCCAGCGGCTTTTGTGCAAAGTGTGTCTCTGGCAGAGCATCAGAAAGCAGCAGATTATACTTTGGCCAAGCAGCGTCTGGCTCGTTATGAAATTCTGTTTCAGGCATTATTATTGCTAATATTCACACTTGGTGGCGGTCTTGATCTATTAGCGCATTTGAGTCAGAAATGGGTGCAGCACGATATTGCACAGGGAATTGTGCTTATTGGTCTGTTTGCTTTGGTTAATATGATTCTTGGCTGGCCGATCGCCTGGTACCGCAGTTTTTGTCTGGAGGCAAAATTTGGCTTTAACAAAATGACCATGGCTACTTTTATTGCTGATCAGTTTAAAGGTAGTCTTTTAGCTATTATTGTTGGCTTGCCCTTACTATATATTATTCTGTGGCTGATGCGGATTCTGATTGCAGCACACTGGTTTGGTGGCGCATGGTGGCTGGCTGTATGGCTGGTATGGGTCAGTTTTTCCTTGTTGCTGATGTGGGCTTTTCCAAAGTGGATTGCGCCGCTTTTCAATAAATTTGAACCGTTGAAAGATGATGCATTGCGAACCCGGATTGAAAACTTGTTACAGCGTACTGGTTTTCAGAGTGATGGTATTTTTGTAATGGATGGCTCCAGACGCAGTGGGCACGGTAATGCTTATTTTACCGGTCTGGGGAAACATAAGCGCATTGTATTTTTTGATACCTTGCTAAAAGATATGCAGATTAGTGAGGTTGAGGCTGTGCTGGCTCATGAGTTAGGTCATTTTGCTCACAAACATGTATTCAAACAAATGATTGTTACTTTTATACTGGCTCTGATTGTTTTTGCTGTTTTGGGCTGGCTATTACCTCAGACTGGTTTTTATACTGGTCTGGGTGTGCATGAAGTCAGTCATGCTATGGCTTTATTATTATTTATGCTGGTGCTGCCCGTATTTACTTTTCCGTTTTCACCATTGTCGAGTGTTTTGTCCCGTAAAAATGAATTTGAAGCAGACCGTTTTGCAGCAAAATATGCAAATGCCGATGATCTGATTCATGCTTTAACTAAACTTTATCGTACTAATGCCTCCAGTCTGGTTAGCGATATATGGTATTCGCGGTTTTATGATTCACATCCGGGAGCACGGGAACGTATTGCGGCATTACAAACAGCCGTAAAGGCAGACTGAGAATGGCGCAGTCTGCGAATGAATTATTAACAGCACAGATTATTACCAGTTTCGGGCGCCGCTTCATGGTGCGCACACATGCGGGTAAAACTTATGAAGCCACTACGCGAAAGAAAAGAGTTGATTTTGCTTGTGGTGATGAAGTCCATATTAGTCATATCAATCAGCAGCAGGCTGTAATTGAGGATTATTTACCCCGGCGCAGCCTGCTTTACCGGCAGGATGCTACGCGCAGTAAACTCATTGCGGCCAATGTTACCCTTATGCTAATCGTACTGGCTGCTGTACCGACTCCCAGTGAATTATTATTGCAGCGTGCATTACTGGCTGCAGAGGCTGCGGATATACCGCCACTGATTGTATTAAATAAGGCAGATTTACCACAAAATAAGCTTTGGCTCGAAAAATTGGCGTTTTATCAGAGTCTGGGTTATCAGGTAATCAATATTAGTGCCTTATATAATGTGGCTGAGCTACACCGGTATTTGCAGGGAGAGCGGGCAATCCTGTTAGGTCAGTCAGGTATGGGTAAATCAACTTTAACCAATGCATTACTGGGTAATGAACAGGCAAGGGTAGGTGATATCTCAGCGGCACTGGATTCAGGCCGTCACACCACGACTCATGCACAATTATATGATCTGGATGCACACAGTCAGCTTATTGATTCGCCCGGATTGCAGGCATTTGGCTTACATCATTTGTCAGTTAGTAATCTGCTGCATTATTTCCCTGATATGCGTCAGTATATCGGAGAGTGCCGCTTTCATAATTGTACTCATCGTCAGGAACCGGGCTGTGCACTGAAACAGGCTGCGGCAGACGGGAAACTGAAGCCTGAGCGGCTTCAGTTTTTGCAAAGTATTACTGATGAATTAATCAGATAATATTTATATTCAGGCAGAGTAAAAATACCCGAAATCCAGACTAATAGTCATGTATAAGGCATAAACGTTGTTTTTTATCTAAAAATCCGTGCTTTACTTGCATAAAAAATTGATTCATGCAGAGTAAACATGGTACTATCGCCATCTTGCCGATTTTACGTCGGCAAGATTCTTTATTTGTGCGAGGCCAATCAATCGTAATTGGTCCCTTTATAAAAGGAAATAACTATGACTTTAGGTCTGGTTGGGCGCAAAGTAGGCATGACGCGCGTGTTCGATGAGAACGGCGCATCAGTTCCGGTAACTGTACTGGATATGTCTGCCAATCGCGTCACTCAACTCAAATCCGAAGCTACTGACGGCTACACTGCCGTACAGGTAACTTTTGGTCAGAAAAAAGCCAATCGCGTAAGCAAGGCACAGGCAGGTCATTTTGCCAAGGCAGGTGTTGAAGCCGGTCGTGGCTTGGTTGAATTTGCTGTTTCTGAAGAAAAACTGGCTGAATTGTCTGCCGGTGCTGAAATCAATGTCGGCATTTTTGCAGCAGGTCAGTTAATTGATGTCACTGGTACCAGTAAAGGTAAAGGCTTTTCTGGCACCATCAAACGTCACAATTTTGGTTCTCAGCGTGCTTCTCACGGTAACTCACGCTCTCATCGTGTGCCTGGTTCAACCGGTATGGCACAGGATCCGGGTCGCGTATTCCGTGGTAAACGTATGGCCGGACAGTACGGTAACGTTAAGTCCACCATTCAGAATCTGGAAATCGTACGCGTAGACACCGAACGTCAGTTATTGCTGGTAAAAGGTGCGGTGCCCGGTGCGGTTAACAGCGACGTTGTCGTGCGTCCGAGCGTGAAGGTAGGTGCGTAATGGAACTGAAATTAATTGATGCTCAGGGTCAGGTTGCAGGTGCAGTTGCTGCGTCTGACGCATTGTTTGCACGTGAATACAATGAAGATCTGGTTCACCAGCTGGTTACAGCTTTTCTGGCTAATGCCCGTTCCGGTAACCGTTCACAGTTAACCCGTGCCGAAGTAAAACACTCCACTAAAAAACCATGGCGTCAGAAAGGAACCGGCCGTGCCCGTTCCGGTATGACATCTTCTCCGCTGTGGCGCAGTGGTGGTCGTGCGTTCCCGAATAAACCAGATGAAAACTTTACCCAGAAAGTAAATCGTAAGATGTATCGTGCGGGTATGGCAGCCATTCTGTCTCAGCTGGTACGCGATGAACGCCTGTTTGTTATTGATGAATTGTCTGCTGCTACTCCTAAAACCAAAGCATTTGCTGAACAGGTTAAAAATCTGGGTATGGAGCAGGTATTGTTCATTACCAAACAGCTGGATGAAAACGTTTACTTGTCTAGCCGCAACCTGCCGAATGTACTGGTTCTGGAAGCACAGCAAACTGATCCGTACAATCTGTTACGCTTTAAGAAAGTGGTGCTTACCAAAGCAGCAGTTGCACAACTTGAGGAGCAATGGGTATGAATCAACAACGTTTAATGCAAGTGCTCTTGGCTCCTGTTGTTTCCGAAAAAAGCAACATGCTGGCTGAAAAACGCAACCAGATGACGTTTAGAGTATTGCCAAATGCCACTAAACCTGAAATTAAGGCAGCAGTGGAACTATTATTTAATGTGAAAGTGGATTCTGTAGCCACAACTATCATTAAAGGCAAAAACAAACGTTTTGGCCGTACCATCGGTAAGCGCAGTGATGTTAAGAAAGCTTATGTCAGCCTGGCGGCTGGTCAGGAGCTGGATATTGAATCTGCTGCCGCTTCTGCAGATAAGGAATAAGCACTATGGCTATTGTTAAAATGAAGCCGACTTCTGCTGGCCGTCGCGGAATGGTACGCGTGGTTGCGGAAGGCTTGCATAAAGGTGCACCCTATGCACCATTATTAGAAAAACAGTCTTCAACTGCCGGTCGTAATCACGGCGGACGCATTACAACCCGTCATAAAGGTGGTGGTCACAAACACCATTACCGTATTGTTGACTTTAAACGTAATGATAAAGACGGTATCGCTGCTAAAGTGGAACGTATTGAGTACGATCCGAACCGTACCGCTCATATTGCGTTATTGTGTTTTGCAGATGGTGAACGCCGTTACATTATTGCGCCGCGTAATGTTCAGGTAGGTGCCGTATTGGTTTCCGGTTCTGAAGCTGCAATTAAAGCTGGTAATAATCTGCCAATCCGCAATATTCCGGTAGGTACAACTCTTCATTGTATCGAAATGAAACCGGGTAAAGGTGCACAGATTGCCCGTTCAGCCGGTGCATCTGCTGTATTGCTGGCAAAAGAAGGCGTATATGCACAGCTGCGTCTGCGTTCAGGTGAAGTACGTAAAATTCATGTTGATTGCCGTGCCACCATTGGTGAAGTAGGCAATGAAGAACAAAGCCTGCAAAAACTGGGTAAAGCCGGTGCTAAACGCTGGCGTGGTATTCGTCCGACCGTACGCGGCGTTGTGATGAACCCGGTTGACCACCCGCATGGTGGTGGTGAAGGTCGTACTGGTGAAGCTCGTGAACCGGTTAGTCCATGGGGTACACCGACTAAAGGCTATCGTACTCGTCGTAATAAACGCACGAACAATATGATTGTTCGCCGCCGTTACTCAAATAAAGGTTAACTGATATGGCTCGTTCATTAAAAAAAGGCCCATATGTCGACCTGCATTTACTGAAAAAGGTCGATGCGGCTCGTGCTAATAACGACAAACGCCCGATTAAAACCTGGTCACGTCGTTCCACTATTCTGCCTGATTTTATCGGTCTGACCATTGCTGTACACAACGGCCGTACCCACGTGCCGGTATTTATCAGCGATAACATGGTTGGTCATAAGTTGGGTGAGTTCTCATTGACCCGTACCTTCAAAGGCCATTTGGCTGATAAGAAGGCTAAAAAATAAGGGATAAAACATGAGAGTTAGTGCACAACACAAAAATGCCCGTATTTCAGCACAAAAAGCCCGTCTGGTAGCTGACTTAGTACGTGGTAAAGATATTGCCCAGGCGTTGAATATTTTGACATTCAGCCCGAAAAAAGGTGCTGAACTGATTAAAAAGGTGCTGGAATCTGCAGTAGCCAATGCTGAACACAACGAAGGTGCTGATATCGATGAACTGAAAGTGGTTACTATTTATATCGACAAAGGTCCGAGTCTGAAACGTTTTCAGGCACGTGCTAAAGGTCGTGGTAACCGCATCGAAAAACAAACTTGTCACATCAACGTGATTGTAGGCAACTAAGGAAAAGCGATGGGACAAAAAATTAACCCTACAGGCTTTCGCCTGGCAGTGAATAAAGATTGGTCTTCCAAGTGGTTTGCCAAAAGCGGCGACTTTTCCAAAGTGCTGAAAGAAGATATCGACGTGCGTCATTTTTTACGCAAACGTCTTGCAAATGCTTCTGTAGGTCGCGTGGTAATTGAACGCCCGGCAAAATCTGCACGTATTACCATTTACAGTGCCCGTCCTGGTATTGTAATCGGTAAAAAAGGTGAAGACATTGAAGTATTAAAACGTGATTTGCAGAAAATCATGGGCGTGCCGGTGCATGTAAACATCGAAGAAATCCGTAAACCGGAAATCGATGCGCAAATTATTGCGGACAATATTGCCGGACAACTGGAAAAACGCGTTATGTTCCGTCGTGCCATGAAACGTGCTATGCAGAATGCTATGCGCGTTGGCGCCAAAGGCATCAAAATTATGTCTTCAGGTCGTCTGAACGGTATCGAAATTGCGCGTACCGAATGGTATCGTGAAGGTCGTGTGCCTTTGCATACCCTGCGTGCCAATGTTGACTACGCTACCAGCGAAGCCAAAACTACATATGGCATTATCGGTATCAAAGTCTGGGTTTACAAAGGTGAACTGACACCGGGTGAAATTCAGGCTAAGCCGGAACAGGACAAGAAACACAGCAGAAAGGCAGGTGGTCGAAATGCTGCAGCCAACTAGAATGAAATACCGCAAACAGCAAAAAGGCCGCAACACCGGTATTGCTACTCGTGGCAATAAAGTTAGCTTTGGTGATTTTGGTCTGAAAGCTGTGGGTCGCGGTCGTTTGACTGCACGCCAGATTGAGGCAGCACGTCGTGCAATGACCCGTCATATTAAACGTGGCGGTCGTATCTGGATCCGCGTATTCCCGGATAAACCTATTACTGAAAAACCAATTCAGGTTCGTATGGGTGGCGGTAAAGGTAATGTGGAATATTACATTGCTGAAATCCAGCCGGGCAAAATGCTCTACGAAATGGACGGTGTTGATGAAACATTGGCTCGTCAGGCTTTTGAACTGGCTGCAGCCAAATTGCCGATTCAGACTGTATTTGTTAAACGCCAGGTAGGTCAATAATGAAAACCAGTGAATTGAAAGACAAATCTGTTGAGCAGTTAAACGAAGAACTGGTTGGTCTGTTGAAAGCGCAGTTTGGTTTGCGTATGCAGCACGCCACCGGCCAGCTGGGTAAAAACAGTGAGCTGAAAAAAGTGCGTCGTAATATTGCTCGTGTAAAAACCATTTTGCATCAGAAGGATGGTGAATAATGACTGAAGCTGAAAATGTACGTACTTTGCAGGGCAAAGTCGTGAGCGACAAAATGGATAAAACTGTAACAGTGTTGGTGGAACGTAAAGTGAAACACCCGCTGTATGGTAAAGTAATCCGTCGTTCTACTAAAATCCATGCGCACGATGAGCAAAACCAATACGGTATTGGTGACGTTGTTGTCATTTCCGAAGGTCGCCCGTTGTCAAAAACCAAAAGCTGGGTTGTAACTGAGCTGATTGAGAAAGCACGTAATGTGTAATTAACACAACAATGTGCTGCAATTAGGGAACGAAGTCTTGCGACAATCAGATATTGTCTGTAAACTTCGTTCCTTAACTTTCAGTTTCTTGAAAGTCTCCGGCAGTCGCCGGAACTCTCCCTTCGGGACCCAAGACTGGTTTACTAGAACCGTTAATGGTTTCAGACAGCTATTAAGTGGTAACAGGCTGACTGAAAGCGGTAAATTAAGTTGGATTTTTAAAGGTAATAACATGATTCAAATGCAGACCATCTTAGATGTGGCTGACAACTCTGGTGCGCGCCGCGTAATGTGCATCAAAGTATTAGGTGGATCTAAGCGTCGCTACGCATCTGTAGGCGACATTATTAAAGTGGCCGTAAAAGACGCAGCTCCCCGTGGTCGCGTTAAAAAGGGCGATGTATATAACGCTGTGGTAGTGCGTACAGCTAAAGGTGTACGTCGTAATGACGGAGCACTGATCAAATTTGATAACAATGCAGCCGTGCTGTTGAATACCAAACTGGAACCAATTGGTACCCGTATTTTTGGCCCGGTAACTCGTGAGCTACGTACTGAGCGATTCATGAAAATCGTTTCATTGGCTCCTGAAGTACTGTAAGTGAGGTTGCAATGAAAAAGATTAAAACTGGTGATCAGGTGATCATTATTGCCGGTAAAGATAAGGGCAAACAGGGTAAAGTAGTGCGTGTTTTGGGTGATAAAGTGATTGTCGACGGCGTAAATCGTGTTAAACGTCACCAGAAACCTAACCCCATGCGTGGGATTGAAGGTGGTGTAATCACCAAAGATGCGCCATTGGCTATTTCCAATGTGGCGATTTTCAATCCGGAAACCCAAAAAGCTGACCGCGTAGGTATCAAAGTAGAAACTGTAGACGGCAAAGTAGTGCGTACCCGTGTATATAAATCTACCGGTGCCGCCGTGGGGGCTTAAGGAGTAATCAATGGCTCGTTTAAAAGACTTTTATAACACTACTGTTGTTCCTGAGTTGACCAAACAGTTCGGTTACAAATCTATCATGGAAGTACCGCGTATTGAAAAAATTACCCTCAACATGGGTGTTGGTGAAGCGGTTGCCGATAAAAAAGTAATGGAACATGCAGTTGGTGATCTGGAAAAAATTGCTGGTCAGAAACCAGTAGTAACTGTAGCACGTAAGTCAATTGCAGGCTTTAAAATCCGTGATAATTACCCGATTGGCTGCAAAGTAACTTTGCGCCGTGATCGTATGTATGAATTTCTGGATCGTCTGATTGCAATCGCTTTGCCGCGTGTACGTGACTTCCGCGGTGTAAATGGTAAATCATTCGACGGTCGTGGTAATTACAACATGGGCGTGCGTGAACAAATTATTTTCCCGGAAATTGAATACGATAAAATTGATGCTTTGCGTGGTTTGAATATTACTATTACCACTACTGCCAAAACTGACGCAGAAGCCAAAGCACTGCTGTCTCTGTTCAAATTTCCGTTTAAGGGTTAATTATGGCTAAGAAAGCACTTATTAATCGTGAGCTGAAGCGTGAAGCTTTGGCAAAAAAATATGCTGCAAAGCGTGAAGCCATTTTCGCCATCATCAATGATGCTAACGCGACTGATGAAGAACATTTTCAGGCACGTCTGAAACTGCAGGCTATCCCGCGTAATGCTGCTCCGATTCGTCAACGTCGTCGCTGCGCTTTGACCGGTCGTCCGCGTGGTAATTTCCGTAAATTCGGCTTGGCCCGTACCAAAATCCGTGAAATCGCCATGCGTGGTGAAATTCCGGGTGTCATCAAAGCCAGCTGGTAATAGGAGTATAAAATATGAGTATGCATGATCCTATTTCCGATATGTTGACCCGTATTCGCAACGCTCAGCGTGCGAATAAAGTCTCTGTAAGTATGCCTTCTTCAAAACTGAAAGTAGCAATTGCCAAAGTTTTGAAAGAAGAAGGCTACGTAGAAGATTTCGCCGTATCTACTGAAACCAAGGCGACATTGGAAATACAATTGAAATATTATGCAGGTCAGCCGGTAATTGAGCGCATTCAGCGCGTATCACGTCCTGGTCTGCGTGTGTATAAAGGTTCCAACGACATTCCTTCTGTAATGAATGGTTTGGGCGTTGTGATTGTGAGCACTTCTAAAGGCGTAATGACTGACCGTAAAGCCCGTGCCAATGGTATTGGCGGTGAGTTATTGTGCGTAGTTGCCTAAGGAGAAAACATGTCTCGAATTGCAAAACATCCGGTAGTGGTTCCGGCTGGCGTTGACGTTAAGTTTTCTCCAGAGGCTATCATTGTTAAAGGTAAAAACGGCGAATTGTCTCTGCATCAGCACGCTGAAGTGAATGTAGCATTGAATGATGGTCAGCTGGTTGTTACCGCCAATGATAACAGTACAAAAGCAAATGCTTTATCCGGTACAGTTCGTGCCTTATTGCACAATATGGTTGTGGGCGTGAGCAATGGTTTTGAGAAAAAGCTGCAGCTGATTGGTGTGGGTTATCGCGCTCAGGCTCAGGGTAAAGTATTGAATCTTTCTTTAGGTTACTCTCATCCGATTAACTACGAATTGCCTGAAGGCATTACTGCTACTACTCCTTCTGCTACCGAAGTAATCATTGCCGGTGCAGATAAACAGGTAGTAGGGCAGGTGGCCGCTGAAATTCGTGGATTCCGTCCGCCGGAACCTTATAAAGGTAAAGGTGTACGTTATGCTGATGAGCGTGTCGTTATTAAAGAAACCAAGAAAAAATAATTGAGGCTCACTGATGGATAAAAATGTAGCAAGACTGCGTCGAGCACGTAAAACCCGTGCCAAAATTGCAGCCCTGAACAAAGTGAGATTGTGCGTTTTCCGCACCAATAATCACATTTATGCCCAGGTTATTAGCGCAGAAGGTGACCGAGTACTGGCTCAGGCCTCTACTCTTGAGGCTGATGTACGTGCCAGCATTAAATATGGCAGCAATGTAGATGCTGCTGTTGTGGTTGGCAAACGCATTGCTGAAAAAGCCAAAGCAGCCGGCATTGATGCAGTGGCTTTTGACCGTTCTGGTTTTCAATACCATGGTCGCGTTAAAGCCTTGGCTGAGGCAGCCCGTGAAAACGGTTTGAGCTTCTAATAAACTGGAGACCAGAAATATGGCAAAACACGAAACTGAAGAACGCGGTGACGGCCTGATTGAAAAAATGGTTGCCGTAAACCGTGTGACCAAAGTGGTTAAGGGTGGCCGCATTATGGCCTTCTCGGCTTTAACCGTAGTAGGTGATGGCGATGGTCGCATTGGTATGGGCAAGGGTAAATCTAAAGAAGTACCTGTGGCCGTACAGAAGGCTATGGATCAAGCCCGCCGCAATATGATCAAAGTGCCTTTGAATGGACGTACCATTCATCACGAAGTAATTGGTCGTCATGGTGCAACCCGTGTATTCATGCAACCGGCCAAAGAAGGTAATGGTGTGAAAGCTGGTGGTCCAATGCGTTTGGTATTTGATGCAATGGGTATTCATAATATCTCTGCTAAAGTACATGGTTCAACCAATCCATACAACATTGTTCGCGCAACTCTGGACGGATTGTCTAAGCTGTATACGCCGGCTGAGATTGCTGCTAAACGTGGCCTGACCGTAGAAGAAATTTTAGGAGCAGATCATGAGTGAGCAAAAAACCATACGCATTACACTGGTTAAAAGTCTGATTGGCACTATTGCAGCTCATCGTGCCTGCGCACGCGGTTTAGGCTTACGTCACCGCGAGCATACTGTTGAAGTGCTTGATACCCCCGAAAATCGTGGCATGATCAACAAAATCAGCTACCTTTTGAAAGTGGAGAAGTAACATGCTTTTGAATACCATTCAACCTGCTGAAGGTGCTAAACACGCGGCTCGCCGTGTAGGTCGTGGCATTGGCAGCGGTTTAGGCAAAACTTGTGGCCGAGGCCATAAGGGTCAAAAAAGCCGTAAAGGTGGTTATCATAAAGTCGGTTTCGAAGGCGGTCAGATGCCTTTGCAACGCCGGCTGCCGAAACGCGGTTTTAAATCTCTGACTGCTAATCTGAATGCAGAAGTGCGTTTAGATGAACTAGCTAAAATTGCAGTTGATGAAATTGATGTTTTAGTTCTGAAACAGGCAGGACTGGTGCCTGCTACTGCTCTGAATGTTAAAATTATTGCTTCAGGCAGTATTGATAAGGCGGTAACTTTAAATGGTATTAAGGCCACCAAAGGTGCGCAACAGGCCATTGAAGCTGCCGGTGGTAAAGTAGCAGAATAAGGCAAGGACTCAAGTGGCTAATCCGCAATCCGCAACAGGACTTTCAAAGTTCGGTGATTTGAAAAATCGTCTGTTATTTTTACTTGGTGCGTTGGTTGTATTCCGCATCGGTTCACATATTCCAGTGCCCGGTGTGGATGGTGCTGCTTTGACCAAATTGTATGAAAGTGCCGGCGGAGGCATATTAAGTATGCTTAATATGTTTTCCGGCGGTTCTCTGCAAAGGTTCAGTATTTTTGCAATAGGTGTGATGCCCTATATTTCAGCCTCAATTATTATTCAGCTTGCTTCTGAAATTATTCCTTCATTGAAGGCTCTAAAAAAAGAAGGTGAGGCGGGGCGCCGTACTTTGACCAAATATACCCGTTACGGTACTGTTTTGCTGGCCACTTTGCAAAGCTTTGGTGCTGCTGCATTTGTTTACCAGCAAAATGTAGTAGTTTCCGGTCAGATTGAGTTTTATTTCTCGACTATGGTTTGTCTGGTTACAGGAACCATGTTTCTGATGTGGCTGGGTGAACAAATTACTGAACGTGGTATAGGTAATGGTATTTCGCTGATTATTACCGCCGGTATTGCAGCCAGTCTGCCTGCCGGTATTGGTCGTTTGCTGACATTAACCAGTCAGGGATCAATTAGTTATCTGATGGCTGTTGCACTGATTGTTGGTGCGCTGGCATTGATATATGCTGTTGTATATATTGAAAGTGCACAACGTAAAGTACCTGTGCAATATGCCAAACGTCAGGTAGGTAATCGTATTATGCAGGCGCAAAACTCTCATCTGCCGTTCAAACTGAATATGGCCGGGGTTATTCCGCCAATATTTGCATCCAGTATCATTTTGTTTCCTTCTACTTTGTTAAGCTGGTTTGGTTCGGCAAATCCTGATAGTTGGTTACAGAAACTGGCTACATTATTGCAGCATGGTCAGCCTGTTTATATTTTGTTATTTGCAGCTACTATTATCTTCTTTTGTTATTTCTATACGGCTTTGGTGTTCAGTCCAAGGGAAATGGCAGAAAATCTGAAGAAAAGTGGTGCTTTCGTTCCGGGTATCCGGCCTGGTGAGCAAACCAGTCGTTATCTGGAGAAAGTTGTATTGCGTTTGACCTTTTGGGGCGCAATTTATATTGCTATCGTGTGCCTGATTCCGGAAGTGCTGACTTCTGCGATGAATGTACCTTTCTACCTAGGTGGCACCTCACTACTTATTCTGGTGGTGGTGACCATGGATTTTAAAACGCAAATCGCTTCTTACGTAATGAGCAGTCAGTATGAACATCTGATGAAGCGTTCTGCGATGAAATCATTATCATCACGTCGTTAAGTATTATGGCTAAAGAAGATACCATACAAATGCAGGGTGAAATTCTTGAAACCCTGCCCAACGCAACTTTTAAAGTTAAACTTGAAAACGATCACGTCGTTTTAGGTCATATCTCTGGAAAAATGCGCATGCATTACATTCGTATTTCCCCCGGTGATAAAGTGACTGTGGAATTGACTCCGTACGATTTGACTCGTGCCCGCATCGTTTTCCGCGCCCGCTAAGAGTAGAAAGGAAATAATATGCGCGTTCAGCCATCGGTAAAGAAAATTTGCCGTAATTGTAAAATCATTCGTCGTAATCGTGTCGTACGCGTGATTTGTACTGACCCTCGTCATAAACAACGCCAAGGCTAATGGATAACCATAAGTCTTTGTGTTATAGTGACAGACTTTTGCCCTAAGGAAAAAATATGGCTCGTATTGCAGGGGTAAATATCCCTAACAATGCCCATATCGTAATTGGCCTTCAGGCTATTTATGGTATTGGTTCGTCTCGCGCTAAACTGGTTTGCGAAGCTGCCGGCGTTGTGCCGAGCACTAAAGTAAAAGATTTAGACGAGACTCAGCTTGATGCTTTGCGTGAACAGATTGCCAAATACCATGTGGAAGGTGATCTGCGCCGTGAAGTAACCATGAATATCAAACGTTTGATGGACATGGGCTGTTATCGTGGTCTGCGTCATCGTCGTGGTTTACCGTGCCGTGGTCAGCGTACCCGTACCAATGCGCGTACGCGTAAAGGTCCGCGTAAAGCGATCGCAGGCAAGAAATAATTGATAAGGAATAATAATGGCTAAAGCAAACACAGCTCGTGTGCGCAAGAAAGTACGTAAATCCGTAAGTGAAGGTATTGTGCATGTACATGCATCTTTCAATAATACCATCATTACTATCACTGACCGTCAGGGCAATGCATTATCTTGGGCTACCTCTGGCGGTGCTGGTTTTAAAGGTTCACGTAAGAGCACACCATTTGCCGCTCAGGTTGCGGCAGAAGCAGCTGGTAAAGTTGCCCAAGAGTATGGCGTAAAAAATCTGGAAGTTCGCATTAAAGGGCCGGGTCCTGGTCGCGAATCTTCTGTGCGTGCGCTCAACGCTCTTGGTTTCAAGATTACCAGTATTACAGACGTTACTCCATTGCCGCACAATGGTTGTCGGCCACCTAAAAAACGTCGTATCTAACAGGAGTATTTGAGTATGGCACGTTATACCGGCCCGAAATGTAAATTAGCCCGTCGTGAGGGCACAGATCTGTTTCTGAAGAGTGCACGTCGCTCTCTGGATTCAAAATGTAAACTTGACTCTGCTCCCGGCCAGCATGGCGCAAAAAAACCGCGTTTGTCCGGCTATGGTCTGCAATTACGTGAAAAACAGAAAATCCGCCGTATTTACGGTGTGTTAGAACGTCAGTTCCGCCGTTATTTTGCTGAAGCAGCCCGTCGTAAAGGTTCGACTGGTGAATTGCTGCTTCAGTTGTTGGAGTCTCGTTTAGACAACGTGGTATACCGTATGGGGTTTGGCTCTACTCGTGCTGAAGCCCGTCAATTGGTATCTCACAAAGCCATTACCGTGAACGGTCAGGTTGTAAACATCCCTTCTTTTCAGGTGAAAGCTGGTGATGTGGTTGCTGTTCGCGAAAAAGCCAAAAAACAGGTGCGAATTCAGGAAGCATTCAGTCTTGCCAGTCAGATTGGTTTACCAAGCTGGGTTTCTGTTGAAGAAGGCAAGCTGGAAGGTGTTTTCAAAAACATGCCAGATCGCACTGAATTGAGTGGCGATATTAATGAACAGCTGGTGGTAGAGTTTTACTCTAAATAAAGCTGGTTAAGTGAGGACAGTTAAATGCAAAACACATCCGAATTCTTGAAGCCACGTCAAATTGACGTTGACACCTTGTCTGCTACCCGTGCCAAAGTGTCTATGGAGCCTTTTGAACGTGGTTTCGGCCATACCTTGGGTAATGCTTTGCGTCGTATCTTACTGTCATCAATGAATGGTTATGCGTCGACAGAAGTAACGATTGAAGGCGTATTGCATGAATATTCTACACTTGACAGCGTTCAGGAGGATGTTGTTGATATTCTACTGAACCTGAAAGGTGTAGTATTTAAAGTGCATGGCCGCACAGAAGTAACTTTAAGTTTGAAAAAATCAGGTGCCGGTGTTGTTACCGCAGCTGATATTGAGTTACCTCATGATGTCGAAATTGTTAACCCTGATCATGTTATCTGCCACCTGTCTGAAGGTGGTAGTATCAATATGGAAATTAAGGTTGAACAAGGCAGAGGCTATGAGTCTGTGTCAGGCCGTCGTAATAAAGACGACCACAAACGTATCGGCGCTATTCAACTAGATGCAAGCTTTTCGCCTATCAGTCGTGTCAGCTTTGAAGTAGAACCTGCTCGTGTTGAGCAGCGTACTGATTTAGATCGTCTGGTTCTGGATATTGAAACTAACGGTGCTATTGACCCTGAAGAAGCAGTTCGCAATGCGGCCTGTATTTTAATTGATCAAATGTCAATTTTTGCAGATTTACAGGGAACTCCAGTTACCGTGGTAGAAGAGAAAGAACCACCGATTGATCCGATTCTGCTTCGTCCAGTTGATGATCTGGAGTTGACCGTTCGTTCAGCAAACTGCTTGAAAGCTGAAGATATTTACTATATTGGCGATTTGATTCAACGCACAGAGACTGAATTGTTGAAAACCCCGAATCTGGGTAGAAAATCTCTGAACGAAATCAAGGAAGTCCTGGCTTCCAAAGGATTGACGTTGGGTTCAAAACTGGAAGCCTGGCCGCCGGCCAGTCTGGAAAAGCCACAAGTTTGATGATTAAAGGATAATGACATGCGTCATCGTAATGGTAACCGCAAATTAAATCGCACCAGCAGTCATCGCGCTGCTATGTTGCGTAATATGGCCAATTCTTTATTGACTCACGAAACAATTGTAACTACTTTGCCGAAAGCAAAAGAGTTGCGTCGTGTAGCTGAACCATTGATTACTTTAGGTAAAAAGCCTTCACTGGCTAATCATCGTTTAGCTTTTAATCGTACACGTGATCGTGATGTTGTTGTTAAATTATTCAATGAGTTAGGCCCGCGCTTTGCTAATCGGAATGGTGGCTATCTGCGCATATTGAAGTATGGCTTCCGTAAAGGCGATAATGCTCCGCTGGCTCTGGTCGAG
Source organism: Snodgrassella sp. W8135 (assembly GCF_016101225.1). Classification (NCBI taxonomy): domain Bacteria; kingdom Pseudomonadati; phylum Pseudomonadota; class Betaproteobacteria; order Neisseriales; family Neisseriaceae; genus Snodgrassella; species Snodgrassella sp. W8135. The sequence goes on from NZ_JACFQX010000002.1 coordinate 151,403, forward strand.
TTGGTTGAGAAAGCACCTGAATCTGAAGCTGTAGCTGAGTAATCAGGCTTCACGAACAAGCCAGCCTTTAGGCTGGCTTGTTTCATTTTGATTTTTTGCTTTATGGTTTTGTGAATAGTTTGAAAATGTGTATTTATTTAGTAGTTGAGATGTATTAATTCAGTATATATCTATAAATTTTAGTAGGTACGATTCGCTACTTTTTTCATCATTGAATAAGTTTGTTTTTTTGTTATGATGCCGAAAAATGTAGTTATTTTAGGAATTAATCAATACACAAATAAAAAGCTGATTTTTGAACCGAATTTAAACTACTTGTTTAGTGTAAGTTTATTACTGTAATTCTATTTAAATATATTTGTTTGATTTGATAAGTTTGTATTTACTGTTTTAGCTTTTCAGAATTCGTTTTTCTTAAAAAGCTGCTGTTTATCTCTCTTCTGCGTATAATTATTGACTCTTAGCTGACTATTGTTATTTAAGGAGAAATCATGAAATATTTACGTTTAGTATTGTTGAGCCTGATTTTTTTATCCTCTTCATTAGTATGGGCAGGTCGTGTTTTACCTAATGATATTCATATAGTTGTATTGAAACAAGCAGAAGGACAGCAGGTTGTATTAGGAACGGCAAAAAAGGCATGGTTACGTACGTTAAGTCTGGGCTTAGTTAAAGGTAATAAAACATTTCAATTAAGCAGGGGAGTACGTATACATGATACAAATAATCGTTTTGTTACGTATAACAATTTGTACAAATTTAAGAATGCAACGATAGCAGTGCGGGTTGACAGAGCAAATCAGATTCAGGAAATCTGGGTACTGACTGATGAAGAGCAGGACGCATTAGTGAGACCCAATAATCCGCAGGTTGAATAATTATTGTAGGTGTTATGAAAAAAGTATTTATACGAACCTTTGGTTGTCAGATGAATGAATACGACAGTGAAAAAATGCTGTCTGTTCTGGCAGAAGGGCAAGCTTTAGAACGAACTGACAGGGCTGAAGATGCAGATATTATTCTTTTTAATACCTGCTCGGTTCGGGAAAAGGCTCAGGAAAAAGTATTTTCAGATTTGGGGCGTATTCGACCTTTGAAAGTTAAAAATCCGGATTTAATTATCGGCGTCGGTGGTTGTGTGGCTTCACAAGAAGGTGAGGCAATTATTCAGCGCGCACCTTATGTGGATGTGGTTTTCGGTCCTCAGACTTTGCATCGTTTACCACAAATGATTCTTGATAAGGAAACCAGTGGTCTGTCACAGGTAGATATTTCTTTTCCGGAAATAGAAAAATTTGATCATTTACCGCCTGCACGTGTTGAAGGTGGAGCAGCGTTCGTATCTATTATGGAAGGCTGTTCCAAATATTGCAGTTTTTGTGTTGTACCCTACACGCGCGGAGAGGAATTTTCACGTCCACTTGACGATGTGCTTACTGAAATTGCCGGTCTGGCACAACAGGGTGTCAAAGAAATTAATCTGCTGGGACAAAACGTAAACGCCTATCGCGGCGATATGGGTGATGGTGAAATCTGTGATTTCGCAACGTTGCTGCGCATAGTGCATGAGATACCCGGTATTGAACGCATGCGCTTTACGACTAGCCACCCGCGTGAATTTTCTGATGCAATCATTGAGTGTTATCGTGATTTACCTAAGCTGGTATCACATTTGCATCTTCCGGTACAGTCTGGTTCCGACCGTGTTTTAATGGCAATGAAACGTGGCTATACAGCCTTAGAGTATAAACATATTATCCGTAAGTTGCGGGCTATCCGGCCGGATTTATGTTTAAGTTCAGACTTTATTGTTGGCTTTCCGGGAGAAACTGAGCGTGAGTTTGAGCAAACTCTGAAGTTAGTACAAGACCTGGCTTTTGATTTAAGCTTTGTATTTATCTATAGTCCGCGTCCGGGAACACCGGCAGCAAATTTACCGGATGATACTCCTCATGCTGAAAAAGTACGTCGTCTGGAAGCATTAAATACAGTGATTGAAGCTGAGACAGCGCGTATTAATCAATCTATGCTTGGCAGTGTACAGCGCTGTCTTGTAGAAGGTGTGTCTAAAAAAGATCCTGATCAGTTACAGGCGCGTACAGCAAATAACCGGGTAGTTAATTTTACAGGGCATCCTCGTCTGATTAATCAGATGGTAGAGCTGGAAATCACTGAGGCACATACTTTTTCTTTACGCGGAAAAATGGTTTTAGCCGATTAAGTGATTAATCTTTCTAATAAGGGGAAACGCTGCATTAATCCATTTATCTGGATACCGGAACATGTACATTAATACAGTATAAAGGCTGTGCTTGTTGTCGGAATGTGATGCTATATTTATTTGTTTTTTCGTCTGGTTATCAATAAACATTTATTAATGATAACCGGTTTTGTCTGGCCTTTGTTCAGTATTAAAAGGAATTGGCATGAGCCCAGCGGGTACTTCTTTTCTGGATCGTTTTTTTAAAATTAAAGAAAGTGGCAGCAGTGTGCGCACTGAGGTGTTAGCCGGTCTGACTACTTTTTTGGCAATGAGCTATATTCTGGTAGTTAATCCTTCTATTCTTAAGGATGCCGGAATGGATTTTGGTGCGGTATTTGTCGCTACCTGTATTTCTTCAGCTTTTGCCTGCATGATGATGGGATTGGTAGCCAATTATCCGATCGCCCTCGCGCCCGGTATGGGACTGAATGCTTATTTTACTTATGCTGTTGTAAAAGGTATGGGTATATCATGGCAGGTAGCACTGGGTGCAGTTTTTGTTTCCGGTATTGTTTTTATTATCTTAAGCCTGTTTAAGGTGCGCGAAGCGATTGTTAATTCACTACCGAATTCTCTCAAGTATTCTATTGGCGGCGGTATTGGTTTATTTCTGGCTCTGGTTGCGCTCAAAAGTGCCGAAGTAGTGGTATCTAATCCGAACACTCTGGTCAGCCTGGGTGATATTCATTCTCCTCAGGTGCTGTTGACGATCGTGGGCTTTTGTTTCATAGTTACTTTGGAGCATTTCCGCATACGTGGCGGAATTATTATCGGTATTTTGGCAATTACGGCTATTGCTTCAGTAGCAGGTCTTAATGAGTTTAAGGGAATATTTGCGCCGGTTCCCTCTCTGGCTCCTACCTTTTTACAGCTGGATTTTCATGATTTATTTAGCATGAGTCTAGTTAGCGTTATTTTTGTGTTTTTCTTTGTGGATTTATTTGACAGTACCGGTGTTCTGATTGGTGTTGCCGGACGTGCCGGTTTGTTGGTGGATGGCAAATTACCACGGGTAAAAAAAGCGTTGCTGGCCGATTCAACGGCAATTGTAGTCGGTGCCGGGCTGGGTACTTCTTCTACTACTGCTTATGTAGAGTCGGCAGCCGGAGCAGCTGCAGGCGGCCGTACAGGTCTGACAGCAGTGGTGGTTGGTCTTCTGATGCTGGCCAGTTTGTGGTTTTCCAAGCTTGCTGCCAGTGTGCCGGCATATGCTACTGCGCCTGCTTTGTTATATGTGGGTGTACTGATGATGCGCAGTATGATGGAAATTGACTGGAAAGATGTATCTGAAGCTGCACCTGCATTTTTTACACTGATTTTTATGCCTTTCGCTTATTCAATTGCAGATGGCATTGCAATGGGTTTTATTAGTTATGCACTAATTAAACTGTTCTGTGGCAGAGTTAAAGAAGTTTCTTATATGGTGTGGATTATTGCTGTACTATGGGCTTTTAAATTGCTCTGGTTAGGTGCATAGACAGTTCGGTTTGTTAACAGGCAGCCGTTGGGCTGCCTGAATATTTTATGGTTTTTGTTCTTCGGGCTGATGTATCAATGTAATAAGATTCATGTAACGATTAAATAAATGCAGAGGGAGAAATTATGTCTTTAATCGATGAAATTATGGACTTTAATCAGAGATTTGTTGATGCAGAAGAGTATGAGCAATTTTTTACAGATAAATATCCGGAAAAAAATCTGGCGATTGTTTCCTGTATGGACGCACGGATTCTGGATTTATTACCCCGTGCTCTGGGATTGAAGAATGGAGATGCTAAGGTAATTCGTAATGCCGGTGCTTTAGTCACCCATCCCTGGGGTTCCGTGATGCGTTCATTACTAGTGGCTGTATTTGAAATGAATGTAACTGAAATTATGGTGATCGGGCATTATGATTGTGGCATGCAGGAATTACATGTGCCTGATATGCTTGATCGGATGCGCGCCCGGGGTATCAGCGATGAGCGCCTTGAAATTCTGGAAAATGCCGGCGTAGATTTCCATAAATGGTTAACTGATTTTGATTGTGTGGAAGATGCTATTATGCATTCGGTGAATATGATACGTAAGCATCCTCTGATGCCCAGTGAGATTAGGGTGCATGGTCTGGTTATTCATCCGATTACCGGTAAGCTGAATATTGTGGTTAACGGAAATAAAGTATGAAACGTATCGGTTTGTTTGGCGGTACTTTTGATCCTCCGCATAATGGGCATATTCATATTGCACAGGGTTTTGCCGATGAGTTAATGCTGGATAATGTTATTTTTATTCCGGCTGGTGATCCGTATCATAAACCGACAGTTATCTGTACACCGGCACTACAACGTCTTGCTATGGTGGAAAGGGCAATTAGTACAGACAAACGTTTTAGTGTGTCTGATTGCGATGTACTGCGTAATGGACCTACATATACTATTGATACAGTATCTCTGTTTCGTCAGGTATTTCCGCAGACTCAGTTATGGTGGTTGCTGGGAATGGATTCATTGTTGCAATTACCTCACTGGCATCGCTATCAGGCTCTGCTACAAAGTGTGAATCTGGCAATTGCTCAGCGCGGTCAACAGAGATTAACCGATTTGCCGGAATCATTGCAGCAATGGTTGCCAGATGCACTGGCTAAAAATATGACTGTACCGGATGGTAGTGATGGCGGACGTGCAGTTTTATTACAAACATCATTTTTACCAGTCAGCTCAACTGATATTCGTGCAAAATGGTCATCAGGTCATCATGATGATGTTCCGGAGACTGTGGCTGAATACATCGACCATGAAGGTCTTTATCAGGCATAATTTATATTTATAGAGTATTTCTAAGCTGGAAATGCTTTTAACATAATAGGGTATTTTACTATATGGATGAAAATCTTATCGCTCAATGGGAAAATATGGTAGCCGTTAGCGTTAATGCACTTGAAGATATTAAAGGAAAAGATATTATTGTGCTGGATACTTCAGCACAAACTTCACTGTTTTCACGCATGATTATTGCCAGTGGTGACAGTACACGTCAGGTGAAAGCTCTGGCCAATAATGTGGCTGTCGATTTGAAAGAGGCTGGTTATGAAATTATCAGCACTGAAGGTCTTGATAGCGGTGAATGGGCATTGGTTGATGCCGGTGATCTGGTTGTGCATGTTATGCAGCCGGCAGTACGCGATTATTATGATATTGAAGCTTTGTGGGGTGGTGAAAAACCTTCCTTTCATGCAGGGGCAGCTAAGCCATGGCAGGCTGCAGATTGATGTGTGCCGGATACTAATTTTACTGGAATTGAATGAATATTACTGTGCTGGCGGTAGGAACGAAAATGCCGCAATGGGTAGATTATGCTGTGACCGATTACAGTAAAAGATTTGGTCGTGAAATTCAGCTTCAGCTTAAAGAAATCAAGCCGGAAAAGCGTGGTCCCGGAACGAGTACAGCGCAGGCAATGGCTGCAGAAGAGGCGCGTATTGTTGCAGCCATTCCTGCGCATAGTTATCTAATAGTTCTGGATGAGCGCGGAAAAGCACCAACTTCGATGGAACTCGCTGACTGGTTAAAAAAATGGCAGCATCAGGGTGATAATCTGTGTTTTGTTATTGGTGGTGCCGATGGTATGACTGATAGTTTAAAGCAGCGGGCGAATTTGTTATTGCGGCTCTCCAGTCTTACTTTACCTCATGGTATGGTGCGGGTATTGCTGACAGAGCAGCTTTATCGTGCACAGTCGATTCTGCTTAATCATCCTTATCATCGTGAGTAATTCAATAGTGTTGATTGGTAATTTAAGATTGAATTGTTTTGATTGACTGAAATTATTTGGATGAATCCGGATAAAAATAATTTATCGTCATACAATGAAATACCCCCGTGCAGGGGGTATGCTGGTATATAATTACTCTGCATTTACTTGGCAGGTATTTGATCTGTCATCCGGATTAATAAATTAATAATAAGCAAAGTCTGATCATGAATCCTACACCACTGCTTGATACCATTGATTTACCGCAGGATGTTCGTCGTTTACAAAAAACACAGTTACCTAAGCTGGCCGATGAATTACGCTCCTATTTACTGGAATCAGTAAGTAAAACAGGTGGACACTTTGCCAGTAATCTGGGGGCAATTGAGTTAACTGTTGCTTTGCATTATGTATATCAGACGCCATATGACCATCTGATTTGGGATGTAGGGCATCAGAGTTATCCGCATAAAATTCTGACCGGACGTAAGCAACGCATGAATACAATGCGGCAATGCGGTGGTCTGGCCGGGTTTCCTAAACGCAGTGAGTCTGAATATGATGTGTTTGGCGTCGGTCATTCCTCTACTTCGATTGGTGCTGCTCTGGGTATGGCTGTTGCTGATAAATTACAGCATAAAACCAATCGTAGTGTGGCTATTATTGGTGACGGGGCAATGACGGCGGGACAGGCATTTGAAGCGTTGAATAATGCCGGGGATATGGATATTGATTTGCTGGTTATTCTCAACGATAACGAAATGTCTATTTCACCCAATGTGGGAGCTTTACCCAAATATTTGGCGAAAAATCCTTTGCATGATGTAAAAGACTTAGTGAAATCTATCAAGCACAAATCAGAAAAAGTGCTGAGTCTGGTTCCGGGCGCTCTGGATGTGGCTCAGCGGGTAGAAAATAAAATTAAGGGACTGATTGAAGAAAGCTCCAGCTCTGAAACTTTATCATTATTTGATAATTTTGGATTTACCTATTCCGGTCCGGTTGACGGGCATGATGTGATTCAACTGGTAGATGTATTGCAGGAAATGCGCAGCCGTAAAGGGCCGCAATTGTTGCATATTATTACTAAAAAAGGGCATGGTTATAAACTGGCAGAAAATGATCCGGTTGCATTTCATGCTGTCAGTGCATTTGATCCTCAGCAGGGTTTGCATTCATCTGCCGGGGCTGCTAAACCCACGTATACACAGATTTTTAGTCAGTGGATAATCGATCAGGCCGCAGCAGACAATAAATTACTGGCCATTACTCCGGCAATGCGTGAAGGCAGTGGTCTGGTAGAGTTTGAGAAGCTTTACCCTGAACGTTATTTTGATGTAGGTATTGCAGAACAGCATGCGGTTACTTTTGCTGCCGGACTTGCCTGTGAGCAGATGAAGCCGGTTGTAGCAATTTATTCAACTTTTCTGCAACGTGCTTATGATCAGCTGATTCATGATGTGGCATTACAGAATTTGCCGGTTTTGTTTGCTATTGATCGCGGCGGAATTGTCGGTGCAGATGGTCCGACACATGCGGGTGTCTATGATTTAAGCTATTTGCGCTGTGTACCCAATCTGGTAATTGCTGTTCCTAGTGATGAACGCGAATGCCGTTTACTATTATCAAGCTGCTATCAGCTTAATCAGCCGGCGGCTGTGCGTTATCCGCGTGGTACGGGTACCGGTATCGAAGCGGGATCAGATTTGTCCACAGTAGCAATTGGTAAGGGAGTAGTACGCCACAAAGGAAGTAAAATTGCTTTGGTAGCGTTTGGTAGTATGGTACAACCGGCACTGACTGTAGCTAATGCTATTGATGCTACAGTAGCAGATATGCGTTTTGTCAAACCACTGGATACAGAGTTATTAGTACAGCTGGCAGCAGAACATGATTATATAGTTACGCTTGAAGAAAACAGTAAAATTGGCGGTGCAGGAAGTGCTGTGCTTGAAGCGCTAGTACAGCATAATCTGACTAAACCCGTTTTGACACTCGGAATTCCTGATATTGTTACTGAACATGGTGATACAGCACGATTGTTAGCGCAAATGGGATTAAGTGCAGAAAAAATTCAGCAACAAATTCTACAATGGATAGAATAATTATTATCTGAATAGTATCAGGCAGCTTAATAGAGTTTTTATCTTAATAAAACTTTATTAAGCTGCTCTTTTAGTATGATGGACTGTATTTGTAGCTTTCAATATCTTCCTGCCAGTTAACTGTACCTAAGATCATTTAACTTCACACAAAATAAAATAAATATTGCCAGCAAGCTTTAAAATCACTTTAAATATCACCTGTAATCTGCTTGTGGTTATTTGACCAACAAGTCGACAGGCTGTTTTATATCTTCTTATCCAAGTGCTGACATTTTGAAATAGTCGCTTTATTGCAGCAGAGATAAATATAAGCAGATAGCATAAAATTTATTATATTCTGGCCTGTTAGTTAGTATTTTACTCGTAATCGATTAATCAGTATTTAACCGATGCAGCAAATATCTATTTCGGACATCTGAAAGCAAATTGCAGAAAACAAACTGGGCTAAAGTATTAGCGGGCTAAAACTATTTTATATTTAATAAATAATTTTTTTAAATTAATCAATGAACTATTTTAATAATATTATTTATATTTGGAGTGAATGCCTAAAAAATGTACAATATTTAGATATTTATTCTTCTTTCTCCGTTTGATTTAGCAATTATGCAAATTGGTTGTTATCAGCTTGCTACTCCGTTTGCCTTAGCTCCGATGGCAGGCATAACTGATAAACCTTTCCGTCAGTTATGCCGTGAATTTGGTGCAGGCTGGGCTGTAAGTGAAATGATTACCAGTGATCCTTATTTACAGAAAACTCGTAAGACTTTGCAGCGGGCAGACTACGACGGTGAAAGCGGGGTCAGGGTAGTACAGATTGCGGGTAGTGATCCGCAGCAGCTGGCCGAGGCTGCCTGCTATAATGTAGCTCGTGGTGCTGAAGTAATTGATATTAATATGGGCTGCCCAGCAAAAAAAGTATGTAATGTATTGGCTGGCAGTGCTCTATTACAAAATGAATCGCTGGTTAAGGCTATTTTGCAAACCGTTGTCGGCGCAGTTGATGTTCCGGTAACGCTGAAAACCCGTCTGGGATGGGATGACGATCATCGTAATATTTTAACCATTGCGCAAATAGCTGAACAGGCAGGAATTGCTGCTCTTGCTATCCACGGCCGAACACGAACGCAAATGTACCGGGGAACGGCAAGTTATGATCTGATTACACAAGTACGACAGAAGATAAACCTGCCATTATGGGTTAACGGTGATATTACCAGCCCGCAAAAAGCGATTGATATAAAACAACAAACCGGAGCCGATGGTGTGATGATCGGGCGCGCTGCACAGGGACAGCCATGGTTGTTCCGTGATTTGGTACATTACTATAAGCATGGTTGTTTACCGCAGGCACTGACCGTAGCGGAGCATGCACAGATTATAGTTAATCATGTTTCTGCTATACATGATTTTTACGGGATATTTACGGGGATGCGCATTGCCCGTAAACATATTGGCTGGTATGTGTCTGGTTTACCGGAAGGTGAAATTTTTCGCAGACAGGTGAATACGACAGATGATGCGCAAATACAGTTGCAGCTGGTTAATGATTTTCTGGATAGGCAAGTAGCACAATTAACAGAATGGCCATGTGATTACCGTGAGCAATAAGCAGTTTGCCCTGAGTTATATAAGGAAAATGTAAATGAGTGAAATGCCTAAAGTTAGTATCGCTCAATGTATAGAGGCAAATGTACGTCAATATTTTGCTGATCTTGATGGTGAAACACCTTGTGCAGTATATGATATGGTATTACAGCAGATGGAACTACCGCTATTACGTTGTGTAATGGACGTATGTGATAACAATCAGACACGTGCAGCACAAATTCTTGGTTTGAACCGCAATACTTTACGTAAAAAATTAATCCAGCATCATCTGCTGGATTAAATCAGTAATATTCGCATATTAAGGGAGAAATCATGGCTGTAATCAAACGGGCACTGCTGAGTGTATCAGACAAAACTGGTGTAATTGAATTTGCGCATCAGCTGGCACAATTAGGAGTTGAATTGCTGTCAACCGGCGGCACAGCCAGTTTACTGGCTGATGCCGGTATTGCTGTCACTGAAGTGGCAGACTATACGGGTTTTCCGGAAATGCTGGACGGACGGGTTAAAACATTACATCCGAAAATTCATGGCGGTATTCTGGGACGACGTGACTGTCCTGAGCATGTAGCACAAATGGCAGAGCATGATATTGGAACCATTGATCTGGTTTGTGTAAATTTGTATCCATTTGCGGCAACAGTAGCTAAACCTGACTGTACACTGGAAGATGCTATTGAAAACATTGATATTGGTGGTCCGACAATGGTGCGTTCTGCAGCCAAAAACTGGCGGGATGTTGCCATTGTTACAGATTATCATGATTATGAAGCCGTTATTGCTGAAATACAGCAGCTTGGCAGTTTAACCGCGCAAACGCGTTTTAATCTGGCACGAAAAGCTTTTGCCCATACAGCTCAATATGACGGCATGATCACTAATTACCTGACTCGTATTGACGATCAAAATCTGTCCGGAAAGCCGCAATTACACACTTTTCCTCAGCAATATAATCAGAACTGGTTGAAAGTGCAGGATTTACGCTATGGAGAAAATCCTCATCAGCAGGCAGCATTTTATCGTGATGTGAAGCCGGCTGCCGGTAGTCTGGCTAATTATCAGCAATTGCAAGGCAAAGAATTATCGTATAACAATATTGCTGATGCCGATGCAGCGTGGGAGGCTGTTAAATCTTTTACTCAGCCAGCCTGTGTTATCGTTAAGCATGCTAACCCTTGCGGAGTAGCAGTTGCAGCGGATACGTTAACCGCTTACCGTCTGGCATTTGCTACCGATACAACCAGTGCATTTGGCGGTATTATCGCGTTTAACCGTGAGGTAGATGCAGCAACAGTAGAAGCAGTTACCGGTCAGTTTCTTGAGGTATTAATGGCACCCGGATTCAGTGCAGAGGCAAAAGCTATTATTGCTGCTAAAAAAAATGTACGTGTGCTTGAAATTCCTTTGTCAGCCGGAGCCAATCAGTTTGAATTAAAGCGTGTTGGCGGTGGTCTACTGGTACAGACACCGGATAATCATCAGATCGAAAAAGCACAATTGCAGGTAGTCACATTACGTTCACCGACTGACCAAGAAATGCATGATTTACTGTTTGTATGGAAAGTAGCGAAATACGTAAAATCGAATGCAATTGTTTTTGGTAAAGGCGGTCAAACCTACGGTATCGGGGCAGGTCAGATGAGCAGGGTTGATTCAACCAGAATCGCTGCCCGTAAGGCACAGGATGCAGGTTTTGAACTGACAGGTGCCTGTGCTGCCTCAGATGCATTTTTTCCTTTCAGAGATGGTGTAGATGTAATTGCTGCGCAGGGTATTAAAGCCATTATTCAGCCTGGCGGTTCTGTACGGGATGAAGAGGTGATTAATGCAGCCAATGAGCATGGTATAGCAATGGTCGTAACCGGAGTACGCCACTTTCGCCATTAATATACAGTATTAGTGCAGCAAAAAAATAATCTATGGAACTGCTTGCTTATTTAATAATCGGTGCGGTAGCCGGCTTTGCTGCCGGTCTGTTCGGAGTAGGTGGCGGTTTAATCGTTGTTCCTATACTCTATATAGTCTTTATGCATGCGGGCTATGGTGAGGCTGTCACCATGCATCTTGCGCTTGGCACATCCCTAGCCACTATTATGGTTACGTCAGTCAGTTCCATGCTGGCTCATAATAAAAATCATGCAGTGCTCTGGCCGGTGGTAGGACGGTTAACTCCCGGACTTGTATTTGGCTCATTCGCAGGTGCGGCTATTGCCGATGCTTTATCCGGTCAGAAATTGCAACTGGTTATCGGTATTTTTACTTTGTTCGTTGGCATCAATATGCTTCGCAGTGCCCGGGTAAAATCCAGCAGACAGAACAGGCCGTTAATTAATCCACGCTGGCACTGGTGTGCAGGTGTTGTTATTGGCCTGGCATCTGCTTTATTTGGTATCGGAGGCGGAAGTTTAACAGTACCTTATCTGAATCGAAGCGGAATAGCAATGCAGCAGGCAGTAGGATCCTCCGCTGCATGTGGTTTGCCGATTGCGATTGCCGGAGCTTTAGGCTTTATATTCTTTGGAACGCATGAACACATTGATATAGCTCATACCATTGGTTATGTTCATATTTATGCATTTATTGGTATAAGTATTATGAGCTTTATCACTGCCAGACAGGGTGCTAAAGTAGCTCATCGGCTTTCACCGACAATGCTGAAGCAATCTTTTGCCTGTTTATTATTGTTCATGAGTATATATTTTTTAAGCAAAGCACTATTCTTATAAATTAGTAGCAAAATAAGAGAAAATAATGGCTTTACAAATTCAAGTGATACCAGTAACACCATTTCAACAAAATGCAGCATTGCTTTGGGATGATGCCAGCAGGGAAGCAGTACTAACTGATGTTGGTGGAGAGGCTGAACGTTTATTATCTGCTGTCAGCCAGAACCAGCTTAAACTGCAGGCTATCTGGTTAACACATGGACATCTTGATCATGCCAGTGGTGTAGCCGATTTAACTGAGCAGCAAAGTGTCCCTGTGTTGGGGCCGCATCAGTCTGATGATTATTGGTTGCAGGCATTACCTGAAATTACCGCTAATTATGGTTTTCCGGTTAGTAAACCACTTACTCCCACACGCTGGTTGGAAGATGGCGATGAATTATCCGTTGGTGAACATAAATTTATTGTTTATCACATACCCGGTCATACGCCCGGTCATGTTGTGTTTTACAATCAGGAAAATAACTTATTGATTGTTGGTGATGTTTTATTCCGTGAATCTATCGGCCGTACTGATTTTCCAGGCGGAAATCATGCTGATTTAATTCATGGGATTCAAAGTAAACTACTAACTTTGCCAGATAGTACCCGTGTTTTGCCGGGGCATGGTCCTATGACTACTATCGGTCATGAGAAACTGCATAATCCATATTTACGCTAATCAGGCTTGCATTTAACTGACAAAGTGTTCAAATTTATCCTGCAAAACCTGATTATTGAAGCTTTAATGCAAATATTTAGAATTATGTATTCTGAATTGAACCAGATCATTCTGTTTGCCAATTAGCTTTTGAATTAGGCACAAACTAAGTTCTGATAATCTCTTTTTAGTTTAATTATATGTACAAGCAGTACTAAGTATCTGTTACGTTTTTATTCCATGGCGCAACTTTTATTAATAGCAGCATACCGGGGAATGCCAGAAAAAAGCATAACCAGAAAAAATTGACATAGCCCAGCCAGTTAATCAGATAACCGGTTGTTGCATTAAATAAAGTTCTTGGTACTGCCGCCAGACTGGTAAACAATGCCAGTTGTGTGGCAGTAAAGGCAGGGTTGGTTTCACGTGCCATATAAGCCACAAAAGCAGCCGTACCCAAACCAACACCAATTGCTTCAACGCCAATAACGGTTGCCAGCATTAACTGCTGCTTTAAACTGATTACGGCAAAAGGTCCCTGACTTGCCAGCCAGACAAATCCCAATATAGAAAAAACCTGTACCAGTCCGAATAGCCATAAAGCACGATTAATACCTAATTTAATCATCCAGATCCCGCCCAAAATACCAGCAATAATTGTTGGCCACAAGCCGGCATTTTTAGCAATCAGACCGATATCTATTTTACTGAAGCCCATATCTAAATAAAAAGGTGTAGCCAGCGCAGTAGCCATACTGTCACCCAGTTTATACAAAAAAATAAAACACAGTATCAGCAAAGCATTTTTAATACCTTTACGATTAAAAAATTCATTAAAAGGAGCAATAACTGTCTGATTAAAAGATTTGTGAGTAATTACAGGAAGTTTGGGTTCTTGTGTCAGAAAGAAGGTCATAAATAGACCAGGAAGCATAAATAGTGCGGTAATGGCGAATACTGTCGACCATGGATGTGTCTCAGCCAGAATCAATGATAAAGAGCCCGGTATAATTGAGGCAATACGATAGGCATAAACATGAATCGCATTACCTAATCCTAACTCATTATCCTGCAATATTTCACGCCGGAAAGCATCCAAAACAATATCCTGACTGGCCGCAAAAAAAGCTACGAACACAGACAGAATTTTTATACTTGTCATATTCTGATTAGGATTAAGCCCGATGTAGCCGAGTAAAGTCAGCAATAATGCAATTTGTGTGATAAACATCCAGCCACGCCGTCTACCCAGCCATGGTAATTTAACTAAATCCATCAATGGTGACCATAAGAATTTCCAGGTAAAAGGCAGACCGATAATGGAAAATGAAGCAATAGTTGCCAAATCTATATGTTCACTATGTAACCATGCCGGAATCAGATTAATCAGAAAATAATAGGGCAAACCAGAGCTGAAACCTGTAAATATACATATCAGCATATGTCGGCTAAAAATTCTGCGTAATAATGGAACAGATGATTGAGAATCAGTTTGAGTCATTCGGATACAATCCAGCATCAAATGATATATGCCTGAAAGACTACATAAATATTAATTATTTATGTAATTGGCAAGATGGTTAAAAATACTGTCTGTCAACAGCTCTTGTAAGTTGGTTTATAATTTAAATTACTGATATACATTTAAACAAAATCATATTTAAATCATCAATACATTAAAATAAATGGCGAACTTTTTTCAAAGTGAATCAGGAATAGACAGAGTTAGTTCTTCCTCATCTTCATCTGGGGTTTGATAATGTTCTGGTAAATTTTTACCGCTTTGTACACCTAATTGACGTAATTTATTGGCTTTACTTACCAGATTACCACGTCCGTTTACTAATTGCCCCATTGCTTTCTGAAATTGTCCCTGAGCCTGATCCAGATTTTTACCTACACCTTCAAGCGTATTCACAAAACCAACAAATTTGTCATATAGTTTGCCGCCTTCTTTGGCTATAGCCAAAGCATTCTGGTTTTGCTGTTCATTACGCCAGATATGCGCAATTGTACGTAATGTCGCCAGTAAGGTGCTGGGTCCGACCAGCATAATCCGTTTCTGAAAACAATCATCAAAAAGCTGATTATCCTGTTGCAAGGCAAGTAAGTATGCAGGTTCAACCGGAATAAACATGAACACAAAATCCAGTGTATTTAACCCGTCAATTTCATCATAGCTTTTAGCTGAAAGATCTTTAATATGCTGGCGTACCGACTGAATATGGGCTGCCAGTGCTTTGGTCGCAGAACCGGGATCTGTTGCCTGAGTATAGCGTACATAAGCAGTTAACGAAGTTTTGGCATCAATAACGATCTGTTTATTGTCCGGTAAATTCACCAGTACATCCGGTTGCAGCCGGCGCTGCCGGCCATCCTCATCAATAACAGTAGAGGATGCCTGTAAAACATATTCACGCCCTTTATGTAAGCCTGAATTTTCCAGCACTTTTTCCAGAATCATTTCGCCCCAGTTACCCTGATTTTTATTTTGGGTACCAGTTAATGCATCCGTAAGTGCTTTAGCATCATTGTGCAGCTGCGCATTTAACTGCTGTAAATGTTTCAGTTCAGTTTCAAGAGTAGTGCGCTCTTTAGCTTCTTTTTCATAAGTATTTTGTACAAGCTGACTAAATCCCTGCATACGTTCATGTAAGGGAGTTAATAACTGATTAAGACTGGTTTGATTCTGTTCACTGAAACGTTTACTTTTTTCTTCAAGTATATCATTGGCCAGTGATTTAAACTGATCAGTCAGACTAACACGGGCTTCATTAAGCAAAGTCAGCTTTTCATCATAAGTTTCACGTTCATGCTTTAATTGTGTGGCCAGACGACTATTTTCCACACGCACATGATTTAATTCTTCCTGTACCTTTAGAAACTCTTCTTCACGCAAATGCCATTCCTCACTACGTAACTGCCAGTCTTGTAGTTGCTGTTCTGCTGCTGCCAGTTGGGTAGAAACAGACCGGCACATTTGCTGTTCCCGCTCTAAAGCACTCTGAGTATCGGTTAATTGAGCATTAACAGCTTCGGCTGCACTTAAACGTTTATGTACGATCTGTAACTCTTGGCGGCAATTACAAAGCTCAGCATTATAATTCTGATTGATTTGGTGTAGATTATTTACTTCTGCCTGGGTACGACTTAGCTCATTTTTTGCTTCAGATAAGAGAATATGCCCGGCCTGGCGTTCCTGTAACAACTTTTGGCGTGAAAATAGATATAATATACAAATGATTAAGATAAATAAAAATATCAAAATTAGCCAAGTCATAATGGTCATGATTTATTAAAATTTATAGCAAACAACAGCGTTAAATAATAGCATTAATTTAACACTGACATCGAATAATTCAGTGTTGTAATGTGAAGATTAGACTAAATCTATTGATGAGCTACTGAAAAATAGTTATGTGAATATTGAATTTGTATATTCTATTTATATTAAGTATATTTAAAATGTTAAAAGCATATAAAATAATAAAATTTATAAGTAGTATCAAAATAATCGATATTTATTTATGAATTCTGTATTTGGTTTTATTTTTTGCAGATATCTGTATTTAATATGCTGAAATAATAAAAAGATATCATAAAACCCAAATTTATTTCCAATAATCATAAATATATGTATACCCTTATTTCAATGTATTAGGTTGTTAATATGTTGCAGATAATAAATTTTTTATTTATTGTCTTGTAAATAAAAAATTTTTCACATAAAATTTTCTTATATAAAAATAAATTGAAATTAATAGTATTGTTTTTGTTAATGTTTGAATTAATTATAAAAATTAGGGGATGTGTTAACCCCATAAACTGAGATAGTTATAGGAAAGTGAGAGAAATATTTAATTTTATACACTTATCAGACTATTTCAGTTATATCAAACATACAAAGGTCGAAAGTGAAAAAAAAAATTAAGAAAGCAATACGAAATTATTTTAGAAAACTTTATTACATATTCCCAGAACGGTGGCGACCGAATTTATTAGCTTGGGCAATCAAAATTCATCCAAGCTGGTTTAAAAATCATCCAAAAGTATTAAATAAAAAAATTTATTATGGAGATGAAATATTACTGTTAAATATTGATATATATAAATATAAACCAGTACTAAAATCATATAAACTTGCAATTCATTGTCATATTTTTTATATAGATTTAATATCTGAATTTATAGACCATTTATCAAAAATACCTTTTAGATTTGATTTATTTGTTTCTGTACCGGATAGGGATTCTCAGCAACGATGTCAAATATATATGAGTAAATTAAAAAATGCATATGAAATTAAAATAAAAATAGTTCCAAATCGTGGTCGTGACCTTGCGCCAATGTTTGCAGAGTTTGGTCAGCAATTAAAGCAGTATGATTATCTGGTACATTTACACAGTAAGAAATCGATATATAACAAAGGGGTTACAGATGGTTGGCGTTCGTATCTTTTTAATTCGATGTTTGGTTCTGCGGCAAACATACAGAAAATTTATTCATTATTAATAGAAAATAATAATTTAGGTATAATTTATCCGCAAATTTATCATCGGCTACCTTATTTTGCCTGTACTTGGTTAGCAAATAAAAGCCAGGGGCAAAAGTTATTAACTCGTATGCAATTACCAATGATAAATGGTTATTTCAATTATCCGGTTGGCTCAATGTTCTGGGCTAAAACGAATGCATTAATGCCTTTATTTGATCTCAATTTGAAATGGGAAGATTTTCCAGAAGAACGAGGACAAACAGATGGAACATTGGCACATGCACTTGAAAGATTGCTAGGCATTGTACCCCCTTTAACCGGTTATAACTCAGTAATTATTCAGGATTTAAAGTATTCTTCCTGGTCATCCTTCCGGATTGATACCCAATACCTGACACGAGACATACAATTTTATAAATCAAGAATTAACAAAGAGAAAGTAAAAATAGTTGCTTTTGATATATTTGATACCTTATTGGTAAGACCACTTTTAAATCCTGATCACACAAAAAAAATAATATCCCAGTATCTAGATGATGAATGCAGAATGATTTTTAAAAAATATCGGGTAGTTGCGGAAACTCAGGCTAGGAGTAGTAAAGGTAAGGATGTTTCATTAAATGAAATATATGTTCAGTTTAAAAATTTATCACAACTTACAAATAATCAGGTTCAGCAAATACAAAAAATTGAGGAAAGGGTTGAACTGGCTTCAGTCAGTCCCCGTTATGACGTAATTGAATTAATGCAATTTGCTAAAAATATAGGGAAAAAAATTATTTTAATTAGCGATATGTTTTTATCAAGAGAAATAGTTGAGAGGATGTTATCCCAACATGGAATTACTGAATGGCATAATTTATATTTATCTTCAGAAACCGGAGTTCGAAAGGATACTGGAGAGCTATATAAATACATGTTAAACAAAGAGGATATCACTGGTCGCGAAGTAGTGATGATTGGTGACAATGAACGTTCGGATATACAATTACCTACGGATGAATTTGGAATAAAATGTATTCATATTCTGAGGGCTGCGGATTTGGCATGTGCACTGCCTGACTATTTTAAAATTATAAAAAGCGATCTAAATCAAGATAATATTAATAATGAATTAACAATAGGCTTATTAGTCAGAAAAAATTTAAACAATATATATGGGTATAATAACTCATCAGAAAAATTCAAATTATTTAGCTCAAATCCTTATCAGTTAGGTTATAACGTATTAGGGCCCGTAGTGAGTGCCTTTTGTCAATGGCTGATTGAGCAAGCTCAGACAGATCATATTAATGAATTATATTTTTTAGCCAGAGAAGGTAAGCTTGTTAAACAAATTTATGATTTGTGGAGTTCACCGCAAAAAAATACTCCTCAAAGTCATTATCTGCAAGTTTCTCGTAGATGTGTAACAGTACCGGCTATTAATTCTTTTGAAGATATTATTGATATTGCAGAGAAAAACTACTATGAAAATAGTATTCAAAATTATTTGATTGAACGATTTGGCTTAAGTCTAGATGCTGAACGTTGGAAAAAAATATATCAAAAAAATTTATGGGATAAGGATAAAAAATTAATTATAAAACAAAAACAAATTGATCATATAAAGCCTTTATTACAATACCTGCAAACAGATATTTTAAATCTGGCACAAACTGAAAAACTGCCTTTAATGACATATCTGAAAAAATCTGGTCTCTTTTCAAGTAAAAATTCTGCAGTTGTAGATGTAGGGTATTCCGGGACAATTCAACAAGCATTAAATAAACTATCGATACAGCCAATTCATGGTTATTACTTTGCAACAATCATCCCGATTATAGAAGGAATAACAAAAGATATTAAGATAAAAGGCTGTTATGTAAATAATTTAGCAAATCTGTATCCTGATTCTCAAATTTTTGCCCGAAGTTTTGAGTTAGAAAAATTATTAAGTGCTGATGATACTCAAATTATAAAATATTGCATTAATGA
This sequence comes from Snodgrassella sp. W8135, assembly GCF_016101225.1. Lineage (NCBI taxonomy): Bacteria > Pseudomonadati > Pseudomonadota > Betaproteobacteria > Neisseriales > Neisseriaceae > Snodgrassella > Snodgrassella sp. W8135. Next base: position 170,952 of record NZ_JACFQX010000002.1, read on the forward strand.
TGATATGCTAAAAGGAGAGTTTAAAAATCTGTCCGATAGAGAACGGGCAACCCGGCCAATACGAAATGCTTTACAACAAGGTGCTATAGATTTTGTGAAGGATGCGGTCAATCTTCGTAAAAATCTTTACTTTGATTTTAAACCTTCTTTGTTTATCGCCGACTCTTTATATAAAGACTTTTGTTTAACTTTAAGAATTAAAAAAAATAAAGTTTTAGAAAATTTAATTCTGGATGACGATTATTGTGGCAGAGGTTTGGTTAGTTGATACGATTAGTATTGGATTAAGAAAAAATAAAAGGATTAATGATTTAATCCTTTTATTTGCTTAAAATAAATCGATTTTGTTATCTATCAGTTTCTTAAAATTTGGAGCATTATTGTCTTTATCTGTTTGATTTATTGACATATCGTTTTCAATCGGCCAATTAATAGCTAGATCTGTATCATTCCATAACAGGTTGCGTTCGCATTCTTTAGAATAATAATTGGTGGTTTTATATAAGAATTGAGTATTATCTTCTAAGGCAATAAAACCATGTGCAAATCCAGCGGGTATCCAGAATTGCCGAAAATTTTTTTCAGATAGCTCGACTCCCACCCATTGACCAAAAGTTGGAGATGATGTCCGTATATCCACAGCGACATCCCATGCTTTTCCACTGACTACTCTTACAAGTTTTCCTTGAGCATGTGGATTTATCTGATAATGCAATCCACGGATTACGCCTCTATGTGAAATTGAGTGATTATCTTGTACAAAGTTTACAATTGATTGATTATATGACGATAAAATGGAATTAAAGGTTGTTTGGTTAAAACTTTCCATAAACCAGCCACGATTGTCTGCAAAAACTCTGGGTTCTAAAATCAGCAGATCTTTAATCTTTGTCTCAATCACATTCATATTCAGGCTTTCCTCGAAAATTCACTATATAGTTTTAATAGATATTTACCATAATCTGTCTTTTGAAAAAGTTTGCCGCGTTTAAACAGTTGATCTAAATCTATCCATCTATTATTAAAAGCAATTTCTTCAAGACATGCTATTTTTAAACCCTGTCTTTTTTCAATTGTCTGAACAAAACAGCTGGCTTCAATCAGTGAATCATGTGTACCAGTATCCAGCCATGCAAAGCCACGCCCGAGTATTTCAACATTTAATAATTTCTTATTTAAATAAGCATTGTTAATATCGGTTATTTCGAGTTCACCTCTGGGTGAAGGACGAATATTCTTGGCTATCTCAATAACGTCATTATCATAAAAATACAATCCTGTAATTGCATAATTTGATTTTGCTTCATTCGGTTTTTCCTCTATGGAAAGTGCTTTTCCATGGGTGTCAAATTCGACTACACCAAATCGCTCAGGATCATTGACATAATAACCAAATACAGTAGCACCTTTTTCTTGTTGTGCTGCCTTTTGTAATTGTGCACCGAAACTTTGCCCGTAAAAAATGTTATCACCCAGAATAAGTGTGACATTATCTTTGCCAATAAATTCTGCTCCGAGAATGAAAGCTTGTGCCAATCCGTCAGGAGATGGTTGTACTTTATAAGATAAATCAATTCCTAAATCTCTGCCGTCACCTAACATTTTTTTAAAATTAGGTAAATCTGCAGGAGTTGAAATAATCATGATTTCTCGTATCCCGGCCAGCATAAGTACAGAAAGGGGATAGTAAATCATCGGTTTATCATAAATGGGTAATAACTGTTTTGATACGCCTAAAGTAATAGGATAAAGTCTGGTTCCGGATCCGCCAGCCAGTATAATACCCTTTCGTTTAACCATTTTTTGTTCCTTGATTATTAATTCAATTAGAATTTAATTTTAAATAAATATTTGGTTTATTATGTCTTATTGCGGGTGGTATTGTTGTTGTATCCATTTCTGATATTCTCCGGTCAGAATATGATTTACCCAATCCTGATTGTTTAGATACCATAATACGGTTTTGCGTAAACCTGATTGAAAATTTTCTTCTGGTTCCCAGCCAAGTTCTTGTTTAATCTTACTCGCATCAATAGCATAACGTACATCATGTCCGGGACGATCCGGAACAAATGTGATTAAATCTTTGTAGGATTTTATCCCAAGTGTTTTATTGGGTGCCAGTTCATCTAGAAGAGTACATATATTTTTTACGACATCAATATTTTTCTGTTCATTATGCCCTCCAATATTATAGGTACTGCCTGCTTCGGCCTTTGTGACAACCTGATATAAAGCTCTGGCGTGATCTTCAACATACAGCCAGTCCCGAATTTGTTCACCATTTCCGTATACAGGCAGTTTTTTTCCTTGTAAAGCATTAAGAATAGTTAATGGAATTAATTTCTCCGGGAAATGGTAAGGTCCATAATTATTCGAGCAATTTGTAATAATAACAGGCAGTCCATAAGTACGATGCCAGGCACGAACCAGATGGTCTGAACTTGCCTTACTGGCTGAATATGGTGAACTTGGAGCGTATGGAGTAGATTCTGTAAATAATTCTGAACTTAAATCACTAAGATCACCATATACTTCATCAGTTGATATGTGATGGAAGCGAAATAGATGTTGTTTTTCTTCAGGCAAATTTTCCCAGTAATGACGACTTATTTCCAAAAGTTGAAATGTGCCTACAATATTAGTCTGAATAAATTCTGCTGAGCTGGATATTGAACGATCAACATGTGATTCTGCTGCCAGATGCATTACTATATCTGGCTGAAATTGCTTAAATAATTGTGTTATATGTACTAGATCACTAATATCGGCCTGACAAAAATGATAACGTGAATTATTTGCAATAGTGGCTAATGATTCTAAGTTACCGGCATAGGTTAATTTGTCAACATTCAAAATTTTATGGTCAGTTTCATTGATCAGATATCTGATAACTGCTGACCCAATAAATCCTGCTCCCCCAGTGATAAGGATATTCATAAAATTACATTCAAAATTGGTAAAAATGTAATATTTTATAATATAAATTATATCAGAATATAAAAAATTTAAAGTAAGATGAAAAAAATTTATTTAATTAATTTGAGTCATCTTTGTTTAACGAGCAATATAGTTGGTCTGATATTGTTTAAATTTATATTGTATAATGGTTCCGTAAATTTTATATGGGAGACAAGGTATATTTTATGACAAAAACAATTATTCTGGGTATGCCTAAAAGCCGTAATATTTACTTACAAATCAAAAAAAATCTGGAATTTTACGGGTTTGATGTTTTGTACATAGATAACTATCCAGAATATATCAAGCATTTTCATTATCAGAGTTTTAAAGATTATTTGTATAATCAGGTGCAAAAGCTTTTTTTTAGAAATTATTCATATAAAACAAAATTAAAAGAAAAATTACTTTTATCAAATGCTGAGCGAACGCTAAGTAAAAGGAATTATGAATATGCTATTATTATACGTCCTGATTTGTATCCGGTAAGCTTATTAAACCTGATGAAAGCACATACCAAAAACGAATTTATTGCTTATCAATGGGATGGACTGAGACGCATGCCTTGTACAAAAGATACAATAAATTTATTTGATAGATTTTATGTATTTGATAGTCATGATTTAGTTGATAATAATTATCAAAACTATAAATTGGAGGGAATAACCAATTTTTATTTTGATATGAACAAACCGCAACCGGTGAAGCACAATGGAACAATAGCATATTATGTAGGAACACATGTTTCCGAACGTGTTGCTGACATTGAGTATTGTGCAGCTGAGCTAATTAAGAACGGTATCCAGCTCAAGTTTATTATCCCTACGAGCAATCAGAATAAGATTAATCAATACACTCGCTCTGATTATTTTATTTTTGGTGCCGAAAATGAAGTTGATTTTTCTAAAAACATAGAAATGTTAAACGAAATAGATATTATTGTCGATTTCGTTAATCCACTTCATAATGGTTTATCTTTTCGTTTTTTTGAAGCTTTGTATTACCAGAAAAAATTAATTACTAATAATGTTAATGTATCTAACTATGATTTTTATCATCCTGATAATATCCTTATCTGGCATAAAGATGATCTTTCACAAAAAATTAAAGAGTTTTTATCTAAACCCTTTAGACCGATAGATGATGAAATTGTAAAAAAATATAGTTTTGGTAATTGGATAAAGAATATTCTAAATTTATCCTCATATGATAAAATACGCTTGCCTTTTCAATAAATTAAAATTGAACCATCTAGAAAATATATATGTAGTACGAGATTAATTTTAAATTTTATGTCTCCATTTTCTTATGCACCGCTGTAGTTTTGCTGCCAGTCGCTTTAAGGGAAATGATTTTCTTCTTAAATAATAAACATTTCCTTGGATATCGCCGATTTTATGATCTAATTTATTGATTTTTTGTGATAATAAGTTATATTTTTCCATATTATCATTTAACAGTATATGTAAAATACCATAATTCCCCTGATTTTCTAAAATAGATTGACGAACTAAAGAATTTCTAAATTCAACATGATATTTTTGGTGTTTATCTATTGCTGCAATAACCGAATTACCATAATTATTACTGTGATTTGGTCTATGATAATAATAGGCTAAAATCTTATTTAATGTTTTTATTTCACCAGCTCTGAACAATCGTAATATGTAATCCCAATCTCCCAAAACTGGTAAATTTTTGTTGAATTCACCAATTTGTTTAGCAACGCTCATTCTAATAAGTAAGCATATCGGAGGAGATACATTATTTTTTATTAAAGTTGTAATATCAACCTGATCATGCCAGTTAGGCCATCGCATTGTACCAAGTTGAATGGATTTATCTTCCTGAATTTCCTCATTAATGATAATACAATTTGTTAATACAGCAACAGCTTGTTGTTCAGTATTGAGATAGGCAACAGTTTCTTTTAAAAAATCAGGGTGCCAGGCGTCATCGTCATCGTGTACGACTAAATATTCTTCATTAGCAATATTTAGACCGCAGTTAGATGCTGCTTCCATCCCTAAGGAATAATTATTATGTATTACGGTAATTTTATGGTTTAAATCTATAAAATTCAGATCAATTAATTGATTAACGGGGCTGGTATCACCTCCGTCATTAACCAGATATAAATGCCAGTTTGTATAGCTTTGTTGAATAACGCTTTCCAATGCCCGAGCTAATAATACAGGGCGATTTTTGGTCCGCATGATAATTGCTACTGAATTATCATGTTTTATATTGTTTAGTTGTATATCAGACCAACTTTTAATTGGGTATAGGTTTTCGTTAATAGTCATATTAATTCATCAAATAATTTTTAATTAATTCAGGATATTTATCAAAAAATTTAGTTGCTATTCTATAAATTTCAGGTTTTATCTTGTTCTTATTAGCTTTCCAATGTCCTATAACCCCACATGGCCAACCGCCTAAAGTAAGTAGTCGTGTAACATCTTTTTTATCTGCAGGAATTTCCTGTGGTATGAGATAGTATGATGTTTTATGGTCATTCAATGCGCAGTGACTGATTTCGCCTAAATATTTTTGTTCATTTTGGTTCGGTGTAATACACACTTGTAAAATAGCTGCTGTTGCAACAGAAGTAGTAATCCATTCAGTACCAATTCCAAAAAGATTATTGTTATGAATCCAATTTGTGATGGTTTGAATCGTACTTTGTTGAAATACATTAATTGTTTTATTAAACTGATTGACGTAGATATTTTCTGAATCTTGTTTTAATACGGGCTCATAAGTATTTGAATCAGAATTTTTAGTAAATTTTGAAGTTGTCTGGTGGTTGGCTGAATGAAGATTTTCAAGAATATTTACAGAATTTTCTAAAAGTAATTTTTCACTTGGCCGCTGAAACATATTAAAAAAAGCAGATTTCATTATACCATTTTTGTATAATCGACCTGGTGCACTGTGATTAAATAAACCATAATAAAATCCGTATAATTTTTGTTTAATACCTTTATGTTCCCGGAAATAAGTTAATGCAGTTTGTAATGTGCCATTCCAGCCTAAATCAATAATAGCAATACGTTTTTCTGGATGAAATAATCCTTCCTGCTCATAATAGGCCATTGCATCCGTATAATGGTTTTTGTAAATTGAGAATAAATACGGTGTTAATTCGTACTGAATGAAATTTTTGATTTCAGCAATTTTTTCAAAGTCAAAATTCTGATTTGAATTTCCAAATTTGGATTTAAATTTGGTTTTTGATAATATATTATTCTGAATACCAATTCTATCAAAAAATATTTTGTAAGATTCACCTTCTCTTATAGATTCATTAATGATTAAATCTAATGAAGAGTTTGATAATTTTCCAGTATTCAGAATATCCATATAAAATATAGGGTAGCGTAGAGCTTGTCGCGATAAGTATAAATAACTTGAAGTGGTTTGATGATTTTTATCCATATCAAGAATATTCCATACTTTATGAATAATTTGAGCATCCCGAGCACAAAAATATATGTGATCTATTTGATATTTTGTTATCTGCTGGTCTAGCCATGAAATAAAACTTTTCAATAGTACGGAACCAAATGTACAGCCTAAATTAGACCAGAAGTCAGATTCCTTATTTTTTTCTTTTACTATTACTTTTTGAGATAATTTATTCATTTTTTGAAGCAGAGAAAAAGGAACTAAATCTGGTGATAATTGTGCTCCTAATCTTCTTTCACTAATGAAGCGTGTATAGGAGAAAGTTTTGATGTTATATTGTTGTGGCTGAATTACATCAGCATGGAGATTATCACCAATATGGAAAATTTTTTTATTTCCACTATGTTTTAGTACTTCTTCCCAGATTCTGCCACTGTGTTTTGTCTTCATTATTTCAGAGGAAACAAATAATTTTCCATAATCAGATATTCCGGCTTGCAGGAGTAATTCTTCAATAAATTGTTTTGAGAAATATGTATCAGATACAAAATAAATTATTTTATTTTGTTCCTGCAGTTTGTTAATGAGGGAAAGATTGTCTATTACCGGTATTATGCTGGATTTTTCTGTATTCAGCTCTATATTTTTAGCTAAGTTTAGTTCTTTCTCTTTACCTGAATAAAATGATAACATTTGGGAATAGATATTATCTAATGTTACTTCTTCCTGAAACTCTTTGGCTGCATAATATTTTCTGCTGGTTTCTTCTGCTATAAGACGATTTTTTGCGAAATCAGGCAAAGAAATATTTTTTTCAATTAGTATTCCTTCAACACAGGCAAACAGATCAATAGGACATTCAAACAAGCGGGTTAATACAGTGTCGAAAATATCAAAAGATATAATCGGGAAATCTTCTGTCTCTTTTAATAGTTGCTCTATGTATTTAATATCTATTTCTGCATTATTTTGGGCGTAATAATGATTAACTGAATTTAATAAAGAATTTAGATTTGTTGTATCCATAATAAACGCTATTTTAATTCCTTGGGCAATTAATATTTTTTGTTGTTAATTAAATAAATTATTGTTCTTTATATTGTTAACTTAAGTTATTTTTTTATAAATTTAAATCTGGATTTATATATATTTTGTAAATTAAATACCAGTTAAATAATTGATTTTAATAAAAATTAAAATGAATATTTATTTCAAATATTATTGTATTTAATTTCAGTTCGGAATTTTAAAGACTGTCACTGGCAAAATTTATCTGGTGTTACAAATTTCAGACTAAATTCTGAATGAGTCTATATATTTTAATTATGAATTTATACCTAAAATATTTTCTATCCAGTTTTTAAAACTGTATTTCGCAACTATATCCGGATTTATAGGACTATATGGTTTCATAAGAAAGTTATTTATCTCTCCTAAATTTTTATCGTCCCAAATGAATATATTATTCGGATGATAAAAATCATAATATTGAATGTGTTTGTTGGTGGTGATTATTTTTTTTTTGTAGTAAAGTGCTTCAAAATGGCGGAACGATAAACCGTTATGATCTGCAATAACAAAATCTACCAGGATATCCGCTGTAGAGACATTTTTTAAGTTATCTTGATAAGATAGGCGATTTTTTTTACCAAAAGTAAGATATTTTGATTTATAACATTTAATATCACTTTTTTTGCTCGTAGGTATTATAAATTTAATACGGACTCCATTTTCCGCAAGTTTTTCGGCACATTGCTCTATCATGGCAACGCGACTTTTCTGATGGTCACCAATATAGTAAGCTTCTAACTTATCATTTTGGACATAATCCGGCTTTATAACATCAAAATAGAAATTAGTAGTACTGTACAGTTGATGATTTTGGTAGTCAGGGTTATTTAAATCGGTATGATCAAAAATAAAAAATTGATCAAATAAATGAATAATATTTTTTACTGGAAAGCGTTTTAGTCCATCCCATTGATAGCCAATAAATCTTTTTTTAGTATGCTTTTTTAATAAAGCTAATACCTTTTGCGGAAAGATATCTGGCCGGATAACTAAGGCATAGTCATAAAGATTATCTGCCAGAAGTTGTTTTGCTTTATAAAAACTTTGTTGTTCTCGTAGAGTTTTTTTATATGTCTTACTCTGGGTGATATTTTTATGCAGAAAGTGATATATACGTTCCCAAATACTGTTATATTTGAATTTCAGTACACTATCTAATCGTAAAACTTGATATCCGTGAAATTGAAGGTTTTTTTCAATTAATTCAACTATGCCATTGCTTGGTGGCATAGCTAATATGATGGTTTTACGAGTCATGAATAAAAACTGATTTAGATGTTGATAACAATTAAAACTGCTAAATGTAAAGAATTGGGTTTATCCAATCAATATATAGAATAAATTTATATTTTAATTCAAATTTAAATATCATATGTGTTTTGATTATTCTTTTGGAGTAAAAATATATACAATATCTATTAAAAATTGTTTGAATTAAACAGTATTTGTTATCTATATGTAAATTGAAGTCGGTAAGATCAGTACTTAGTTTGTCTCAACTGATTTAAATTTCATTGATTTGATAGTGAATTTTTGTACTGGAGAGAATTTTTTATCAGGTATTTTATTCAGATTGTTTTCGATTTGATAGAATACAAGTTGTATGTGACTTTAGAAATTGATAATTGGTATAGGTTTTAGATTGATAGTTTGCTGAATTTAATGGATTTATGCCGTTTATGATGAGATAGCGACAGGTAATTTCATCGACACTGTGTTTTATTTTGTTTTGTATTTGATTGTTCTGGGAAGCGAATGAAAAAAAGTAAAAAGGCTGATGCTTTTTCACCGCATAATCTTTATAAAAGATTATTTCCGTATATGCGCGGGCTGGTAAAGTATTTTTTTATTTCTGTATTGGCAATGGTTGTCGTAGGTGTGACAGGTCCCCTTTTTGCTTATTTGTTAAAGCCGATCATTGATAATGGTTTCGTTGACAAAAATATCGAAGCTATGAAATGGGTACCATTTGAAATCATCGGTTTGTTCATTTTTCGTGGGGTTGCCAACTATATAAATGAATATACCAGTGCTTATATTTCTAATCAGATGGTCCAGGTAATTCAGCGTGATCTGTTTGCAAAAATGATGATGTTACCTGTGAGTTACTATCAGGAAAACAGCCGCGGGCGCATGATGTCGCGCATTACCAATGACGCTAAAGGAATAACGGCTGCCGGTTTTGATGTGATCACTGTCTTTGCCAAAGATGGTGTGACTGTTTTGGGACTTCTGATTTGGTTGTTTTATCTTGACTGGCAATTAACACTGATCACTTTTGTTACCATTCCATTAATTGCGTGGTGTGTAAGGGTTATTAATAAGCGTATTCGCCGATTAGTTACTAAAAGTCAGAATGATCTTGGTCAGGTCATGCAAATTTTGTCTGAATCAATTGATGGTACAAGGGTTGTACGCATTTATGGTGGTGAACAGTATGAACAGAGTCGTCTGGAAAAAACCAATAAGGCTCTGCGTAGTCTTGCTGTAAGACGTCAGTCGTATACGTCTATTGGCAGTGCAGTAACACAACTGTTAATTGCCACATCGTTATCAATTATTTTATATGTTGCTGCTAAAAGAGCCAGTCATGCAGGCTTTACTGCCGGTGATTTTATGTCTTTTCTGTCAGCTATGCTGATGATGTTTGATCCGTTAAAACGGATTACCAATATGTCCAGTGTTTTGCAGGCCGGACTGATGGCTGCAGATAGTGTATTTCACTTTCTGGATGAGCCAGAAGAAAAAAATCAGGGAAAAAAGCAGCTGACTGCTCCTATTGGAGATATTGTTTTTCAGAATGTAACATTGCGTTATCAGCATGCGGATAAAAATGCGATAGATCATTTAAACCTGACAATTAAACAGGGTAGTGTGGTTGCGTTAGTAGGGGAGTCTGGTTGCGGTAAAACTTCTACAGTAAATCTTATCCCGCGATTTTACGATACGACCAGCGGACATGTAAGTATAGGTGGTATAAATGTTGATGATTTTGAATTGAAAAATCTTCGTTCCAAAATGGCATTAGTTAGTCAGGATGTTGTTTTATTTAATGATACTATTGCGAATAATATTGCTTATGGTTCGCCACATGCTACAGAGGCAGATATTATTCAGGCTGCGAAAGCTGCTAATGCCTGGTCATTTATCAGTAATATGCCTGAAGGCTTAAAAACTGAAGTGGGTGATCAGGGGATGAAGCTGTCCGGAGGTCAGCGACAGCGTTTGGCAATTGCACGGGCATTGTTAAAAGATGCGCCTATTTTAATTCTTGATGAGGCAACTAGTGCTTTGGATACTGAATCAGAACGATTAGTGCAGTCTGCTCTGGAAACACTAATGAAAAACCGGACTACAATTGTGATCGCGCATCGCTTGTCGACTATTGAAAATGCCGATAATATTGTGGTGATGCATCAGGGGAAAATTGTCGAGCAGGGTAAGCATGCAGACTTACTGGCAAAAAATGGACGTTATGCATTCTTACATCGGATGCAGTTTGGTGAAAACCGCAATTCAGCTGAAGATAAATCATTAAATTAACAGTTTTAAGAGTGTTTAAAATTTGCCTATATTGTTTTTATTTATTGGTTTATATGTTGAAAAGTAGCAGAAATATTAGATTTTCAGTACTTTATTCATAATAAATCTATAAATAGATTGCTAACCGGATACCATGATTGTAGAAATAATGGTATCCGGTATTAAATTTAAATGCATTAATTTCATTCAATTCGATTAATATCTAAAGCAAAAAGATTTACTCATATTCAGTATGATATAAAATTGTTGTACGATAATTCTCTTAATATTCAATTTTGCAGAGTAAGTTCCGTTGGTTTATCTTTTGCTGAAGCAGATGTGGTGTAATTGAATGTGCTGTAATTAGCATTTTTTAAATACAAATTTGAGTCTACAGCATTTTTTTAGAATATTTCAATTATATAACGGATATTTTCTGGAATGGCTGTCTGTTTAAAATATTGTTTATCCAGTTTGCAAAACTGTATTTTTTTATAATATCCGGATTGATGCTGACAAATGGTCTGGCCAGAAAGCTCTCTATTTTCTGTAAATCATCCGCATTCTTCCATATAAAAATGTTATCCGGATGATAAAAATCAAGATTTTTGATTTGTGGGTTATTGGTAATTAATTTCTTTTGGTAATATAAAGCTTCAAATGTACGAAATGATAAACCATGATGAACCGGATTAACGATATCAATGAGTATATCTGCATTGTTGATATGCTTTAAATTGTCATCGAAGGTAATATTTTCAGGAATAAAATGAATTTCCCTGCAAGAATATAGTTCTGCTTTGCTAGCTTCAGACGGGCGAAATTTTATATTAAAATCTAGATTTATCCCGTTTTTAATTAATGCATTTGCACAGGCTTCTATAGCGGCAATGCGACTATCTACATGTAGTCCGACGAAATAGGCAATGGTTCCGGTATGTAATACAGGTTGTGGCTGATACATATCAAAATAGAAATTACTGATTCCATTTAGCCGGTACTGCTGGTATTCCTCATTATGCAGATCTTCAGAATCGAATACATAAAAACGATCAAATAAGTTTATTGTCGGCTTTGTTTTAGGAAATCGTCTGATTCCATTCCACTGATAAGCAACAAAATCGTTTTTTGTATGAATTTTTAGCAGTTGTAAGGCCTCTATAGGAAATAAGTCTGGGCGTATAACCAAAGTATAGTCGTAATGACTATTGCCTAATAGCTTTTTAATATTTGCCAGTAATTTCTGATTGTACATTTGTTCTTTCAGATATGCTTTGTATGAACAATCTGAAAGAAAAATTTTTCGGGCCGTATGAATCAGGTGCGATTTCAGGTTAGGATAATAAAAACTGGAATCAACTTGCTTCTTCAATTCCTCTGAAGTGCTGTTTATAAAGATAACTTTAAAATTATGGTATTCTAAATGCTTTTGAATGGCAGCAGCGAAGTCACTATAGCTTGACATTGCCAGAATAATAGTTGGTTGCGACATTGTTAACTTAATTTTATGAAATCTGGTATTCTCGATAGCTGTAAAGTTGAAATAGTGTAACTATTATCAGATCAGGTAGCTATTTTAGCAGTTTATACCGGTGAGTGTATCAGGATACTGGATTTATCTATGAATGGCAGACATATTTTAGCTATAATTTATAGATAATTTATGACTAAAGTATGTGCAGGGCGAATCAATGCTCAAAACTTTTTTAATTAATCTTGAACGCCGTCCGGATAGATTAATGTTTGTTAAACAACAACTGGAAAATCTGAATATTGCTTTTGAAAGGGTAAATGCAGTTGATGGCAATTGTTTAACTGATGAGCAAAAAGCCTTTTTTAACCAGAAAAGATTTGCACTGGAATGTAAACGTAAGGCCGTTAATGGAGAAATTGGTTGTGCCTTATCCCATCAGACGGTATGGCAGAGAATGGTAGATGAAAATATACCCTATGCTCTGATTTTGGAAGATGATGTTCAGCTTAAACCCGAACTGGTTTCTTTGCTGGCAAATGAAAAAAATTTTCAGTCTTTTGATTTTTTAAATCTGACTTTAAAAAGACCTTTTTACGATATTGATGTTGCGGCAGTTAATTCTTGTATTGCGCAGAAACAGTTTGTCCGGCCGCGATTCTGGCAATTGGTAAGGCGCAGATTATGGCGCTTTATGGAAAGTAAAGCTATTGTCCGGTGGAAAATTTTTCGTTTACATATGCTCTGTAATCATATGATTGCCTGTGAGTGTGATATCGCTCCGTCGTTGGCATGTTGTTATATTGTATCTTTGCAGGGAGCTAAAAATATGCTGCAGGCAAGTAAAAATCTCTTTTATCCTATTGATAAGGTCTGGCATTATAGTGGTGGCCGGTTAAAAGAGGCTTTTTTGGTTGAGCCGCTGGCATTTCAGAATCTGGATTCAGATATTCCTCATCGTGTGCGTTTTAAACTTACTTTGGGACAAAAAATTAAAAGATTTTTTCTTAAGGGGCGGCATTGGCGGCGACATTTTGATGTTGTGAAAATGTATGGATGGACACGTTTATAATAAATGTATGTTAATCACTGAGAATAATACTAATGGTTAAACTGGGCAGAGAATATGCATGGCGAGCCAAGAATCGTAAAGTTGTGGTTCCGCTGGCACGGGTTGTTACTGATGAGATGAAAGCATCAGCAGAGGATGCGGTAACAGTTGTAGCCTATCATACAGATGATGAATTTTATTCGCATGAAGCCAGACGTATGTGTGCTTCTGCTGAACGTTTGGGTATCAGGGTTAAGACAACTACTATTTCCAGTCAGGGCGGGTGGGAAGCCAATACGTCGTTTAAAGCAGCTTATTTGCTTCGTGAACGTGATATAGTCAGCGGACCGATGCTGTATGTGGATGTTGATGCGGTTTTTCATGTTTCTCCGTTAAAATATCTTGCCAGTCTGGATTGTGATATTGCCGTGTATTATGATTTAGGAGATGGTCATTTAGTATCTGCAACTCTTTTTTTCCAGGACACTGAGGCTGCAAGACACTTGCTAGCCGAATGGAACCGGCAGTGTATAGCACATCCGGAAATCTGGGATCAGGAGGTTTTACAATCTGTCATTGCTGCTGATCAGGCATCTGACAATCCTCGTTATAAAGTTTTTCATTTGCCTGTTGGCTTTTGCTGGATATTTGATCGTGCTGACAATCTGCGTGCACCTAAACAACAGGTTTATATCGAACAGTTACAGGCGGCCCGTGTGGTTCATGAAAATCTGAGAACCAGCGGAAAGCTGTTTTCAATACGGAAAAGTAAAGTACAGCGCCGCATGGATCGGATACGAGAAATTGAGGATGTTCTATTTCAGCAAAAATCTGATGATTAATTATAATATCTGTGGTGATACAAACAGATGATTTCTGCTCTAGTAATTAATCTGGATCATTCATTTGAGCGATTGGAATTTCAGCGCAAACAACTGATTCATTTGCAAATACCTATGCAGCGCCTGTCTGCTGTTAATAGTTCGGATATTCTAGGTGAACAATATGAACAATTAGCAAATGGCTGGGAGCGTAAATTGCGCCCGGCTGAGGTGGCCTGTTTTTTAAGCCATAAAGCTGCATGGCGATATGTACTTAATACCGATAAACCCTGGTTGATTCTTGAAGATGATGCTCTATTATCGCGTAAAACAGCAGATATACTTGCTGCGTTAATTCCTCTGGCAAATGAAGTTGATTATGTAAATCTGGAAACGCGCCATCGACGTAAATGGATAAGTAAAAAAGCTTTTAATTTAATTGATGGTTATGAATTACGCCGGTTATATCAGGATCGGACGGGTGCCGCTGCCTATGTTTTATTCCCTTCCGGGGCACGGAAGCTGTTAAACAGAGCTGAATATTCGGCACCGGCGCTTGCTGATGCATTTTTGTGTCGTTCATATGATTTGAATGCCAGACAAGTGTATCCGGCCGCTGCAATTCAACTGGATCAGTGTATTAATTATGGTCTGGAGCATACAGAATCTTTTATTTCTACTATCACTCCTGAGAATAATCTGAAACCTCATGCAAACAATATTTATAGTAACGTTTGCTTTAAATATCGTCGGCTGGCAGCACAAATTCGTATGGGATGGAGACAATTGTCTGTGCTGCGGTGTGCGCAACGTACGCTGGTGCCAATAATAAAAAGTGATTTTGAGGAATAGTTGTGTGAATGGGGTAAAAGATAATTATGCAGGTACAGATAAAGTAGATTTAAGTATTCTGATTCCTGTATTTAATGTTGAATCATATCTTTCCGGATTGCTGGATGCTTTATTTTCGGATTTGAAGGCTTTAACTGAAGTTATATTTTATGATGATTGTTCACCGGATAATTCACTTAGTGTGATTCGCAAATATCAGCAGAGTTATCCGCATGTGAATATTCGTATACTGTGCGGAAAGAAAAATCTGGGTATTACTCAGGTTCGCCAGTGTCTGTTACAGGCCAGTCATGCTGAATATGTCTGGTTTATTGATTCAGATGATTTGATTGAACCGCAAGCGGTACGGCAGATAAGGAATATTCTGAGTGAGTATCATCCGGATGTAGTACTGTTCGATTATGATGTTTTTTTTGATGGTAGCGGTAAAGTTAAATACCATGAACATTTATCAGTTACTCCCGCAAATACTTTGCTGCATCAGAATAACGGTGAGTTATACCGCCTTGCAATTATGGATGGTAAACATTATTTCTGGAATAAAGTTTTCCGGCGTACTTTGGTAACAGATTCGTGTGATTTCACTATACCTGCCTATGAAGATATTGCGAATACTCCGATTATTCTGAATCAATGTCAGACTTACTTTTATTATCCGCAAACTTTAGTACATTATCGTATCTGGCCGGATTCGATTGTGCAGAAAATGAGTCTGAAACAGGTATATGGTATCAGGGCTTATCTGACACAGGCTGAATATGCTGATAAAGTGGTTGATGATAAAAAGTGCTGTGCTTATTTATTATATAAAGCTCATCTTTATTATTTCAGGTTGTGTCGTAAACTCAGAAAAATGAATCTTCCGGAAATGGAAAAAGCCGATATTTTGCTTTTGGCTAAAGAGCTATATGCACAAAAACAGTTATCGACTTGCGCAACTGTTTCGTTATTAGTACGTACTGGTATGTGGGACAAGGCGGCTAAACTGATATTAAAATCAGGTTTAGCCCGATTCTCATGCAGGTAAATATTTTCTGTTCAGATTGCAGTTATTTTACCTTCGGTAATCCACTTATAAATTAGTTTTTTTTCATCATCCCAGTTATGCCCCGTCCAGCCTTCACTGGTGAAATTATGTATATAAATTTGTTTTTCCGGATAATGCTGACAAATGTAATCAATAGCCAGTAAACCTGTGCTTGGTTGGCGAAAACCCAGTGTATTGGCACAGTGCTGATAAGTATCTGTAGGTATCGTGTTTATTTGATATTGATCCAGATGAGAGTGTTTAATCCATTTAGGAAAACGCCAAATATATTTTATCCGTTTATGTAAAGGAATATTCTGATATCGTCCCAGACAGATATCTTTTGTGGTATATCGAAAAAATATTTGTGTGTCAGGTTTAAAAAACTGATGGTCAATATTCAGATGTCTGATTTGTGTGTAGCCATTGGCAATAAATACCCAGTCGGCCATAAGTGTACAGTTTGGATTGGGGGTGTTAAAGCGGACTACGATATCGTCTTCATGAATTAATCCGGCAATAGAATTTTGTTCGTCAGCATTGCCAATGATGAAGAATTTACTGTGTGCTTGTACGATTTTCATAATAGTAATTTTATTGCCAATAATTTTTTAACCATGGAGCCGGTAAAACTTTACGGTACCATTTTCCTCCGCCTCCCCTGATGGCATCCGGAGGATTAACTTCGCCGTGAAAGATAATAATTTTGCCGTAATCCGGCTTTTCCGGTGGCTGCCATAGCGCATAAGGCATTTTTTTTAATACGTCATATTTATAGCTCAGACACCAGTTTTCAGGCCAGTAACTTAGTTTATGATTTTCGCGCACATACCATGATAAAAATGCCTGTTCATGACGAAATTGCTGACGAATAGTCTGGAAATGTTCGCGAAAATAGTTCATTAACTCTGGTAATGCACCAATCTGAAATCGGTATACTGAGCTATTGCCGACTTTTCGCCACGGCTTTTTCCAGTCACGAATAATCCATACTTCGTCCTGACGGCTGGAAGGATATGTGAAGAAGCAGTCTATGTTATCGATTATGACTATGTCTATGTCAAGAAATAAAGCTGTACCGTGTAAACCGTATAAATCTGCACTGAATGTTGTCAGTTTGTTCCAGCCACGTTCAGGCAGACCCTGAGGCAGATCCAGTGGTATCAGCGGATAACACTGAACAGCCGGATTGATGCCTTTAGCATCATCTGTCAGGCAAATCATGGTAAATGGTAGCGTTAAATGGCGTTGCACCATGTTATAGAGGCGGTTGATGTATTCAGCATCATATTTTTGCCCCCATTTCATGCATAGTATGTAGTTTTGTGAAGCTGTGTCCATGGCATATTCTGTCTGGGCGGTTACTGGTGTGGGAGTATAGCATTTTAGATTTTTGTATAGTTTGATTCCATTGATTAAGAATAATAAATTGCTGATTGATTTTAACTGTTTTTCGCGGTTTTATTGATTATTCGCTGTTTGTGTTCGTTTTAATGCTAAACTTATTATCTGCTAGGTAAACTGAAATGGTTTTCTGTTAAGGTTTAATGGTGTTGAAAAGACGGATTAAAACAGATTTTCTGATGAGAGATAATTTGCTGCTCACGGATTTATTGTCAGTTCTGATGATATTTTGTATCTGTTTTTAAATGTGTTTGAATCCGGCGATAACCAAGGATTGTGAATGAAGAAGCTTTTATGGGTATTATTTAAGAGTAATCTGATTGTACGTATGCTGATATGTATGATTATCGGCGCGTTTATTGCGGCGTTTTTACCGCAGTACGGGGTGAAACTGGAATTTCTGGGTAAGGTATTTATTCAGGCTTTACGTGCAGCTGCTCCGATACTGGTTTTTGTATTAGTCATATCTTCTATTGTTAATAATAAATTTGATAATGTTTCCAGTATTAAGTCAGTAGCCTGGTTATATGCTGTTACTGTTCTGATTTCTGCAGTGCTGGCTTCTACGGTAAGTTTTTTATATCCGCTTCATTTGGTGATGGATGTACCGCCGATATCTGAAAAACCGCCGGAAGGTGTGGCAGAAATTCTTATGAATATTGTGCTCAAGTTTGTAGATAATCCGGTTGATGCACTGGCAACCGGTAATTTTCTGAGTATTCTGGCATGGTCAACAGCATTGGGTATTGCATTGCGCCAGAGTAGTGAGGCAACGAAATCGGTGATTAAAAACTGGTCGGATGCCACTATCTGGGTGGTTCGCCTTGTTGTGGCAATTGCTCCTTATGGTGTACTTGGTTTGGTTGCTTCTCACTTTACGAGTGATGGTTTGGCTAAGCTGAAGAATTATCTTGAGCTGATTGGTGTATTACTGGGTCTGATGGTGTTTGTGGCACTGGTGATTAATCCGCTGATTGTATTTTTGAATTTTCGTAAAAATCCATATCCGCTGGTGTTTACCTGTTTGCGTTATAGTGGAATTACAGCGTTTTTTACCCGTAGTTCAGCAGCGAATATTCCGGTAAATATCCGTCTGGCTCAGCGTATGCAATTGCCGGAAGAAATTTATTCGCTGTCTATTCCTCTGGGTGTGACAATGAGTATGAATGGAGCGGCTATCACGATTACGACGATGACAATGGCTACTGTGCATACTTTAGGTCTGGATGTGAGCTTTATTCAGACATTGTTGCTAAGTATTCTGGCAACGGTATGTGCTCTTGGTGCTTCCGGTGTGCCCGGCGGTTCGCTGCTACTGATTCCAGTAGCATGCAGTATGTTTGGCATTGATCCGGCTATATCCGCTCAGGTGGTAGCAATCGGGTTCGTTATCAGTGAAATTCAGGACTCAGCTGAAACAGTTTTGAATTCTTCCAGCGATATGCTGTTTACCTCTGTGGTGTCACTCAAACAGCAGGGAAGAGATCCGAGTAAAATTGAGTTACTACCGGAATAAGCCTGTATCATGATTGTGTATAGGCCGCTGTATAATTTATGCAGCGGTTTTTTATACGCGGACAGAGTATTCGTTTTCGCGCATAGGATGAATTTAATTTATATCTGTTTTTCTTCAATGTGAGGAATTTATGGCTATTCCTGTTTCTATACTGAATCTGGTACCACGTCGGGATAAAGGTACTGCGGCGGCGGCTATACAGGATATGTTGCGTCTGGCACAGGCTGCTGAACAGTCAGGTTTTGTGCGTTACTGGATCGCAGAACATCATAATATGCCGATGGTAGTCAGCTCTGCCACTCAGGTATTAATTGGTCATACACTGGCTCATACCCACAAGATAAGGGTAGGCAGCGGCGGAGTAATGCTGCCTAATCACAGTCCGTTAATGGTTGCAGAACAGTATGGCACTTTAGCAACCATTTATCCGCACCGGCTTGATTTGGGACTGGGGCGTGCACCCGGTACTGACAGGGTAACAGCTGCAGCTTTGCGTCGGCATTTAAATGATGTTTCATTACAGTTTGCTGATGATGTGGTGCAGTTGCAACGTTATCTGGGCGATGAGAATTGTCAGGGAATAGTAAAGGCCTATCCGGGTATTGGTACACATATTCCGCTCTATATACTGGGCTCCAGTACGGATAGTGCTTATCTGGCGGCCAAAATGGGACTGCCATACGTTTTTGCTGCACATTTTGCACCGCGTTTTCTGGAAGAGGCCGCAGCGATTTACCGGGAACGTTTTCAGCCTTCTGCTCAGCTGAGTAAGCCCTTTTTTATGCTGTGTTTAAATGTTGTTGCCGCGGCAACGGATGAAGAGGCTCGTTACCTGCAAACTACGCAGTTTCAATCGGTATTGGGACTGGTTCGCAATAGCCGGGCGCCGTTACAGCCACCAGTACCTCATATGCATGGTTTATGGACTGCTGAGGAGGAAACTTATGTGCGTAACTTTACTGCCTGCACATTACTGGGTGCTCCTGATACTATTCGTCAGCAGCTGGAGGAGTATCGCCTGCGCTTACAGCCGGATGAGGTAATGGCTGTGAGTTATATTTATGATATGGATAAATTACTTGAGTCTTATTATATTTTTAAGAGTGTGGCAGATATTGTCGGCTAATCTGTTAACTTGCCCATATTAAAACGAATTAATACCTGATAATAGGTATCTACCGGTCTGATATTTATAAATTTGATTGGAATTATTTGTTTCATGTCAAATATTACTTGATTAATATTATCATTTTTACTGGTATTTTTGCGGTAAGATTACAATTATCTTTATAACGTAAGCAAATCGGGAGTATATGCATGAGCAACGATGTAATTAAGGTCTTTGTGGGTTGTGACCCGAATAACTGTGATCTGGAACAGATGATGGTGGTGGATTACAGCATCCATAAACATACATCGCGGCCAGTGGAAATTATCTGGATGCAGTTAAGTCATGACCCGGAAAGCCCCTGGTACTCTGATCCGCAGTCTGGTGCCGGCTGGCATACTGAAAAATGGGCAACACCGTTTTCAGGTTTCCGCTGGGGTATTCCTGCTGCCTGCAATTATGAAGGCCGGGCTATTTATATGGATGCAGATATGATTATTCTGGCTGATTTAGCCGAACTTTGGGAGCATCCTATTGAAGGTGAAGCAATTGTTGCTGCCAAGGAAGTGCATGATCATGCCAAGGGCAAACGCTTTACCCGCTTGTGTACTTGTGTCTGGGATTGTGCGAAAGCTAAAGCTAAATTGCCTGAACAGGCTACGCTGCGTGCTGACCCTGATTCGCATAAGAAAATGATGGCTAAGTTTAAAGAGCATCCTGAATGGGTACAGGCTTATACAGCTGCATGGAATTGTGTCGATGGTGAAGGTATGCCGATCGAGCAGATGAAAATTTTGCATTATTCGGATATGGGTACCCAATTTAGTCATAAGTATTCAATCCCGCGTTTGTCTGCAGCTGGTCAGAAACATTGGTTTGATAGTGATATTCTGCCTCATCCGCGTAAAGATCTGGTTGAGCTGTTTGACCAGTACTATCAGGAAGCTCTGGATGCCGGCTATAAGCTGGAAAATTATGCTGTGGAACCTTTTGGTGCTTTCCCTAAGGAATCTCAAGTAGGTTATGATGGCAATGAAGTTACTCGCCAGAAAAAACAAAAACCATTACTTTCACGTGTTTGGCATAGTCTGCGTGGACGCGAATAAGTTATCAGTTAAATCTGATTACTGGTCATCTGTCAATCTGGCTGATGACCAGTTTTTGTTACAGATAGGGTAAAAATGAATGAATGTATGCTAATAATTCGAATGGCATCATAATTACATTTCCAGCGGATCTACATCGATCAGCCAGCGTGTGTGTGGGCTGGTTTTTTCCAGATGCAATAGCCAGCTTTGCCATATTGTAATGCTGTGATGTAATTCGCGCCGGTTATGACTTTCCAGAAAGACCTGTGCCCGTTCATAACCGGCCAGCCGTGCCATTAACATTGGTACTGGTCCGAAAATACTGACACTGGGCGGTAAAGACTGTTGCTGTCCGATACCCTGTAATGCCTGTCGCAGGAGTTCCTGCGCTTCACGCATGGTTCTGGCGTCAGCACGAATAGCTGCCATATAGCTGAAAGGTGGTATGCCCAGTTCCTGTCTTTCCGCCAGTTCTGCTGTTGCAAAAGTAATATAATTTTGTGCGGCCAGCGCCTGATAAACTTTGTGTTCGGGTTGTCTGGTTTGTACCCAGACTTCGCCGCTGCATTCTGCTCTGCCGGCACGGCCGCTTACTTGCATCAATTCGGCAAACAAGCGTTCTGGTGCGCGAAAGTCCGCACTGTAAAGACTGTTATCTGCATTTAAAACAACAACCAGATTCAATTGCGGAAAATCATGACCTTTGGCCAGCATCTGGGTGCCGATCAGAATATCTACCTGCCGGTTAATGATTTTACTGTAAATATCTGACCAATCCTGCCGGTGGGCGGTGCTGTCGCGGTCTACCCGCAGAATACGTGCCTTAGGTAACAGATATTGCAGGTTTTCTTCAATGCGTTGTGTTCCTTGCCCGACAGCCGTTAAATCCTGATTACCGCATTTCGGGCAACAATGTGGAATACGCTGGTGAAAATCACAGTGATGACAGCGCAGCTGACCGGCATGCTGATGTAAAACCATCTTGGCCGAGCAGTTAGGGCAGCCGAAAGTATGCCCGCAGGCGGCGCAGAATAAAGCCGGAGCAAAGCCGCGACGGTTCAGATAGACCATACTTAAGCCACCATTGGCAAAATTGGTCTGTAATTTTTGTTTGATAATATCGCTCAAACCATTATCCAGTGGTAACCGGCGAATATCTACCAGATGAATTTGCGGTAATTGAGCACTGATATGGGCGCGTTCGCTTAATTGCAGTAGTTGATAATCTTTTTGCTGGGCTTTATACCAGCTTTCCAGAGATGGAGTGGCACTGCCCAGTACAATAGGACATCCTGCCCGCTGCGCACGCCACACAGCCAGATCCCGTGCCTGATAACGCAGTTCGCTTTCCTGCTTAAATGAGTAATCATGTTCTTCATCGACTACAATTAATCCCAGATTATGCATGGGAGTGAAAACAGCCAGTCGGGTGCCAATGATTAAAGCTGCCTGTCCGAGTGCAGCCTGAAGATAACTGGTTGTCCGTTGTCCGGCAGCAGTCTGACTGTGCAGCAGAGCAGTAACAGTATGTGGAAATCGCTGGCGCACACGCTGCAATAATTGCGGAGTCAGATTGATTTCGGGCAGCAGAAATAAAACCTGTTTGCCCTGCTGCAATATTTTGGCCATGATGTCGAAATAAACTTCTGTTTTGCCGCTGCCTGTAATGCCATATAACAGAAACGGAGCAAATTGGCCGAATTTATTCTGTACTGTTGTACTGGCAAGCAGTTGTTGCTGATTAAGCTGATACCGGCTTTCCGGAATGCTGCCGCAGGCCGGAACTGAAGTAGTCTGTATCCAGCCTTGCAGTTGCCACTGATTAAGATAATGTGCAGCCTGAGAATGTATGGTCTTAAGTTGTTGTAATGTAGCAGATGTTGTTTGCAGATGTTGCCATAATGCATTTTGTTTGTGAAAGCGTGCCGGTGGAGGAGGCTGTTCACGCCCCAGAGCATTTAACGTGTAAATCACTTCCGGTCGGGGTAGTTGCACGACTTCAGGCTGACGCAGTCCTTTTGGCAACGCCGCCATTACTGCCTGCCCGAGAGGATAGTGATAATAGCGGGCAGTAAAACTGAGTAATGTGCGCCAGTCTTCAGGCAATTGCCAGTCATCAGAAAGCACTGATTCTATTGGTCGTATTTTGCTGATATCAATTTCCGGTTCTACATTACTTTCCCATACTATGGCGGCCACCAGACGTTTGCGGAAGCGTACTGCTACCCGTGTACCGGCGGGCAGGGCTGTGGTATGGGCATAGGTAAGCAGTGAATACAGGGGCACATTCAGTGCCAGTTGATGGTAAATCAATGTAAGCAGAAATAAAAAAGGCAATGAAATGCTGATTGTAACTCAATTTGGTCAGCTTTTATCATTGCGCTGTTTATGCGATAATTTATATTAATTTATTATTACGGGGATAATAGCGTGATGCAGATACTGGCAGCAGATGTTCAAGATTGTCTGGAACAGGTATTACATCAGTACAGCTAATTTCCGTAAGATTTTACCCGTTTGAAGACGGGTTTTTTTGTGCCTATTGATAAATGCTGAAGGTTAAATTATGGCTAATCCGCTGTATCGGCAACATTTCATTTCTATTAATGATTTATCTACTGCGCAGCTGGAATTTTTGCTGGCGCTCGCTTTACAGTTAAAACAGCAGCCTCAGGCTGATTTATTAGACGGACGTTTAATTGGTTCGTGTTTTTTTGAACCGTCTACACGAACCCGTTTGTCATTTGAAACTGCTATCCAGCGGCTGGGCGGTAAAGTTATTGGTTTTGCTGATGGTGCCAATACCAGTGCCAAGAAGGGAGAAACGCTTGCTGATACCGCCAGAATTATCAGTAATTATGCAGATGCAATTGTAATGCGTCATCCGAAAGATGGTGCAGCCCGGGTAGTCAGTGAGTTTGCCCGGGTGCCTGTTATCAATGCAGGAGACGGTACGAATCAGCACCCGTCGCAGACATTGCTGGATTTAGTCACCATTTATGAAACGCAGGGGCATTTACAAAATCTTAAAATTGCTTTAGTTGGTGATTTGAAATACGGCCGTACTGTACATTCACTGGCGCAGGCTCTCAGTCGCTGGGGGTGTGAATTTATTTTTGTGTCTCCGCCAACTCTGGCAATGCCTGCTTATATCTGTGAGCAGCTGGATGATAATGGCGTACATTACCGGACTTCCGGCAGTCTCGAAGAAGCATTGGCCTGGGCAGATATTCTGTATATGACGCGTATTCAGCGTGAGCGGTTCGATGAACAGGAGTTTGCCAGAATCAGTGGTCATTTTAATTTGTGTGCGGCTATGCTCGGGCAGGCTAAACCGAATATGCGTATTTTGCATCCTTTACCGCGTGTGGATGAAATCCATGCAGATGTCGATGACAGTATTCATGCTTATTATTTTCAGCAGGCCAATAATGGTATGTATGCGCGGCAGGCTATTCTGGCGGCGATTCTGAATGAACATATTGATATAGTTGTAGCAAAAGGATAAACAATGATGAATCAGACCAGACTGAGTGTTGAGGCAATAAAAGATGGTACTGTGATTGATCACATCCCGGTAGGGCAGGGGCTGACTATTTTGCGCCAGTTTAAATTGCTGCATTCCGGTGATGCGGTTACGGTAGGATTTAATCTGAGCAGTAAATCCACCGGCAGCAAGGATATTATTAAAATTTCCGGTCAGTATCTTGATGATGCTGCGGCTAACCGCTTGGCTTTGTTCGCGCCGCAGGCTACAGTTAATGATATTGAAAATTTTCGGGTAGTACGCAAACGTACATTAACTTTGCCGGAAAGTATCAGTGAAGTGTTTCGTTGTCCGAACAGCAATTGTGCCAGCCATGGAGAACCGGTAAAGAGCCATTTTTCTGTTCGGGTGAGTCATGGCGAAACCCGTTTATGCTGTCATTACTGCGAAAAAACGTTTGCGCGCGAATCCGTGATTGAAGCTTAGCTGTTAATTTACCGGTCTGGTGATTTATAGTCCGAATGCTTCGGCATGAAAGCTGATATGGCTTTCTATAAATGTACTGACAAAATAATAGCTGTGATCATAGTTTTCACGCAGCTGATACCGAATGTTAATGCCTTTGGCTTTGGCTGCCTGAACGAAATCCTGTGGATTTAATTGCTCAGGATAGTATTCATCCACGCTTCCCTGATCGATAAGAACTGGTAATGAAAACGGATACCGGCTGATCAGTTCAGTACTGTCATATGCAGCCCAGTCTTGCTGATTGGCTCCCAGATAGGTTGAGAATGCTGTCTGACCCCATGCTCCGGCTACCGGATGGGCGATAGGAGCAAATGCCGATACAGCAACGTAGCGCTGAGGGTTTTTCAGGGCAATCATCAGCGCACCATGACCACCCATACTGTGTCCGCATAAACTACGCTGTTCGTTGACCGAAAAATGTTTTTCGATAAGTTCGGGCAGTTCTGTGACCACATAATCATACATCTGGTAATGCTGAGCCCATGGCTGCCGGGTAGCATTAAGATAAAAACCGGCTCCCTGTCCCAGATAGTGAACATCTGCATCAGCTACATCAGTACCGCGCGGACTGGTATCCGGCATAACCAGAACAATACCCCATTCAGCAGCAAAACGCTGTGCACCACTTTTCATCGAAAAATTTTCATCAGTACAGGTGAGCCCGCTCAGACAATACAGTACAGGCAGCCGGTAGCCTTGTAAGGCACGTGACGGAAGATAGACAGAAAATGTCATGTCACATTGATTGGAGTGACTGTAATGCCGGTAACGTCGTTGTTCGCCGTTAAACAGTTTATGGGTGGTCAGCAGAGTAATTTCAGCCATTTTAAAGGATCCGTATTGAGTTTATAACATGATGAAATACAGGCAATTACATTAATAATATGTATGCACATACGCATATCATTAATAATAAATGACTGTACGAATTGATTCGCCGGTATGCATCAGCTCGAATGCCTGGTTAATATCAGTCAGCGGCAATGTATGAGTAATAAATGGTGTCAACTCGATTTTACCCTGCATGGCTTCTTCTACCATCTGCGGCAGTTGTGAGCGTCCTTTAACCCCACCGAAAGCAGATCCTTTCCATACCCGTCCAGTAACCAGCTGAAAAGGGCGTGTGGCTATTTCCTGACCGGCACCGGCGACACCAATAATAATGCTTTGTCCCCAGCCCCGATGAGCGCATTCCAAAGCAGCACGCATCACTTCTACATTACCGATACACTCAAAACTATGATCTACGCCCCATTCAGTCAGACCAATAATTACCTGTTGTATAGGTTCCTGATAATCGTTCGGATTAATACATTCTGTGGCACCAAAATGTCTGGCAAGGGCAAATTTAGCCGGATTGGTATCAACAGCAATAATTCGTCCGGCTCCGGCCTGTCGTGCCCCCTGTACTACAGCCAGCCCGATACCACCCAGCCCGAATACGGCAACAGTATCACCTGCCTGTACTTTAGCAGTATTGTGTACTGCACCAATACCGGTAGTGACTCCGCAGCCTAGCAGACAAACCTGATCATGTCTGGCTTCAGGATTGATTTTAGCCAGAGAGACCTCTGCCACGACAGTATATTCGCTGAAAGTTGAACAACCCATATAATGGTAAATTGGTTTTCCCTGATAGGAAAAACGTGTTGTACCGTCAGGCATCAGCCCCTTACCCTGTGTTGCTCTTACTGCGGTACACAGGTTGGTTTTACCCGAACGGCAAAACAAACACTTTCCGCATTCGGCGGTATACAAGGGAATAACATGATCACCGGGTTTGACAGAAGTGACGCCTTCACCGACTTCTACCACAATACCGGCACCTTCGTGCCCCAGAATAACCGGAAATACACCTTCAGGATCATTGCCCGACAGAGTAAATGCATCAGTATGGCAAACACCGGTATGGGTAATCTTTACCAGTACTTCACCAGCCTTGGGCGGTGCAACGTCTACTTCAACAATTTGTAGTGCTTCTCCCGGAGCAAAGGCAACTGCGGCACGAGATTTCATACTCTATCCTCTGAATTAATAAGCACATGTATTCGGCTAACATAACTGGATTGCAGCAATAAATCAATTGTCAGATTCTTAATTGCCAGTCTGGTAGTCTGAATATGAGACCAAAAAAGCTGTGCAGAATAAATATTCTGAGTATAAAAATCTGATTTATATTGATATTTTAATGAATTTTATTTGTATGCCAGTATGGATAGTATATTTGTATGTATAACTAAAATTATTAACCGGAAAGCGCCACTATCAAACTTAATATATCGATAGTGGCGCTGACTGATGTGCAAGCATAAAAATCAGCCCGAAATGCCTAGTTTCCTCATTAGCAAATGCTAATAGTGTACTCATTATCTTTAAAACAAGGATTTTCCAAGCCAAATGCAGCAATTGCAGCTATATTTTGAGCATTTAATTTATTGATTTTTAAAATGCTCAATACTCTTTTATGGCGAAATTTGTTAGCTGTCTGGCAATTCTTTCCATCAACTGGCTGATAATTTTACGTTGTAATATTTTAGTGTAATAAGAAAGGCAAAGTATCAGGCAGCCATTAAGAAAAGCCAGATGAAAGGTGGCAGTCAGAGTGCCGTTGTTCATATTGGCTCCGGTACGAAAGTTATGCAGCTTGAAGTTTGGCGGTACGGTTATTTTGTTAATCCGGCCATTATTGGTATAGATAAAAACCAAATCTTTTTGCAGATTTTGTAACGTTATCGGTGATAGCATTTTATTTGCTGCAACTGTTGCTTTGGCATCCAGAATATCCTGTTTAATTTGCTGTGCACTGGTGTAAATATCTCCGGAAATAGTAGTTATTGCCTGCTGAATTAAGCAGGTAAAGCTGTCTTCTATGTTGAGTATCGGATGGCAGTTAATCGCAGTTAATATGGGAAACGAATCCAGCTTAAAAAAATCTGTATTGGTCTGCTGAATCAGGGCAGTCAATAATGAATTCATGGTCAGATTATGTCTGCTTGCTATAGAGCTTAATTTTTCAACAGTTTCTGCTTCAATTATGGCCGTATAGCTTGCTGTTTGGATTTCTCTGGCAGGATTACTCCACATTTTTACCGCTTGTTGATAATCAGGATAACTGTGTCCTGTCTTATTTGCAGAACTCAAACCTGTATTTTCCAGAGATATATTTCGGTCAATAGTTTTATCAGAAAAATTTTGTGCAGACAGACGTAATATTTCAGAAAAAATCTTCAGACCGGCTGTGGCGTCTGCAATGACGTGAGCCAGTGTCAGTATCAGTAAGTGGCGATTAAAATTATCCTGACTCAGCATGGTCAATCTGCATAATTGCTGATGGATATCTAACGGATCATTTACCTCTCTTTCCAGCAATTCATCAAAACAGCGAACATCATTTGAGGGTAATTCCGGTACGGTAATGACGGTGAATATTATGGGAAAAGATAAAGAGGATTTAACCAGATACCATTGACTTTCCTGTAGAAGAATTTTGGAGGCAAGCGCCTCATATTGCTTTTGGATAATTTGTAAAGCTTGTTCTACTCTGCTCGGTTCCAGTTTACCTTCAACCTCCAGAATTAAAGTAAATTGTGTTGTTCCTGAAAAATTAGTATGCAAATTTGCCATACCACTTTCCAGCCTGTTTAAGGGGCGGATAAAATTTAACGCCTCTGATTGATTATCAGAGATCTGAGTGCTCATTTTTTATTTCCTTTATATTGACTTGAATAAGTTCAGAAAAGCGATTAATAATTTTTTGTTAAAAAAGAAATCGATAGGAAAACACAAATTTAAAATAAGATAGGTCTAATACTGTTACTTTATTTATTTTTTTAAATCTTATTTTATTTTGTGGATAATTTTCTATTAAAGTATTGTATATATAGATATGTTTTACATTTTATTAGATGATAATGCCTATTAAGCAACACTATTAATAATATATAAATAAAATAAATTTATCTGAAATAGACCAATTATTCATTAACATTAAAAACGACGTAAGCACGCATATCTGGTAAGTAATAAGACTGTACGGTTTTTCAGCAGAATTGATAGACATTTAATATTATTTTTTATAGCGGATTTCCGAATATATCTTACTCTCCCGGTCATACTGGCTATTACAGTAAAGGCAATAAAAATTTGATTTACTGTTTGATTCTTATTATCTGAATTTATTTATATGATTTTGACATATTTAAATGTAAAAATATTCTGTATAAGCACAGAATATACAAAAAACAATAACTAAGCTTTTTATAATAAATTGGCATATTGTAATCAAACATTTTGTGATTGGTTTATAACTGAAACAAACTTTAAATACCTGATTTGATTTAAAATCTATCAGAGATAATGCGGTTAATCAGTTAAATGATCCCATACCGGCTTACAGATAGGTGGTAGTTCAGGACAGCAGCCAAGCAGGCCACCACCAAAATCACCATCACGATGAAAATCACTGCCACAACTGGCTAAAAAATCGAATTGTTGTGCCAGTAAGGCATAGTTCAGTCTATCGTTCAGATTAGAACGCCCACTATGCACTTCAATCGCTTCGCCACCACAAGCCTTAAAATCACTAAACAGATTACGGCGTGCAGTAGCAGACAGCTCATAGCGCATTGGATGTGCAATAACCGCAATCCCGCCGGCATGCCGGATAGCGGAAACAACTTCAGCCAGTTCTGCCCACTGATGTTTAACACTGCAGGATTTACCGTCACCCAGATATTTGCGAAATGCATCAGCTTTTTTATTCACATGGCCGGACTGGACTAAAAAATCAGCAATATGCGTACGTGTCACCATATCTATATTAGTAGCAAGTGCCAGTGTGCCTTCATAAACATCACTAATTCCTTTTTTAGCCAGCTTATCGGCAATGGCCTGTAAACGCTGTAAACGGCCGCTGCGAAGACGTCCGAGTAAAGTTTGTAATACTTCATCTTCCCGAGATATATTCAGACCGACAATATGTATAGTGCGTCCGCGCCAGCTTACTGAGATTTCCACACCATTAATCAAAGTGATTCCTGACTGCTTAGCCTGTGCATGCGCCGCAGACAAACCTCCGGTATGGTCATGGTCTGTTAATGCCAGCAATGTGCAACCATTAGCAGAAGCACGCAGGACAACTTCGGCCGGCGTCAGTGCGCCATCAGAAACCGTGGAATGACAATGTAAATCAATATTCATGAGCTTTTTTCGTTATTAGAAGATGATGTGGACAACTGTGCCTGCATCGCTTCATATGCAGCTTTTTCGCGGTAATAAATTTGCCAGACACAGGCATCGCCACAGTCACTATTGCAGCATTCCCAGTCTTCCGGTGGTACTGGCGGAGTTAATAATTCCGGTGCGCTCATAACTCACTATTAATGACATTGATTTCACTGTCACCCAGCCGGATACTGTCTCCGGCAATGATTTTCGCGGTTTTACGGGTTTCCGGCTGCTGATTGCGCAGTACTTTACCTTCGGCAATCAATTGTTTGGCTCTGCCGCCACTTTCTGCCAGCCCGGTCAGTTTAAGCAGATCACATAATGCAACATGCGGATGTCCGGCTAAGTCAAATTGCTGTTTCATCTGTTATACCTTTCCATAAATAGCTATTGTAGCTATTATCAGCGTCGAAGAGGATTTTGTTTTATGTATTGGTTACGCTAAAGGCATAAATTATGCTATGGTTTAACCAGAGTTAACCGGAGATTTGCCGTGGATACACTTAGCTGGTTATGTCAGCTGATTGCTTTTGATACCACCAGCCGTCAGAGTAATCTGGCCTTGATTAATTATGTGGCCGATTATCTAGAGAGCCGTAAACTGTCGCCATGGCTGGCACATAATGAAAAGGGGGATAAAGCCAATCTGTTTGTCACTATCCCGGCTGCTGATGGCAGTATTTCCGGTGGGATAGTACTTTCCGGTCATACTGATGTTGTGCCGGTAGACGGGCAAAAATGGTTATCAGATCCGTTTGCAGCAAATATACGCGATGGCCGCGTATATGGTCGTGGCAGTAGTGACATGAAAGGTTTTATTGCCAGCGTACTGGCTACGGTTCCGGATATGCAGAAGACAAAGCTGAAAGTCCCATTACATATTGCTTTGTCTTTTGATGAAGAAGTCGGCTGTCTCGGTGCACCGGTGATGCTGGCTGAGCTGGAAAAAAGAGGTTTGCAGCCGCAATCCTGTATTGTTGGTGAACCTACATCCATGCAAATGGTAGTAGCCCACAAAGGGATCCATACTTTCTGTTGTGAAGTACACGGTAAAAATGCTCACTCTTCGCTCACACCTGATGGTGTGAATGCAATTGAATATGCAGCCCGTCTGATTGTATTTATCAACCAGCTGGCTCAGCAATTACAACAGCGGGCTGATTTGGATCATGCTTTTGATGTGCCGTTTGCTACTGTTTCAACTGGCCTGATTCGTGGCGGTACTGCTATTAATATTGTGCCGGATTATTGTACCTTTGAATTTGATTATCGTAATTTGCCGCATATGACGGTAGAAGAACTGACTGAACCGATCCGGCAATATATTGCAACGACCCTTTTACCCGCTATGCAGGCAGTGGTACCGGAAGCATCAATTAAGCTAACCCATAATGTACAGGTACCTGCTTTAAATGACGCAAATAATCAGCAGCTGCATGCATTGATTACTCAACTAGTGGATAATAAACAACAAGCCAAAGTGGCCTATGCGACTGAAGGCGGCCAGTTTCAGAATAGCGGTATCAATACTGTTGTATGTGGTCCCGGTAGTATTACAGTGGCTCATAAGGCTGATGAATATATAGAACTGGAGCAGCTTGAACGCTGTGATCACTTTTTACGCAAACTGATTCAGGTGCAAAGCTTATCATTTACTTGATACGGTATTATCAAACTCTGCGCTGTTTTATATATAAAATGTTTAGGATTAACTGAAGAACAGGAAAATCAGATGGCAACCAAAAAATTTCTCTCTGCAGGGATATTGTTATTATCACTGATATTATCAGTGATGACTGTTCAGGCGAATGGCGTAAACGTTTATATGAGTGCTATTAATATGAGTTATGCGCGTTTTAATTCAGCGCAAACAGTCGCAGATGCCAGTAAAGCTCTGGCCAGTATGCGGGCTGCTGCCGTGGCCGCTAAAGCAAAAAAACCTTCCGGTCTGGAAAATGCTGCACCGAATAATCCAAAATTGAGAGCATACTATGCTGAGATGGATAAATTGATTGCAGAAATTGATAAAACCAATAATCTGGTTAAAGCGGGAAAAATGGTACAGGCTAAGGCAGAAGGTAAGAAAATATTGCAATTACGTGATGAAGGGCATAAAGCGATGAGGCAATAAAAGATACTAGGGCGGTATAGCAGTAAAAACGATAGTCCAGAATGCAAAAAGCCTGGTTCCGCCCCTTAAAAAGCTAAAGAACCAGGAAACATAGACAAATAAACTAACTGATAGATAATGACCGGAATCAATGAGTCTGTACGGACATTATCTTAAATTTTTCAGGCAATCCTTTTTTTGCAACATTTCTTTATCCCCTTTCTACAATCAGATAATTGTAGCTATTAATACAAAAAATATACTAAATGCAATAAATATAATATATTATAAAAACTAACTATCTCATTACTGATTATAATACTCAATTAACTTTGCTGTCAGGCTTGGCTGAGTAAATAATTACTTTTTTAGGGCGTTTCAGTTTATATCTGATAAATGAGCGTATATCAGAACCAAAGGTGTTGCTTTCACGCAAATTAATATGACAAAACTCTGGTAAAACCTGCTTATTGGTAATTGGAGCCATCGCTGGCGGAAACAGGCGTAACATATACGCTTCCAAATGGCGGCTTTCCGCCACAAAAATAGTCATAAACACTGCCTTTCCTGATTATTCTAATCAAACCGCTATGCGCTTCCAGACGCATCTGGCGGCAGAAGAATGGCAAGGCTGGAAGACCGTTAATCAGAACCGGCAGGCATAAAGCCTCCCTGCCATTGTCTACCATCGAAAAGGTATGCCAATGACTTGGTGAACAGAATATGAAAAAACCATAATAAAAATATCAATGGTTTATCTGTCTGATAAAACAGCCTTCCAGAGCTGACCGTACTATTTAATACGGTATAGACATCATACTGGCGAGTAATTAAATTTGTCAAGAATGTGTTAATTAAATAATATAATCAATAGTTAATGTAATATTTTATTTTTTTATTGTAATCATTAAAAAAATTATTTAATAAAATATAACATATTATTTTGTATGTATATTTTACATATATATTCTATGTATGCTGATATATTATGATATTAACATTTT
The DNA here is from genome assembly GCF_016101225.1 of Snodgrassella sp. W8135. Taxonomy (NCBI): domain Bacteria; kingdom Pseudomonadati; phylum Pseudomonadota; class Betaproteobacteria; order Neisseriales; family Neisseriaceae; genus Snodgrassella; species Snodgrassella sp. W8135. Next base: position 204,610 of record NZ_JACFQX010000002.1, read on the forward strand.
TATTAGTGCTGTATGGCTGTTATTTAAATTTGAACATGAATTAGCTTAATCCCGCATTAATTCTTTATTTTTTATAAAAAATATATTTCAAAGCAGATTTGAAACAGTTTGCTGTCTTTCAAAAATGATCATTTAATGCAGTAGATATATTAATGATTTAGATACAGTTTTAATGCTATAGCTTTGAGTGAACCGTGATTTTATTAATGATAATGATGGAATTAAATTTGATTATGTTATATGTATTTCAAAACCGGAAAATCTAAGAATGAGCAAGGAGCCACGGTGTAGATAACCATGGCCTGCATACAATAGATACTGTTATTGACGATTACTCAGCCAGAGCATAAATTTCGTCCAGATTACGCCATTTACCTTCAGCATCCATGCCATACCCGAAAACATAACGATTGGGAACATCCAGTCCGACAAAATCAGCCATAATGGGCTTTTCTTTGCCAATCAGTTTGTTGGCAAAAACAGCTGTAGAACAGCTGGATGCACCCATTTCCAGTATCTGTTTTTTTACGGCTGCCAGTGTATGCCCTTCATCCAAAATATCATCCAGTACCAGAATGTGGCGTCCGACTACCGCATTCTGCGGGGCACGCAGCCACTGATAATTACCACCTTTAAGTTTATCACCGTAGCGGGAAATATGGATGTAATCAAAATCCAGCGGAAAACGCAGTAATGGCAGTAATTTTCCGGTGAAAACAACTGCACCGCCCATCACCGGTAATACCAGCGGGTATTTATCACTTAATGCTGCAGTGATGTCCGCAGCCATTTGCTCCAGCCTGGTTTCACAGGTTCTGCGGTCAAACAAAAGATCTGCTTTATCCAGCATTGCCTGAGTTTCGGCGCGTCTGTCAGTTACATCAATTATGCTCATTGGTATTGTCCATGTGTATCCGGGTAAGTAAAACCGTATGTCACTATTAACTGACCACCAATATGCTCAGAATAGATGCAGGTAGTGTTGTCTACGGTTTAATTGAGTAAATTTGTGCTGCTCTGGTGATTTGGCAGCACTAAGACGAATGTGTTTTGATTGTTTAAACCAGAATATTAAAGGTAAATTATCCCAGAATTTTACTTGTAATATGCGAATTTTATGCCATTCCGGCCATTTCGGGCAGTCTGAGAACAAGCGAGTAAAATAACTGACTGGTTTATTAGAAAAATTTTCTGACAGCAAGAGATAAAGAAGCACCATTGCTGTTATGCAGAATTAATCTGTTAACTACAATGGTGCCAAATGGTTGAATTATACCGGATGCAGGTAATGAATCTGCTGATTACTGCTGCCGCGCCAGATTAATGCCGGATCTTTCAGTTCCTGTATGAATTTACCGTCGATAAGGGTGTTGATTTCATTTACAACCTGCATTTGTGCCGGTGATAATTCTGCCAGTGTGTAGCCTGTCCATAGCCAGATGTCTTTATGTTCGGTTTCCTGCCGTACCCGTCTGACCAGTTTCAGGATAGCATTCAGGTTATGCGGGTGCAGCGGATCTCCGCCGGTGAGCGACAGCCCCTGACGCACAATACGTTTGTCGTTAAGGTCGCTGATAATCAGGTCTTCCATCTGCTGGTCAAATGGTTTACCGGAATCTGTCCGCCATGTGGTGGCGTTATAGCAGCCCCTGCATTTGTGCTCACAGCCGGCTACGAACAGTGTACAGCGGGTTCCGGGACCGTTGACAACATCAACCGGATAATACTGATGATAATTCATTCTTACAGTGCACCACATTGCTGACCAAGGTGTTTGACCCGTCGTTTAACTTCCTCTTGTTTGCCGGCATTAAACGGGCGGGAATCCGGACTGCCCAGATAACCGCATACACGTCTGGTAACGGATACCCGTGCAGGATCATGATTGCCGCATTTCGGGCAGACAAAACCTTTGCTGGTACAGGAAAACTCACCGCTGAATCCACAGTCGTAGCATTCATCGATCGGTGTATTGGTTCCGTAATAGGGAACATAACGGTAGCTGTAGTCCCACACGTCCTCTAATGCTTTAAGATTGTGCTGTAGATTCGGATATTCCCCGTAGCAGATAAAACCGCCACTGGCCATTTTCGGATAGGGTGCTTCAAAATCGATTTTATCGTAAGGATTAACCTTTTTCTCAACATCCAGATGGAAGCTGTTGGTGTAGTAACCTTTATCAGTCACACCATCGATAACCCCGAATTCGGCAGTATCAAGCCGGCAGAAGCGATCACACAGGTTTTCACTGGGTGTGCTGTACAGGCTGAAACCATAACCGGTTTCGGCTTTCCAGCGGTCGGCAGTGTCACGCAGTTTTTGTACGATAGCAATGGCTTTCTCGCGCAGGGTTTCGCTATCAAAAACATGTTTTTCGGTACCATACAGGGCATTAATGGTTTCGTGCAGACCGATATAGCCCAGTGAAATTGAGGCGCGGCCGTTTTTGAATATTTGAGCTACTGAATCATCAGCATTCAGACGTACCCCGCAGGCACCCTCCATATACAGAATCGGAGCCACTCTGGCTTTGACATTTTCAAAACGGGCAATGCGTGTCATCAGTGCTTTGCGGCACAGTTGCAGACGTTCATCCAGTAACTGCCAGAAGCGTGTTTCATCATATCTGGCTTCTATGGCGATACGGGGCAGATTCAGGCTGATAACCCCCAGATTGTTTCGTCCTTCATGGATTTGCTCACCGTTTTCTTCATAGACACCAAGGAAGCTGCGGCAGCCCATCGGGGTTTTGAAGGAACCGGTAACAGCGACAACCTGATCATAGTTAAGAATATCCGGATACATACGTTTGGAAGCACATTCCAGAGCCAGTTGTTTAATATCGTAGTTAATATCACCGGCTTTGTGGTTAATACCATCTCTTATGCTGAATACCAGTTTGGGAAAAACGGCTGTTTTGCCATTTTTACCAAGGCCTGCCAGACGATTGCGTAAAATAGCGGTTTGTATCAGCCGGCTTTCCCAGCTTGTGCCCAGACCAAAGCCAAAGGTTACAAAAGGAGTCTGACCATTGGCCGTATGCAGCGTATTAACTTCATATTCCAGTGACTGAAAGGCGTCATAACACTCTTTTTCAGTACGTGCGCGTGCATAGTCGGTTGCATTGGCAATCTGCCATTCAGTTGCTACTGCCAGATGTTTGTTGTAGCTGGCACGAACAAAGGGAGCCAGTACTTCATCAATACGGTTGATGGTGCTGCCGCCATAAATATGGCTGGCTACCTGCGCAATGATCTGTGCTGTTACCGCAGTGGCAGTGGCAATTGATTTAGGCTGCTCGATTTCGGCATTCCCCATTTTGAAGCCGTTAGTCAGCATGCCTTTCAGGTCAATCAGCATGCAGTTAAACATCGGGAAAAAAGGCGCATAATCCAGATCGTGGTAATGGATTTCACCCCTTTCATGTGCCAGTACCACATCGCGTGGCAGCAGGTGCTGCTGTGCATAGTGTTTGGCGACAATGCCGGCCAGTAAATCGCGCTGTGTCGGAATAACTTTACTGTCTTTGTTGGCGTTTTCATTGAGCAGACTAAAGTTGGTTTGTTCAACCAGACCCTGAATTTCACGATTTAGACGACTGCGTGATTCACGTGCCACATCTCGGGAATGGCGGTATTCAATATACGCACGGGCCAGCTCCTTGTACTGTCCGGCCATTAACTGGTCTTCAACAGCCTGCTGGATATCATGAATATCAATATATTCACGCTCGGCAAGATGACCGGCCACACTTTCTGCCACCTGATGGCAATAATCGATATCGTTAATCTGTACTGCTTTGGCTGCTTGTTGTATGGCTTCTTTGATGCGGGCTGTATCAAAAGGTACGTGACAACCATCTCTTTTAATTACAATGGGTTTCATGCTGATTATCCTTCTGCCACCTGTAATAACCGGCAGCAGTTACTGCATTGTTATTAAATAATAACAATTTGTCTGATCACAGTGCTTATATGTAAAAAATACTATATTTAGTGTTTAAATGCTGTTGTTGCGCTTTTTTTTACTATATATGGGATTTGTATGATGAATAAAGCAGCATTTTTCACATTTATTTGATATAGCGCATCATTCATGGTTGACATGGGTATTTATTATAGATAAATCATTGGCTTATATTATTGAAAACAAAGTGTAAAAAATGGTCATTTCTTGCCTGCAACTGAAATGCTGATGTCTGTAACCAGCTTGTCTGAAATCTCTGTTAGAAGGTAACAGGTCTGAATTAGATAATTTTATTTTCAATAATATGCTTATTGTCATTATCTGATGATTGCTATGCAAGTAGCCTAAGTTAGGCTGATGGGGATACTTATAATTGACAACCGGGTAAACAATATAGTTTGCCATCGGTAATGATAGTAAATCTATATAACAGATAAATTTGAGCATGGTAGGTGTCTGATAATTTAGAGATAAAAGAAACAAAAAACAGAAGTCCAAATTATATGAACTTCTGTTTTTATTGATTATGTCTTTATAACCTATTAATAGTCCAATATGCGACGACTTTGCCACAAATATGAATTTTATCCAAATCACCACGAGTAATTGTTTCCGAGGGATATCTTGATTGATTATCATTCATTACGCGATATTGACCATCAAATAATAATTGCAATCGTTTAATACTAAAACCATTATCAACGTAAAAAACATATATACCATCAGACATATAAAATTGAATTGTAGTATCAATAAATAGTAGGTCACCGTTCTTTAATGTGGGATTCATAGAATCACCTTTTGCTTTTATTATCGCAATTGATGTTAGGTTATTCCCTATATTTTCTTTCGCCCAAGCTTCAGGTATCTCAATTATCTGTTCTGCTTCCAGCGGCTCAATTTCAGTATTTTCAACATTTCTTTCTTCAATATCATTACAGATATTTAGATAATTTATTCTGATGTATCCATTTTTTGATTTACGGATCATTTGAGTATTGTCTGGTTCAATATATGGAAGTGGATATCCACATAAATTTGAGATTTTTACCATTACATCAAATGACACACCATTTTTATTAGTTTCCCATGCAGATACTGATGCCTTTCCCGATAAATTAAGTGCTAAAGCTAATTCTTCCTGACTTAAATCCGCATTCAAACGAGCTGATTTTACCCAATTACCAATATCAAACTTCATAAAAATACTCTAAAAAATCAGAGTATAGCTTTAATGTACTATTGCTGTATCTTAAATATTGACTAATCTAATCCAATCCACAAAGTATGGACTAAAAAATAATGAGGACATAGGATTGAATAAAAATATTTTAATTGCCGTAAGCATAGCAGGTGGACAAACTAATCAGATGGATGGGTAAATGAATCTCGGAATAGATGCGATAAATTACTAAAAAACAGATAAAAAATAACAATCAGATAATGGCAGGATACCGGCAGCAGAATGCCCGTATTACCGGATATTCTCATGCACATAAAGTAGGCAAAATCAGGTGTTATTCTGCCGATAATCACCTGTTATGAAAAACTATTTACTGTACCAGTATAAAGGCAGAATCATGACCGGATAAGCAAAGATAAAAGTTATAAAAACTGAGAAAATAAATGATTTATGAGCAGAATAGCAGAGACGTTCTGACTATTATTGCGCCCATTTGCGACACAGAGCCAGAATATCTGCACCAAAATTTCTGATTTTACTTTCACCTAATCCATAAATATGGTTTAAATCAGCCAGTGTGGCCGGCGGATGCCGGACTAAATCCTGTAATGTCCGGTCGGCAAAAATGGTATAGGCTGGTACATTGTTTTTGCTGGCGCGTTCTTTACGCCAGTTGCGCAGCGTTTGCCACAGACGTTCTTCGCGTTCAGTACGCAGCCAGGTTTCAGTATTGCGATTACTGCGGGTTTTATCATGCTTCAATGGTCGCAGCCAGACCTGTTGCTGGTTTTTTAATACTGCCCGTGCCTGCTCAGTAAGCTGTAATGCCTGATTGGCTATATCAACATTCAGATACCCTGACGCAACGCATTGCCGTACCACTGTACGCCACTCTTTAACTGTTAATTCACTGCCTATACCGAAAGTAGATAAATGCTGGTGTCCGCAGCGTATTACCAGGTCTGTTTCGCGACCGCGTAAAACATCAATCACATGTCCGGTAGGAAAACGCTGTTTTACCCGATACACGCACGAAAGTAATTTTTGTGCCAGTACAGTGCCGTCAAATCTGCTGGGCGGATCAGTGCAGTTGTCGCAATGTCCGCAGGACTCACCTTCCTCTCCGAAATAGCGCAGCAATAGCCGGCGGCGGCAGTCTGCAGTCTCACAAAAGGCCAGCATGGCATCGAGTTTTTGTAAATCAATGCGTTTTTGTGCTTCATCGCGCTCAGCAAGCTCAATCCGTTCGCGCAATAGTACCCAGTCATTCAGGCCATAACACAGCCAGCTGGTGGCCGGCAGGCCGTCACGGCCGGCACGCCCTGATTCCTGATAAAAATGTTCAATGCTGGCAGGCATATCAAGATGGGCAACAAAACGTACATCCGGTTTATCTATACCCATACCAAATGCTACTGTTGCTACGATAATAATGCCATCTTCCTGTGTGAAGCGGCGCTGATTCCGGCTGCGTATATCCCAGTCCAGTCCGGCATGATAGGGCAGGGCAGTCAGACCGTTTTCGCTTAGAAAAGCAGCAATGTCTTCCACACGCTTGCGTGACAGACAGTAAACAATACCATTCTCTCCGGACATCTGGCTGCGGATGAATTGTAATAACTGTTTCTTGCCGTTGTTTTTTTCAATAACCTGATAGTCAATATTCGGGCGGTTAAAGCTGGAAACAAATAATCGTGCGTCTGTTAAATCCAGATAGTGCTGAATATCTGCTCTGGTGGCATTATCTGCTGTGGCAGTAAGGGCAATACGCGGAATACCGGCAAATTCGTCTGCCAGAATGCTCAGTTGCTGATATTCAGGACGAAAATCATGTCCCCACTGGCTGACACAATGAGCCTCATCAATCGCAAACAGGCTAATACGGGTATTGTGTAAAAACTGTAAAAAACGCGGCATAACCAGACGTTCCGGTGCTACATATAATAGCTTCAGATGCTCAGCCGCGATTTCATCAGCAATACGCTGTATCTCTTCACCACTGGTGCCTCCGTGTACACAGGCAGCAGAAATACCATTGACATTCAGAGCTGTAACCTGATCCTGCATCAGTGCGATCAGTGGTGAAATCACAATAGCGACACCATCGCGCATTAATGCCGGAATTTGATAACATAAAGACTTGCCCGCGCCGGTAGGCATCAGTACCAGTGCATTATGACCACTGGCTACTGTGTCGATAATTTCTGCCTGTTGTCCGCGAAATTCCGGATAGCCGAAAACATCGTGTAGAATTTGCTCGGCATGGGTCACAAAACACCTGTTACATTTAATCTGAAACGGGTATTGTACTGCAATTTACCTTTATTTCCGACAGTTACCTGATGGCTGTTGCAAGGAATTAGCATGAAAATCATTTATTTCCGTCACCTGATAACCAGTTTGGCTGTTTGTGCTATTCTGGCTGCATGTACTACCACCAATGTTCCGAAAGCCAGCGGCAGCTGGGTTGAGCTTGGTGTATCGGCCAGTGGTAATATCCAGTATGCGCTTGATAGCGGCAGTATTAAACGCCAGGGTAATCTGGTTACTTTCCGCGATCGCAAAACTGTTATCGACCCTAAACAGCAGTATTACAGTAATACACCGGCTTATAAAACCGCACTGAGTACAACGCAGATTGACTGTAGTCGTAAAATATTCCGGGTACTTGATGTAGAGTTGCTGGATGCGCATGGCGAACTGATTCGTCAGGATCATTTTGGTGAAACAGATTTGCGCCCGATGGGTATTACCAGTGGTTCAGCTTCCGAACAGCAATATCAGCATGTATGTGCACATTAATTCTAATTAAGATTAATTCTGATTAAGAAAGTTAGCAGGCATGAAAGTAAAATATAGCTTGTGGTTGATTTTAGGTCTGGCGGTTACGGCATGGGCTGAATCTCCTGCCGATGTTGAATTACTCAGTGCTCAGAAAGCTTATCAGGCAGCACTGTCAGCACAAAGTGCCAGCCAGAGTAAAGCATTGCAATTGCAAACTCAGTTGCAATCGGCGCAGTTACAGCTGAAAAATGCACAGGATAATGTTACCCGTCTGCAAAATGATTTTAATCAGGCTGATGTTCAGCGACAGCAGGCTGATGCTGCATTACAGGCTGCCGGTACCAGACTGGATGCCGCATGGCAGGGTGTGCACGGCCGTTAAAACAGACAGGCTGCAATAACTGCCAGGGTGGAAAATCTCTTTGCATTTTTACATGCCTGACAAATGGCAACAGCTCGCGTAAAATAGCACTATTTTGCTCAGGCATTGTTTCTTGAAAAAACAATGCTATGGAATCAACTGTTGTCAAATGAATTATCCGATTGAATACGATGTAATTGTGGTGGGCGGCGGACATGCCGGTACAGAGGCGGCTTTGGCCGCTGCGCGCATGGGTGCGCAAACATTATTACTTACCCACAATATCGAAACTCTGGGACAAATGTCGTGTAATCCGTCTATCGGCGGCATCGGCAAAGGTCATCTGGTGCGCGAACTGGATGCGCTGGGCGGAGCAATGGCGCTGGCCGCTGATTACGGAGGTATTCAATTTCGTCGCCTGAATGCATCAAAAGGACCGGCAGTACGTGCAACACGGGCACAGGCCGACCGCATTCTGTATAAAGCAGCTATCCGTTCCATGCTGGAGAATCAGCCGAACCTGCAATTATTTCAACAGCAGGTAGAAGATATTGTTGCGCAACATGGCCGTGCTGTCGGAGTAATGACGGCAATGGGCGTTATGTTCCGTAGTCGTGCAGTGGTGCTGACGGCAGGTACCTTTCTGGCTGGTAAAATTCACATTGGTCTGGAAAACTATGCCGGTGGTCGTGCCGGTGATCCGGCAGCCCAGCGTTTATCAGGCTGTCTGAAAGAGCTGAATTTGCCTCAGGGACGTCTGAAAACCGGTACCCCGCCAAGAATTGATGGCCGCAGTATTGATTTCAGCCAGCTTAAAGAACAGCCGGGCGACAATCCGGCACCAGTATTTTCAGTACGTGGCAGCCGGGAGATACATCCGCAGCAGATTTCCTGCTGGATTACTCATACTAATAGTCACACTCACGATATTATCCGCAGCGGTTTCGACCGCAGCCCGATGTTTACCGGTAAGATTGAAGGAGTCGGTCCACGTTACTGTCCTTCTATAGAAGATAAAATCAATCGTTTTGCCGATAAAGAAAGCCATCAGATTTTTCTGGAACCTGAAGGACTGAAAACACACGAATATTATCCGAACGGTATTTCTACCAGTCTGCCGTTTGATATTCAGTTAAAGCTGGTGCATTCAATGCCCGGATTGCAGAATGCACATATCCTGCGCCCCGGTTATGCCATTGAATATGATTATTTTGATCCGCGTAATCTCAAGGCCAGTCTCGAAACCAAAAATATAGCCGGACTGTTTTTTGCCGGACAGATTAACGGTACTACCGGTTATGAAGAAGCAGCTGCTCAGGGCTTACTAGCCGGAGCCAATGCTGTATTATATCTGCGTGAAGCAGAACCACTGGTATTGCAACGTGATCAGGCTTATTTAGGTGTACTGGTGGATGATCTGATTACTAAAGGCGTTACTGAGCCGTACCGCATGTTTACCAGTCGTGCCGAATACCGTCTGCAATTGCGTGAAGACAATGCTGATATGCGTCTGACTGGTCTGGGGCGAGCTGTTGGTCTGGTAAATGATGCGCAATGGCAAATATTTCAGCGCAAACAGGAAGCAGTTGAGCGCGAACTGCAACGCATGAGCCACACATGGTATACACCATTGAATCTGCCACTGAGTGATCAGCAGCGGGTGCTGGGTCAGCCACTGAGTAAAGAATCCAGTTTGCTGGATATGCTGCGCCGGCCTAATGTCAGCTATGCTGACTTAATGACTTTACCTAATGCACAGCAAGAAGTACTTGAAGCCGATGCGGCTGAGCAGGTAGAAATTCAGGCCAAATATCAGGGTTATATTGAGCGGCAAAATGAAGAAATCAGCCACCGTCAGAATCTGGAAAAACTAAAATTACCGGCCAGCATTGATTACACACTGGTAAAAGGGCTTTCCGCAGAGGTACAACAAAAACTGAATCAATTTCGTCCCGAAACAGTTGGACAGGCTTCACGTATATCCGGTATCACACCGGCGGCAGTCGCATTACTGATGGTGCATCTGAAACGGGGTTTTGAGGGAGCAAAAAAATATGAATGACATGAAAACCATGTTGCAACAAGGTTTGCAGCAGATGAATATCGAACTGACTGTTCCGCAGCAATTACAATTACTGGCCTTTGTAGAGCTGTTGAAAAAATGGAATAGTACCTACAATCTGACTGCACTGCGCAATGATCAGGATGTTATCAGTCATCATATTCTCGACAGCCTCACTCTTTTGCCTTATGTAGAGCATGCCAGAGGCCTGATTGACGTAGGCAGCGGCGGTGGTATGCCGGGCATACCCGTAGCTATAGCACGCCCTGATTTGGCTGTCGCCCTGCTTGATGCTAACAGCAAAAAAACATCATTCCTGCAACAGGCAGTAATCGAGCTGGGCTTAAGTAATGTACAAGTTATAACGGCACGGGTAGAAGCCATGGTTGGTGAGCAGTTCGATGTCATTACCAGCAGGGCTTTTGCTGAATTGAATGATTTTGTTACCATCACTAAACAGTTGATGGCAAAAGGCGGTTACTGGGCGGCTATGAAGGGAGTTTATCCCTATGAAGAAATTGAACGGTTACCTGAAAATACAGAACTGATCCGGGTAGATAAACTCAGCGTACCGCATCTGGATGCAGAGCGGCATATGGTTCTGGTACGCAAGAAAGAAAGTGCATGAGTGCGCATATTATTGCAGTAGCCAACCAGAAAGGCGGGGTAGGTAAAACTACAACCGTAGTTAATCTGGCCGCTTCGCTGGTGGAAAAAAAGTCCAGAGTTCTGATAGTTGATCTCGACCCTCAGGGTAATGCCACAACTGGCAGTGGCATTAATAAAGCTAATGTAACCAGCGGAGTTTATGCTGTGTTGCTTGGTAATGAAACTATTCAGCAGGCCATTACTTCTGCTCAGCATGGCGGTTTTGATGTTTTACCTGCTAATCGTGCTCTGGCGGGTGCTGAGGTGGAGCTGGTGCAAGAGTTGGCGCGGGAAATGCGCCTGAAAAATGCACTGGCACAAGTGGCTGATCAGTACGATTACATTATCATTGACTGCCCGCCGACACTGACTTTATTAACCATTAACGGTCTGGTTGCAGCACAGCACATTATTGTACCCATGTTGTGTGAGTATTATGCACTGGAAGGTATTTCCGATCTGATTGCCACCGTGCGTAAAATCCGCCAGGCCATCAATCCGCAACTGGATATTTTAGGTATTGTCCGTACCCTGTACGACCCGCGCAGTTTGCTGGCAAAACAAGTGGACGAACAGCTGGGTACCCACTTTCCCGATAAGCTGTTCAGTACACCGATTCCGCGTAATATACGTCTGGCTGAAGCACCAAGCCATGGCATGCCGGCCTTGCAATATGATCCTCGTGCCACTGGTACCAGAGCCTATCTGGCACTTGCAGATGAAGTATTGCTGCGTACCAGTAAATAAGCAGTTAATAAGCATAAATTAAATGTATTTATGTAATAACAGCCTTTGCCACAATGTGGTGTTAATCCGGAAATTAAAGAGCGATACATGGTAAAAGCAAAAGGTTTGGGTGCAGGACTGGATGCCCTGCTTGGTTCCGGTAGCGATATTACCGGAGGGGATCGTTTAACAACAGTAGCGGTTACAGATATTATTCCCGGGCGTTATCAGCCACGAACCCAGATTGATGATGAAGGGTTACAGGAACTGGCTGATTCAATTCGTGCTCAGGGCGTTATTCAGCCAGTTATCGTACGTGAAATGGGGCTGCATCAGTACGAACTTATCGCCGGTGAGCGTCGCTGGCGTGCTGCTCAGCTTGCCGGGTTGCAGGAAATACCCGTAGTCATTAAAAGTATTACCGATGAAGCTGCGCTGGCAATGGGACTGATTGAAAATATCCAGCGGCAGAACCTGAATCCTATTGAAGAAGCTCAGGGGCTGAAACGTCTGGTAGATGAATTCGGTCTTACACATAATACAGTAGCCAAAGCAGTCGGCCGCAGCCGCAGCAGTATTTCTAACAGTCTCCGTTTACTTAATCTTCCTCAGCCGGTTCAGGACCTGATGTATGGCCGTCAGCTGGAAATGGGACATGCCAGAGCTTTATTAACTTTGCCGGTTATCCAGCAGATTGACCTGGCACAGAAAGCAGTACAAAATGGCTGGTCAGTGCGGGAAGTTGAGCGTCGCTGTCAGCAAATTCAGGCTAAACCAGAGGCTGCCAAACGTCATCCGGCAGAAAAAAGCAGTGAAGTTCAGCAAATAGAAGCGGCGCTTGAGCAACGTTTTTCTGTGCCTGTGCAGGTACAAAGTAAAAATCAGCGCAGCGGCCGGATTATTCTGCAGTTTGATAATCCGGAAACTTTAAGTCATTTATTACAGAAACTAGGACTAGAATAATTCCTGCAAACAGAAATTAACTGTGGCAAAATTGTTCAGCTGGGTTATCAGTTTAAGCAATATTGTAGAAAAATATAGAAAAATTAATTAATTAGGTGTGGTTAATTTAACAAAATTTCACAAAATTACTTGACGATATTGTATTAGTTGATTATATTATTGCAGCTTACCGAAGTGTTTTTCAGGGTAACAGAATGAAGTGGATCATGTTTTGGCAAACAGTCATGTTGTTTGCCGCAGTTTGCGTGTCCGCATGGTTGTGGAATTATTCTGCTATCTGGTCAGCAGTATTAGGTGGGCTGAGTTACCTGATACCTACATTACTGGCGATATTAACTATTATTGCTGCAAAAAAATTACCGGCGCTATTACCTGCAACACTGATAATGGCCGAGATTAGCAAAATTCTGATGATATGCCTGACGATGTTACTGGTGTATTTATGCTATTCCGCTGTTAACTGGTTTGCTTTCCTGACAGGACTAATACTGGTCAGTCAGGCTGGATTGTTCACATTTAGAAAAAGATTGTTATTATGAGCGGCACAGAGATGACTCCGGGCGAATATATTAGCCATCACTTAATTAATTACACCCAGAAATCACCAGATTATCAGACAAATATGGTTGATTTCTCATTTCTCAATCTGGATACACTATTCTTTTCCATTCTGACCGGTGTAATCGCTTCTGCTATCTTGTTTATAGCAGCCAGACGTATGAAAGCAGATGTGCCAACCCGTTTTCAGGCTGCAATTGAACTGCTAATTGAATTCGTTAGTGGTATCTGCAAAGATATGATTCATAACGAGAAATCTCGTAAGATTATTGCTCCTCTGGGGCTGACTGTATTCATGTGGATTCTCTTCATGAATATCATGGATTTATTGCCGGTGGATTTACTGCCATGGGCATGGCAGCATGCTACCGGTGATCATCATGCCTATTTGCGTGTGGTACCTACCGCCGATCTGAATACTACCATGGCCATGGCTATTTCAGTCTTGTTTTTATGTATTGTTTATAATATTAAAATCAAGGGACTGGGTGGCTGGATTCATGAATTATTCAGTGCGCCGTTCGGCAACAAAGTTTGGTTGTTTATCCCAAACTTTCTGATGAATATTATTGAGTTTTTCTCCAAAACCCTTTCACATGGTATGCGACTGTTCGGTAATATGTATGCCGGTGAAATTCTGTTTATGGTTATTGCCTTAATGGGTGGTGCATGGGGTATGTCCGGTGCCGCCGGTGTCAGTGATGTTGTGCTGTTTATCCTGCAGATAATTGCAGGTCTGGCATGGGCTATATTCCATATTCTGGTAATCGCCCTGCAGGCCTATCTCTTTATGGTACTGACTTTTGTTTATCTGGGTCAGGCTCACGATTCCCATTAAGGGTCAGTTTATTTGTTGTAGTATTCTCTTTTCTTTATATTTAAGGAGTTAAGTAAATGGGTGGTTTAATCGCTATCGCTTGTGGTCTGATGATTGGTATTTCTGCAATGGGTGCCTCTATCGGTATTGGTATGCTGGGTGCAAAATACATGGAATCTTCTGCCCGTCAGCCTGAATTAATGAACTCATTGCTGGGTAAATTCTTCATTATCATGGGTATGATTGATGCTGCGTTCATTATCTCCCTGGGCGTATCATTCTTATACTTTGCCAAAATTGGCGGCTGATAAACTTGGATTTGCTGGTTGTTAACTGTTTTAATTAATAAACACAAATTCTAAAGGTTTAATCGTGAATATCAATGCAACCCTAATTGCACAAGTACTCGTTTTTGTCATGTTTGTGCTATTTACGATGAAATTCGTATGGCCGCCCATTGTCAAAGTGCTTGATGCCCGTGCCGACAAAATTGCCGAAGGTTTGGCTGCTGCCGAACGCGGGAAAAACGATTTTGCTCAGGCGGAAAAACGTGTTGCTGATATCTTAGCCGAGGGTCGCAGTCAGGTCTCCGAAATGGTGGCCAATGCGGAAAAGCGTGCCGCGCAGATTGTTGAAGATGCCAAAACGCAGGCATCAGAAGAAGCTGCCCGTATCATGGCTCAGGCAAAAGCTGATGTTGAGCAGGAAGCCAACAGAGCCCGTGAAGCACTGCGTCAGCAGGTAGCTGATTTGGTTGTTAAAGGTGCCGAATCTATCCTGCGCAGCGAAGTTAATCCTTCACGTCACGCTGATTTACTGGCGAACCTGAAACAGGAGCTGTAATCCCATGGCTGAGTTCGCAACCATAGCCAGACCATATGCAAAGGCATTATTCAGTCTGGCACAAGAACAGAATCAAATTGAGTCTTGGTTGGACGAACTGAAAACACTGGCTGAAATTATTCTGCAACCCAAAGTGCAGTTACTGATTGACGAGCCGGAATGCGAATACACAGAAAAGGCAAAACAAATCCTGTCATTAGTGGATTTTACGCCGGCTGATGAATTAAAAAATTTCATCTTTCTGTTAGCGCAGAACAAACGCTTAACAGTTTTGCCAGAAATTTATACGTTATTCCAAGACTATGCTTTGTCCCTAAACGACATAAAAGAGGCCACTGTATACACGGCTTATCCCATTGACGAACAACAATTTACACAAGTCGTTTTAGATATGGAAGCCCATTTCAAAAGCCGGTTGAAAGCGCGTCAGGTGGTTGCCCCGGAATTGATTGGTGGCGTAAAAGTAGAAGTTGGTGACCAAGTATTGGATTTGTCGGTGCAAGGCAGATTAAACAGCCTGCATACGGCATTGATGAATTAGGAGAGTTTTCATGCAGCTTAATCCTGCTGAAATTAGCGATTTGATTAAAGCTAAAATCGCAAACCTGAACGTTGATTCAGAATTACGTACCCGCGGTACTGTAATGTCTGTAACTGACGGGATTGTTCGCGTTCACGGCTTATCAGACGTGATGCAAGGTGAAATGCTCGAGTTTCCCGGCAATACATTTGGTCTCGCCATGAACCTGGAGCGCGATTCTGTAGGTGCCGTGATTCTGGGTGAATCAGAACATATTAAGGAAGGTGACGAAGTTACCTGTACCGGCCGAATTCTGGAAGTACCGGTTGGCCGTGAACTGATTGGTCGCGTAGTTGATGCACTTGGCCGCCCGATCGATGGCAAAGGTCCGATTAATACTACACACACTGCTCCGGTAGAAAAAATTGCTCCCGGGGTGATTGCACGTCAGTCTGTAGATCAGCCAATGCAAACCGGTTTGAAAGCCATTGACTCAATGGTACCGATTGGTCGTGGTCAGCGTGAGCTGATTATTGGTGACCGTCAGACTGGTAAAACAGCCGTGGCACTTGATGCCATTGTTAATCAGAAAGATACCGGTGTTATCTGTATCTATGTTGCTATCGGTCAGAAAGCTTCTTCCATTGCCAGTGTAGTACGTAAACTGGAAGAACATGGTGCCATGGATCACACCATCATTATTGCTGCCACTGCATCAGAAGCAGCTGCACTGCAATATATTGCGCCATATGCCGGTTGCAGTATGGGTGAATATTTCCGTGATAACGGTGAAGATGCGCTGATTGTATACGATGACCTGTCTAAACAGGCTGTGGCGTATCGTCAGATTTCCCTGCTTTTGCGTCGTCCGCCAGGCCGTGAGGCTTATCCGGGTGATGTATTCTATCTGCATTCACGTCTGCTGGAACGTGCTTCCCGCATTAATGCACATGAGGTAGAAGAACTGACCAAAGGTGCCGTTAAAGGTAAAACCGGTTCTCTGACTGCTTTGCCAATTATTGAAACTCAGGCCGGTGACGTATCTGCATTCGTACCTACTAATGTAATTTCGATTACAGACGGTCAGATATTCCTGGAAACAGACCTGTTTAACTCTGGTATTCGTCCTGCTATCAATGCCGGTATTTCAGTATCCCGTGTAGGTGGTGCAGCACAGACTAAAGTCATTAAAAAGCTGGGCGGCGGTATTCGTCTGGCACTGGCACAGTACCGTGAACTGGCTGCATTCTCGCAGTTTGCTTCTGATCTGGATGAAGCTACCCGTAAACAGCTGCGTCATGGTGAAGTTGTGACGGAACTGATGAAACAGAAGCAGTTCAGTACACTGAGCACAGGTGAAATGGCGCTGACACTGTGGGCGATTAATAACGGCTCTTATGATGATGTGCCGGTATCAAAAGCATTGGCCTTTGAAGCAGAATTTTTAAGCTATGTGCGTACCCAGTGTCCGAATGTGTTACAGGACATTGATACAACCGGCGCTTTGAGCGATGATAATGCCAAAGCATTGGACGACGCCATGAAGACCTTCAAATCGTCTTACAGCTTTGCGTAAGCGTGTTATTGAAAGGAGTCTGAAATGGCAGTAGGAAAAGAGATTCTCACCAGAATTCGCAGTGTTCAGAATACTCAAAAGATCACTAAAGCGATGCAGATGGTGTCAACCTCTAAAATGCGGAAGACTCAGGAACGGATGCGTCAGGCGCGTCCGTATGCCGATAAAATTCGTCTGGTGATGAGCCATCTGGCACAAACCCATTCTACTCATAATGTACCTTTATTGCGCAGTAATAATGACAGCAAGCGTGTTGGCTTTATTGTTATTACCACAGATAAAGGCTTGTGCGGCGGATTGAATGCAAATATTTTAAAAGCATTCTTTCATAAGGTGCAGGAATGTGAGCAGAATGGTCTGGATGCAGAGATTGTGTGTCTGGGCGGTAAAGGGCTGGCAGCCTGTAACCGTGTGGGTCTGAATGTCATTGCCAGTGCTGTGGGTTTGGGTGATACACCCAAAGTAGCTACATTATTAGGTCCGTTAACGGAAATTTTCCAGCGCTATGCCGAAGGTAAACTGGATGCTATTTATCTGGTTTATGCCGGTTTTATCAATACTATGCGTCAGGAAGCACGTCTGGAAACCCTGTTGCCGATTGGTCAGAATGTTCTGGATGAAGTATCTGAAAGCAAAGAGTTCGGCTGGGAATATGTATACGAACCATCACCACAGCAGGTGCTGGAATTTTTAGTCCGCCGTTATTTAGAGTCTGTGGTTTATCAGGCCTTATCTGAAAATATGGCTGCCGAACAGGCTGCACGTATGGTAGCGATGAAAGCTGCTACTGATAATGCAAGCAATGCCATTAAAGAATTGCGTCTGATATATAACAAATCGCGTCAGGCAGCGATTACCACAGAGTTGTCAGAAATTGTGGCCGGTGCTGCTGCTGTTTAAGCAGCACAGGTCAAATAAACTTAGGATGCGATAATGAGCCAAGGCAAAATCGTACAAATCATTGGTGCGGTAGTGGACGTTGAATTTCCGCATGATTCTATCCCCAATGTGTATGACGCTCTTAAACTGGTTGATACTGATTTAACTCTGGAAGTTGAACAGTTACTGGGTGATGGTATTGTACGTACCATTCCGATGGGTACTTCCGATGGTCTGAAACGCGGTATGGCCGTAATCAATACCGGTGCTCCGATTACCGTACCGGTAGGTACAGCGACTCTGGGCCGGATTATGGACGTTTTGGGTCACCCAGTAGATGAAGCAGGTGAAATCAAAACCGATACTACCCGTTCTATTCATCAGCAGGCACCGAAATTTGATGAACTTTCCAGCTCTACTGAATTGCTGGAAACCGGCATCAAGGTGATTGATTTGCTGTGCCCGTTTGCTAAAGGCGGTAAAGTTGGTCTGTTCGGTGGTGCCGGTGTGGGTAAAACCGTAAACATGATGGAACTGATTAATAATATTGCTAAAGCACACAGTGGTTTGTCTGTGTTTGCCGGCGTTGGTGAACGTACCCGTGAAGGTAACGACTTTTATCACGAGATGAAAGATTCCAACGTACTGGATAAAGTAGCGATGGTGTATGGTCAGATGAATGAGCCACCAGGTAACCGTCTGCGTGTGGCATTAACCGGGCTGACCATGGCGGAATATTTCCGTGATGAAAAAGATGAAAATGGTAAAGGTCGCGATGTATTGCTGTTCATCGATAACATTTACCGTTATACACTGGCCGGTACTGAAGTATCTGCACTATTAGGACGTATGCCGTCTGCTGTGGGTTATCAGCCGACACTGGCTGAAGAGATGGGACGCTTACAGGAGCGTATCGCTTCCACTAAAACTGGTTCTATCACGTCTATTCAGGCCGTATATGTACCTGCGGATGACCTGACTGACCCGTCTCCGGCTACTACTTTTGCCCACTTGGATGCTACAGTCGTGCTGAGCCGTGATATTGCCTCTTTAGGTATTTATCCTGCTGTAGATCCGCTGGATTCCACTTCCCGTCAGCTTGATCCTGCTGTAATCGGTCAGGAACATTATGATGTTGCACGCGGTGTACAGACTACTCTGCAAAAATACAAAGAATTGAACGATATTATTGCAATTCTGGGTATGGATGAATTGTCTGATGAAGACAAGCTGACTGTAAACCGTGCGCGTAAAATTCAGCGCTTTTTGTCACAGCCTTTCCACGTAGCGGAAGTATTTACCGGTGCGCCGGGTAAATATGTATCTCTGCGTGATACTATTGCCGGCTTTAAGGCTATTCTGAGCGGTGAATATGATCACTTGCCGGAACAGGCTTTCTACATGGTAGGCAATATCGAAGAAGCCGCTGAAAAAGCGAAAACCCTAAACTAAGGAGCACTTGATGAGTACCATGCAAGTGGAAGTGGTGAGTAATGAAGAAAGCATCTACTCCGGAGAAGCAAGTTTTGTAGTCGTGCCTACTCTGGAAGGTGAGCTTGGTATTTATCCTCGCCATGAACCCATTATGAGCCTGGTGCGTCCTGGTGCCCTGCGTTTAACAGTGCCTGGCCAGAAAGAAGAAATTCTGGTAGCCGTATCAGGTGGTGTCCTGGAAGTACAGCCGGATAAGCTTACGCTGTTGGCGGACGTGGCCGTTCGCAGTGAAGAAATGGATCAGCAGCGTGCCGAAGAGGCTAAAAAAGCAGCAGAATCAGGTATACATGAAGCCAAAGATGATGTTTCTCTGGTAAAAGCACATGTGGCTTTAGCTGCGGCAATTGCCCAACTGAAAACGCTGGACTACTTGCGCACGCATCGAAAATAAACAACTTTGATGGCAATCAATCTATAACTATCTGATTGCCTGACTGAGATGTTGAAAAGCCCGGACAATTTGTCCGGGCTTTTTATATCTGCACAGATTCAATCGAATGTTATCAACAATGAATTCATTAGATATACATCATTTAGTTGTTTAATGGTATCTGATTATGCTGAATATTTTATTGCATACAGGCAACTATGCTATATATGAAGAAAAAATATAAATGATCGTGATTCACTCCGTATCAGCTCACGTAATAAGAGTGTAATATCGGCTCAAACAGATGAATATTACACTCTTGTTGGTAAATCACATTTAACTTCTATGCTTGTTTAGTCGGATAAATAGTTAATTCACTAATATTGGTATCTTCAGGTTGTTCAATAGCAAAATTTACTACGCGCGCAATGGCGTCAGGGCTGATGCCTACCTGTTTATAGAGTTCAGTCATACTTTGTAAAACAGCAGTATCGGTAATGCTTTGTAAAAGCTCGGTATTGATTGCAGCCGGATATAGGGTAGTGGTGCGAATATTGGTTTGTTCGGTTGCACTTTCCTGCCGGATCACTTCCATCAGATTGCGTACAGCAAATTTGGTGGCTCCATAAACACCACAACCCATAAAGCTTTTGATACCGGCTATAGAAGAGGTGGTAATAATATGTCCCGATTTTTGTTTAGTAAAAATCGGCATCACTGCAGCTATACCGTTTAGCACACCTTTCAGATTAATATCAATCATGTCATTCCACTGTTGAGTTTGAACGGCACTGATTGGTGAGTTAGGCATGATTCCGGCGTTATTGAATATCACATCAACGCCCTGAAAATGTTTTTGTGCCAGATCGACCAGTGTCTGCAGTTGTTCCGGCTGACGCACATCTGTAACCTGATAAATTGCCTGACCGCCAGATTGAGTAATTTCCTGTTGCAATAATTGCAGTTGCTGTTCACGGCGTGCTGCCAGAACAACTTTAGCTCCGTTCCGAGCCAGTAAGCGGGCTGTTGCCGCACCAATACCGGATGATGCACCGGTAATAATAACAACCTTATTCTGAACACTCATATTTATTCCTTTGCAGATTGTAAAATTGAACATTACCGGCAGAAAATTTAATAAACCGGCATTTACTGTCTTCAAACAAATCAGAATAGTTTGCAAATAAGTCTATAATCTGACAATTAATTTGTTTGATATGATGATTATTGCACAGATTACTTTTTAGTATCGTGATATATTTCTTTAGCCAGATTAAATGCTGACCATGCTTTGGGCCAGCCAACATAAAAAGCCAGATGAGTGATAATCTCAACGATTTCAGTTTCAGTAATACCGTTTTGTCGTCCGATGTTTAAATGCGGCCGTAACTGCTCAAAGTTACCGGCACTGATCAGTGCGGCAATAGTAATCATGCTGCGCTGATGTGCCGGTAATTGCTGTTCGCGAGACCACACCTCTCCAAAAAGTACTTCATCATTAAAATGTGCAAACAAGGGGGCAAAATCACCTAATAAATCATGGCCTGCTGTCTGTTTTTTCATGGTTTTCTCCTATATATTAAAAAAGATAAGTTAAAGATTGTTGTAATCAATGCTGTCTACCGGTTCCAGCCATTCACTTTGACCTTTAGTAATGGCTATATGGCTGAACCAGCTGTCTTTAGTGGCACCATGCCAGTGTTTGACTCCGGCATGAATGACTACAGAATCCCCAGGATTTAACAGTCGCGCTGGTTTATCTGCTTCCTGATACCAGCCTTGTCCTGCTGTAACAAGCAGAATCTGATAGCCATGCAGATGTTTGTGCCAGTGATTATGGCAGCCCGGCTCAAAAGTAACATTGCTAACATCGACATCTATTTGTTCATCGATAGCGGCTAAGTTACATAAATAGCTTTGGCCGATAAAATATTGTGCATAATTAATATTAATCTTGCCTTGCGGAAAGATCTGTTTGAATGCTGTAGACATGGCTTACTCATGTTGTTATCAGTATTTGAGTATAAAACTTAAAGTTAACTTTAACTCAAGAGTTATTTTGTGTTGAGCCAGAACCATTAACTTTAGATATAGTTTTAATTATGCAAAGATTAAAGTTATAAGATTGTAGATTCAGTTTTAGGAGTTTAGCAGTTGTTTTAAGAATATCTGTCTTCATCTTAGATATGACGAAAAATATGCTTTTTAAATATATTTGATACCACGAATTTCTTATTCTTTGTATTATTCCTTTCTGCCAGCATATCGAAAAGTTTTAGTAGTCTGGTTGGGTTGGCTTCCGATTTCGCTGTAGACAAAGAAGCTTTCGTAGAGATTCTGTCTACTATCTTTTTTGACCATTCGGACTGATTTATTATATTGATGGGTTTGCTCACTCTTTCTAATGGATTGAATAGGATGGACAATAGCAGCATTTTGCTGATAAATAATAGGTGATTATAATTACTCAAATGGCCTGGTATTCGATTTTCGAAGCAGTTGTAAGGTTTTTTTCAAATCTCATCCATGTAAATCCAATTTATTATTAAATGGAAAAGTCAAAAGAGAAGCCGGATTATCAATTAATAAGTATTTAGCAACCGGATGAACATATATAAAACCCACATCATAATCACTACTAAGTGAAGGAAATATCTAAGTGCGGCTGCCTGATTAGCAGGCAAAATAATTTTGATATTATTTTGCTGCTTTAATGCAGTCAGTTCTGTTTAATTCGGTTTTGCCTATGTAATAAACATCTCTGTTAATTAATTTTATAAAGATTGTTTTAAGAATAAGGCTATCAATCATTGTCTTAAGTTAATAACGTGATGATTCTGTGTTTAATTTTTTCATCAGGTTCAATAATTGCCAGTTCTTGAATTGCGGTTTTAATTCTTTCTGACCAAGATGACCGATCCCAAGCTTCTAGAGTATTTAATGCTGTATTGCGGTTTTGTATTACCGGGCTATTCAAGCCGATTAAGATTAAGTCTTCTCCAACACCGGGAAAGTGATTGAGTTCTTGTAAAATCAAATCTAATAAATTATGTGTGTCAATTTCTGTTTCATATTCATGGATTAATGCAGGGCCTGTTGCGATTTTAGCAAAATCATATTGTTGATTAGCTAATTGAATAACTTGCTTTATTCTCGGTAATGAATCACTTAGTAGTAAATAAGACCACTGATCGCTATGATAATTTTTTTGATGTTCAAAATGTGCTTCCCATGCATCAAAGCCATATTGTGTATAAAGGTTTGCAGCTAGCTGAAATTGTTGCGTATTATTAGTTGTTAGCGCATTTTTAATCAAGTCTAACCATTTATCCTGCTTAATTACCTCATTTGCTTTGTTGATTATTTGATTTTTGATTTGCTTATCCCAGTTTGGATAATAATCGTTTACTTTATTAATCACAAAATCGTGTAATAACCAAACGGTTCGTAATATTTTCAGATCCGTTAAATTTGGTAGATTGAGTAAATGGGTTAAATAATTTAGACAGACTTTAGCACCAGCAGCATAGTTATGCATATCCTGAGTGGATCCGCCGTTTATCAGCGCTTCAATAATTTCACTTGTGGAGCTGATTAATTCACTATCAATGGTTTTATGCGCTAGAGCTTTATCTAATTCACCTGACATTGCACAGGTGTAAGCAAGATATTCATTCATCAAACTATTTCGATAGCCGGATCTTAGCAACCAGTCTTTTGTTGATGATGATAACGGATATGTTACTAAGCGATAAATGATATGAATACGTCCCCAACTATCAATTTTTTTTGCTAATGTCAGCAAGGCATTTTCAATATCGGTTTCAGATGATAGTGTATTTTGTAATGCGCCAGCAGAATATAATGAAAATTCTTCATGCATACCAAATAACAAAAATAATTCTGTTTGTTCGGTAGTAAAACATCCTAATATGGCAATACAGAATTTAATGATTTCACGATCCGGACTATTAAGTGCTAGCCAATAAATAAATTCGTATAATTTATTAAAATCAATAATGAGTTTGGGTATTTCCTCAGTTAAATCTTCAATATAACTTAAGGTTCGTCCTGTTTGGACTAGGGTGTAAAGTGTTTCGATATCTGATTGATTAGGTTGCGCAGTTATTTTGGTGAGTAATGCTAAAATTTTTTCTTCACAACTTTGTTCTGCAGAGGCACTATGATAATTTGTAATTCCATCCCTCATTCTTGCTGCCTGTTTTATTTTTCTACTATCTAAGGAGTGATCAGGCAGAATTTTGGCCGTTTCGGGAAGTTTATCCGCGTTTTGATAAGGGAGTAAAAACTGATAAATACTGGTTTTATGGTTATCCCATACCAATGGAAAGTGTTGGCAATTAATATTATTCAGGTATTCCATTAATTTTCAGATTTTTAATATTTTAGAGTTTTATGTATGGTGTTAATCTCTGGTAAAAAATTAAGTACGGTTACCAGTACTGTCTGATTTTGCTGTGGTGGTTTGATTATACCTTAGCAATATATTAAGCATATGCTTTCCTGTATTATTATCTGAATATCTATTTTAAATTATATTTTTTATTCATTATCAAAGTTTTATTACTATTTTTATACAGATTGATTCTTTATTTTACGCATTAAAAAGGTTAGGCAGGCAAGTTATTGCTCAGTCTGTTTGTTTTGCCTGATTTGCTATTACTTAGTTTTTAATATGAAATGATATTTTAAGTTGTTTGAGCTTTATTTTAGTGATGGGAACAAGAATGACAGAGTCACAACAATACAGTATCCGTGCTTTTGCGGATATATTCGGATTAACGCCGGCAACTGTCCGGTATTATGAAAGTCTTGGGCTGATTTCTCCGCAGCGCTCTGTCAATCAGCGTCGTTTCTATACCGAAAAGGACGTTGATTGGATGCGTTTTATTTTGCATCTGAAAAATACCGGTATGAGTATGGAACAGCTTCAGCAGTATGTGTTGCTGCGCAGTCAGGGGGATATAACTATTGCTGAGCGGCTGGAGTTGTTGTTACAGACCCGTGATGATTTTTTGCAACAGCTGGCAAAACTGCAAAAACATCTGCAGATTTTGAATGACAAGATTGAATGGTATCAGCGACGGCAGCAGGGTCTTTTATCTGAACAGGTGAGTTTTGCTGAATATTTAATCAGCAACGGCCATAGTCTGTAATACTGTGCTCTGTCTGGTTTAAGTGCAGGCTGTACTGTAAACTGAAATTCGGATATGTTCGGATAAGATAATTTTTATTTATATTTAGTAATCAAACAACCAAGGGGAATAAAATGAAAAAATACTGATTATTGTAGCGCATCCTGATATTGAACATTCTTTAGTCAATAAACGCTGGATTGAAGAAGTAAAAAAATTTCCGGAAAAATTTACGGTGCATGAGCTGTATCAGTCTTATCCGGACGGTAAGATTGATGTGGAGAAAGAGCAGGCTTTGGTAGAGGTATATGGTAGTCTGATCTGGCAATTTCCGGTTTACTGGTTTAACTGCCCGCCACTAATGAAACAGTGGTTTGATGATGTTTTAACCTACGGATGGGCATATTGTTCCCGCGGGACTCAGCTTAAAGATCGAAAAATCGGTTTGGCTGTTTCTATGGGAAGTTCGGAACAGGATTATCGGGCACCTTATGATTTAACGGCAGTTCTGCGTCCGTATGAAATGACTTTACATTATGTTAAAGCAAATTATCAGGGTGCATTTTCTTTGTTTGGCGCTAATACAGATGCTTTATTAGTAACAATTACTCCGCAGGCAATCAATCAAAGTGCTGCTGATTATATTGAGTTTCTAAACAAATTTTAAAGTATGCTGAACCATGAACAGGGTTATTAGTTGGTTTCATCTGTACAAATTAGTTTTTCACTGTATCTGTATGTGAAGTTAATACTTTGTTCGTTTACTGGAGGTATTATGTATGAATAATATTGCTTACCGTTCTAATATCAAACCCGAACTCGAAGAAACGCTGAATCTTTACCGAAATTGCAGTCTGGGGGAACGGCGTCCGATTACGGATAAATCCCGTTTTCAGTCTATGCTGAATAATGCAAATTTAATTATTACAGCATGGGACGGACAGAAGTTGGTAGGTATTGCGCGCTGTTTAACTGATTTTGTTTATATTACTTATCTGGCTGATTTGGCTGTTGATGAGCGCTATCAAAAGCAGGGTATTGGTAAGCAGTTGATTCGGGAAATTCAGAAAAATACTGGAGAGAATGCCGGAATTGTTTTAATTGCTGCTCCACAGGCTGTCGACTATTATGGTCATATCGGTTTTACTGCTCATACATCTGCATGGGTTTTAAAGAAACCGTTAGGATAGTAAATACAGTTCGTTGCTATTGATTATTCTTTTGTCGTGCCGGGTGCCGGACATGCAGGTTTGGCAAAAACAGCGTTTTTCAGATATCAGTGCAGTGGGGCATCATGATGGCTTGGCAGATAATCACAAAATAAGGGCAGGGCTATGATGGCGGATTCCTGTTTTGCTCCTGAAGGTGATATTGGTATTCGCCTGCAAGTTAATAACTTAGTATGGTTTCAATTAACAGAGAGAAAAAAGTAAGTACGGAACTTATTCTGACTATTCATGTGAATAGTCAGAATAGATGGGTTTAATGATTTGTGCGATAAATGATTTATTTAACTTCGCTACCTTCAAATTTTAATCTTTTATCGTTAACAGAAACGAGATCTCCTAATTCGTAAACATTACGATAGCCATATCCGTATAGATTGATAAAGGTAGGTATATTAAGGGCTAAACTGATCTTATTACGATAAGATGGCAGTCCGTTCAGGTCTTTTGGTGTTACTGCCATTTTACTGGCAAAGTTTTCCTGGTCATCTATAAAATTATTATTGCAATAAATGAGAATGGTTGTATTTTTATCTGGAATTAATCTGTATAGGCTAATCTGATTATAGTCGGAGAAATTCAGATGAATAGCCCCTTTCAAATGTTTTCTGTCATACATTTCTTTAGATCTGGAGTCCAAAATAATGGTTTTTGAATTTTTGGATTTGGCCAAAAATTGGTTTAAAGGAAGAAGTCTTTTAGCTCTGTATCGTTTTACTTCTTCGGCTAATTTCATGTAACCATCAAAATCAATTTTGCTGCTGACTGATTTATCCTGAGCTATAAAATAATTCGATAAACGATCAACTTCAGCTTTATTAACTCTGGTAGTGGTTTTTGCAGTAGCAGGTAATGCTAATGTAATTAATATCGCTAAGCTTGATGTAAGAAAATAGTGTTTTATCAGATTATTCTTTTTCATTTATTGCTCCCTTTAAGTAAAAAACAAAACATTGAACATAATAAACAAACCAAAGGGCTTATGTGTTCTTATATGCCTATTTGTTGATTTATGTAAAATATATGGTTTTGTTAATTTGGGTAGTGCAAATAATTATAAATAATTTATCTATATTTAGTTAAAAGATAAAAATATGAATTGGTTGATAAATAAATAATGCAGTAAAGAAAATAGCGGTTAATTATTCGTATGAGTACCAAATTTTTATGTGTTGTCCGCTTTGGTGCAATTAATCTGACGATCCTGATGGCAGGACAGGAATGAGCTGGCTAAATCAGCACAGCAGCCACAACAAGTGGCTACACCAAGCTGAGCCTGTAAATCAGTGAGACTTGAGGCGCCGGCAGCAACAGTTTCTTTTATCTGGCGATCAGTAATGGCATTGCACAGACAAACGTACATGTTTTGTCCTTTGTGTGTGTTTGGTTTCTTTTGTGGGTAAAGATGATAGTGGATTTCATTATTATTATCAAGTAGTGGATTTTATGCTGTCTGAAAGCTGATTATGTTTATACCGGTAAAAATAAAGCCGACTGGGAAAGTCGGCTTTATGCTTTTAAATGTCGGAATTAAGCTTCTGGTGTATCCAGTATATCTACTTCGTTATCGCTGTTTTCTTCTGCTTCAGCAATACGTTCGAGGCTGACCAGTTTTTCGCCTTCATCCAGGTTAATCAGTTTAACACCGGCAGCGGCACGACCGGTAGAACGGATCTGATCGACTTTGGTACGAATCAGTACACCGCCACTGGTAATCAGCATCAGGTCGTCGCTATCGGCTACGAGTGTAGCGGCTACGAGGTCACCATTACGTTCACCGGTATCGATGGCAATTACGCCCTGAGTACCACGGCCGGAACGACGGTAGTCATCAACAGCAGTGCGTTTACCAAAGCCGTTGGCTGTGGCGGTCAGTACCAGTTTGTCGCTATCTTCTTCAGCATCATAGGCCAGCAGGCTGATTACCTGGTTATTTTCAGCCAGTTTCATGCCGCGTACACCGCGGGCACTGCGTCCCATCGGACGAACATTGTCTTCACTGAAACGTACGGCTTTACCACCATTGGAAAACAACATGATGTCATGTTTACCGGCAGTTTTAACCGCACCAATCAGATGGTCACCTTCATCCAGTCCGAGGGCGATAATGCCGGCTGAGCGCGGACGTGAAAAATCGATTAGTGAGGTTTTCTTAACGATACCCTGTTCGGTACACATAAAGACGTATTCATTTTCGCTGAATTCACGTACTGGCAGAATGGTGTTAATTTTTTCACCTTCTTCAAGCTGAATCAGGTTGTTAACCGGCCGCCCACGGCTGTTGCGGCCGCCTTCAGGCAGTTTGTATACTTTAATCCAGTGGCATTTACCCAAGCTGGTGAAACACAGCAGGTAGTCGTGTGTATTGGCGATAAACAGAGTTTCAATAAAGTCTTCATCTTTGGTGGCAGTAGCCTGTTTACCACGACCGCCACGCCGTTGTGCCTGATAGTCATCTGCCTGCTGGGTTTTGATATAGCCGCCGTGAGTCAGTGTAACCACCATGTCACGTTTCGGTATCAGGTCTTCATCGGCAATGTCGCCACCAAAAGTGTTGATTTCGCTGCGACGTTCATCTCCGAATTGTTGCTGGATGGCGGTCAGCTCATCATGAATAATCTGGTTGATACGAGCCGGTTTGGCAAGAATATCAAGTAAGTCGACAATATTATCAAGGATAGTTTTGTATTCATCGACAATTTTATCCTGTTCCAAACCGGTAAGACGTTGCAGACGCATTTCGAGAATGGCCTGTGCCTGCGCGTCGGAAAGGAAATAGCCGTCAGCACTCAGACCGGTATTTTCCGGTAAATTCTGAGGCTTGATCAATTTTGCATCAATATCGCTGCGTACGAGCATGTTTTTAACCAGATCAGGACGCCATGCCCGTGAGGTTAAAGCGATTTTGGCTTCTGAAGGGGTAGGAGATGATTTAATCAGGGCAATGATTTCATCGACATTAGACAGAGCTACTGCCAGACCTTCGAGCAGGTGACCGCGTTCACGTGCTTTACGCAGATTAAACATGGTACGCCGGGTAACAACTTCGCGACGGTGACGCAGAAATTCATTCAGAATCTGTTTCAGGTTCAGCAGGCGCGGCTGACCGTCTACCAGAGCCACCATATTGATGCCGAAACTGTCCTGAAGCTGAGTTAATTTATACAGCTGATTAAGAACAACTTCGCTATTTTCATTGCGTTTGAGCTCAATAACCACACGCATGCCGGATCTGTCCGACTCGTCGCGCAGGTCTGAAATACCTTCGAGAATTTTATTGCGTACCAGTTCGCCGATTTTTTCGACTAGTCTGGCTTTATTTACCTGATACGGAATTTCATCAATAATGATTGCTTCGCGTTCATCATGATGTCCGATAGGTTCGATATGGGTTTTACCACGAATAATGACGCGACCGCGACCGGTACGATAACCTTCACGCACGCCTGAAAGTCCGTAAATAATACCGCCAGTCGGAAAATCCGGGGCAGGAATCAGATCGATAAGCTCGTCAATACTGAGGTTTTCATTAGCCAGCAGGGCTTTGGCACCGCCTATCACTTCGTTAATATTGTGCGGCGGAATGTTGGTAGCCATACCAACGGCAATACCGGAAGAACCATTAATCAGTAATGTCGGAATACGTGTTGGCAATACCGCCGGCTCTTGTTCTTTGCCGTCATAATTCGGGACAAAGTCAACAGTTTCCTGTTCGATATCAGCCATTAGCTCATGCGCAATTCTTGTCATGCGGATTTCGGTATACCGCATAGCCGCTGCACTGTCGCCATCAACGGAACCGAAATTACCCTGTCCGTCGACCAGCAGATAACGCATGGAGAAATCCTGCGCCAGACGTACGATAGTATCGTAAACTGCTGTATCGCCGTGCGGATGGTATTTACCAATAACATCGCCGACAATGCGCGCAGATTTTTTGTAAGGCCGGTTCCAGTCGTTATTCGCTTCGTTCATTGCATACAGCACACGACGATGAACCGGTTTCAGCCCATCGCGTACATCAGGAAGGGCTCGTCCTACAATCACGCTCATGGCGTAATCCAGATAGGAACTGCGCATTTCATCTTCAAGTGATACTGCTATGGTTTCTTTGGCAAAAAGTGCATCAGACATAATGGCTTTACTACTTTAGAGAGCATGGTTTATTTTACCATAATGGTGATTAGTTTCTGATTATTTTTCATGACGCAGATGATCTGGCATAAAAAACCTTGTTGTTAAAGGGGTTAAAGATATGCCCACAATATTTGTGGATAAATCTGTGGAAAATGAAAGATGAGCAGGCATAATTGCCTATAAATCAAGACTTGCATGTGCTTGCTTAAAAAATAAGCCTTAAAATAAAATTGTTTAAAAACAATTATTTATAAAAATAAAATGCATGTGCGCAGCTATTTTTGCTTTTTATAGGGTTCAGTATGCGTTGCTTAATTCATGTGGATAAAATCAGTTTGTCAAGTCTGTTTTATGGTTGACAAAAGGATAAAGAGTGAGAATGTGTGAGTAAGTTGTGCTGTGTGTAAGGAAATTTTAATGCATGTTTTAAATTTACCTGAAACTATGCTGTCGGATGAGTCTATGGCAGAGGCATGGGTATTTGTACGGGTAATTGATAATTATGGTGATGCGGGCGTAGGCTGGCGGCTAAGCTGTCTGCTGGCTGAATATCTGCACATGCATGTGCGTTTGTGGATTGATGATACTGATGCACTTAATAAGCTAGTGCCGGCACCGGAAAAACAGGCACGGATTACTATCGAAGCATGGCAGGGCGATGCCATGATGCAGCAACAGCTGTCTGCTGCTGCCGATCCGGTACTGGTAATAGAAACGTTTGGTTGTGAGCTTCCGCCCCAGGTACTGGAAAGAATGGGGCAGTGCCGGCCATTGTGGCTGAACTGGGAGTATCTGACCGCCGAAGACTGGGCGGTCGGTTTACATGCTATGTCATCGTTGCAGCCTAATGGTCTGGAAAAGTATTTCTGGTTTATGGGTATTGATGCGGACAGTGGCGGTTTGTTACGGGAACCGGATTATCTGGCTGAGCGGGAAAAATTCAGACAACAGCCGCAACTTCAGCAGGCATTCAGGCTGGAATATGGTTTGCCGTTACAGTATACAGGGCAGTTATGGCTGGTATTTGCTTATACTTCCGGTCAGTGGGCACAATGGATGGCTATGTGGCAGCAGGCGGATACGCCGGTAACGTTGTGGCTCGCCGGCGGACAGGTCATTGAAAGTTTACGTGCGGCAAAATTAATTGCACCGGAGGAGCTGCAGCAGGAAGGGGATAGCTGTGAGCTGGGGAATGTGACGCTGGTACGTATTCCGTTTGTACCACAGGCGGCCTTTGACCGTTTGCTGTGGCTAGCAGATGCGGCTATTGTGCGCGGTGAAGACAGTTTTGTCCGGGCATTATGGGCAGGATTACCGTTTTTCTGGCATATTTACCGTCAGGATGATGATGTCCATCTGCAAAAGCTGCATTCATTCTGGTTTAAGGCGATGCAAGGCTGGCCGGCAGAGCTCAGACAGGCGTTTACTGTTTTGTCGGATGATCTGAACGGTGCAGGGGCTGTGAGTTCGTTAAAACGTGAACAGGCTTGGCAGTATTTGTGCGCGCATTGGCAAAGTTGGGTAAAATCAGCCGCTGCGTGGTCAGAAATGCTGCATAGGCAGGACAATGCACTGGAAAAACTAGCCAGATTCAGCCATCTTCCGCTAAAATAATATACTTATTATTTGCTGAACATTTTTGGAAGTTAGATTAAAGATGAAAACCGCACAAGAATTGCGCCCGGGTAATGTATTTATGGTGGGCAATGATCCAATGGTGGTGCAGAAGTCCGAATACAATAAATCCGGTCGTAATGCTGCCGTGGTAAAAATGAAATTGAAAAACCTGCTGACTGGTGCTGCTACAGAAACGGTTTATAAAGCCGATGAAAAATTTGATGTGGTAGTGCTGGATCGCAAACAGTGCACTTACAGCTATTTTGCTGATCCGATGTATGTTTTCATGGATGATGAATTCAATCAGTATGAAGTGGAAGCAGAAAACATCGGCGATGCCATCAAGTTTATTGTAGACGGCATGGAAGAAAAATGCGAAGTAACTTTCTATGACGGCCGCGCTATTTCTGTAGAACTGCCTACTATTATCGTGCGTGAAGTGGAATATACTGAACCGGCAGTAAAAGGTGACACTTCTGGCAAAGTAATGAAAAATGCACGTTTGGTAGGTGGTGCCGAGATTCAGGTAGCTGCTTATATTGAAAATGGCGATAAAGTGGAAATTGATTCACGTACTTTTGAATTCCGTAAACGCGCTTAACTGATTTTCTTGCTGGCAGGCTGTCTGAATGATTTCAGGCAGCCTGTTTTATTGTTGGCATCGCAGCAGTAAACTGCCTGATGAATGTGATGATCTACGGTATTTTGTTGTTTGTATTGTTTAATTTTGTAGGTGAAACATGTTGTTTGAACTGAATCAGCACGGCCGGGGCGAGTTGCTGGCTGAATGCCGCAGATTGCTGCGGCTGGCGTTGCCGATTCTTATTGCACAGGTAGCGCAGGTAGGTGTAGGCGTAGTCGATACTGTAATGGCTGGTCATGCCAGTGCCAACGACCTGGCTGGTGTGGCTCTGGGTTCGAATGTATTTATTACGCTGTATATTACTTTTCTGGGAGTGATGACGGCATTACAGCCGATACTGGCACAGTTATACGGAGCCGGTAAAACAACGGAAATCGGAGAGCAGGGACGGCAGGGGATATGGTTCGGACTGTTTCTCGGTGTTCTGGGTATGCTGTTGCTGTGGGCAATGATTATACCAATGCAGCACTGGCTGAATATGGGTGCATATGTGGATGCAGTATTTGGTCAGTTTGTATTCTATATTGCACTGGGTATGCCGGCAGCGATGATTCACCGGGCATTTTATGCTTTTGCCTCTTCTTTAAACCGCCCCAAACCTATTATGGTGGTGAGTCTGATTGCACTATTGCTGAATATTCCGCTTAATTATATTTTTGTCTATGGAAAATTCGGAATGCCGCAGATGGGAGGAGCCGGCTGTGGTCTGGCCTCTGCTATCTGTTTCTGGCTGAATGCCATTGCACTAGGCATATATATTATACGGCAGCGGTATTTTGCACCTTTTGCTCTGTTTGCGCGCTTTGAGTGGTCGCGCTGGCGTACACAGGCTTCTTTGTTGCGTCTGGGTATTCCGATCGGAATGTCATTCTTTCTGGAAGTGAGTCTGTTTACTTTTATTAGTTTGCTGATTGCCCGTTTCGGGGTCACTCAGGTGGCAGCGCAACAGGTGGTAATCAGTATTACTTCTTTAATTTATATGTTGCCGCAAAGTGTGGGCATTGCGCTGGCTGTATGTGTGGGTCAGGCAGTCGGAGCACGTAACTGGCAGCGTGCCCGCTTTGTTTCCGGAGTAGGGTTGTGTATGGGTCTGCTTGGTGCCTGCTTTACCGGGATCATGCTGCTGCTGTTCCGGCATTTCTGGGTAGGCTTATATACAGCTGATCAGGAAGTAATTTTACTGGGCGGTACGCTGTTGATTTTTGCAGCAGTTTTCCAGTTGTCTGATGCAACACAGACAATTGCTTCTTATGCCTTGCGCGGCTATAAGCTGACTAAGATTCCGATGGTGATTCATGCGTTCAGTTTCTGGGGTCTGGGTCTGGGTTTCGGCTGTTTGTTTGGTTTGTATTTCGGTATGGCACTTTATGGTTTCTGGCTGGCTCTGGTGCTGGCATTGACAGGTGCGGCTGTGGCACTGGTGTGGTATCTGCACCGGAAAAGTGAAAAATTTATGCTGACAGATGCAGAAGGCAAATCATGATAAATGTGATTGAACATGCAGATTTACAACCGCTAAATACTTTTGCTCTGCCGGTACGGGCACGCTGGCTGGTCACATTAACGAATACTGAACAGTTGCCGGATATTTTGGCACTGCCTCAGTTTGAACGGCAAAGTGTGCTGTGGCTGGGTAGCGGGAGTAATATTTTGTTTTGTAAGGATTATCCGGCACTGGTGGTGCGTATGGCCAATCGTGGTATCAGGCTGGTGGCGGATGATGGTGAACAGGTTATCGTAGAAGCTGCGGCCGGTGAAAACTGGCATGAATTTGTTCAGTACACGCTGGAACAGGGCTGGTGCGGCCTGGAAAATCTGAGTCTGATTCCGGGTACAGTAGGGGCGGCACCTGTACAGAATATCGGCGCTTATGGTGTTGAAGTACAATCCTGTATTGAGGCTGTACAATGTTTTGATCTTGAAAATCAGCAACTGTGCTGGCTTAGCCGGAATGAATGCAGCTTTGCTTACCGGGACAGTGTATTTAAGCATGAACGGCAAGGGCGTTATGTCATTGTGGCGGTACGGTTTGTATTATCCCGCAGTTTTACACCACAACTGCATTATGGTGATTTAGCTCAGGTGGCCACAGAGCTGGCACAGGGACAAGCCCTAACCGCCAGTATCGTTGCACAGGCAGTGTGCCGTATCCGTCGGCAGAAGCTGCCTGATCCGCGAGTGCTTGGCAGTGCCGGTAGTTTTTTTAAAAATCCTGTTGTGGCAGCTGAACTGGCAGAAAGCCTATTAAAACAATATCCGACTTTGCCGCATTATCCACAGCCTGACGGACAGGTAAAGCTGGCAGCAGGCTGGATGATAGACCAGTGCGGCCTGAAAGGTTATCAGCTTGGCGGTGCGGCAGTTCATGAGCAGCAGGCTTTGGTACTGGTTAATAAAAAACAGGCCAGCGCGGCCGATGTAGTTGCTCTGGCTAAATATGTTCGTAACTGTGTAGCACAGCATTTTCAGGTATTGCTCGAACCGGAACCGGTCTGGCTGCCGGAAGTTTTGCCGCATGCGGCTGGTTAAGAGAATATCTGTATGCTTTGCTCGGTGATAACTGCATAATCAGAAAGAAATTAATATGGTGAAAGAATCACGCCCCAATACGTATAACCGCATTATTGATGCCAGTCTGAAACTGTTTAATGAAGAGGGTGAACGCAACATCAGCACTAATCATATTGCTTCTTTTCTGGGTATCAGTCCGGGCAATCTTTATTATCATTTTCGTAATAAAGATGAAATTATTATGCAGTTATTCAAGCGCTACAGTGAGAAATTGCTGTGTTATCTGCAGCAGGTCAGTCCGCCACAGGACACAGAAGCGATTAAGAACTATATGCTTGGTGTTTATGATGTAATGTGGCAATACCGTTTTTTATTCAGCGATTTAAATGCAATGCTTTCACGCAGTGCAGAATTATTGGGTGAACACAATAATTTCACCCGGGTTCGTGTATCACCGCTACTGCAAAATCTCTTGCAGCAACTGACTGATATTGGTTTTATACAGACGGATGAAGTTGCCCGCAAGGAAATGGCGGTGAATATCTGGCTGATTACCAAATACTGGTGTGATTATGACAGTGCTTTGTATGAACGCAAACTGACTGAAGCTTCAAAATTTCGTGGTACTCACCAGACTCTGACTCTGTTACGACCTTATGTTGCCCCTGCCTACCGGGAAGAATTCAGTCGCATGATGAATGATTTGCGTAATCAGGTGTGAAAATAAAAATAAATAAAAGTGGTTTAGCTTAAACAGAATTTTTAATGCGATAGTTTTTATCAGTATTCATTTGTTCAAGTTAAGAAACTATACTATTTTTGCATGTATATTTATAAAGTTGCACTGATTACTACGGCAATCAATTGGTTAGTCCGTATTTTAGGTGTAGCAGACTGAAATTTAAATAAAATTAAGATAATATTTTTTATTTTACAATCTGTGAGTTCCGTTCAGAACGATATGCTGGGGATGAAATTTCTTATTATTGTTTAATTTAATCAGGAATGGGACGGCTGGCTCCCATTTTGATACTTTCAAAACGGCTGTTGTCCAGCTGCTGTTGTTCACAGGCCTGAGCTAGTAGCTGTGGTGGTTCATCTATGGGTTCATCTGCCAGTTCAAATGCACCCCAGTGCATGCCAACTGCCTGACGGCATTGTAGTATTTGAAAAATTGTTACTGCCTGATAAGGATCTATGTGCTGATTATGCATAAACCAGCGGGGTGCATAAGCTCCTGTCTGGATTGCAGCCATGTCTATTGGGGCAAATCGCCCGGCAATCTGCCGGAACATAATCTCGCTGAAACCTGTATCTCCGCTGAAATAAGTAGTACTTCCCGCGGCTGTCTGCATTATCCAGCCACACCACAGAGTACGATTGCGGTCGAAAATGCCGCGCTGGCTCCAGTGATGTGCTGGTACAGCATGAAATCGGATATCTTTAATCGTCACCTGTTCCCACCAGTCCAGTTCAATGACATTACGTACGCCCATACGTTCCAGTTTATTTTTCAAACCTAGGGGAACAACGGCAGTGATGGACGGAAAACGTTCGGCTAACTGGCGGATACTTGCCTTATCCAGATGATCGTAATGGTTGTGTGACAGTGCGATAACATCCACTGAAGGCAGTTGGGCAATACTGGCTGCAGGCTGAGTACGGCGTTTGGGGCCGGCAAATGTTACTGGTGATACCCGCTGTGAAAATACCGGATCGGTAATAATGGTACATTGCTGTAAACGTATGAACAGTGTGGCATGGCTGATCCACCACAGCCGGTTGCCGCTCAGTGTAAAGTCCGGTTTCTGATACCAGTTGCGTGCAAAATGCTCATATCCGTTTTGCGGTGGTTTAGGCAGATGATGGATATGCCTTTCCCAGTTCCAGCGATAGACTTCCAGGGGTTTGATGACTGTAGGTTCCAGATTGCAGAAACCATAAGGTGTATGATGACTTTTAGCCGGATTGTAATATGGGTTTCTTTTCTTAAATAGCATTATCTGTTGTCTTTAGCTGATACAGCTACGGCAATATATTATCAGTTTAAATGTTTTAATGCTGTTTGCAGTTTCTATTTTAACTTAATTATAAATCATTCAGGTAGATATACCGAAATTGCGACGGTGGGATGATGTTATACACAGAATGAAATCAGGATAAAAGTAAAGGCATTTGTTTGTTTTGTTAACTAGTGTTAATATGCGCCTTTTGTATTTTATCATGCGTCTGTTTTCGCGCCTCTGGAGATCGAAAAATGAAAAAAATTTTACTGGTCTTTTTATGTCTGTTGCTGGCAAGCTGTACATTACCGGTTAAGCCGGAGGACAAGTTCAAAACCGGTGATTATGTAGGCGGAGTGAAAGTTCTGGCTAATAATTTCAACACTAAGGCTAAGAAGCTTGAGCAAAAGAATAAGCCATGGAAGGACAAGGATATTCTGTATTTGCAGGTTACTGTTAGCGGTTTAGTGGAAATGGCGCAAAAAAATATTAAACAGGCTACCGTTTCTGATTATGACTTACGGATTAAAAGCTATCAGCTGTTACTGGCGATGAAAACTGAGCTGGCAGATAAAAGTTACAGCACTTATATTGAAAAATATTTAAGTCTGTATACAGTAGATGGTCTGAAAGAATCTCTGGCTATACAGTTTTATCAGCAGGCTAATGCAATTGTAGCTTCAAACAGTGCAGATTATTTGCGCAAGGCTAAATTATACCGTCAGGGCTATGAGTATTTTAATTACAAGGATATTAAAAAGCGCGCTGATGATAATCAGAACATGTATTATAAAACTGCTGCTCAGGAATATTACACTGAAGCACAGGCTAATGTTAGAGACAAAAATTATAAAGAGGCAGCGAATAATTTTCGCAAAGCTCATGATGTTTATCTGCCTTTGGGCAATTATAAGGACAGTGCCAAATTAGCCGCTATTTATGAAAAAAAATGGCGAACTGCTGAAGCGGAAAGTCACTATCAGGAAGCGCAGGGTATTGTGCGCAAAGCAAGACTACTGAGTGAATACCGGCAGGCAGCGGCTTTGTTCCGTGCGGCCAGTGATGTGTATAGTCCTTATGGTAACACCTATAAAGATTCTACCAGACAGGCAGGTGTATATGAACAAAAAGGACAGGTACAGATATTTATCCGTGGAAATGACTATCTGGCCTACCAGATACGTTCCATACTCCAGGCAAGCTATGTCAGCTTTGTAAACAGCCCTGGATCGGCTAATCTGGTGATTGATGTAAATATGACCCGCGGTCATTTTCAGCAGTATAAGGATAATATTGAGACGGATGATAAATATGAAAATCTGAAAGTGGGTACAAAAAAGGTAGCTGATGAAAATGGTAATATGGTTGAGCAATCTGTTTATGAAGATTTTTATTTCAAACAATATAGTGTGAAGACGATTAATGAAGCGGTAATGAATGCTGAAGTGCATACCAGTGGACTATATGAATTAAACCGTAGCTATAGAGGAAAAAGTACTTCATCGCAAACTTATTACTGGTTTGACGGACATGTTCCCAGAAAATACACAGCATTTACGGAAGGTACATTGCTTAGTCGTGAAGAGCAGTTTAGTGAGGCACGTAGTAATCTGTGGTATCAGATGCGCGGAGACTTTACTGAAATGAGCAGAGCACTGGCAAATCTATAGTTGTTTAAAAACTATTTTATTTGTCAGATAGCCGGAAATACATATGTAACAATTCTGTGATCAGGAAATTTCTGGATCAGTATCTGATGATTAAAAGATGCTTATGTAAAAACAAAACCTGAATGAAAAGCCATTCAGGTTTTGTTTTAGAAACTGGTTTGAACAGTTTATTGAAACTAATGTCTAGTTTGAACTATTTAGGATTAAAAGCATAAACAGTACCATCCTGCCATGTACCTATGTAATAGCGATTATTATGTAAAGCCAATGCTACTGCTCCTGGTAAAGAGGTAACTAATTTACGTACAGTCCCGGTTTTAATATCAACTGTGCGTACCATATCAGCACCATTATCAATCACGGCAACCATATTTGGCGAAACGGTGACAATACCTACTCCCGGCCGGTTGAAGTCTTTGCCCAGCTCTGTTTGCTGACCATTCGGGCGGATTAAGGTCAGGCGACCACTATACTGGGAAACAACCAAACTGTTATCCGGTAACTGTGTTACACCAACCGGAGTGGATAGACCGCGTGCAATAATTTCCTTGCGACGGTTGTTTAAATCAAGAGACACAATTTCTCCGGTGGAGCGGTTGGTAATCAGTAAATTTCCAGAATTGGAAAAAGCAATACCTGTCGGAGTATGGTAGCCATCAGAAATTTTTTCAGCTTTGCCGTCAGCAGTTATTTTGAGAATATAGTCATCACTGTATGATGATACGTAAATATTATCCTCTGCATCAATTACAATACCGGCAGGAGAAGAAATATTGGAATAAATAGTTTTACGCTCACCGTCCGCGGTTATTTTAGTGATTGAATTGCCAGACCAGTTGGTAACATACATGGCATTTGAGCTATCAAAAGCAATGCCTGTGGGCGCATCAAAAGAAGCTGCTACGGTGGTTAATCCGGCAGTATTATCTGCTGATATTTTGGATGCAGCTGCTCTGGTAGTATTATTTGCTGACGTATTGGATGCAGTTGCTCCGGTTGTTGAGCTGACCATATTGCTCCTTCCGTATAAATATAAAGTACATAAAGCAAGACAAGCAAAAACAATGGTATATAAGGAGAGTTTTTTCATCATGAGTACCCGCTAAAAGCTAAAGAAATGTGAACACCATAACACTCAGAATAGCTGAGAAATTACTAATGGCCATTATTCATGCTTAAGCTTACTAAGCAAAAATTGCTTAGCTTTTTTTTCTGCAATGCTATGGCTTACTTAAAGCGAAAGCCGGTATAGCTATTTTCTGGGCAAGAGTCAGAAATAAATGATTCATAATTTGCCATCATCATTCTCTAAAATTTAAATGTCCAAATAATGCATGAATAAAGCCTATCAAAAGCGTATATAAAAAACAGAAAATACAGAAATACGAAATTAGCGATATAAAATAAATATCAAAGGCGAAACTCAGCAATAGCAAAAATAAACATATACAGTTATTTGACAGATTTGGATGATTTTATTAGTTCAAACTAATGTTTTTTATAATGATTTTTGAGTAAAAATTAGTAATGCTGTGCTGGTGCTGCTGCCTGATTCAGGCAGGAAATAATTGAGCAGATAATGACTTATGACTTGGTTAGTGGTTGCAATATCCGGCCGGCTTATGTTTTTTCATGCAAAAGTTGATGTAACTTATAATATAGCGCAGCGAAGTAAATTATAATCGTTAACGATAAGATAAGTGCAGTATTTGCTGCTAGTGTAATTTAAATGAAAGGGATGTTTATGTCACAATTTTTGCTGGTGCCGACAGGAACTCAGACAAATATAACTGCTGTAGGTTTGGGCGTGGCGCAGGTATTTGTACAAACAGGTCATGTGCCTTTGTACTTTAAACCAATTGCTGAAGATGTGGCTAAGGATAATACATCTGAACTTGTACAGGTTGTATTGAATCAGAAATTACCGGTACCGCAGTCGCTGAGTAATCTGGATGAACGTGTATATCAGGGACAAGCAGATGATGTAGTAGAAGAATTTGTTGCTGCTTTCCACGAGATGGACGAAATTAAACATGATGTTGTTGTTATTGAAGGTGCAATACCTGAAGCAGGCCGTACATATCTGCCGGCACAGAATGTGAAAATTGCGGCTGCACTGAATGCCCGGGTAATTCTGGTCGCAGCAGTGGCCGGTCAGACAGCAGCGGCGGTGGCTGCGCAATTACAACTGACTTTGCATGATTATGCACACGGACATACTGAAATCAGTGGATTTATTTTAACTGCTGATGCACAGAATGTACCATCTGCCGGTTTTGCGGCGGATGTTCAGGCTGAACTGGCTAAACATGGTAAGCAGCTGGAATGTATCGGTCTGGTTACTGTACCGGCAGATGTACAGGTTGCACAGGCACAGGAAGCTGCTAAAGCAGTAGCGGCACAATTAAATGCAGATGTGCTGGGTAGCGAACTGGCGAAACCTGTAGCAACACATCTGGCACCGGCAGCGTTTCGCTATCAGATGATGGCACGTGCCCGTGCGGCGAATAAACGCATTGTTCTGCCTGAAGGCAATGAACCGCGTACCATTGCTGCGGCTGCAATTTGTGAAAATAAAGGTATCGCCCGTTGTGTTCTGCTGGCCAAAAAAGCAGAAGTGGAAGCAGTGGCTCAGGCTAAAGGCATTACTTTGCCTGCATCTCTGGAAATTATTGATCCTGACAGTATCCGTGAACGTTATATTGCTCCGATGGTCGAACTGAGAAAGAGCAAGGGTCTGACTCCGGAACAGGCTGCTGAACAGTTACAGGATACGGTAGTTCTGGGCACAATGATGCTGGCTACCGGTGATGTAGATGGTCTGGTATCCGGTGCTGTACATACAACGGCCAATACTATTCGTCCGGCTTTGCAGCTGATTAAAACTGCGCCGGGGGCCAGTCTGGTATCCAGTGTATTCTTTATGCTGATGCCGGATCAGGTGCTGGTATATGGTGACTGTGCTGTTAATCCGAATCCTACAGCCGAACAGCTGGCTGATATTGCTATTCAGTCTGCCGATTCTGCTAAAGCATTCGGTATTGAACCCAAAGTAGCGATGATTTCATATTCTACTGGCTCGTCCGGCAGTGGTCCTGATGTTGAAACTGTTACCGCAGCAACCAAACTGGCACAGCAAAAACGTCCTGATTTACATATTGACGGTCCTTTACAATATGATGCTGCCAGCGTACCAAGTGTGGGCAAACAGAAAGCACCGGACAGCAAGGTAGCCGGTCAGGCAACTGTATTTGTATTCCCAGATCTGAATACGGGTAACACTACATACAAAGCAGTACAGCGCAGTGCACATGTGCTGAGTGTCGGTCCGATGTTGCAGGGGCTGAATAAACCGGTAAATGATTTGTCACGCGGTGCCCTGATTGAAGATATTGTGTATACCATTGCACTGACGGCAATTCAGGCAGTACAGATGAACTAGGCAAGATATTACAAGCCCGCAGGCATTGTAATTTTGTTATACAGCAGACAGATGATAGTAATATCATTTGTCTGTTTTTAATTTTTGGTAATAACTTTTAATAAATCTATTCTTTTGAGAAATATTATTTCTAATTTTAGTTATAAAAAGGTAGATTGTTGTCTTTTGGTGCTATATATTTACAAACT
Organism: Snodgrassella sp. W8135; assembly: GCF_016101225.1. Taxonomy (NCBI): domain Bacteria; kingdom Pseudomonadati; phylum Pseudomonadota; class Betaproteobacteria; order Neisseriales; family Neisseriaceae; genus Snodgrassella; species Snodgrassella sp. W8135. The sequence continues at coordinate 246,953 of NZ_JACFQX010000002.1, forward strand.
ATTGTCAAAATTGAATTCATAAATTACAGTCTGTTACACAGACGATGATCTGAAAAAAGCCAAGAATACAGAGGCATAATTTAAAAATAGAGGAAATATTACGGTATTAAATACTCGCCTGCAGATATTTGCAGGCGTTTTATTTTTATCTGCTGTTATTTTGAACTGAGAACCATTTCTGTGCACACATGCCGGCTAGGTTGCTGCCCGCTGCTGGTCACTATTTGCAATATTGTTTCAGGTATTGGTTTAGCTGAAAGAATCTACCATTTTAAATAAATATAATATATACAGGTTTGGAATTTTACCAGAATACAGTTTTTATACTGTAATATCGTCATTCAGAATCATTTTATTTTGTATTGCACAGCCACTATTTTCTGTAATATGGATAGCGTGGTAATTTTTCCGGTATGTTTTCAATCTTGTATCTGGTTTGCAAATATATCAATATGATTTTTAATCATAAATTGAGTTTAATGGTCAGTTCGGTTCATGCTGAATTAACTTAGCTTGATGTGCACCTTATGCTGCTGTGTTTCAAATTTATGAGCTGGATTAAAGAAATTGTTTTTTTGCGACATGGGTTCTGACAGGGAAGTGTATTTGCTGTTACATTAGGGACAGCTTACTTTTTTAACGCCAGTTTGATATGCGGTTTATGTGGTTTCTCTTCCGGTAAAGAGGGTTTACCGGCGGCGGCAATCTGTGCGCGCTGTGCTTCTGAAAGCAAGCCAGACCAGTCTCCGTCCAGATACCATTGCTCGCCGAAATCTTCGCAGGGATGCGGGATACGGATGCAACCATTACCACATTGCAAATCATCAGCACGACAATATTTATCACAACCCCAGCAGATTCGTTCGGGATGTTTCGGGTGTAACGGAAAAACCTTGGCCATGATGATGCATACTTGTGACGATTAATATGAAGTTATACCTGCTGAGATAGTTTTATTCAAGGAACGGTTAAATGAAAACCGTGTAATATTTTGTCTGGATGAGGTGCTGATGGTACCGGATGCAGACTGAAATTGAATACAGATTCTAGTCAACAAAAATGGGTGCACGATGAAACAATATGATGTTGCAGTGCTGGGAGGCGGTTTATTGGGACGTCTGACTGCCTGGTTATTGGCAGAGCAGGGTTGTAAAGTAATATTATTTAATGCCGGTAAACGTAATGGTGAAGGCGCTGCTGCTTTTGCAGCGGCAGCTATGCTGGCACCTACAGCTGAGGCAGTAGAAGCAACGCCTCTTGTGGTACAACTGGGTTATACCAGTCTGCCTGTCTGGCGCCAGTGGGTGGATTCGTTTCCTACACCGGTATTTATGCAGCAAAATGGTTCATTGATTGTATGGCATCCGCAGGATCGTGCCTTAGCAAAACAATTTACTAATCACTTGCAGCGTGCCCATCAGGATAACAGCGTCTGGCAGATGTGGGATAAACAGGCAATCAGTGAGCATGAACCACAGCTGGCCGGACGTTTTAAGCAGGGACTGTTTTTACCGACCGAGGGGCAGCTGGATAATCGCCAGACATTACTGGCTCTGGCCGATGTGCTCGAGCAAAAGCAGGTTAGCTGTCACTGGGAGCAGAGCAGTGATTTGGCTGAATGTGCCGGTCTGGCTCACTGGACGCTGGATTGCCGCGGCTATGGCGGCAAAAGTAACTGGAATAGCCATGGTCAGAGCCGTCTGCGCGGGGTACGGGGAGAGGTGCTGCGGGTTTATGCGCCTGATATTGAGCTTAATCGTCCGGTACGGATATTGCATCCGCGCTATCCTATTTATATTGCACCCAAACAGAATAAGTTGTTTGTTATCGGTGCTACACAGATTGAAAGTGAAGATGACAGTAATCTGAGTGTGCGCAGCGGTTTGGAGCTGATGTCTGCTTTGCATACTGTTCATTCGGCATTCGGTGAAGCAAGGATTTTGGAAAGTATGGCTGAACTGCGCCCGACACTTAATCACGAAAGCCCGGAAATACGTTATGATAAGCAAAATCATGTAGTGGCTGTAAATGGTCTGTTCCGGCACGGTTTTATGATTTCGCCGGCAGTAAGTATTGCGACAGTACGGGTATTACAGGCCTTAATGCAGCAGCAATCCATTCCGGATGCGCCGGCACGCTATCATATTGATGTTTTACCGGAAAATGACAATGGAGAAACAGATTAATGGATATTAGTGTTAATGATGATGTAATTGATTTTAATGGTAATACTGTGGCTGATCTATTGGAGCAGCTGATGCCGGAATCACCATTTGCTGTTTCGGTAAATACTTGTTTTATATCTAAAAAACAATATTCTGTTTATCAGTTGCAGCCGCAGGATAAAGTGGATATTGTCAGACCGGTAGTGGGCGGGTAGTACCCGCTGGTAGTTAAGTTTTATTTTGAAAACCCTGTTTGATACAGGGTTTTTGCTTATCTGGCAACAGCCGGTTTATATCTGCCGGGAAGAATAATTTACTTTGTTTATCTGTAAATGAATTGGTGATTTGAGCAGTGAAAATTCGATGAGAGGTATTTGGATTTTCCGGTATACAAAATCAGTATATTGCTGATTAAACAGCCATTCAGATTTTTAAACAGTTATTTATGCTCTGCTGGAGAGATATTCGGAGGGTAAATTTACTTGATTTAGCATTAAATATGTATTTACACTTGCGACCCCAATTTTGGGTTAATTAATAGAAAAAAACAGTAATCATTATTACATTAAGAGGAAATAATTATGTCTAATCTGTTTACTCGCACACAACCATCTAGTCGCAATTACGGTGTAGCCTTTTTTGCCGGTATTATGGGCGGTCTGGTTTCTGCTTTTGTGAAATCAGGTACGGAAGGAATAATGCCGCCACGAACCCCGGATCGTATAGCACCGCCTATTCAGATGATTCAGGATATGGGTATTGATATTCACAGCATGGTTTACACCTATTCAGATCAGGTAGTGAACTGGGGTGGTAGTACCATACATATTCTGTTTTCAATTGTATGGGCTATTATTTACTGTATGGCTGCTGAAATTTTTCCTAAAGTTAAATTATGGCAGGGTCTGGCTTTTGGTATTGGTGTAACTATTCTGTTTCACGGTATTATGCTGCCGGTGCTGAATTTATCTCCGGCACCATGGAATTTGCCGTTTGATGAATTGCTTTCCGAACTTATTGGTACGCTATTGTGGATGTGGACAATTGAAATCTTCCGCCGCGATCTGCGTAATCGCTTGACCGAAAAACCGGATCCGGAGTTTCAGTAAAACTCATCTGATTTATGCATGATGTACCGGCTTATATGCTTAAGACCGGATACGATGCCCGTGTATATCTGTAACAATCGGGAAAATATTATTTAGCCGCTATTCCTGATGATATAGACATGCACGGGCATTATGTTAAGCACTTCAGCCTGCTGGCTTTGATGCTTTGTGATGGATGAAATCATGATGATGGCAGGCTTAATCTTTTTTCAGTGCTTTGATTAGTTCCGAAGTGTCAGCTCTTTCCATGTAATTGACATTGATATAGGAAAAGATAACTTTTTTATTTTGGTCGATAATATAAGTGGCTGGTATGGGCAGCTGATAACTGTCATCGCCATTAAAATCAGGCAGATTTGCACCTAAGTTTTTGTATAAATTTCTGACATTCTCAGGTAAGGTAAATACCAGACCGTACTGTTTGGCTATCTGATTACCCGTATCCGATAGAATAGTCAGATTAATATTGTGTTCCTGTATTAATTTAGCGCTGATATCAGGTTTTTGCGGAGAAATAGCGATAAAATGGACGTCTTGAGTATCGAGAATTAATTTCAGATTTTTGTTAAAGTGTTCTAATTCTTTAACACAAAACGGACACCAGCTGCCCCGGAAAAAACTGAGAATGACTGGTTTTGTCTCCAGTAATTTATAGAGTTCGATTTTTTGATTATTTGGCGCTACCAGAGAAAAATCTGGTGCGGTATCTCCGCTTTTTATGGCATGGCAATCTAAATTCTGCGTAAGCATTTCTGATAATGAATTTCCCATTACATTCAATACTTCTGCAGGTAACTGGGTAAACATATCTTGCTGTATTGATTTTAGTTCTTCAATTATTTTCATTATGACTTTCCTGTTGTGAAACGTTTTGATGAATTTGTTGCAGAATTTTTTTAAATATCGTTAATTCTTCAGCAGATAAATTTTGGGTTATTTTTTCTATCCACTGGCTGTGCTGATGCAGAATTTCTTTAACCAGTTTAGTGCCGGTATCAGTTAATGAGACGAGGGAAATTCTTTTATCCTGACTGGCAGTTCTTTTTGAAATCAGTTTTTCATTAACTAGTGAGCTGATTAGTGTTGTTGTTGATGCTTTGGTTATGCCTAATAATTTAGCAATTTCTTGTAATGACAGCTCAGGATATTCTTTTAACAATACTAAAATAATCAGCCTGCTTTCGGATAAATGAAATTGCTGCAGACGTTTGGCGCATTCAATATCAATAGTGTTTGCAACGGATAATAGAGTAAAGCATGTCTTAATTTTATCCAGATCTGCAATTTTTTCTTTTTCCAGAACGTTACAAAAGGATAAATAACGGTTTTCAAGTTGCATACGGTTATTTCTATAAATTAGTTAGTGACCTTACTATTTATTAATTATAGTATAGACTAGGAAAATTATTGTCAATAATTTCAGAATTGTATTGTTATGGTAAATTGATATGAATGGCTGTGTTTGCTGTTTTCCGGATGTTTGTAGTAATTAAGAATTTATTTATTTTCTGGGATGTTTCTGAAATTTTTTGCTTGATGGCTAGGATAAATTGAATTGTCGTAACCATGCCGGCAGAAAGAGAAGCTGCAAACGTTTTCATTTATTAGGACTGATATTTACCATGACATTTATTACACAGGGTTTTTGTTTCCTATCATGATAAAAGCTATGTGTGCGGTGCTTTGATATTTGAAATCAAAATGTTAATTATGATAATTAGATGTATATGCGCCGGGTAATAATAACAAATGTCGTTTTAGGTGAAAATAAGTGAAAAGTTATTGTTTTTGTTATAAAGTATAAATACTTTGTGCAGTTTGCCTTTATCGCTTGTAGTTGGAAGATTTTTATTTTTTATGTTAACGGGGGAAGTGAATATGGCTTTACAACTTTATGATGAAGAGTTTAATAGTCGTTTGTTGTTAGGCACTGCTGCTTATCCCACTCTTGAAATACTGCGTACGGCAGTAAGGAAAGCGCAGCCGGCCATGATTACGGTTGCTTTACGCCGTCAGAGCGCAACTTCGGCAGAGCATGGGCAGGGTATATGGGGATTGTTGCAGGAGCTGGCTGTACCAATTCTTCCTAATACCGCCGGTTGTCTGAGTGTAGAAGAGGCGGTAACAACTGCGCAGATGGCTCGCGAGGTATTTGAAACAGACTGGATCAAGCTTGAACTGATTGGTGATGATGATACCTTGCAGCCGGATGTATTTCAGCTGGTACGTGCAGCCGAAATCCTGATTAAAGAGGGTTTCAAGGTACTGCCATATTGTACTGAAGATTTGATTGCCTGCCGTCGCTTGCTGGATGCCGGTTGTCAGGCACTGATGCCATGGGCTGCACCGATTGGTACCGGTCTGGGACCGGTACATGAATATGCTTTGCATGTCCTGCGTGAACGCTTACCGGATATTCCTCTGCTTGTCGATGCAGGGCTAGGCTTACCTTCGCATGCGGCAAAAGTAATGGAGTGGGGTTTTGATGGGGTATTGCTGAATACCGCGGTTTCACGTAGTGGCTTGCCGGTGATGATGGCAGAAGCGTTTGCACTGGCTATTAATGCAGGAAGAATGGCTTATGAAGCGGATCCGGTAGTACCGCGGGACAATGCACAAGCCTCTACACCCCAGGTCGGACAGCCTTTCTGGCACTATGCTTAACTATGTTTTCATTTGTCACTGAATACTGATTTTGTGTGAAATGGCTTAGCGGTTATTGCTTAACGGCTTCCCGATAAGGAAAGTTATCCCCCAATAACATATTGAATTGAAGAGCAGCAAACTGATTAAGATTAGTATTCAATAAAAGACCTAAAGCGTATATAAGCTTTAGGTCTTTTATTGATTATTCTGTCCTGTTTAATTGATGCATATAGTAATTAATCAGGACAGATTTTTGGATACTAATGATTCGGATGGTCTGTATCGGTATAGGTAATGCGTTTTTTCAGTTGCTGACGATACAAAGGCAGGAACATGGTCAGCAGAATAAACCACACTGGTGTGGCGATCAGACCGGTAAGCGTATCTTTATCCTGACTGAACAGGTACAGAACAAAAACGAAAAATATCAGGCAGGCATAACACATGGGTATACCCAGAGGCATTTTGTAAACTGAGCGCGCATGCGCTTCAGGATAAAGCCGGCGATAGCGCAGATAGGCAATCAGAATGACTGCCCATACAAAAATAAAGCAAATACTGGATACGGTGGTGACAATCGTGAATACTTTCATTACGTCGCCCTCCGCATAAAGCAGACCAACACCAATCAGCAGCAGAGCACAAGAATATAACAGACCGTTTTGCGGTACCCCGCTGGCGGACAGCCGTGCAAAAGCTTTCGGGCCAACGCCGTTTTTCGACAGACCGTACAGCATACGACCGGTAGAATACATACCGCTGTTGGCGGAAGACAGTGCAGAGGTGAGTACAACAAAATTAATAATAGTGGCCGCAGCACTGATGCCAATCAGGGTAAACATATTGACGAACGGACTACGGTCGGGGGCGACCATATTCCACGGGGTAACCGTCATAATAATGGTTAGTGCCAGTACGTAGAAAATAATGACACGTACCGGTATTTTATTAATGGCAGCCGGCAGGGTGGTATTTGGATCATCTGTTTCGGCTGAAGCAGTACCGACCAGCTCAATGCCGACAAAAGCAAAGATAGCAATCTGAAACGCGGCAAAAAAACCTGACCAGCCATGAGGCATCCAACCGCCATAAGACCATAAGTTGCTGATTTTGGCCTGAATGCCGCTGGGGCTGATAAAGCCGGTTAGTAATAAATAGCCGCCACAGCCGATAAGCGCGAGAATCGCCAGAATTTTAATCAGGGCAAACCAGAATTCCAGTTCGCCGAAGAGTTTGACCGATAACAGATTCAGCGCCAGCAGGATGGCAATGCAGATAATGCCGGGCAGCCATAATGGCACTTCCGGCCACCAGAACTGAGTATAGCCGGTAATCGCTACGATATCTGCCATACCAATCACTACCCAGCAAAACCAGTATGACCAGCCTACATAATAACCTACAGTCGGATTCAGAATATCGGTAGTGAAATCGACAAAAGATTTGTAATGCAGATTGTGCAGCAGTAATTCACCCATGGCACGCATCACAAAAAACAGAAATGCGCCGATGATTATATAGGTAAACAACACAGATGGTCCGGCCAGACTGATCGTACGGCCTGAACCCATAAACAGACCGGTGCCGATTGCGCCACCAATAGCAATCAATTGTAAATGTCGGTTTTTCAGTGTGCGTTTTAACTCAGGTGGTCGGCTCATGGTGTATCCTTTACAGACTGGAAAACAAAACAAAAATAGAAAACATGGTTTTATTTTTAGAAGTGTATACGTTGATATAAAGTTAATTATGATAAATATATATGCTGCTAACCACAGACTGATTCATCACTATACTTATATACATTTATTGATATAAGCATTTTTACCGGTATATACCGGTTCGAATTTGTAATACTTTATCACAGTTTATTGTTGTTGCCGGCAATATCTGAATATAGTTGTTGAGAATGAGAGGCTGTTGTATTAAGGTGGTGGTGTTACCGGTTTTAGACCGGTATAAAAAGACATAATAACAGATAAATAAGGAAGGAGAGCTTGTCCATGCGCGCAATCCAGACCGGATTAGTGGTGGGCTATGGTTTTATTGTGATGTTTATCAGCACAGCCATAAAAGGGGTTTATCAGGTTTATTTTACCAGTCTGGTAGATCATTATGCTGTGAGTATTGAAACAATGGCTCTGGTTGGTGGTTTTTTTGGCCTTGCGCAAGGTATTTACTCAGCATTAGTCGGTAAGCTGTGTGACCGTTGTGGTGCTGGTCATGTTCTGTTATCGGGAATGCTGGCTGCTGCCTGTGCCTTTTTACTATTTTCCTCTAGTAACAGTTTCATGACTTTTGTACTGGGGTTTCTGCTGCTGGCTGCATATGCGGTTGCTGCACTGACTTTTGTACCGGTCAGTATTCTGATTGACAGATATGTAATACCTGAGCGGCGCCAGTTTGCGTATGTGCTGGCCACTAACGGCATCGCTGCCGGTCTGATGATACTGTCTCCTCTGTGGATTTATCTGGACGGGTTTATTTCATGGCCGATGCTTTGTGCTATTCTGGCCGGTGTATTTGCCTGTCTGGCTATTGTTCCGGCATTGCTGAACTGGATGGAAGGTATCCGGGTGCCAGAAAAAGTAGCAGTGCAGTCAGCAAATATATCATCTAAGCCTAAGCCGGTCAGCCCGAATATTACCGCACCTTTACCCCGTTACTGGTATCTGGACCGTCGGTTTGTGCTGTCTGCCTTAGCTTTTTCCGGCTGCGGTACGTCAATGATTTTTATTGATGTACATTATGTTCCGACAATACAGGAAATATTAAGCCAGAATGAAACCGCCAATCTGTTTACCGGTACTTCACTGAGTTTGCTGGGGCTGGCGGAAGCCGTGGGCAGTGTACTGATTGGTTATCTGGTGGCTAAAAAAGTATCTCTGCCTTTATTGCTGTGTCTGCTGTATATCGTGCGCTGTATAACGCTCATGGCACTGGCTCTGTGGTCGGAACCAATGATGGTACCGCTATTCGGGATTTTTTTCGGAATAACTTATATGGGAACCGTCATTATTATATCCCGTCTGGCCGGTTCTATTTTCGGTTATCGGTATAAAGGCTTTATTTTTGGTGCATTTTTTCTGATTCATCAGATTAGCGGTTTATTAACCGCCTGGCTTGGTGGTTTGCTGCGGGTATATTGCGGTAGTTATTTTCCGGTTATCTGTTTTGTTGCTATATGGATGGCATTATCAGCAGCTGCCTCTTTATTGTTATCTAGGCTGAAAAAAAATGGTAGTTCTGATAACGGTGGTCGTTATCAGGTTAAATATGAATAATAATTGCCAATTCTGCTATTAATAGCCGGCAGGAATTGAGAACGGCGAACATGGCCGTATTTAAAGATAATTATGTTGCCGGACAGGGCATGATGAGGTTGATTGTATTGATGGCAGTCGTACAATAACCAAAACAGATTTGAATAAAGAGTGTTAATGATGAGTGAAGAAAAAGTGGTTCATTATCTTAAAGATTATCAGGCACCGGATTTTGCGGTGGCAGATATTAATCTGACTTTTACTCTGGACGAAGCTTATACCACAGTAATCAATCGTATGACTGTTGTACCAAAGCAGACGCAAAAACCTTGTGTGCTTGATGGCAGTGCGGAACTATTGCAGATTGTTTTAGATGGTAAATCCTTATATCCGCATGAGTATGCTGTGGCAGATGAAAAGCTGATTATTCATACGGTACCGGAAAGACAGTTTGTACTGGAAATCACGACCAGACTGTATCCGGCACAAAATAAAACGCTGATGGGTTTATATGAATCCGGTGATAATCTGTATACCCAGAATGAGCCGGAGGGCTTCCGTAAAATTACTTATTACTTTGACCGTCCGGATGTCATGAGCCAGTTTACCACCACCATTATTGGTGACAAAGAACAGTATCCGGTTATGCTGTCTAACGGTAATCTGATTGATAGTGGTGAGCTGGATAATGGTCGTCACTGGGTATGCTGGCGTGACCCGTTTGCCAAGCCAAGCTATCTGTTTGCTCTGGTAGCAGGCAAGCTGGCGGTGCTCGAAGGCAGTTTTACTACCTGTAGCGGTAAAGAAGTGGCGCTGAAATTTTATACCCGTCCGGAAGACCGTGCTAAGGCAGGTTTTGCTCTGGAGTCGCTGAAGCATGCCATGCAGTGGGATGAAGAGCGCTTTAATCTGGAATATGATTTAAATATTTTTATGGTGGTGGCTGTTGGTGATTTTAATATGGGCGCCATGGAAAATAAGGGCCTGAATATTTTCAACACCAAATATGTGCTTGCCAGCAGTGATACAGCTACAGATGCTGATTTTGAGGCGATAGAGGGTGTGATCGGGCATGAGTATTTCCACAACTGGACAGGTAACCGGGTCACTTGCCGGGACTGGTTTCAGTTGTCGCTGAAAGAGGGGCTGACCGTTTTTCGTGATCAGGAATTTTCAGCCGACCGGGCCAGCAGAGCTGTTCGCCGTATTCATAATGTCAGAGTATTGCGCAGTATGCAGTTTGCGGAAGATGCCGGTCCGATGGCACATCCGGTACGACCGGCTTCATACGAGGAAATGAATAATTTCTATACGTTGACTGTGTATGAAAAAGGTGCCGAAGTGGTACGTATGTACCATACTCTTCTCGGTGAAGCCGGTTTTCAGAAAGGAATGCAGCTTTATTTCCAGCGGCATGACGGACAGGCTGTTACCTGTGACGATTTTCGTGCGGCTATGGCTGATGCCAATGGTGTTAATCTGGAACAGTTTGCGTTGTGGTACAGTCAGGCCGGTACACCGCAGGTTAAAGCACGTGGTGAATATGATGCGGAAAAACGTACATTTAGTCTGCATTTGCAGCAATCTATTCCGCCCACACCGGATATGAATGAAAAACAGCCAATGGTGATTCCGGTAAAAGCCGGTTTAATCGGTAAAGATGGCTCACTAGTTTCGTTCCGGCTGGATAACAGTGAATCTGTGGTTGAGGAAGCGGTACTGGTATTTAATCAGGCTGAGCAGACTTTTGTCTTTAATGATGTAACACAAGAAGTCATACCGTCATTATTGCGCGGATTCAGTGCTCCGGTGAGACTGGAGTATCCCTATAGTGATGCTGATTTAATGCTGTTACTGGCGCATGATAGTGATTCTTTTGCCCGCTGGGAAGCAGCACAAACTCTGTACCGGCGTGCCATTACGGTAAATCTGGCTGCGCTTGAAGCTGGTCAGCCTGTACCACATCATGCTGCGCTGGCTCAGGCCATTACGGCGGCACTGAATGCTGATATTGATCCGGCGTATAAGGCAGTATTGTTGCAGGTGCCGGCTGAAGCAGAATTGTGGGAAGATGCTCAGAGTATTAATCCCGAGCTGTATGTTCGTGCACGTCAGGCACTGTTGCAGGATCTGGCTTGCAGTATGGAGGATACACTGACACACTGGCGTCAGTGGGCTGATGAGCAGGAGCAGAACAGTAAACATGCTGCCCCGCAGGAATACCATCCTGATCTGGCCGGTATTCGCAGCCTGCGCAATACTTTACTGCAATGGGGCGTACAGGCCAGAGCAGAATTATTGCAAAGCATTGCTGCCGAGTATCCGCAGCGTGCTACCAATATGACGCATGAATTCGGAATGCTTCTGGCCATTAATCATTTGGCTGATACAAAGCGTAATGAGTTATTAGACCAGTTTGCTCAGCACCATGCTCATGATGATTTGGTCATGGATAAGTATTTTACTCTGATAGGCAGCAGCCAGCGGACGGATACCCTGCAACAGGTGCAGGCAGCATTACAGAACCACGCTTTCAGCTTAGAAAATCCGAATAAGGTACGTTCTTTACTGGGTAGCTTTAGCCGGAATATTCAGCACTTTCATGCAGTCGATGGCAGTGGTTACCGTTTTATTGCTGAGCATATATTGCACATTGACGGATTTAATCCGCAGGTGGCTTCTCGTCTGGTACAGGCATTTAATCTGTACGGCCGGCTGGAACCGCAACGCAAAGCCTTGATGGCCGAGCAGTTACAGCGGATTCAAAAACATGACGGGTTGTCCAAAGACAGCCGTGAAATTGTAGATAAAATTTTTGGCTAAAAATTTAATTTTATTATTTCAAAAAAGTTATCTGGTATTGTCGATTTTTTAGCAATACCAGATAATTTATTTCAAAATGAAAAAACAATTTTTACTTAATGGTGTTCAGTAATATTTGAATTTAATTTTTCATTTCGTAATTCCGGTGGTAATGGGTCATGATCCAGATTTTTCAGAAATTGCAGTAATGATCCGCCTGACAGTACTTCAATATTTGTGCTGTTTTGAGAACTGAAAAATTCGGGGAGATGTGTTAATTGTGTGCTTGAAATTCCCATCCATTCTGCCAGACCCTGTAATAATTCCAGTCCACTTCGCTGAGCACTGTTTCGTAGCTGAGTGGTTTGATCACTGTTTATTATAACTAAAGGAACATGATAGTTTTCATAATATGAAGCACCGTGTCTGAGTGTAATATCTGCATCGTTACTTTTACTGTGTGATAATCCATGATCACTAAAATATAAAATAGTGAATGGTTGCTTGGTTTTTTCTAAAGCAAGATAAATCTGTTGCAGTAATTTATCAGTTTCTTTAATAGTATCTATATAGCAATTCAGTGTATGATTGTTTATATAATGAGCAGGTTCATTTCTGAGTCGGGCACAGATATCCGGATGTGAACCCATTAAATGTAAAACAAATAGTGTATTATTGTTTTTGCTTTGCTGTTGTAAAAGAAATTTCTCAAAAGGTTGAATTAATTCATCATCATAAGTGTTTTTGCCAAAATCATACATTGCTCTTTTTAAAAAAAAGGTTTTTTGTGCTTGTGTTGCTATTGATGAAACCAATGTGTCATAACGACCTATTGCGCCTTGATTCGATAGCCATATCGTATCCATATTGGCTTTTTGAGCAAGGGTCAGTATGTTATCCCGGATACTGGCTTCTTTATAATTATTTTTGTTTAACGCCAGACTATGAGATAAAGAGATTTGCGTATTGGGTCCGGCAGAATACAGATTTTCCATTATATAATTTGCATTTTTATCAAGGAAGGGAGTATTATTAAATTTCATTCCGTATAAATGCAGATAATCTGCACGAACACTTTCACCTATTACTAGAACATAATATTTGTAATTTTGTTTTATATTATTTATTTTCCAGTTATCAGGCTGATTTAGATTTTCATGCAATTTATTTAATTCATTTAAATAATAATTAATATTGATACCCGTATCTACTAAAAACTCTAATGGCTGGGCATGTAAGGGAAATCCGGTATATTCTTCATCCTTATAATATTCTTTCTTTGTTAAACTTACTGTAATAAAAAGAACAATTATTATTGGAATAACTGAATAACGGGCAGGCAGTTTTGGTAAAATGGGGCGGCAATTTAGTTTGATTGAGATTAACGGTACAGTCGCCAGAAACAGAGAATTCAGATAAGTTGTCCAATGAATAGTGGTTATATATTCAAGAGTTTCTTTTTCATTTGTACTGAACAATGAGGCAATTATACCAAAGTTGGGTGTTCCATAATTGACGGCTGTCGGATGATATAGAAAAATAATAACTGAAGTCAGAATGGTGTAAATTTTCCAGATTTTTGGGAAAAACAGTTGCAGAAATAAAAAGACACAGCAACTGGTAATAATACTGACTGATGTTATTGGATAAGACAATGCAATTAAAATGATTGTACTGAGTATCAATTGAGATGAGATACTAATGAGTATTTTATAAATCAATAATTTCATTATATTTTAAGGTGATGTTTAAAGTTATTAAGATTAAATATAAAGTATTCTTATTAAGAAACAGTATTTAGCTAGAATTATGTAAATTATACTATAGAAAATCTTAACAAAATAATAACAGCAGAATGCTTTCAGTATTTTGTTGTTATTTGAATATGCAGACTATATGGTAATATAAATCAATAGTTTAAATATAGATTTATATTTATTGCTCAAGCAGCAGTCTGCCCAGATAGTCATTTTCTTTGGCCATTCCCGGTAAAACAAAGAAAAATCCGCCGCCGAATGGTTTGATATAACGTTCCATCGGTTCGCCATTCAGGCGATTCTGGGTATCAATAAAACCTTTTTTCAGGTCGTTCTGATAGGCAACAAAAATCAGACCCATATCAAGTTGCCCGTTAGGTAATACACCCAGCGAGTAACTGAAACTGCGCCGGCGCAGTTTGGCTACGTGCCGTTCAGGAATACGTGGTTCTGCACGGCGCATGTGTGAATCAAACAGAATGCGGTCTCCATGAGGGTCACTGTTCATTTTCGGGTCATCCATTTCATGCTGCATACCAATGGGTGCTCCGCTGGTTTTGTAACGGCCAAAATCATTTTCCTGATCTTCGAGCGGGGTTCTGTCCCAGAATTCGAGATTGAAGCGAATCAGACGGATTGCCTGATAACTGCCGCCCAGACACCATGCCGGTTCCTGGTTGTTCTTAGTTACCCATACCAGTTCATCCATCAGTTTGCTATCGTTAATGGAGCCATTACCGGTACCGTCTTTAAAACCAAACAGATTAATAGCGGTAGTGTGATTGTCGATATCTCTGGCCGGTAGAAATCCGTCCATTTTCCATACCGGCACCATATACTGATTACAATGACTAATCAGATCGCGCAGGGCATAAATGACACTTTCGCGGCTGTTGGCGCAGAACTGGATTGATAAATCTCCGCCGCACCATGCTTTTTCCAGCCGGTCGTTGGGAAAGCGGGGCATAGGAATCAGTTTTTTGGGTTTGAGCTGAGACAGACCAAAACGCTGGTCAAACAGGCTGGCACCCACGGCCAGGGTAATTGTCAGTGAGTCGGGAGACAGATTTTGACCCAGCAGCCCGGATTCTGCCGGAGGAAGCTGGTCATTTTTACCTGCTGTGAGTGTTTGTGGTCTGGTGAGATAGGCAATACGTTGTGAAATCCGCTGGAATAACTGTTGCAGCTCTTTTTTGTTTTTTACAGTAACGTTGAAGACAACAAAGATAGCTTCTTTGGTGTCGGGGGTAATTACGCCAGCCTGATGGCTACCCCAGTAATCAACGGCCTGATTGTAATCATGAGTACAGTTGCCGGCTGCATTGGCTGCTTTGACGGCGCTAAGACTGGCGATACCCAGCCCTCCGGCCAGCAGCATTTTCATGCTATTGCGTCGCGTAGTGCTGGCCGGATTGTCTTCAGGCGAGGCAGCTGAGACAGGCTGATGTCTGAAGGTATTTTTAGACATAACTTAAACCTTAATGAGGATATTTATAATAAACACGAATACTTAGTTGCGCCCTAAGCTGGGCCAGCCGTGCTGTCTGCGTACTTAGTAAGGAATACAGGATATCGTGATCTGTCTGACTGAGCCGGCTAAAACTTTGGAATTGGTTCTGGGGCAGTTGATAATGCTGCAGAATGGCAAAAATCTGCTGGTAACCATGATTCAGTGCTTTACGCTGCTCTGCCGGAATAAAGCTCTGCAGATGCTGCATGATTTGTGCTGAACCGGTTACATTGGCATGGATATCGGCCAGATCACTGTGGCTATACTGATTTTCTTTGCCGGCAAGTTTGGTTTGCAGAATCATTTCCAGAAAGTCGGATGCTGACTGAACTATTTTGGCAATATCCAGATCATCGGCAGCTACACGTTTTTGTAAATCAATAATTTCATATTGCAGATTGCTGTTTTCTGCCTGTGCTTGCTGTAGGTCTTTGAGTTTAAATAAATCATATTCTAAACGGTGAAAACCGCTGAAATTCGGATCATCGGTACCTTGCAGATAATAATCAGCGCGCGAATTAATATTCTGGTCGGCATTACCAAACAGTTTAACGATAACCCGTACTTGTTCGTAACTCTGATGGGCACGGATATAATTTTGTTGCGCCTGTTGCAGCTGTCCGTTTTTGCAGGCATTCTCAATCGCATTAAGATATTGCTGAGTGGTTTTTAGTTGCAGTACAACTTCCTGCTGATAATTACGAATTGCTGACTGGTATTTTTCCGGAGTGGGAATATCCCCTTTTGCGACTACAGCATTAGAATCATTGATAATTGGTGCCCGTAAACCATGTGCTGCAGCAATGACAGGTACCAGTAAAGAGCAAATAATAAATAGTGCACGAAACTTATTCTGTGTCATTTAAACTTTTCCTTAAGAAGAGCTTTATGGCGATTAATAGCAGGAAACTAACAAATGAAATGATGCTAAACCATACAGGCGACGAATTATAGGCAGAAATTAAGTCAGGAAAGCTGTCGGACAGAAAGCTATTGTCAATAAAATGTGAGATTTTCACTGCCGGCCACATCATAATATCAGGAAGGGGTTCATTGTGTGTCGACAGATATACACCTGCTTTGACATATGAGGGGAAAATCAGAACTAACATTATAATACTGGTTATGATAAGGTATTTTTTCAACTGCATGCGGCGGCTAATTACAACAAATGGATAAAATGTCAGGGCAGATACTGCAATGCCGGAAATTACGGTAAGGCATAAATTAGTATAATCAGGATTATTCAGCTGTCTGATCTGACCGGACAACCATAAGATAACTTCATTGCCTGCACAGGCAATGGTAAGTGCTGCTATGAACATGGCTGCTGTCCATGAACGTGCCATCTGCTGAGCTTTTATCTGTTCCTGTGCTGATCCCATGCTCAGGATATAGTCAAACATCAAAAACACTACTAAAAATGTCAGTAAAGTAATCAATAGCAATATGCTCATCATAAGCATTTTTTGATTTTTATCGGGAATATATCTGAACACACCACCGATAATTGCTGCCAGGAACAGTACACCAAGTATCAAGCCGCTAAACAGATGGCGCATTCCGCTTTTGCTGTCCGGATTATGCTTAATCCATGAGTAAATAATGCCGACAACAATCAGTGTTACAAAGCATTCACGCCAGACAATAAAAAAGGTTTGTTCCATTCTATATCTCGTTTTATTTTAAAATTAATTGATTAAAGACCTGTTCCGATTGAAATTTATACAGGGTTTTTCAGTGCAATGGTAGCAACTGATGAAGCATTGCACCGATTACTTTTTATTGTGACAGAAGGGGGACAAACGTGATATATCTTTTGTTCGTATTCACCATATTGCAGCAAGTAATAGATATGGTTGGTAAGGGTGTTAAGTGCTGGGGCATGATTTTCAGCCTGAGCTAGTTATCAGTAATGCTAGAGAAGGATAAGGCTGTATAAAAACACTCAAATCATGATTGAATGGTGCCGGTAAATCATATGCTGAAGAAATAACCGGCACATGCCCAAAGTAAGTAAATCAGATATGTAGCAGGTTTTGCCTTATTTGGATTTTTTCCTTAAAAACAATATAGCCATTAATAACCAGAATACACCAAAAGTAATGACGCTAATCCACATTGGCTGGGAGCGGTAGGCAAACAGTGAGGAAGCAAAACTGCCAATCAGACCGCTATCGTCAATAAAATGTGATGTATCCCATGCCGGGCTAATGAGGAAATCAGGAATTGATACATCATGCTCCAGCAGCATATTGGTACCGTCTTCAACAGCTCTCAGCAATAATGAAATGGCCAGAAATAACAGGACAATACCGGTTATGGTAAAAAACTTTTTCCATTGGATGAAGCGGCTGGTTAGAATAAAAGCATAAAATGTCAGGGCAGATACTGCTATGCCGATAAGTACGGCGAGACAGAAATCGGAGTAATTTTGACTGTTCAGCTGCATAATCTGGCCGGACAGAAATACGACAATTTCACTGCCTTCACGGGCAATGGCAATGGCTATAATAAACAGAGCTCCCCACCATGAATTGCGGGCTACCTGTTGTGCCATTTCCTGTTCCAGGGATGATTTCATATTTCGGGCGTGTTTGTTCATCCAGTACACCATCTGCACAATCAGTATGCAGGCAACAGCAGACATGCCCATCATAAACATGGTTTGATGATCATCGGTAAGCGCTTTGAATACGCCGTTGATGATTAATGCCAGTATGACAGAAATCAGTACGCCAAGCCCGACACCGCCAAACAAATAACGCATACCATGGCTATTGTCAGGATTACGTTTAATCCATGCATAAATAATGCCGACAACCAGTAATGCTTCGAAACATTCACGCCAGACGACAAAAATTGTTTGTCCCATTGTATTTCCTGCTTTTATTTTACTATTAACTGCCCTTTGGGCTTATTCAGATGAAAGTCATCGAAAAAGATATAGGTACCGGGTTTTTTCGGGGCAATGACGACCACTGATGAGGCGCCCGGGGCGAGTACTTTTTCTTTGACCAGCTGGGTACTTTCAAACTCGACGGGACCTTTGCCAATATTGGTAACCTTAATGCGAATAATTTTGTTGGCCGGTGCATTGAGGGTCAGGGGAATCAGATCACCATCTTTCATTTTCAGTTCAAGGGTGACTTTATCGTCAGCAATGGCTGAAAATGAAAACATAAGACTGCATAAACCCAATAAGATAAGAAGAAATTTTTTCATAACAGATATTCTTACAGTGAAAGGTGTTGTGGCAGTAATAATGTAATAAGGGATTATTCAGCCAGTTGAAGCTAGAATAATCCCTGATCACAGCCAGCTAAATGCGATTAATAGCTGCCTTTGCGGCCTACACCGGCATAATCAAAATCCCAGCTGACTTCAAATGGTTTGAACCATGGAGCTACGCCGGTTTCTTTGTCAATATGGCGAGCCATCTGGTTGGCTGTTGGTGGGGAGATACGGTAGGTAACACGATATTTGCCCAGACCATTCAGTTTAATGTTGTCACCATAGTGGGGGCCGTCATTGGCAACCATAGACATGAATTTACCTGAATGTTCGAATTTGCCTTTAGTCAGTTTGGTAATGGAGTATTCAATATTCAGATTAGGAATCCAGTCTCCTTCGGCAAAGCCGTTAGGATTACCTTCTGTTGCATGAATATCGGCTTCCATGTGCACGTCGGATTTACTGGCCGGCAAATGCATATTACTGTGATCCATACCATCAGTGTCCATGGTAATAGGCGGAAGATATACACCGGAAATTTCCATTCCGTTTTTAATAATAGGTTTGCCCATGGGGTATTCCTGAGCAAAGGCTGCCATTGATACAAGAGC
The DNA here is from genome assembly GCF_016101225.1 of Snodgrassella sp. W8135. Taxonomy (NCBI): domain Bacteria; kingdom Pseudomonadati; phylum Pseudomonadota; class Betaproteobacteria; order Neisseriales; family Neisseriaceae; genus Snodgrassella; species Snodgrassella sp. W8135. Next base: position 266,050 of record NZ_JACFQX010000002.1, read on the forward strand.
GGCACTGGCGATAGCAATTTTTTGTAACAGCATTTTTTAATTTCCCTATTTTATTCATATTGAATCAGATATGACTGCATATCAATTGATAAGGATTATCAATATACTCCTTTTACCAATGTTAGAAAATAATTAAATTATGTTTTTTACTGGTGTTTAATGTTATTTATTGTGGTGCAAATAACAGTAATTTTTTGAGGTTGTCCGTAAAAGTGTCTTATAAATAACAAATCTAAATTGACAATTGAATATATCCTTTATTAATAAATATATAGATTAAAAAAGCTGAAAACGCCGGCTGGAAATGGTTTCAGCCGTTATCAATCTTAATCTGGTCGTTACCAACCGGAAAACTGATGGAAGAATTTCTAAATTATTTGCTGTTGTGGTGTAGGCAAACTATTGATATATAAGTTAAGTAATGTTAAATTAAGCTTGTGGTTGTGATAGCGCTGGTTATGGAAATGATCAGCCGGAACAGATTCCGGATAGTACTTTAATTGGTATGGGTTAGTTTGAAGTAGAAAACTGTTCGGGCTGGTTTGGTGGTATGAATAAACAGTTATCGAAAATAGTTGCCTATGGTGAAATTACTATAAGCAGAAAATGATTAGGTTCTGTGTACTGCCTGCCATATTTGTTGTGCTATGGGTTCTATCCCTTGCCAGAGCAGGGGTTCCCAGTTATGCTGTTTGCAGAATGAAAATACCAGGGTTTCGGCACTGATGATGCTGTTACAGGGTTTGAAAACCAGCAACCCGCTATCCTGCCAGTCTGAGTCGGCTTTGATGATATAGGGTGACAGGATATAGGCTGTATATTCGGTAATTTCCTCTGGTTCGTTATGCCATTGGCTGCCGAGTGATGTAGTTTGTTGTATATAATAAAGTGCAAAGGGGTATTGCAGTTGTAGATTGTCGTGCAATGCTGTGGATAGCGCATTCTTGTCAGGCGCAAGAAGTTTCATTGTTTATTCTCCCTTTGTATTTTATGCTAAATGAGTAATTGTATGAAGTATGTAGTATATCTGTGTATCAGGACGACACCTGATTGTCAGTAGTTTTTGGACAAACAGGTTAGATTGTGGTTTCTGAAAGGGGAGATTTGCTTTGTAGATGTTCATATCATTGCCCTTCTCTTTAATCATGAGACCGCAAGTGTGCTGTTAAACACAGATGGCGGCAGACAAATGGCAGGGTTGACAGACCGACAAAGAGTATACCGGTAGGCGTAAAGCCTCCCTGCCACTGTCCACCATGAAAAAAAGCGGTGGCAATGGGTTTTTACAGACCAACGCTACTTTTTTGTAAGTAGCAAAAAGTCTGCCTCTTTGTTCAGCCTGTCAAAGCTGGTTACGCTATTGAACGTAACGTCTTTATCTTGCCGCTAAAGCAGGGAACTGTCAATTATTGACTCATATATATGTATGAGTTATCTGATATGCATTTTCATTCCGGGTAAAAATGGTTTGTTTATCCGGATTATTAAGTCTGTTTTATGACTGAAAAGCCAGTTTTTATTTTTTTGGCATGTATTGCCGGCTATTATATATTTTGCATATTTTTATGATAAATGCGAGATTAAGCAGACGATTATGTAATTACTTATTGTTTACAGGACAGAATATCTTGAGCTGTAGCCATATTCGCTGAACAGGCTGTGATGACTATTGAATAATATAAATGGGTAATATACAGGAACCGGCTGCATATTCTTCGATTTAGTGTATTTGCAATATTTTTTGTTTAATGGTTAACAGTTTTATTTTTAAAGTGTTGTTTTATTGGTATTAGAAGCGAATTGATATAACTAAAAAAACTGGTATTTCATCATTCAGTCTTTAGTATCAGGATAATGTAATTTCTCAGTGCTTTAATTTGTTATTTTCAGCAAAAAAATCGGGCATACCAGTGTATGCCCGATTTTGAAGCTATTTATCTGATGATTACCACTTATAGCCTATACCTGCATTAAAGCCGGTTTCACGTCCGGTAGTGGAGACACCTGCACCCCATGAGAACTTACCGGTATTGTTTGTGGCTTTGTAGTTAATACCAACTGCAGCATAACCATGATATGAACCCATGCCTACACCTACTGTCTGTTCACCGGCATTTAACTGCGGCAGATAAGCACCAGACAGTGCCATGGCCAGAGCAGTACCGGAATAGGCACGCCGTTCTACACGATGTACGCGGTCGTTAACATCATTGACGTAGCGGTTGATATTTTCCATGCGGGCATTAACACCTTTCAGCTGTGCCACATTGACTGCATCAGTGTCAGCAGTACCTGCAGCGACACCTGTAATCTGACGGTAAACACCATTGGCGGCGTCACCCACAGACACAGCGGCCTGAGTGCTGGTGGTTGCCTGAATGACTCTTGCCTGTTGTGCCGTAGCACTAACCGGAATGTAGCCATTAATACCTGCTGCCGTATTGGCCACAGAGTTGGCACCCAGCGCAATTCCGCCATTCTGAGTAACGCTGGCATGATTACCAATAGCAACGCCGTTTTCTGCACTGGCTGCTGCTTGTGAACCAATAGCTACAGCAGCCTTACCACTGGCAGCTGCTGCACCGCCTACAGCAATAGCATCACTTCCGCTTGCTGAAGCCACAGCCTGAGTGGAATTAACTTTTGCATATTTGCTGCCGCCGTTATACAGATTGTTAATGGCATCGCCTACATTATTGGCTGTTACCGCAGTACCATCAGCATTGCTGGTTGTATAGCTTGGTGCAGTGAAACCACCTGTGCCGGCTCTGGTGAGCGGGTTGTAGCTGGCATTACCGCCCAGGCTGGCTGCTACTGCAGACAGGGCATCAGCTGTTGAAGCAGACAGTTTCTGGGTATCCGAAATAGCCTGATTGGCTTTTTCAGTTGCTTCATTGATCGCAGAAGCATTACCGCCGCCACCGTTTTGTGCCAGCTTGCTATCCACTGAGCTGGAAAGACTTTGTAAATCCTGTTTCCATTCATTTTTCATTTGCCACAGCTGACTGCCATTCACTGCCTCTGTTGAATTCTGGCCTGTATCACCAGAAGCAACATTGGTAATTTTCTGGGCAGTGCCGGAGCCATGGCTGGCATCGTAAGCTGAACCGTTCCATTGCAGGGCATTAAGCTGTAATGAGCTCAATGTTGTGGATATTCCTGCCGGTATGGTGCCGGAAGCAAGGTGAAGTTGATCCTGCAGGCTGGACAGACTGGTTGAGGTGGAAGTGGACAGCGAATAGAGCTGACGACCATTTACTGCCTGATTAGACGTTGCGTCTACTCGTCCGTCTGCAACTCCACTAATGGTTCTTTCGTTGCTTGCTTCACGAGTCAGCTGATTTGAGAAGGCTGTTGTACCATCGTCAAAATGCACTGAGTTCTTCTGCAATTCGTCAATCAAACGTTTTGAGGTCTTAATATCATCCTGAGCAGTTTTAATATCATCCTGAGCAGCTTTGATATCTTTGTTCATCGTTTCTATCGTTGTCCTGCTCTCAGTAACTACCTGATCAACTGAGCTTGATACACTGCTAATGATGGAAGACGAAATACTGTATAACTGTCCGGCATTGACTGCATCAGTAGAACCGTCTGCCAGCTGACCGGCAGCCACGTTGGTAATCTTCTGGGCAGCGCCGGAACCATGACTGGCATCATAAGCATTACCATTCCATTGCAGTGCGTCGCGTTGCAGATTACTGATGTTATTCACCGCAGAACTCAGACTACTAGACAAAGTAGAGATATTACTGTTGGTAGTAGAAAGTCCGGTATTGTTACCGGCAGTCACAGTGGAGAGACTGCTGCTCAGTGAGGTGGACAGATTATACAGCTGGTCACCGTTAACAGCATCGG
>NZ_JACFQX010000002.1:270005-274518 GCF_016101225.1 Snodgrassella sp. W8135
TTATACAGCTGGTCACCGTTAACAGCATCGGTAGAGCCACTGCTAAGTGTACCGTTGGCCACGTTAGTAATCTTCTGGGCAGCGCCGGAACCATGGCTGGCATCATAAGCATTACCATTCCATTGCAGAGCGTCGCGTTGCAGATTACTGATGTTATTCACAGCAGAACTCAGACTACTAGACAAAGTAGAAATATTACTGTTGGTAGTAGAGAGACTGGTATTGTTACCGGCAGTCACAGTGGAGAGACTGCTGCTCAGTGAGGTGGACAGATTATACAGCTGGTCACCGTTAACAGCATCGGTAGAGCCACTGCTAAGTGTACCGTTGGCCACGTTAGTAATCTTCTGGGCAGCGCCGGAGCCATGGCTGGCATCATAAGCATTACCATTCCATTGCAGCGCATCGCGTTGCAGATTACTGATATTATTCACCGCAGAACTCAGACTACTAGACAAAGTAGAGACATTACTGTTGGTAGTAGAGAGTCCGGTATTGTTACCGGCAGTTACAGTGGAAAGACTGCTGCTCAGTGAGGTGGACAGATTATACAGCTGGCTGCCATTAACGGCATCGGTAGAACTATTGCTCACTGTACCGTTTGCTACATTGGTAATCTTCTGGGCAGTGCCGGAACCATGGCTGGCATCATAAGCATTACCATTCCAACCCAGTGCATCGCGTCGCAGGTCACTGATGCTGGTGTTAACCTCTGCTAAGCTGGTCGACAGCGTAGCTGTTGCGCCGGAAACTGTATCCAGACGGTCAATAGCACCATTCAGTCTGCCAGTCAGATTACCTACAGAGGAGGAAACGGTGTTGAGTTTATCATTGGTGGTAAACAGCTGACCGCCTGTTACTGCCTCATTTGAACCCAGTTCAATTTTTCCGCCTGTAATATTGGTGATTTTTTTGTAGTTTGCATCATAATTTTCACCATTTATTTGCAGGGCATTCTGATCCAGAGTATTGATTCTATCTGTAGCAGAAGACAAATTATCGGAAATTCTGGAAGTGGATTCAGCAATACTGTTAATCCGCGTATTGGTCTTATTCAGGCTATCATTCAGATTCGCCACTGTAGAGCTTAAGCTGCCTACCCTCGAATTAGTCTGATTTAGCTGACTGCCATTGACTGCATCGGTGGAATCCGGGGCTAAATCAGCTTCGGCTACGCGGGTGATTTTCTGCGCCATAGTAGAACCATGGCCGGCATCGTAGGCAGATCCATTCCATTGCAGAGTATTGTCCTGCAGTCTGGTTACAGCAGCAGTTACTGAATTTACCGAAGTGGATACAGCATTAATACTAGAATTTGTAGTATATAGCTGGCTGCCATTCACTACATCTGATGAATCAGGTGCCAGTGAACCGTTTGCAACATTGGTAATTCGATACCGGGCATTGGTAACACCATGGCTGGCATCATAATAACTGTTGCCATTCTCTTCCTCTACCCATTGCAAGCTGTCTTTTTCCAGTTTGTTTACTGTATCGTTCACTTTGTGTACTGAGCTGGAAACGATACTCAGATTAGAATTAGTAGTAGATAACTGGCTGCCATTTACAGCATCGGTAGAGTTATACGTCAGATCACCGTTAGCTACATTGGTAATCTTCTGAGCCAGATTAGTACCATGGCTGGCATCATAGGCACCAGAGCCATCGGTGTTCTTTTTCCATTGCAGCGCATCAGACTGTAAATCAGCAACAGAGCTGCTTAGTGTGCTGATATTACCATTGATATTGGTCAGATCACCGGCACGGCTTACAACAGTAGACAGTGAGCTGAAGCTGGTAGCAGAAGAGGTGGATAGCTGATAGAGCTGACCGGCATTAACTGCATCAGTAGAACCGTCTGCCAGCTGACCGGCAGCCACATTGGTAATCTTCTGCGCCTGAGTAGTGCCATGGCTGGCATCGTAAAAGCCGCCGTTACCATTGGCATTCTTTTTCCATTGCAGCGCATCAGACTGTAAATCAGTGATATTGCTGTTTGCTGTACTGATATTACCATTGATATTGGTCAGATCACCGGCACGGCTTACAACAGTAGACAGTGAGCTGAAGCTGGTAGAAGAAGAGGTGGATAACTGATAGAGCTGACCGGCATTAACCGCATCAGTAGAACCGTTTTCCAGCTGACCGGCAGCCACATTGGTAATTTTCTGCGCCTGATTGGTACCATGGCTGGCATCATAGGCACCAGAGCCATTGGCATTGTTTTTCCATTGCAGCGCATCAGACTGTAAAGCAGAAACATTGCTGCTTACCGTATTCAGTTTACCGGTGGTGTTTAGAGCAGCGGTAGATAAAGAAGTGATACCGGAAGCAGAAGAGGTGGATACCTGATAAAGCTGGCTGGCATTAACTGCATCAGTAGAACCGTCTTCCACCAGACCGGCAGCCACATTAGTAATCTTCTGCGCCTGAGTGGTACCGTGGCTGGCATCATAGGCACCAGTACCATCGGTGTTCTTTTTCCATTGCAGCGCATCAGACTGTAAAGCAGCGATATTGCTGTTTGCTGTACTGATATTACCATTAATATTGGTCAGATCACCGGCACGGCTTACAACAGTAGACAGTGAGCTGAAGTTGGTAGCAGAAGAGGTGGATAACTGATAAAGCTGACTGGCATTAACCGCATCAGTTGAGCCGTCTTCCAGCTGACCGGCAGCCACATTAGTAATCTTCTGCGCCTGAGTGGTACCGTGGCTGGCATCATAAACACCTGAGCCATCGGTATTTTTTTTCCATTGCAGGGCATCAGCCATTAGCTGAGTAACATTGTTAGTGATATTGGTAACATTACCTGTATTGGCCACCGCTGCGTTCAGATTACTCAGACTGGTTGAAGTGGTTGTAGACAAGCTGTAGAGCTGTGCGGCATTAACCGCATCAGTAGAATGCTCATCCAGTACACCGGCCGCTAAATTACTGATTTTCTGAGGACTGGATGTTCCATGGCTGGCATCGTAAAAACCAGAACCATCAGCATTTCCATGCCATTGCAACGCATTACTGAGCAGAGAGCTAACTTGAGTATTCAGAACATAAACATTGCTGGCAACAGTAGAAATATTACCAGTAGTAGCTACCGCTTCATTCAGATTACTCAGGCTGGTCGAAGTGATTGTAGACAAGCTGTAGAGCTGAGCGGCATTGACTGCATCAGTAGAATGCTCATCCAGTACACCGGCTGCTACATTGCTGATTTTCTGCGGACTACTTGTTGCGTGACTGGCATCATAAAAGCCTGAGCCATCAGCATTACTTTTCCATTGCAGCGCGCCACCGAGCAGAGTACTTACCTGGTCATTTAAAACATTGACATTATGAGAGATATTGGCAATATTACCAGTAGTGGCTACTGCCTCATTCAAATTACTCAGACTGGTTGAAGTCGTTGTGGATAAGCTGTAGAGCTGGGCAGCATTGACCGCATCAGTAGAATGTTCATTAACCTGACCGGCGGCAATATTGGTGATTCTCTGCGCACGGTTGGTTCCGTGACTGGCATCGTAAAAACCGGAACCATCTGCATTTCCATGCCATTGCAGAGCATCAATAACCAAATCATTCACTTTAGTAGTTAATGTACTGATATTACTGTTAACATTCGTCAGATCACCAGCACGATTTAAAGTGGATGATAATGTGCTCAGTCCGGTAGATGAAGAAGTAGATAGCTGATAAAACTGAGCAGCATTGACTGCCTCAGTAGAGTATTCATCTATATGACCGGCAGCAATATTGGTGATTTTCTGCGCACGATTAGTTCCGTGACTGGCATCATAAGCTCCGCTACCGTCTACATTACTTTTCCACTGCAATGCATCAGATTTTAAAGCTGAGACATCGTTGCTTACCGTATTCAGTTTACCGGTAGTGCTTAGAGCAACAGTGGATAAAGAAGTGATACCGGAAGCAGAAGAAGTAGATACCTGATAAAGCTGACCGGCATTAATCGCATCAGTAGAATTTTCATTTATCAGACCAGCAGCTACATTGGTAATCTTCTGCGCCTGACTGGTACCATGGCTGGCATCATAGGCACCAGAGCCGTTGGTATTCTTTTTCCATTGCAGCGCATCAGACTGTAATTCAGCAACAGAACTGCTCAGTGTACTGATATTACCATTTACATTGGCTATATCACTGACACGGCTCACAGCGGTAGACAATGAGTTAAAGCTGGTAGAAGAAGAGGTGGATAAATGGTAGAGCTGACTGGCATTAACCGCATCAGTAGAATTGTCTGCCAGCTGGCCGGCAGCCACATTGGTAATTTTCTGTGCCTGATTAGTGCCATGACTGGCATCATAAAAGCCGCCGATACCATTAACATTATTTTTCCATTGCAGCGCATCAGACTGTAAAGCAGAAACATTGTTGCTTACCGTATTCAGTTTACCGGTGGTGCTAAGAGCAGCGGTAGATAAAGAAGTGATACCGGAAGCAGAAGAGGTGGATACCTGATAAAGCTGGCTGGCATTGACTGCATCAGTAG
>NZ_JACFQX010000003.1:0-251738 GCF_016101225.1 Snodgrassella sp. W8135
AATATGACACCAATTGAATATAGAAACATGAAACAAATAGCATGATTTTCTACTTGGTTTGTGTGCTAACAATGGGGTATTTACAAAAGGAATACTTGAATGAAGTGGTCCTTAATTCTTAAAAAAAATTAAGCATTTAATAAAGCTAATATAAAGTCCCTGTTCTTAAACAGGGACTTTTTTACCATGAGTGATATACAAAAATTTATTTAAATTCCAGTTTTGCTAAAAAAATTATTTTGCTAGGCTTATTCCTTTCAAAGCAAAGCAATATTTTTTTAGATATATATTACTCATAATTTTATAAATCTATCTTCTAAAATTATAATGTCTACACGAAATAAGATAAACAAATTCAGCTAATCACAAAAATGGTTATATAAACCAATATGACTAAACATACGAAATTTTTTCCCTATAGAGACTTGGATATAAATTTTATTACTGTGCCTATTTTAATATTTTGAATTGCAAATAAAATGTTATGTAGTAGGAATAAGTTAAAGCATATTAACTGGTATATGGAAAAAAATGAAATAAAATTTAGATAAAAGAAATATAGCTACTTTTGATGTGCTAACTAAAGCTTATTGATAATAGTAGGAATAAAAATGTTAAAATAAATAATTCTTATTGCCGAAAAGCAATATCTGAATCACTTGAACCAGTTTAAAATAAAAGTTAGGGCAATTCTAAAAGTGCAAAAGATAATTATTTAAATAAAAGGATTATGTACATAAATTGGTAGTTAGAAAGAAATAGTTGAAATAGTAAATAAATATACATAAATTTATGAATATTCAGGCATGGTGGAACTGAAAATGATATTCTAAATGGATATTACTGATAGGATAATAAAATGTTACAAACTGAATTGATTATTGAATTTATAATATGCGGACCAGATTTTAATCCAGATAGTGTAACCAAATTACTTGAAATTTCGCCGACAAAATATACTATCAGGGGAAGTATGAAAAATTCAAATATAACCCGGCTATAGAAACCTATAGATTTTGTATTCACAATTTATGGTCATGTATATAAGAATGAACAGCGATCAGATATATATTTGAAAAAAATACGTTAGATTTCATAGCTGATTTAGGTAGTAAATTAACGATGGATATCGAATTTTGGTAAATAGATATACCAATATATATAAATTATTTAGTAAGCAAGATTTAATGAATTATATTGCAGATATAATTGCAAAATTAGATAGAATTAATTCCGCTTTTATTAGATCATTTTTTTCTATTCTGTTAGATAGTGACGATAAAGAAGTTATTCAGTATATTTCGTCGATTATCAATAGTAATAAGTTAGTAAATAAATTATCTGATAAGGAGTTAACTCTATTGAAAAGACAAATTTTGTAAACTCTTTATTTTTAATAAAGTATGTTTTTTGTATAATAAAGTATAATACAATGTTGATTACACAAAAAAGTAATTGTTAATTTATGAGGAGTAATAAAGTAATGAGTGCCTTTGATGAAGAGATTGAAATTGAAATTGATGAGATAATCAAAAAAAGTAATAATTTTGGATATGATTTAAAACAATATTTAGATAATCTTTCAGAAAAACAATTAAGAAGAGCTATATATATTTTATCAAGACACTATTATCATATGGATGTTTCATCAGAAGAAATCTTTAAATTTATAGTTTATATGTTTTCTGATGATAAAATAATATCCCAAGTTACTTTTGATAATTTTGCTTATTATTTTGTATCGATGAGAGATTTTAATAGTGCTCAAAAATATAAATTGAAAAATATAGTAATGGAAAAAATGGAGATTCTATGCAGAAATTCCGTTGACCCCTTTAATATGAACACTTTATTAAATCATTTATTTAGTAAGCAAGATTTGATGGATTATATTGCAGATCTAATTGAAAAATTAAATAGAATTAATTCTGATTTTATTACATCATTTTTCTCGATCTTATTTTATAATGACTATAAAGAAGTTATTCAGTATATTTCGTCGATTATCAATAGTAATAAGTTAGTAAATAAACTATCTGATGAGGAGTTAACTCTATTGAAAAGACAAATTTTGTAAACTCTTCGTTTTTAATAAAATATTGTTTTTAAATATTTATAATTTATTTGCTCATTCATATGGTTGTAAATAATGTGTTGGTACGGTTTGAACCAGCCATACTCCATTTTCCGCCAGATAGAATTGATATCCTGCCTGATACATTATTAAGGCGTGTATTTGCAGCACAATAGGGCTGCCATGACGTGTGCCGACTTTTATCGCAGTATTCACATCTGCTGACAGATGTACATAATGGCGGCTCCCTGCGATTAATCCTTGCTGTTTGATTGAATCCATAAATCTTGTGGCTGTACCATGATATAAAAACTCTGGCGGTTTTTGCGCATTATGACTGATATGAACCTGATCAGTTGAATGTCCTTGTGCTGCACGAATTTTTAAGCCATCTTCAGATATGGTAAATCGTTTTTTATCACTTGTTTTAACAACCACTTCGATAATATTTCTGGTGAGTTGTTCTCCATGCAGGTTTGCCTGTTTGATTAAGTATTCTATATTTACCCATCCCTGCTGATCTAAGGTGATATCTATTGTTTCCGGCTTATGTCTTAGAATATAACTTAGGAATTTACTGGTTTTGATAATTTTCTCTGACATTAATTTTGTATTCATATGTTCTATATTGTATTAATTTGAAACCATAGTTTATTAAGTTAAGTATTAGTTCATTGGTGTTGTGTTGGCTGATTTTAATATAGTGAATGTATATTAAAAACGAGAAATAGTATATGTTAAAAACATAAGATTGGTTGAAGAATAGTTAGTTATACCGGAAAATTTTTGAAAATTCAGAGGATTAATTTTTTTACTAGGAGGATAACTAAAAGTATTGATGGTAGTGATGCAGTAAAAAATATATGAAGTCAGTAAAATTGTTAATGAGAATGAGTTATTGCGAAACAAATTTTATTTTTAAGCTTGGTCTGCGTTGATACAACAGCCACCGGATGGTTTTTTATTGATGATAGTAATTAATTGTTTATCGCTCCAGAGCACGTGGATTTTATAGAATCAGGCTGTGGTTATACATATTGCTCAGCCTGATTCTATTAGGAAAGATTAAGGTATCAGTACTGCACGGCCATTAATCTGCCCTTTAATCAATTTATCGTATACTTCCAGAGCCTGTGAAAGGGGGTAGGTGGTGTATTCGATATTTATAATACCTTTTCTTTTCATGTCCAGTACTTCCATCAGTTCAACCCGTGAACCCCAATAGGGTGTACAAAGCGATGCTCCCCATGGCTGATTCATGCAGTGCCAGTCGAGTTTGCCGCCACCCAGACCAACTACTGTCCAGTCGCCGTTTAATCCGACTGTTTGTGCGCCCAAAGTCAGAGTTGGCTTATTACCAACAAAATCAAGTACGACGGCACATTTCTTCACACCGGTAATACGGGTAATTTCTTCGACAATGCTATCGGTATCGCGGTCGGTACGTATTACATAATCCGCACCATATTTTTTGGCCAGTTCCAGTTTTTCATCATTAATATCACCGGCAATAATGGTGGCTGAATATAGCTGTTTCAGGATTTGTACAGCCATATGTCCTAAACCACCTATGCCGATTACGAGAACAAAAGCAGATGGTGTTATTTTGCCGGCAGAACGTTTAATTGCATGATAGGGAGTTAAGGCTGCATCGGAGAGAGGGGCCACTTCTTCCGGGTGCAGGTCATGCAAAGGTACGAGTAAACGGCTGGAAGGAACAATCATGTATTCAGCCATGCCGCCATTGGTACCCAGTCCACCGCCGAGGATCGGAGATTCCGACTGATGTTCACAGTAGTTTTCCATAGATTGCTGACAAGGCTGGCAATGTCCGCAACCCCATGGTCCGTATACCATGACTGCATCGCCTACTTTAAAATCAGTTACTCCTTCGCCTAGTTCTTCAACCCATCCGGCATTTTCATGTCCTAGGGTAAATGCAGGCGCACCAGCAGGGATACCACTTTCGATCAGGTGTATATCTGAGTGGCACACGCCGGCTGCACCGATTTTAATCAGTATTTCACCAGCTTTGGGTTTTGGTTTTTCGATTTCATCTATGCGGATATCGTGTTGTGCATGCAATCTGACAGCTTTCATGTTTTTCTCTTTTTCTGTTGATAAGATAAATATATAAGTTAATAGTTAATCAATTTGTTTAATTTGTGTCAAGTTACTAGTTTTTATTATATATTTTGTTTATTTTAATAGTTCTGTTTTTTTATGTTATTTTTAAATTAAATTTGTATTTTTCTGCTGATTTATCTGATTTTTTTATTCTGGATTTTGTTTAAATCTATAGTACAAATTTTTAAAATGTAAATAAAGCTGTATCAATTAAGGTATTTTTGATATATGTCTCCTGATGAGTTTCATCATTGATACTAATCGATAACTGACTGGTGTTATTTATGATGATTAATATTTGATAGCTGATTCAAATAGATTTTTTCAGTGTTGGATTTGCAATTTGAAATAGCTGGTTTGCAATAATATTGATTGGGTCGGAAAACCATATGTAATAAATGTAATTGATTTGACTCTGGTGTCAGTAAAGCTATAAATCAGTTTGTACATTGGTGTTATGAGGTTGAATTCTGCTATTTTATAAAATGAAACAGGACGGTTGATTTTTAACCGTCCTGTTCTCATGTTGTTGATTTCTGTCTAAGCTCAGTGCTGATAACCTTTATTGTATTTTTTCTCCAGCCATGAGAAGAACCAGCTTAAGGCGATGGTCATTATCAGATAGATTATGGCAATGGTGTATAGCGGTGTCTCGTAGTTAAGATAACGTCCGGCTGCTGCGCGGGCAGCAAAAGCCAGTTCGACTACGGCGATGGCGGATAAAAGTGAGCTGTCTTTAAGTAAGGTAATAAATTCGTTGCCAATTGGCGGCAGCATACGGCGGATAGCCTGTGGCAGAATGACATAGCGCATGGCTTGTGTATAACTCAGACCAAGAGAGCGGGAGGCCTCGAATTGTCCACGGTCTATTGACTGGATGCCTGCACGGAAAATCTCGGTAATGTAGGCTCCTGAATTAACTGAAAGTGCAAGTACGCCGGCAATCAGTGCACCGTAGCTGCGGCGCAGTTCGACAGCCAGATCGCCGCTGATAATCAGACCGTCAGCAGGGTTGATGAGCAGTGGAAACCAGACAAAATACCAGATGAAAATCTGTACAAACAGGGGTGTGCCACGGAAAATGGTTACATAGAGCAGGGAAATCTGGCGCAATGACCATACGAAAGCACGCATGGGCAGCCCGCCTTTTTCAATGCGGATAATGCGTGCAAGGGCAAAAATCAGACCGAGAAGTGTGCCCATAAATGTGGAAATCAGGGTGACGCCGAGTGTTGTAAGCGCACCGTAATAAAACATTTCACGGTATTCGTAGATGATGTCAAAACGAAAGGCCATTGTGTTACCTAATAAATTTTCTGAGGTGTTGCTGGCTATTGATAGCCTTAGCGTCAGGTTGGCGGCTATTTTAGCAAGAAATAGGGGGATAACTGTATTAAAATTTGTTTGTTCTTGAGAATAAAGTGGATTTGATGGTTGAAACGGCTGGAAAATCCTGAGCAATTGCGCTGGCTAAGGTTAGCTGAAATGTTTACAATGATACGTTTTATTATTTGATTTATTCAAGAATTGTATGCGAGTTTGGTTGGGGAGCGGGCAGCAGCCGGATTGGTCGGATGGTACTGCGGTGACTATCGGTAATTTTGACGGGGTTCATTGCGGGCACCGGCATATTTTGATGCGTTTGCGTCAGGAAGCCGGACAGCGCGGGCTTAGTTCGGTGGTGATGATGTTCGAGCCGCAACCACAGGAATTTTTTGCGCAGCAGGCAGGGAAAACTTTTCCGTTTCGTCTGACTCCGCTGCGCGATAAGCTGGATCTGCTTGCTGCAAGCGGCTGTGTTGATGCGGTTTATGTTGTGCGGTTTAATCAGCAGTTTGCAGCTATGCAACCGATGGATTTTATCAGTCAGATGCTGGTTAGGCATTTGCACACGCGCTATTTGCTGGTAGGTGATGATTTCCGCTTCGGTACACGGCGCAGCGGTGATTTTACTTTATTGCAGGCGCAGAATGAGTTTGTTACTGAGCACACACCTTCAATTGTGGTTGAAGATGTGCGCGCATCCAGTACTGCGGTGCGGATGGCACTGGCTTCGGGTAATCTGGCTTATGCACAGTTGTTGCTGGGGCACGAGTATACGCTGAGCGGTCGTGTGAAGCACGGGGCCAAACTGGGGCGTGAACTGGGTTGTCCTACTGCTAATGTGCATTTACCGGCTTTGCACTATGCTCTGAACGGGGTATTTGTGGTCGATGTATCCGGAGCTTTCGGGCGTAAGCGCGGGGTAGCCAGTTTTGGTAAAAACCCGACTGTGTCTTCGGGCAGTTTACAAAAGCTTGAAGTGCATATTTTTGATTGTGAAGATGATTTATACGGGCAGCGTTTACAGGTGCATTTTTTGCATAAGCTGCGCGATGAGCTGAAATTTGAGTCGCTGGCTGCGTTACAGACGCAGATTTTTGCTGATATGGAAGCTGCCCGAATATGGCAGGCTGCCTGAATAGCAGGATTATGTTCGGGTGGCCGTAAAATTTATTGAACTGAATTTATTCTGAATATTAAAAGTTAAATATATTTTAAAGAGAAAGTCATGACTGACTATAGTAAAACAGTAAATTTATTGGATACGCCGTTTCCGATGCGCGGTAATCTGGCCAAGCGTGAAGGCGGCTGGCTGAAATCTTGGTATGAACAGAAGCGTTATCAGAAACTGCGTAAACTGGCAGCGGGAAGACCTAAGTTTATTCTGCATGATGGTCCTCCATATGCAAATGGTGATATTCATATCGGCCATGCAGTAAATAAGGTATTGAAGGATATTATTATCCGGAGTAAGACGCTGGCTGGTTTTGATGCACCATATGTTCCGGGCTGGGATTGTCACGGTTTGCCGATTGAGCTGATGGTGGAGAAAAAGCACGGCAAGAATATTTCGGCTGCAAAATTCCGCGAGTTATGCCGGGAATATGCACGGGAACAGATTGACCGGCAGAAAAAAGATTTTATGCGTCTGGGTGTACTGGGTGACTGGGAACATCCATATCTGACTATGGACTATCAAACCGAGGCAGATATTGTGCGTACGCTGGGACGAATTCAGCAGGGCGGTTATTTGTATCGTGGTGAGAAGCCGGTACAGTTCTGTCTGGATTGCGGCTCTTCGCTGGCAGAAGCAGAGGTAGAGTATAAGGATAAGGTTTCTTATGCGATTGATGTGGCTTATCAGTTTAAAGATAATGCTGCTGTGGCGAAAGCTTTCGGATTGAATGAGCTGCCGGGTGAGGTATATGGTGTTATCTGGACAACAACTCCGTGGACTTTGCCAGCCAGTCAGGCAATTTGTGTTGGGCCTGAAGTGGTTTATCAGTTGATTGATACGCCTAAAGGTAAGCTGGTGCTGGCTAAAGAGCTGGCTGAGGCGGCTTTAGCCCGGTTTGGTTTTAGTGCGGATGATACGGCGGTACTGGCTGAAACAGCTGGCCGGCAACTGGAAAATCTGCATTTAAATCATCCGTTTCTGGATAGAGATATTCTGGTATTACTGGGTGACCATGTTACTACCGAGGCTGGTACTGGTATGGTACATACTGCTCCGGCACATGGTCTGGATGATTATTTTGCCTGTCTGCGCTATGGAATTAAGTTGTATAACCCGGTAAATGCTGAAGGGCGCTATATCAGTGATGTGCCACGGTTAGCCGGTATGACAGTCTGGGAAGGTAACCCGGTGGTAATCGACTGGGTTGCGGAAGAAGGTAAGTTACTCTCTAATGGCAAAATTACCCATAGTTATGCACATTGCTGGCGCCATAAAACACCATTGATTTACCGGGCAACCGGTCAGTGGTTTATCGGTATGGATAAGGAAGGTACCGATGGTAAAACATTGCGCAATAAGGCTATGAATGCTGTTGATGTTACTGAATTTTTCCCTGCATGGGGACGTGCGCGTCTGGAGGCAATGATTGAAGGGCGTCCGGACTGGGTGGTTTCCCGCCAGCGTTACTGGGGTACTCCGATGGCGTTTTTTGCGCATAAGGAAACCGGTCAGTTGCATCCGCGTTCGGCTGAGTTACTGGAAGAGGTAGCTAAGCGGATTGAGCAGCACGGAATTGAAGCCTGGTTTGCATTGGATAAGCATGAGCTGTTAGGGGCTGATGCAGATGAATATGAAAAGCTGCCGGATACGCTGGATGTCTGGTTTGATTCGGGCAGTACGCATTATGCAGTATTGCGTCAGCGCCCTGAACTGGCATGGCCGGCTGATTTGTATCTGGAAGGTTCGGATCAGCATCGCGGCTGGTTTCAGTCTTCATTGCTGACAGCTTGTGCAACGGTTGGCAGTGCTCCTTATAAACAGTTGCTGACGCATGGTTTTGTGGTGGACGGTAATGGACAGAAGATGTCCAAATCTGTTGGGAATGTGGTTGCACCACAAAAGGTCAATGACAGTCTGGGTGCTGATATTCTGCGCCTGTGGGTTGCTTCTACGGATTACTCCGGTGAACTGGCCATTTCTGATGAAATTCTGAAACGGGTTTCTGAAAGCTACCGTCGTTTGCGCAATACGCTGCGTTTTTTGCTGGCCAATCTGAGTGATTTTAATCCGGAAACGGATGCAGTGGCGATTTCAGATATGCTTGAGCTGGACCGCTATGCTCTGGTATTGGCTCAGCAGTTGCAGGAGCGCGTAGCCAATGATCACTTTACCCGTTATGCATTCCATTTTGCGGTACAGGATATTGTGCATTTCTGTTCGGAAGATATGGGTGCTTTCTATCTGGATATTCTGAAAGACCGTCTGTATACAATGCAGGCAGACAGCCATGGCCGTCGGAGTGCACAAACTGCGCTTTATCATATTACGCGTAATCTGGTGTTGCTGCTGAGTCCGATTCTGTGCTTTACGGCTGAAGAAGCCTGGGCTGTTTTAACAGGTAATGATGAGGATAGTGTGCTGTATCATACTGCACATGTGTTCCCGTCTATGGCTGAGGCGGAATTAGCCGGTCTGGCGCAGAAGTGGCAGGCAATCCGTGCAGTAAGAGATACTGTTAATGCGGCGATTGAGCCTTTGCGTGCTGATAAGAATGTTGGTTCGTCATTACAGGCCGATGTGGCTATTCGAGTACCGGCGGATATTCTGCCTTTTGTTACGGCAATTGGAGATGAGTTGCGCTTCGTGCTGATGGTTGCCAAGGTTACTGTTGAGCAGGGTGATGAGCTGTCGGCTACGGTCACTGTTGATCAGGGTACTAAGTGTGAACGTTGCTGGCATTATACAAATGATGTGGGTTCTGACCCGAAACACCCGACAATCTGCGGTCGTTGTGCACTTAATATCGATGGTGCCGGTGAACAGCGGTTATATGCTTGATGCGGGTTAATGATTTTAATATTGCCGGTTATTTTGGCATGATTTGAATGATTCAGGCGTAATTGGTTTGGCCGGTTACGCCTGTTTGGTTTTTAGGGAAGGTTATGCTGAGTAAAAAATTGTTTTTATATGGTGCAATTATTATTGCTGGGCTGATAGCTGATCAGTTAACGAAGTATCTGGTTTTATGCCATATTCAATATCTGGAAAGAATTACGGTAATACCGGGTTTTTTTGATCTTACACTGACATATAACCCCGGCGCGGCGTTCAGTTTTCTTGCAGATGCCGGAGGTTGGCAAAAATTCTTTTTTATGGGACTGGCTCTGGTGATTTGTGTTTATCTGTTACGTGCAATTATCCGTGATGAATTCGCAAAGCTGGGTAAAGTTGCTGCAGCCATGATTATAGGAGGGGCCGCAGGTAATGTAACAGACCGGCTGGTGCACGGGCATGTGGTTGATTTTCTATTGTTCTACTACCATAATTGGTTTTATCCGGCATTTAATGTTGCTGATAGCCTGATTTGTGTCGGTGCGGTGTTGCTGGTGCTGGAAAGTATTTTCCATCAGAAGAAAAAGGCGGTCTGATTGATTCGTCTGTGATGAATTCAGCCAGGTAACGGGATGTTTAATGAGTGACAAAAAGATTTTACTGGCCAATCCGCGTGGATTCTGTGCCGGTGTAGACCGTGCTATCAGTATTGTAGAACGGGCACTGGAAGAGTATGGTGCTCCGATTTATGTACGGCATGAAGTAGTACACAATAAGTTTGTGGTTGATAATTTGCGCAATAAGGGTGCGGTATTTATCGAAAATCTGGATGATGTGCCTCCTGATGCGACGCTGATTTATTCTGCTCATGGTGTATCTCAGGCTGTACAGCAGGAAGCAGTTGCACGCGGCTTTCGTATTTTTGATGCTACGTGTCCTCTGGTAACTAAGGTTCACCGACAGGTATCTCGGCTGGATGAACAGGGTTATCAGATTATTATGATTGGTCATAAAGGCCATCCTGAAGTTGAAGGAACGATGGGGCAATTGCCGCCGGGTGTGATGTTGCTGGTGGAAACAGTTGCTGATGTGGCAAGTTTACAGGTCCGCAATGAAGAAAAGCTGGCGCATGTGAGCCAGACAACGCTTTCGGTTGATGAAACCAGCGGTATTATTGCCGCTTTAAAACAGCGTTTTCCTCACATTAAAAGTCCGCATAAAGAGGATATTTGTTATGCAACCACCAATCGTCAGGATGCAGTGAAAAAACTGGCTGCTACCTGTGATGTGGTGATTGTGGTGGGATCTCCTAATAGTTCGAACAGTAATCGTTTGCGTGAAGTGGCAGCATTACTGGGTGTTGATGCCTATATGGTTGACAATGCCGGCTGTCTGCAAACACAGTGGTTCAGTGGTAAGCATCAGGTTGGTATTACAGCCGGTGCTTCAGCACCTGAGGTACTGGTGAATGATGTTGTACAAACTATTGTTTCCTGGGGATACCCGACAGTTACCGAAGGTGCTGGTGTGGAGGAAAATATTATGTTTGTTCTACCGAAAGAACTGCGTGGCTCATCATGAATACGCCGATTTTATCCGGTGAGGGTGTGTGTCAGCGTGCCCATGATGATGGCAGGATGTTATTACAGGATATCGATTTTCAGCTCTGGGCTGGTGCGCGTGTGGCAATCAGCGGTGCATCCGGGGCAGGAAAATCGGTTTTTTTACGTACGATTTCTCTGCTGGATTTACCAGCTTCGGGCACGCTGTATTGTCATAATCAGCCGGTTCGTCTGAATGCACACTGTATTGCACAGCATCGCAGCCAGATCGCTTACGTACGGCAGCAGGCGGTGCTTGTTCCGGGTACAGTGCGTGATAATCTGTTTTTACCTTTTACTTTGCATCATTATCAGCATAAAAAATTTCAGCCGGATAATGTACAGCGGGTGTTAGAGAGTCTGGGTAAAGATGGTAATTTTCTGGAACGGGATGCAACGGATTTATCCGGAGGAGAGGCTCAGCTGGTGTGTCTGTTGCGTATATTGCAATTAAATCCGCCGGTTTTGCTGCTGGATGAGCCAACGGCTTCTCTGGATGAAGATTCGGCACAGGCCGTACAAAAGCTGGTCGGTCAATGGCAGGAAGATAATCCTCAGGCTGCCTATATTTGGATTTCACATAGTGAGCAGCAGATTAATCAGGTAGGTGATGAAATCTGGTATCTGGATGCCGGCCGGATTACTCACACCAGAAAATCACCACGGGCGGGAGGCAATAATGCAGGGAACTAATTATATTAGTGTTGCAGAACTGGCTCTGGCTTCATTGCTGATTCTGGTGAGTGCCGGTGTTTCATTATGGCTGAAGCTTGGATTGACAAAACGTATTCTGATTTCAGCAGTTCGGGCTATTGTGCAGCTGTCCGTTGTGGGTTTGTTATTAAAATGGATATTTGCCTCTAATCAATGGTACTGGGTACTGCTGATAATTGTTGTTATGACTGTGATTGCCGGTTTTTCTGCGCGTTCACGGGGCAGTTATGTATATCGTGGTCTGACCCGTGATGCTTTATCATCTGTATGGCTGGCTTCGTGGTTAAGTGCTGCTGTGGGATTATATGCGGTACTGCATATCCGCCCATGGTATTCACCGCAGTATGTGATTCCCCTTCTGGGGATGGTATTGGGTAATTGTCTGACAGCTGTAGCATTGTGTCTGGACCGTTTAACACAGGATTTACGTCAGCAGCAGGCTCGTGTAGAAGTGATGCTGTCTATGGGCGCTACAGGCTGGGAGGCTTATCGGGATACTGCGCGTTCAGCGGTAGTAGCAGGGATGTTGCCAACAATTAATCAATTGAGTGTAGTGGGGTTGGTAAGCTTGCCGGGTATGATTACCGGGCAGATTCTGGCCGGTGCCTCTCCTGATCAGGCAATCAGGTTTCAGCTATTTACTATGTTTCTGATTTGTGCCGGTTCTGCCGGTGGTTGCTTATTATGTGCGGTTTTTGTTTACCGGCATGTATTTAATCGTTGCTGGCAATTTTGCAGCTGGCGTTTGAGACGCAGAAAAGCTGATAAGATTTAGTGATTTAATTTATATATTAAACAAACCGGTTGCCTATAGAAGTTGGCAACCGGTTTGTTTCAGTTATAAGCCGGACATCATCTGTAACATCATTATTTGTACGGATATTCTGATAAGTTTAGATGACTAAATTCAGGCAATTTCATCAATCCATGCCTGCTGAACTGCTTCGAGTATGCGCTCGCCGCAGTGCTCCGGATTGTCATCAAATTCTGGTAAAGCCAGTATCAGATCACGTAGTTGGGTAAAGCGGATACTGGTAGGGTTGATGTCTTCGTAGCGGTCGGCCAGTTCTTCGGCGATTCGGTGTATATCAGTCCATTTCATGGTTTAAGCCTGCACTTAATTAGATAATTAAAAAATATTATTAAATCAATCGGTTTAGAGAGTATTCTTATCAAGTAAGGTTAATGCTC
The DNA here is from genome assembly GCF_016101225.1 of Snodgrassella sp. W8135. NCBI lineage: Bacteria > Pseudomonadati > Pseudomonadota > Betaproteobacteria > Neisseriales > Neisseriaceae > Snodgrassella > Snodgrassella sp. W8135. The sequence continues at coordinate 13,040 of NZ_JACFQX010000003.1, forward strand.
TTCACGTGCATGATTGATGGTATATTTGGGAATTTCGATGGTAACGTCACTATCAGCCAGACGTGCTTGACAGCTCAGGCGTGAATCGGCTTCCAGCCCCCATGCCTGATCAAGTAAATCTTCTTCCTGTTCAGTCGGTTCAGGCAGGCTATCATATCCTTTGCGGATAAGAACGTGACAGGTTGTACAGGCGCAGGATTTTTCGCAGGCGTGTTCAATTTCAATATCATGCTCAAGTAATGCATCACAAATACTGGTTCCTGTGGGAATGTCACTTAAAACTTTACCTTCAGGACAGAGTTGAGGATGGGGCAGTACAGTAATTTTGGGCATGGTAATTCCGTGTTTCTAAATAAAGCAGGCGTGTCCGGTTTTAAAATAAAACCATTCACGCCGAAAATGTTATTAAATTATACCTTGTACTTTTAGCACGGTGGATACACCGGCATCAGCACTTACGCGCTGATAGAATTTACTCAGATTATGATATGCGCTCAGATCAATGTTACATCTTTTTGTCCAATGTGCTTCTATAAAAATGTAAACATCTGCAATAGTGATATTATCGCCAGTTAGATAATCCTGCTGAGCAAGAATATTATCAACGAAGGAAAATAAATTTTTCAGAGTAGCGCTAGCATAGGCCTTCAGATTCTCCTGTGCTTTTTCATCATCTACCATGCGTGCTGCATAGAAATAAGGTTTAAAGCTCATGTGTAAATCAGAATTGGCAAAGGCCAGCCATTGGCGGGCAAGAGCGCGTGCTTTGGGATCATTTTGTGCTGTAACGCCATAGATACCTTTATCCGGTGCAAGATCATTGATGTAATCAATGATTGCCACATTCTGACGCAGTGCCCAGTTGCCGTCAGTCAGTAATGGTACTTGCCCCTGAGGGTTCAGTGCCAGATATTCCGGCGATTTGATTGTGTCGCGGCCTACCTCTTCAGCGGTATATTCAAGTCCGCTCCATTCTAGTGCCACATGCGGTATAAATGCACAGGTATTTGGTATGTAATATAGCTTTAACATGATGTTATCTCCATTGTATCGGCAGACAGTTCAATTTGTCTGCATTTGAAATATCAGATTTCTCTGACGTTTTTACCTTGTAAAGCACGTTGGATATTGCGGTTCATGCGTTTGGCAGCAAATTCATCAGTTGCGTGATTCAATGCATGAATAGCATCACGAATATCCTGAGCATCTCCTTGCCGGATTTGTTGTCGGGTGTGTTCCAATGCAGTTTGAATAGCCTGTTGTTCATCATTGCTAAGTAAGTCTGCGTCCATAGACAGTGCATTGGTGACCGCTACAATAATGCTTTCTGCTTCTACTGTGGCTTCTGTACGGGCACGTTGTCTGGCATCGGTTTGTGCATGAGTAAAACTGTCTTTCAGCATTTGGGTAATAACGGTATCGTCAAGTCCGTACGAAGGTTTTACTTCAATATGAGCCTGTACTCCTGTAGTTTGTTCGCGAGCAGAAACAGAAAGCAGACCATCGGCATCAACCTGAAATGTTACCCGTATGCGTGCTGCTCCGGCGGCCATCGGCGGGATACCGCGGAGTGTGAATTGTGCCAGACTGCGGCAGTCTGCGACTAATTCACGCTCACCCTGTACAACATGGATCATCATGGCTGTTTGCCCGTCTTTAAAGGTTGTAAAATCCTGAGCGCGTGCTGTAGGTAAGGTACTGTTGCGCGGGATAACCTTTTCAACCAGTCCGCCATAAGTTTCCAGCCCGAGTGATAACGGGGTTACATCCAGTAACAGCCATTCATCATCATTTTTATTGCCTGCCAGTACATTGGCCTGCATTGCAGCTCCCAATGCTACGACTTCATCCGGATTAAGATTATTCAGCGGAGTCTGACCAAAGAAAGTGGCTACAGCCTGCTGTACATGCAACATGCGCGTAGCTCCGCCTACCATAATTACCCCTTTTATCTCACTTTTACTGATGCCGGCATCGCGCATTGCCTGTTTAACCGGCTCCAGTGTTTTGGCTACCAGAGGCTGAGTTAGCTGATGAAAAGTGTCACGGCTGATATCAGTGAGAATTTTTTGTCCGTTAGAAAGAGTGGCGGCAATGGTGGTTGATGTTTCACTAGTCAGAGCTTCTTTGGCTGCACGTGAAAGTGATTGTAATAATGCGCTATCCTGAGCATTTAACTGTGATAATTTATTCTGTTCCAGCAACCAGCAAAACAAACGCTGGTCGAAATCGTCACCACCCAGAGCACTGTTACCGTTTGTTGCTTTTACTTCAAACAGACCGCGGCTTAAGGTTAAAACTGAAACATCAAATGTTCCGCCGCCAAGATCATAAACGATAAATGTTCCTTCAGCGGCATTGTCCAGACCATAAGCAATTGCAGCCGCGGTGGGTTCATTCAGTAAGCGTAAAACATGCAGACCGGCCAGACGGGCGGCATCTTTGGTTGCCTGGCGCTGTGCATCATCAAAATAGGCCGGTACGGTAATCACTGCGCCGGCAAGTTCACCACCGAGTGTGTTTTCTGCACGGGTTTTCAAAACACGGAGAATATCTGCAGAGACATCTATCGGGGTTTTATTTCCTGCACGAGTGTGAATGCTGATAATGTGTTCATCATTAGTAAAATGATAGGGCAGATAACGGGTTTCAGACTGATTATTGATATCTTCAAGAGTACGGCCAATCAGACGTTTAGCTGAACTGATGGTGTTGGCCGGATCGATACGCTGTGCTTTTAATGCATCTGTGCCTACTTCCGGTACGCTATCCTGCTGGTAGCGGACAACAGAGGGCAGGGTAATCCTTCCCTGTTCGTCTGCGAGACATTCGGCATAACCACTGCGTACGGTTGCAACTAAGCTATTAGTTGTGCCTAAATCAATGCCTACAGCACGACGATGTTCATGCGGTACAGCGGAAAGGCCGGGTTCGGCAATTTGCAATAAAGCCATAATCTGAATTTAGTCCTGATTTCTTAAATATTACTTAATACTTCGATTTTTTATCAAAGCATATCTCTGATACATTGATTCTGATGATGTCAGGGAAGCGCAGCTTGAATTTCACTTTGTAATTTGTGTAAAAAACGCCCCTGGCGTACCAATTCTGCTGCTTTTTCCGGCTGATTCTGAATAAAGGCCGCATCCAGTTGCTGGTATAAGCCGGTTTGTTCGAGCTCAATAGTTGCTGCAAGTTCTTTAAGTGTTGTCCAATCAGCTTCTGCACGGGCGTCTTCGAGTGTTTCACGCCATTGCATCTGCTGCATTAAAAACTCAGCCGGAAAGTGCGTATGCTCTGGTGCATCCGCATCTACTCCCTGTTGTTTCAATAAATATGCAGCCCGGTCAAGCGGATTGCTCAGAATACGATAAGCTTCGTTAACGGTAGCAGCCATCATCATGGCCTGCTTTTGTTCAAAAGCACTTCTGGCAGCAAATTTATCCGGATGGCACTGTGCTGCCAGCAAGCGATAATTCTGCTCCAGTTGCTTATCATCAATATTGAACTGTTCAGGTAATTGAAAAAGCGCAAAGTATTGGTTCATGTGGCTCACCTTTATGGTGAAAATTGGGTCAAAGCTAAAGATACCGGACATGAAAAACAGGCTTTTCGCAAAATTTGGCTGTAATGCTGTATTTTGCTTATCAGCCAGCAGAATTTTGCGACATTCCGGCAACAGGGTTATTTATTTAAACATGAAAGCTTTCACCACAACCGCATTCATCTTTGGCATTGGGGTTGGCAAATTTAAAACCTTCCTGTAATCCTTCTTTAACAAAATCCAGTTCAGTACCATCCAGATAAACATGGCTTTTAGGATCAACAAATACTTTGACACCATGTTGTTCAAACAATAGATCTTCCGGCTGGATGTTATCAACAAATTCAAGAGTATACGCCATACCCGAACAGCCACTGTTTTTAACCCCGAGACGAATACCTTCGCCTTTACCACGTTTGGTCAGATAATTGCTAATATGCTTAGCGGCTTTTTCAGTCAGAGAAATCATATTCTCACCTGTTGGAAATTTGTCCTGAATTTACTATGCAGTACCTTCAGGTTTTTTACAATTATGATTAAAACGACGTTTGTAAGATGAAAGAAATGAGCGCTTAATGGCAATATTTTCTTCACAGTTAATACAAAAACGTGTACCAGAAAACTCAAGCTGATGTTCAGATGATATTGATTCACCGCATTCCAGGCAAAATTGACTGGTACACATTCTGATATCGTTTAGGCGTACTGCATTAACCGATTGATTGTCATTATTTTCAGTAGTGGGTTCGTTGTTATTTGCGGTACTGCCAAAAATCATCATATTACTCGTTATGTTTTTTTCGATAATCAGCTACAGCAGCCTTAATAGCATCTTCTGCCAGAATAGAACAATGTATTTTTACTGGCGGTAATGCTAGTTCTTCAGCAATGGCACTGTTTTTAATAGCCAAAGCCTCATCCAGACTCTTACCTTTAACCCATTCTGTAATCAGACTTGAAGAAGCAATAGCAGAACCGCAGCCATAAGTTTTGAATTTGGCATCTTCAATAATACCGTTATCACTTACTTTGATTTGTAATTTCATTACATCGCCGCAGGCTGGTGCGCCTACCATACCGGTACCCACGCTCTGGTCACCCTTTTCAAAAGAGCCGACATTGCGCGGATTTTCATAATGATCAATGACTTTGTCACTGTAGGCCATAATAAGTTCCTTTTACAATTCTTCTAATGCCAGAATAACTACAATTACTTTTATATTCGCAGCAAATAACCTGTTTTTGGTGTGCAGCCCTGCGATATAGCAGGGCAGAATATATCGTTTCAGTCTGAGCTGATTAATGTGCTGCCCATTCGACACTACTCAAATCAATGCCTTCCTGATGCATTTCCCACAATGGAGACAATTCGCGTAATTTACCGATTTTGGATTTAATCAGTTCAGCAGCATAATCAATCTCGGCTTCGGTAGTAAAACGTCCGAATGTAATACGCAGAGAGCTGTGCGCCAGCTCATCATTGCGACCCAGTGCGCGCAGTACATAGCTTGGCTCCAGACTTGCGGAAGTACAGGCAGATCCGCTGGAAACAGCAATATCTTTAACAGCCATAATCAGACTCTCACCCTCAACAAAATTGAAGCTGATATTCAGATTCTGATACACGCGATGTTGTAAATCACCATTGATATATACTTCTTCAACACCTTTAATTGCATTGAGAAAACGGTCACGCAGTGCTTTAGCATGAGCATTGTCTTTATCCATTTCCAGACGCGCCAGACGGAATGCCTCACCCATGCCGACAATCTGATGAGTAGCCAGTGTGCCGGAACGGAAACCACGCTCATGCCCGCCGCCATGCATCTGTGCATTCAGGCGGACACGGGGTTTGCGGCGTACATACAAAGCACCAATTCCTTTAGGGCCGTAGGTTTTGTGTGCAGACATACTCAGCAAACCAATCTGATTGGCTTTTACGTCAATATGAACTTTACCGGTAGCCTGAGCGGCATCGACGTGAAAAATAACTCCTTTTTCAGCACAAAGTGCGCCAATAGCTGCAATATCCTGAATCACACCGATTTCATTATTTACCCACATCACACTGACTAAGGTTGTATCAGGACGGATAGCAGCTTCCAGCTCTGCCATATCAATCAAACCATTTTCCTGTACACCTAGATAGGTAACTTCGAAGCCTTCTCTTTCCAGCTCTCGCATGGTATCCAGAATAGCTTTATGTTCAGTTTTGACCGTAATCAGATGCTTACCTTTACTAGCATAAAACTGTGCCGCACCTTTCAATGCCAGATTGTCAGATTCAGTGGCTCCTGAAGTGAAGATAATTTCTTTAGAATCCGCACCAATCAATGCAGCAATTTCATTGCGTGCATTTTCTACGGCTTCTTCTGCCTGCCAGCCAAAGCTATGGCTATTGGATGCCGGATTACCAAAAAATTCCGTCAAGTAAGGAATCATTTTTTCAGCCACACGCGGATCAACCGGTGTTGTAGCTGAATAATCAAGGTAGATAGGAAGTTTTACGGTCATTGTCGTGTTCTCTTTAAATATCTATGGCTGCGCCGGAGTATTAATGCAGATTAATTAAGGTAACAGGCTGCTCCGGGTTGCTTTTTTTTTCATTACTGTTGTTATGGTAAGTTCGCTGATTCAGAATGCATTGCAAAGTAATGCCGCGCAAATAGCTGTCTATGGTTTTATTCAGATTTGCCCATAAGTCATGAGTCAGACAGGGTGAACCGTCCTGACAATCAGCATGACCGCCGCAAACGGTAGCATCCAGAGTGTCTTCCGCTGCAGAGATAATATCTGCAATATTAATCTGAGCAGCATCATGACTCAGTACATAGCCGCCTCCCGGCCCGCGAATACTTTCTACCAGCCCGGCACGGCGTAATTTTCCGAACAGCTGCTCAAGATAAGACAGGGAAATGCGCTGGCGTTCACTTATTGCAGTCAGGTTTACTGCACCAGATTGCGCATGCATAGCTAAATCCAGCATGGCAATGACGGCAAAACGCCCTTTGGTGGTTAAACGCATGACAAAACCCGAAACAGATTGACAATGTATGAATTATCTAATACCCGACAATTTTAGTCAACTTTATTCATGGATAAATCAAGTAATTATGTCAGAATTAATTCCATCACAAATACATAAGATTCTAAAATTAATACTGGTTAAAACACTGGAAATACAGACTGTTTACAGCTGCCTGGCAGCGGAAACGAACGAATTGTTTTAATTTTTGCGGATGATATTTCCAGATTATTAATAACATTCATCCAATCAGAGCGTTTGTATACGATAAGCACAGAATGATTAAGAAATTCGGGATTATCGGTTTTTCTGAGAACAGGCCAGAATCAAGCTCACGGATAGTAAAATGAAAAATAATGCAAGCCGTAAAAGTACTGAAGTTGTTAATGAAGCTGAGCTAATAGCTTAACTTTAAAAGATATTGATACTTTGTATGGGAAGAAATTAATATTCGAAATATTTATGCTGATTAAAAAATAATATTTCTGATAATAAAACAGGTCTGAATATATTCAGACCTGCAAGAAATGTCCGAAGTAAATGTTATAAACTGGCAAAAGCATCGGTAGCAGCCACCAGAGCAGCCTGATTTGCCGGTTCAAAGCCAGAATGACCGGCTATAGTGACTACCAGTCTGGCATGCGGTAAAGCCTGCTGCAATTCCCATGCGCTTTCAATCGGTGTGCACATATCATAGCGCCCCTGAATAATGACAATCGGAATATCAGCCAGTATCTGAATATTTTCCAGTAAAGCAAATTCGCTTGCCAGCCAGCAGCGATGGACAAAATAATGATTTTCAATCCTTGCAATTGCCAAGGCACGCTGCGGATCATTATATTCGTCTATACCAGCCTGATTATGTTCTAAATGTACAATACTACTTTCCCATTGGGCCCATGCTTTAGCTGCATTGAGCTGAGTTGTTTCATCCGTATAAGGATGGCATAACAACTCATGATAGGCATCTACTAAATTATGCCGTTTATCTTCAGCAATCGGTGCGAGATAATTCTCCCATGCTTCCGGAAAAATATGATTTGCGCCTTGCTGATAAACCCATGCAATTTCATGTGGCCGGCACAAGAAAATACCGCGCAGTATCAGCTCACTGACTCTTTGCGGATAAGTTTTAGCATAAGCAAGTGCTAGTGAGCTCCCCCATGAACCACCAAATACCTGCCAGCGTTCAATGTGCAGCATCCTGCGAACTTTTTCTAAATCTTCAACCAGATCCCATGTAGTATTGTCGTCAATACAGGCATAGGGCAGGGAACGACCGCATCCACGCTGGTCAATAATAATAATACGGTATTTTTCCGGATTGAAGAAGCCGCGGCATGCAGGCGAGGCTCCGGCTCCCGGCCCGCCATGTAAAAAAATAACTGGTTTACCGGCCGGATTGCCGCTTTCTTCCCAGTAAATCTGATGAATTGCAGAAACCTGCAATAATCCAGACTGATATGGTTCAGTTATTGGATACATAAATGTGTTCCCGAAAGCAACTGCAAACTAACTAAATGATTATTATTAAATTATAATTCAATTTGTATCTGGTTTTATCACTGTTCTGCCGGTTGTCTGCGGTTATCAATCAGCGAAACCACTTACGCACGGCATCCAGACCGCCAAAGCGTACATTAATAGACGTTGCAGCCTGTGTTTTCGGTTTGGCGTGGTAGGCAACTCCAAAACCGGCAGCCTGTAGCATCGGAATATCATTAGCACCGTCACCCATTGCCAGTACCTGCATTGGGTTTAGTCCAAGTTTTTCTCTGAATTGAACCAGTAAATCAGCTTTAGCCTGAGCATCAATAATTCTGCCTGCCAGCTCTCCGTTCAGAACATTATCTTGTATCACCAGCTGATTAGCAAAAGTATAATCAAGTCCGTATTGTTGCTGCAGCCGTTGAGTAAAATAAGTAAATCCACCGGAAATCAGCATGAATTTAACTGCATATTTCTGACACTGCTGCAACAGCCATTCTGCACCCGGAGAAAGTTTCAGTACATGTTCATAAACCTGTTTTAATTCTTCAACCGGTAAACCCTTTAATAAAGCTACACGCGCCCGTAACGATTGCTCAAAATCAATTTCACCGCGCATTGAGCGTTCGGTGATGGCCGCAACCTGTGCCTGTAATCCCATTCCGGCAGCAATTTCATCCACACATTCTATGGTAATCAAAGTGGAATCCATATCACTAACAATTAATCCTAAGTCTGCAAAATTCTGGTCAGGCAAAATGGCAAAATCAATTTTTTGCTCAATCAGCTGAGTCTGTGCTGATTCAGATAATTCGAAATCAACACTAACCGGCAGTCGCAGCACAGAATTATCAAATGTATATTCCGGATTTAACGGCATAATTGCGTTTAAATGGGATAAGTCACACAGATGTAAATCCGTATGTTGTAAAACCAGAACAGGAAGCATAACAAATATACAGCCAGAAAAAAAATTCAGTATAGACATCCACAATAGGCTTGACAACCAACAGTTAAAAAGAAAATAAGTGCTGAAATCAGAATCCGGAAATTGAGTAAAATTAATCTTATTTAAACTAAAAATAAAAATAAAAAACTTAATTTACATTAAATTCTTTAAACATAAAGAAAAATTACAAATGAGTTTGTACAATGCAACTTTTTGTCCAAAATTGCGGTTGTGAAAGGATAAATAAATATCCAGAAATTTTAGTATTATTGCTATTATTCCAAGTCGCATTTTTATGGAGTTATTACATGCAACACCCCTCAACCACCTCATCGGCGGTCGATCAGTATCGCGAACTTACTGTTCGCGGTATGATCTTAGGTGCATTAATTACAGTAATATTTACTGCATCTAATGTATATCTGGGGCTGAAAGTTGGCCTGACATTCGCTTCATCCATACCCGCTGCCGTAATCTCTATGGCTGTACTCAAATGCTTTCATGGTTCAAATATTCTTGAAAACAATATGGTACAAACACAGGCATCGGCGGCCGGTACCTTGTCTTCAATTATCTTTGTTCTGCCCGGTTTGTTAATGATTGGTTACTGGCAGGGTTTTCCATTCTGGCAGACAACCTTGATATGCGTTGCCGGCGGTATTCTTGGTGTTATTTTCACTATTCCTTTACGCCATGTACTGGTTGTTAATAGTGATTTACCTTATCCGGAAGGTTTAGCCGCCGCTGAAATACTCAAGGCTGGTGACCACAATCAACCACAGGAAAATGATGAAGATTCACCGCAAAGCGGAGTTAAGCAGATTGTTACCGGTGGTATTTTATCCGGTATTTTCAGCTTTCTGGCCGGCGGCTTACGCGTAATAAGTGAAAGTGCCAGTTACTGGTTTAAAGTAGGCGGAGCCGTATTTCAGGTGCCCATGGGCTTTTCACTGGCTTTGCTGGGTGCCGGTTGGCTGGTAGGTATTACCGGTGGTATTGCTGTACTGCTAGGCATGTTTTTTTCATGGGGAATAGCCGTACCGTATTTCACCAGCACCACTGCAATGCCTGAAAATGTTTCAATGATGGATTTTGCAATTAAACTTTGGGTAACCAAAGTCCGCTATATTGGCGCCGGAGCCATCGCTGTTGCTGCAATCTGGACATTAATTACCCTTTTCAAACCTATGCTTGAAGGCATGAAACTTTCTTTTCAGGCCTTTGGATCGGATTCACAAACCAGCAAGACACAGGAGCGGGTAAATCAGGATTTATCGCCTAAAACCATGATGCTGATTGTAGTGGCTACTCTGATCATTCTGGTTGCTACCTTCTACAGCTTTATTGCCACTGCGCCGATATCTTTCGGACTGGCCTGTGCTTTGGTTGCGTGTGCCACCATCATGGCCTTCATTATAGGTTTTCTTGTGGCTGCAGCCAGTGGCTATATGGCTGGTCTGATTGGTTCTTCTTCCAGCCCGATATCTAGTATCGGTATTGTTTCAATCATCATTATATCGCTGGTATTCATGGTGATTGGTCAGTCTAGCGGTATTTTCGCACAAGCTGGCGGTAATCAGTTTATGACAGCTTTAGCATTATTTACTGCTTCTGTGGTTATGGCCATTTCCACTATTTCTAATGATAATCTGCAGGATTTGAAAACCGGCCATCTGGTTCAGGCTACTCCGTGGCGCCAGCAAGTAGCACTAATTATTGGCAGCATTGTTGGTGCGATAGTAATCTCACCAGTACTTGAACTGTTGTATAACGCTTATGGTTTTACCGGAGCCTTACCACGTGCCGGAATGGATGCTGCTCAGGCACTGTCAGCACCGCAGGCAACTCTGATGACCACTATTGCCAAAGGGATTTTTTCTCACAATCTGGAATGGGCATACATCAGAGCAGGCGTATTTTTGGGTGTATTCCTGATTGTGCTTGATGTGGTGGTTAAATATCTTCGTCCGGGCTGGAGTGTACCTCCGCTGGCAGTGGGTATGGGTATTTATCTGCCGGCTTCCGTCAATATGCCAATCTTTATCGGAACAGTATTATCCTATTTATGTTTGCGTTATATCAAAAAGCGCCATACTGATCCAGCTATTCAGGAGAAAGAGGTTAAAGCCACAGATCGTCGTGGTACATTACTGGCTGCTGGATTAATAGTCGGTGAAAGTATCGTAGGTGTAGTAATGGCTATGGTAATTGTTGCATCTATTGCTCTGGGTGGCGGCGAATCTCCGCTGGCTTTGAATTTGCAGGGTTGGGATAAAATTGGAGAACTATTAGGTTTACTTCTCTTTATCTCATTTATGGCAATTCTGGTACGGCAAATAATAAAAAAATAACAGTTAATTAATTAAAACAGCGCATAAAAAGCGCTGTTTTTTTGTATATCTTCTGAGTTATACAGACTTAAATAAAATAGTTCTACAGTATATTTATATGCCATTATACTTAAGAAAAATAAAAAAATAGCTTCAATACTAGCTGTCTCGAAAATATCTAATGTTAATAGAAATCATATAAATTACTATTATATAAATATTTTATTAGTATTTTTTTATATATCCTCATAGAGAATAATTTTTCATGTAACAAATATTATTATAAAAATGAATACAGTAATAATTGAACACATTGCACAATAAACTGTTATTGCAGATTAATATATCAACTAACTCTGATTTCTAAATTCATTATATTTTTTGTAATAATATCTCTTTTTATTATAGTAAATTTTGATATTCACATTATCAATCTGGAAACTGGGAAATTTTTATTTTCTATTGTTAATGCACAGCGGATGCATTCCGCACCTGGTGCCACGTTGACAGGGGGTGAGCAGGTGAGCGAAGAAGCTACAAGTACCGTGAGTTAGTAGGTTTTATATACTAAAGAAAAAATCAGCTAGGTATTGTGAAGATTAAACTGATTTATGCCGGTAATTTACATATAACAACATTGCAGCGTTTGCCTTACCAGATGCAGATCTTTGAAACTGATACCGACCAGCGTACTTGATCAGAAATGCGGGGACAACTTAACTAGCCGGTTGCCTCAAGGATTATTAAAATAAACGCTGCACACCTAGGACAAAGCTCAAAATCATAATATTTCCCTCCCGCTGCATAATTTTTACATACAAAGTTTCTGCAAACATAAATGATTTTTCCACAATTTGGACATTTACACATATCTCTTCTAAATTTATTTTTGACTAAAATTGTTGCTCGGATTTTTTTATAACAAAACGGACAACGACCTAATGGTTTAGCCTTTGGTGTTTGTTTATTCATAATCGATACCTTAATAAATCCATATCCGGTATTATTAAAATGTGTTAATAATGGAAAACAATATATTTCTAATCAATTAATATCTTAATATTTCGTGAACCAAACAGTAAGTTATATAGCTAAAGATTAATCAATTTATTAAATAAATACAATTTAATTAACTATAGTATAAATTTAAGTATTCACGTTAAGAATACTTTATTTATTTAAAATATAATTAAATAAAATAAAAGAATGCCTAATATCTATGCTTAAAAATTCTAAACAAAAAGAACAAATTGAATTTATTAAGAATAAACTGAACGATGTAAAGCGTAAACGTGATACGTTAATAAATACAATTGAGAACAGTTTAGATGAAGTAAGTTCAATTATGAAACAAATATCAAATTAAGATGAAAGAGAAAGAGCTCTATTAATTGAACAGGAAAAATATCTGCTGAGCCTGTCTTTGTGGAGGCATCTGGTATTGAAATTGATTCAGCTGTTAAAGCTTTGCGGGATATCATAACAAATATAAAGAATATACGAAAAATAAGGATTTTATTACAATCATTTATAGAGAGTATTGAAGTATTTGATGATGAAAAAGTTATAAACTATATACCTGAACGGATTGTGAATGCAAAAGCGGTTCATAGTAAGAACGAATGGCACGCCTACAGGGATTCGAACCCCGGTTGCTACCGTGAAAGGGTAGTGTCCTCGGCCTCTAGACGATAGGCGCATTAATATGTGTTAGTGTGTATATGATACTACAATTTGTATAAACATATATCATTTTCACAAGTATGAAAAGTAATTCTAACAGTTTTAATTATTACAAGAAATATCTCTTTATCAGAATTATTATATTGTCAACTTCGATATTACTTTGCTTTGTTTTTAAAAAGACAAATTAAATGATAAAATTTATTTGAATAAATTTTATAAAAATAAAAATCAATTAATGATATATTCATAAAAAATTGATCAATAGTTAAATTTAGTTAAATCTATGTATAAATAAATATTTTATGATATAATATTTTTGTTGTTTAAACAACATATCAATTATTATATATTTATTTACAAAGGTGAAAATATGGTTTATTTTACTGTTACTGCAGCTAATGGGTGTAAAGCACTTATTAACAGAGATATGGTTAATAAAGTAATTGATTATGGTAATTATCGTGCCATTTATCAAGGAAGTGATACTAATAACTTTCAAGTTAGAGAAAGTTTGTCTTATATTTGGGATTATTTAAATAGTAAATAAAAGTTGTATAGGTTAAATTTTATTCTCTTTGAGAAGGAATTCATAAAATGAAAACTGATTTAACATGCATTCTTTTAATATTACTGTTATCTTTTTTATTTAGCAATGTTTTTGCATATAAACCTTCTCAATTTGATAAAATTCGCCTGAAACAAAATTGTAAAAATGAGCAGGAGTCACCATTTAAAGACTTCGCTGGTACGCCTAGTTGTGACAAGCTGAAAAAAATCGAAATCGATGAAAATCAGCCAACTTACCGGGTAATTCATGAACAATAAATGAATCTTATCTGAAAAGGTAAGTACAAATGTAGCCTGATTAGGCCAATCAGGCTACAAAGTTGACAGATTTAAACTCTGCAAGCTGTATCAGAATGACGGTTCTGATGCAGCTTAATTCTTATATATTATTGAATTAAATAAAATGTATGTGTTGTATTGCATGTTATCTGGTTAATATACTTTACTTAATAGTTGAAATATATATTTAATTTCAAAATACTTTTTATTTTCTTGGGGATAGTTGATTTGTATATGCATAAATCAACTAACAAAAATACTATACTCAAATCAATTTGAGAAAATATTGAAAACGTTTATAGCATATTAATGGTAAATATATTATTTTAAATAAATAGTTTTAATAGCCCTTTATAGTATAATTTATATTTTTTATAAAATTTATCATCTGAAGCTATAAGTAAAATTTTAGTTGTTCAGTTTATTGTTCTTTATTTTATATATTGGAAAAGTAATATATGATATTAAATGGCGATACCATAAAAAATGCTTGATATATTAAAATTATAATGAATGAATGAATTTTATTTATAAATATTATTTTTACTTATTTGATTATTTTTGCCTTATTTTATAGTATCAGCTACTATTGATCATTTAGACATTTCAAAGCAATAAAGTAGTTGGTGGTGATAAAAATAGATAGATAATATAACTTAATATATGTTTCCTATAGAGGTTTTATATTATCTTATTCAAATCTTTTTTATCACCATTATAATTAATTAAACTTTTATAACCTAAATAATTTTAAAACACTTTTCTTTAAATAAATCATCGTATTTAATTAATTTTCAAAAATTCAAATAAATACCATATTATTTAAAATTTTCTTAGATAGCTTTCAATTGCATATAAAGGGGAAATAATCAACCAACTTTTAGATGAGTATATTTTGAGTAATATTTCTACTGCTTGTAAATCATCTTTAGGTACAATATCCCTTTTTTTCTTACGTCCGCGTAGTTTCCAATTTATTTTTTTAAAAATTCTAATTGATTTCCAAGAAATTGATTTATATATATTTTTTAAATTATTCTTTGCACCCTTATAATTAATTCGTACACCTGAATGTAGGTGTTGTGAAGATAATGACTCAACTTCTTTTATCCACCATCCAAAGTTCTGAATCTTTTTTTGATTTAATTTTAATTCAGCTTCATTCCACTTTTGTTTTTTTTCATATAATTCTGTCACAGATGAACCTGTACTTATTATAGTATTGGTTCCATCAGAACGTACACTATATTCAGCACTATATTTTTCGACATAAAGAGGTTCATAGTGATATGCAAGACGTAATAAAAACTCATAATCTTCATTTTTATCCATGGATTCGTCTACCCAGCCTATATCTTGCGCTCTATTTCTATCTATGACAAAGCTATGAATGGGAATAAAATTACCTTGGAGATGTGTAATAAATGAATATCTATCTTTTTTAAACGGCGTTAATCTGGATATCAATTGATTGTTTATATTATATGTTGCCAAAATAATATCGGAGTAGGCCCATGCATTAGTACTCGTTTGCAACTTGCTAATCATATTGGAATAATGATCAGGATAAACTTTATCATCATCGTCAAGGAAAGCTAAATAACGTCCTGTAGCTGCTTGCATTCCTAAATTTAGGCTGTGAGAGCGAGCATCATGATTAGCTGTATGACTAAGTAGTTTAAAACACTTAAAATAATTTTTCCATATAGAAACTATAGACTCAATTTTTTCTAAAGAATCATCATTTTGTAATTTTTGTACTACAATAATTGGTTCAATATTTTTGTGTATCTGACCTGACAAAATAAACAGGCATTTATCCAAGAATTTTTCTCGTCCTGGCATAGTACGTATAATAATTGAAATTAAATCGTTTTTTTTCATTATTATCTCCACATCGGTTTAGAGAAGTTTAAACCGTTTTTAAAATCCGGATTTGCTTTCATGACTTCATCTACAGTGTGTTGTTGAACATTAATTAATTGTTCATTTAAATCTATATCTGATAAATCTAAACGTTTTTTCCATTGATTTAAGGCGAAATTTTTAAATTTGACTGAGCGCCATTTATGTGCTATCAATGTCGCAGATTTCCATATTTCTAATTCCCTATCTTTTCTATCCATAGCATAATGAAAAAATAAGGCTTTTGTACATGTAAAGCATTTATATCCCGCTGCTTTAACTCGCCAAGAAAAATCAACATCTTCACAGTATAGAAAAAAATCTTTATCAAAACCGTTAATTTTTTGGTAAATATCAACTGGAATAAGCATACAGGCACCAGAGCACCAATCTGTTTCTCCTGTATTATGATTAAAACTTTTAGGATGCATTATTGGTTCATGAATTGCTTCAAATATACCATGCCAGTTATTATATTCAGCTATGTTAACTAATTCAGTCAAAGCTGCCGGATGTAAAAATCCATCAGGATTCAAGCAAATATAAGCTTTAGAATCTGAAGATACCCTTGAAAAAATATCATTATGGCCAGCACCAAATCCTATATTTTCTCCATGATAAACATCAATGTTAGTCCACTGCTTTTGTTGGATAAGAAGAAGTATTTCTTCCAAAGTGTGGTAATTTCCCTGATTTCTTATTATTATGTGAATTTTATTTTGAGAATATTGCTGGCTATAAATTGCCTCCAGATTTCGTTCAATTTCCTCAATAGGATTATTATAAGTAATTATACCAATTGAAAGTGTATATTTAGCAGGTAACATATTATCCCAACCATCATTCGCTGATATTAAGTCAAAACTTATACAAATATTTTTTGATATATTTTCGAGTGAATATTTATATTCAAAAATAAATATATTATTTTTAAAAAGGGAAATTTTTAACCATATTCCTCTGCTGATTTAATTGTCTTAATATAAAGAGTAATCCCCAATAATTTAATAACTTTAAATGATAGTATCCGCTTAAACATGTATATGTACCAACAATATTGCTGTATTATATTCTGTAAATTACGTATAATATCTCAATAGCTTATATATGTAAATATATTACTATTTTGACTAAATTAAGAACAATATTCATATTACAATTTACTAAATGAAAAAGTTAAAAGTAGATTCTTGCAAATTATTTTTATCAAAATTCTGAAATAAACAATTATATTGGAGTTCAATAAATAATTTACTATATTAAATAAAGTAGGTACATTTATATCTTTTGGTAATTTTAAAAATTATATTTTATATTATCAATATAAATAATATATTCTTTTTAAGAAATATTTTGTGTATCGATAGTTGATCAATGTATAAGGTTTTCACGCATGTCCAAATTACACGTTCATTTTAATTGTTAAATATTTTTACATAAATTAAATTTATATAATTGGTCATATTATAAATTTCTTATATTTTATAGTCGTTTGAAATTTAACCTTGATACTTTTGTTATGTTTAAAACCATTTAAGCATAATTATAATCTATGTACCATCAACAATAAACAGCCACAAACCACTGCCACTGCTTTCTTGCCCTGCCGGCCGGAAAAAGTTTTCACTCATACGTTTCAAGTTTTCCGAGGCAATATCATTACAGGGATTAGTAATGCTGATAGAGTTTGTGTCTAAGGTTAAATTAATAATACTGTATTCAGGACTATAGAGAATGGCATTATCAGGCAGATTACGAATAAGAATAGTCAGTAGAGTATGATCAGCGCAAATAGGTAATACTGCCGCCGCATCAGTATTAAATTGCCGCAGGATACGACATTGGCGTTCACGTGCCAGCAAGTTTATACTTTAAATTTACGAATGAGAAGTTGTTGTGCTTAAGAGTGACGATAATTATGCATTGCAATAAGTAAAAAGCAAATATACTTTCTGTAGAGATTTATTTGGTTAATTTACTATTAATATGATTATTATTTTAGATAGTGGTGTGAGTGAAGTCTCGATATGAAAGACGGTTTCTCATGGCTTTTTGGTAGTTTCCCGGCGTTACCCCGAAATTTCGTCGGAAAATAGAAATAAACCCGCTAATATTGTCATAACCTAAATATAAAGATATTTCTGTGACTGGTTTTCCGGCAGCAAGCAATTCCAATGCTTTTAACATGCGCAGTTTCTGACGCCATTCTGTGAAATTAAATCCGGTTTCATTTGTAAACCGACGTGTTAATGAGCGTCGGGAAATGCCAGCCCAAATGCCCCAGTCGTTAATTTTTCTGTCATCACTAGGATTATCACACAAAGCTAAAGCGATTTTTAACAGACGCATATCTTTTGGCATTGGAAGTGCTAGCTCAACTTGAGGCATTGTTCTAATCTCGTCAAGGATTACGGCAATTAATCGCTTCTGTTCCGGTTCCAGTTCTAAATTATGCCATGACATGGTTCGTGTAATTGCTTCACGCAGTAAGTCAGATAATTCTAAAACGCATGGTTTGACAGGTAGTTTAGTACATGCGTTTTTTTGTATATAGATGCTCCATCCTTCGAATGGTCCATGTGATCCAAGAAGACTATGCTGTACATTCGGAGGTATCCAGACACCATGAGTTGCGGGCACTACCCATTGACAATTTTCTGCTTCAATTGAAATTAAACCTTGTAATGTGCCGAGTAATTGTCCTCTCGCATGACCATGGCGTTGTGTCACTCTTTGTGAAGAGTGGCTGACTGTCGATATGATCATTGGTTCGCTATCAGAAGAAGCGATCTGTGGAGAAATGAGCGGAGTATTCATTTATATGGCCCCGATGGGATATTTTGTGGCTTAAATTGGTTAGTAAAACTCTATTCTACTGTCTATCCTGAAGCCTCTTAATTGTATTGAAGATAACAAGTTAGCAATAAATAGATAAGTTGTAGATATGCAAAATAATAGTTTTTTATACAAATTTATTGGTTATTTTCAAATTTATTAATCTCTAGAGAGAGTTTGACATGGCACATTCAGTTGAGCTGACGGTCGCAGAAAGAAAGTTAGTGTTTGCTATGACGCTATCTAGTATATTGCCATTACTGGATAGCAGCGTTGTTAATGTTATTTTATCCTCAATTTCGAATGACATTAATGCCTCTTATGCTTATATACAATGGGCTGTTACTGTATATATGCTGGCCTGTTCTACGGGTATATTACTATCTCCTTATATACATGAAAATTTTGGACTCAAGAAAGCATGGATATGCTCAATTTTTGTTTTTCTTGTAGGTTCTATATTAGTTGGATTTTCATATAATCTGGTGTCTTTGATTCTGTTTAGATGTCTACAAGGTTTTGGTGCAGGAATATTAATTCCAATTACTCAATCCACAATAGCGACTTATTTTGGTAAGGAAGGACTAAAGCCGGTTATGGCATTGATTGCTATTCCGTCAGTCTTTGCCCCTGCACTAGGACCAGTTTTTGGAGCAATCATATCAGAACAGTTAAATTGGAGAATAGCTTTTTTTATCAATATACCTTTAGTGCTTTTGGCTTTTTTCTTTGGCTGGACGAAAATACCTGATATTAAAACGTCTAAATACAATATGAATATTTATGTATTTTTGACATTTTTAATTTCTTTAATTCTATTTTTTATCTCTATTAAAAATATCGCATCTGGGCATTTTTTTGATATTTCTAATATTATTATGCTGGTTTTAGGTATTGGTTTGATGATGGTTTCGCTTATTATTAATAACAAGTCAGACAGTAAACTGATCGATTTAAGTGCATTTAATAGCTCTAAATACTCAATGTCAATAATGATGGGGTTTCTGACATCGCTTATCTTTTTTGGTTTTATGATTTTTTTTCCTTTAATACAAGCAATAAAGGATAATGTATCTATTACATATATTGGTATGCTGCTTGCCCTGCAAGGTGTAGGTGCCTGGTTGGCTAGAAAATTTATTTATAAATCTCTAAGTGAGATAAATTCATTTCTAATTATTGGTGTAGGATTAATAATATCAGCAATCAGTATATTAATTATTCAAGTTGGTGGGAACGCCTCTGAAATCATCGGTTTTACTGTCCGAGGCTCCGGATTAGGCATCGCCACGATTGCTGTTCTCTCTTCTCCATTCGAGTTTTGTGATAAAAATCAAATCAAGGACACGAGTGCTGTCACGCGTGTTGTACAGCAGATTGGCGGTGCATTTGGGGGAGTATTATCAGGAATACTTATCTACCTAACGCAAGCTCAATTAATTTCAGTAAACAATGCTTATCATGTAATGTTTTTTGTATCTCTTGTATTTGGTGTTATTGCTGTTATTGCCTATATTTTCTTTGGTCGAGTGAATAAAATCGCTTAACATAAGATTTGGTTCATTTATATGAATTTTGGGCGTCGATTAACAAGTCTGTTGCTGTGCGAATAGTGCAAACATTAGCTAAAAGCCCCACCATCTTACAAACAAATCCTTAGTTAATATTATTGTATTATGATGCTTTTTGTTGCAGTTTAATCTGGAAATTAATAGTTTCATTTTTATACTTTCTAATCTTTACTATACCTAATTCCATTTGCAGCCAATGCAGCTGGGCAATACCATCAACAATAGACAGCCCCAAGCCACTGCCACTGCTTTCTTGCCCTGCCGGCCGGAAAAAGCGTTCACGCAGACGTTTCAGGTTTTCTGAGGCAATATCATTACAGGGATTAGTTATGCTGATAGAGTTTGTGTTTAGGGTTAAATTAATAATACTGTGTTCAGGGCTATAGCGAATGGCATTATCAAGCAGATTACGGATAAGAATAGTCAGCAGGGTATGGTCACCGTAAATAGGTAATACTGGCGCCTCATCAGTATTAAATTGCCGCAGGATATGACAGTGGCGTTCACGTGCCAGCAAGCTGACACTCTCTATAGCGTCATTGGTAATATCTTTCCAGTTAACTGCTTCGGTATGGGGTAACTCGGTAAGTGGATCAAGACGGGAAAGAGTAAGAAGCTGATCGACTAAGCGGGTAGTGCGGTCGATGCTGTGTTCAATGTTGCGTACACGCTGTTGCTGAGCATCGTTCAGACTGGTAAGTGCCAGCACTTCTGTTTGTACTTTAAGTGCAGCTAATGGGCTGCGCAGTTCATGTGCTGCATCTGCTGTGAAGCGCAGTTCACGTGCGCGAGATTGTTCTATACGCTGAAATAAATCATTCAATGCATTGATAATAGGCAGAATTTCGGTAGGCACAATATTGGAAAGAGGTGTAATACTGTGCGGTTCTCTATGGTACAGAGTTTGTGCCAGTGTCTGAAGTGGCTGTGTACCGCGGCGTACACTCCATGCAATTAGCCATAGTAAAAGCGGCAGAGCAAGTATAGATACTGCCAGTTGTGACCATACTGCACGCAATACAGTTTGCAAACGTTCGTGCATACTGAATGATACGGCTACTTTGAGTTGCTGCTGAGGACTGTTCAGATAAAAAATACGCCATGCATGGCTTTGCCACCAGTATCCCTGATTGATAAATCCCTGATAATCCGGTTGATAGGGAATAGACTGGCCTGTTTCATCGGCATTAATCAGTTTACCTTTATACCAGATGGCGTATCCGGATTCTTTGGCATCAATAAGCCCGCGCTGTGGTTTTGGAATAGATGGTAAAGCGGGATATTGGCTGGAATTGAGGTTGATCGGTGTATGTAATAATCGCTGTGCCAGCTGACTCATTTGTGTATCACCGGCTTCATTGATTTCATGCATTACCGCCACTGCGCTAATGATGGCTGTCAGAATCCACAGAAGTGGCAGGGTGATACCAAGATAGATAATTAAGCGCCGGCTGATAGCAGTGGTTGGCTTCAAGGTGCCTCTCCGAGCTGATAGCCCAGTCCGCGCCGGGTACGAATAATGGTTGTGCTGATTTTTTTACGTAAATGATGCACGTGTACTTCTATGGCATTGCTCTCGACTTCCTGTTCCCAGCTATACAGTTTATCTTCGATTTGAGCACGGCTGAAAACATGTTGCGGATGAGTGACGAGTAGCTGTAATAACAGCCATTCACGCTGGGTAAGATTAAGTGGTTTGCCATACAGGCAGGCATGACAGGAGTTAAGTTTCAGACTCAGCTGCCCGAAGTTAATTTCGGTCTGACTGATGCCCTGACTGCGACGAATAAGCGCATGCAAACGTGCAATCACTTCATCAAGCGCAAAAGGTTTACATAAATAATCATCAGCACCGGCATTCAGACCGGCAAGTCTGTCGGGCAGGGCATCGCGGGCGGTGAGAATCAAAACCGGTGTGCTGAGATTCTTGCTGCGCCAATGGCTTAAAACGTCCATACCATCTCTTTCCGCCAGACTTAAATCAAGTATTACAGCATCGTATGGCGCTACACTTAATGCCTGTTCTCCAAGGCGGCCGGATGCAAAAATATCGCAAGCCATACCTTGCTGGCTCAGACCGGCAGTAAGGCCGTCAGCAATGTCTCTGTCATCTTCAAGAATCAGTATACGCATATTTTTTCATATAGTGATACCAATAATCCGACCTATCATGCTGGTAAAGGCCAGTGCAAGTGCACCTAATATGACTATTCGGATTACAGCCGGACGTTTGGGAGCTCCGCCCAGATATGCTGATATGCAGCCCAGAATACCAAGACCGGCTATGGTGGTAACAGACAGTATGCTCATCAGCCATACGGTAGAGCTTAACAGAGATAGTAATACTGGTAATAAAGCACCGCAAGCAAAAGACAGTGCGGAAGCCAAAGCTGCCTGAAGCGGATTGGCTTTACTGACTTCGGTGATACCGATTTCCTCACGGGCGTGGGCTTCAAGGGCATTATGTTTGGTTAGAGCTTCGGCAACCTGTTGTGCAAGTGTTTTGTTTAAACCACGCTGACGATAAATATTAGCCAGTTCTTCCAGTTCTATTTCCGGATATCGGATAAGTGAGTCCAGTTCTTTGCGTAAATCAGCTGCTTCTGTATCGCGCTGGCTGGAAACGGAAACATATTCTCCGGCAGCCATAGAGGCAGCACCTGAAACAAGCGCTGCAATACCGGATATAAGCAAGGTATGCTGATCCGGATCGGCTGCTGCCAACCCCATTAGCAAGCTGGCAGTGGAAATCAGTCCATCGTTAGCGCCAAGAACGCTTGCGCGTAACCAATTGTTACGATTAGAAAAATGTTGTTCATCATGCCATGACTGGCTCATTTCGGGCTCCTGATAAGTACAAATTAGTACTTTGCAGACATATTAATTACCGTACCACAATGACGCCGCCTATTGGCATGGTTTACCTTAAGCTTCACTTAAGGCTGTTTTTTTACACTTGCCGCTGTTTAGTTAACAGGGGCTGATGATGCAGTCGAAATGGGTATTAAGCAGCAATCGGGCCATATTATTGCTCAGTATTTATATCTTATTGATATTTAATGTAGGTTTCTGGAGCTATCTGTTTCAGCATGTAACCCTGAAAAATAATGTTATTTTCTGGTTTTCCATACCTGTTGTGATTCTGGCCGCAATGAATTTTTGTATGCAGTTGTTATTCTGGCCATATTTACATCGGTTGATGGTGCCATTGCTTCTGTTGCTGGGTTCAGCTGTAAGCTATGCAGTGATGATGCAGCATATTTATTTTGATGCCAATATGCTGCAAAACATTATGCAAACTAATATAGGTGAAGCCGGTGCCTGGCTGACGCCTCAATTCTGGATGTGGCTGGGCATTACCGGCTTATTACCGGCGCAGTGGTATTGCTGGGGTGTTAATATCCATTATACAAAACCATGGTATCGTGAATTCGGCAAACGAATTGTGGTCATAATTGTTTCTTTGATTACGGTTTTTACAGTTATTCTGCTTGCGTATGGCAGTTATATTTCTTTTTTCCGAAATAATAAAACTGTGAATCATTTAATAGTCCCCACAAATTTTGTCGGAGCAGCAGTAAAAACAGCTTATAACACATATGATGCTCATCAGCCTTTGCAACGCATAGGACTGGATGCTAGTCATCAGCGTCATGGGAATAAACGGTTATTGATACTGGTGATGGGTGAAACAACGCGCGCCCAGAATTGGGGATTGAATGGTTATCCGCGTCAGACTACGCCGGAGCTTGCTGCTATGGGTAATCAGGTTGTCAATTTCCCTCAGGTTAGTTCGTGTGGTACAGCAACGGCTGTGTCTTTACCCTGCCTTTTCTCGAATATGCCACGCCAGCATTATCAGGCTAATCTGGCAAAACATCAGGAAGGGCTGCTGGATGTTTTGCAACGTTCAGGAGTTGCAGTAAGCTGGCGTGATAATGATGGCGGGTGTAAAGGTGTATGTGACCGTATCCGTCATCTGGATGTGCGGGACTGGGCGCCGAATTTGAAATGTAATAGTGATGGTTGTCTGGATGAAAGCCTGTTAATTAATTTACACGATATGATTACTAATATGCCTGATGATGCTGTACTGGTATTGCATACAATGGGTAGTCACGGTCCCGCTTATTATCAGCGTTATCCTGAGGCATTCCGGCGCTTCACACCGACGTGTAATACGAATCAGATTCAGCAGTGTACAAGGGAGCAATTGCGTAATACATACGATAATACAGTACTGTATACAGACCATATACTGGCAGAAATAATTAAGTTATTACAAAATGAATCCGGTCTGGCCAGTGCGATGTGGTATTTTTCTGATCATGGAGAATCTTTGGGTGAAAATGGTATATATCTGCATGCAACACCCTATGCTATTGCACCGGAAGAGCAAACCCGTGTACCTATGCTGTTCTGGGCAAACCATGATTTTGCTGATATCAGTAATCTGGATATGAACTGCTTACGCCGGCATGCGCATCAGCAAGAATTATCACATGATAATATTTTTCATTCAGTGCTGGGACTAATGAATGTGAAAACCAGTGAATACCATACTCAGCTGGATTTATTCGCATCGTGCCGGAAAAATAACTTTAATTATTGATTTGAAAATAATTATTATATGAATATTATGTTTTAGTAATTTCTGATTTTGTATGAGCAAATTGCTGTAACCATTTTTTTGTTGCTTGTAGATCAAAAGCCTGACGGGCATATTTCATTAATAACAAATGTTCAGGAAGATAAGAGTCAAATTTTTCCTGTTTTTGTTCTGGAACAAGTTGTGCAAGTGCCCAATCTTCACCAAAATCTTCTTCTGCAAGTTGTTTTAATATTTTTTCCACATCTTCAATTGATTCATCATATACTAAGATTATTCCATTATTTATCGCTAGGGTCAGATCTTTCCGGTGTAAAAGGGCAAAGAGGGTATTAATAACTTTGTCTCCTTCCCACGTTAATATATATACTGTGTTATCGTACTGGATTAATCTTTCTGTAGAAAGTTTAAAATACTTAAAAAAACGACAGCTTTCAATAAACAGGTTTTTAGCATTATTATCGGTAAAATCTGCTTTCCCGTTTGCTGCTGATATCCTGAAATCTTCATCACATAATATTTGATACATTTCCTTACGGATAGTTTCATGAATATTTAAACTATTATTTTGAAATGTCGGAGGAACTCCTCCTTTTGTTTTATCAACTAAAATGATTTTATCTGTAATATCAATGCTGATTATTTGCCAGCGCTGGCCAGCAAAAATGATATTTTGTCCTTTTATGAGTATATTCGTGACAGGTATAGATCCTAGCGTTTTGTTTTTGGTTATTACCCGATACTCAAGCGGAGTTTGGAAGACACTATAAAAAGTATAATGGTTAACGAGTTTTTCACCATTTACGCCTAAAATCAGAATATCGTTGTGTGTCTGGCCAATTAATTGCTCTGAACCCATATGTCTGAGCAAACTTTTAAACTGTGATGTGGTAACGTTTTGAAAAGGTCCTTCCTTGCATAATAATTGGTAAAGCTGTTCTATCCGGATACCACCCCATTGAGCAAGTACAGACAAAATTTGATGCAAAAGTGTTGAGAAATGAAGCAAGCCGTTATCGACTGGTTCAAACCAGTTACTGCTGATTAACAGACGTACCATCGCTAAAGCTTGAATTAATTCCAGATGTAATAAATCGATAAAATTAGATGTTTCTGTTTTTTTTGTTCCAGCTATTAACATCCGTAATATTGATGAATTGCCACGTCTGCCACTTCGTCCTACCCGCTGTCGCAAACTAGAAACTGAATGCGGGCTACCTATTTGTATAACCGAATTAACTTTACCAATATCAATTCCTAATTCAAGAGTCATGGTGCAAATTGCAGTAGTAGGAAGTGAACTTTTCTGTAAACGTTGTTCTAAGGATTCCCGAAATGATTTTGCTAAAGAGCCATGATGCGGGAAAAATTCATTCGGCAGATTTTTTTGCTCACACATATCACTCAGGCAAACAGCAATTTTTTCACACTTTGGTCGGCTATTAACAAAAACAAGATTGTTACTACCGCGGCAAAAACGAAATATGTCCTGACAAATTTGATCTGTAACAGTATTAGTAGTTTTAGAAAAACGATTTTCTATCTCATCCTGTTTAGATTGATCAATATAGCCACGTACTTGTAATTTAAGTGAAGAATGTGCATGGGTTTCGCGAATTATCTGGCAATGGAGTCTTTGATTTGGTCGTAGCGACAGAGGAACACTGTTTAAATCGCCTAATGTAGCACTTAAGGCAATGCGTGGAACTGGTGTTTTTAGCTTGCCAATAAGGTGCTCAGTACGAGTTAGCAGAGATAATAATTGTATGCCTCTTTCTTGACCGATAAAAGCATGAAATTCATCAATAATGATATATTGCAATGACTGAAAAGCTTTTCGGAACCAGCCAGAATCATTGAGAAGCATTGATTCTAACGATTCTGGTGTAATTAGCAGAATACCAGAGGGAGATTTTTTAAATTTAGTTTTCTGGTTTGCAGGAATATCTCCGTGCCATGGGGTAAGTTGCATCGACAGCACTTTCGTCAGACTATAAAGGCGACGATACTGGTCATTAATCAATGCCTTTAATGGACTGATATATAAGATACTTACTCCATTTTGTATTTCCATGCATTTACTACAGGCAGGCAAAAATGCAGCTTCTGTTTTGCCTGCAGCTGTTGAGGCACTAATTAGTACATCGGTTTTTCCAGCAAGTATCGGAGCAATAGCAAGTTGCTGAATTTCTCGCAGGCTATTCCAACCTTGCTGGTAAATCCACTTCTTTACTTTTTGGTTTAGTAAATGATAGCTTTGCATTACAGTCTGAAATCTGTCAGATTATCATCAATTTCTATTTCCATATCAGAGTTTTTTTCTTCTTCTATTTTGAGTGATTCAAGTAGTTGCTGCCATGAAATCTCTGGATGTTGTTCTATAACAGTAAGCATATCCAAAAATGCCTTAATAGTGTTACGTGGTGTTTTGAAATAGGCTTCTCCGATGGTTTGGTTACAATGAATCAGAAATGCCGTTAAAGAATCATCTGGGACAAGGTATTTAGTACTGTCTCCTGAGGCATAAATATGCCGAAGATTTTTTAGTAAAATATATAATTCTTCAGGGGAAAGACAGGCTAAATGTAATGCTGGGGATGAGTAATCGATTACGTCAGCTTGTTTAGCAAAATTATTTTCTGCAAGTCTTGTTTGCAATGCTTCATAACTATATAAGCCTTTGTAAGGATCAAGCAGAAATTCAGGTGTTCCTCCTAATAAGAAGCCAATATATTCAGCATTTCCCTGTAAGCAATCATTTAATATGCGTAGTATTTGCTCATAATTAGACTTTCTGGCCTGTGTATTGCTTAGCTTATATAAATTTACCATTTCGTCCAGATTAACCAATAATCCGCTATAACCAGCCTGTCGTACAAATAGACTCATTATTTTTAAAGCATCGTAAAAAAAAGCGTCGGAAATAATGGTTCTCACCCCTAAATCATTGCGGGCATCGGTTTTGGTGCTGTATTCTGCTCTTAACCATTTAATCGCACAAGCTTTTAAATGTTCATTATCCTCTTCGCTTGCTTTCCAATATATTTCAATAACTTTGGCAAAATCATAACCTCCAACCATTTCAGATATGGCTGTGAGTCTTTTATGAATAACTTTCTCTACACTGTAGTCGTTGCTTTCTGCTTCTTTCTGAACTTGGGTAATGAATTTTTCTACAACACTGGTCAGGGCGTTTCCATCAGGTTTATTACGTGTAGACATATTTTTCATTAATTCTGAGTAGAGATTTTTGGCCTGACCACCAGTAGCATGCAGGCGTCTGTCTGGAGATAAATCTGCATGTAATGTTACAAATTTCCGTTCCAGTGCAATTGCTCTTACTACACTCATAAAAAAAGTTTTGCCTGAACCATAGTCACCAATAATCAGCCTGAAAGCAGCTCCTCCATCTTCTATACGCTGGATATCTTGTATCATGGCTTTTAATTCATTAACTCTTCCCACCTGTATATACTGAATACCGATTTTCGGAGTAACACCTGCTTTCAGGGATTGAATAATTGCATCTCTTTCTTTTGCTCTGATTTTTTTTTCTGTCATCATTTTATCCTTGTAATTCAGTTAATATTTCAAAATCTATATAAATATCATTATTTTCTTCTATAAGTGGTGCATCTACACATTCATAGGCCCATTCGTTTATGGTTTCAATTGCACCGTCGGGCAATAAATTAAATTTTTTGCATAATTCAATATATTCATCACGCTTCCAATGTTCTCTTGTAATCAAAATGTTTAAGAGCTGTTGATGAGTGCTATCAAGATTCTGGTTATCAGGCAATTCAGGCTGAGGTACTGTCGGTTCTTCTTCAATATCAGTAAATATAGAACTTAGTAACGACTGCACATCACTGGTTTCGCTTTCATGCAGTTTAAGAATAGTCGAGTCAAGGATAATATTGCTTTTTTTATCTGTATCAGTTTTATTATTTTCTGATGCTGCTAATGGTTGTTTTTGCAGAGTTTTGTTGGAGGATGCTGATAGTGTATGAATGTCATTGACTACGGTAAATTTGTCTAATCCTAAAGCAGTGTATAATTTTTCAATCTGTTTGATTTCAGCAGGTGCTGCATCACCGTCTGCCAGAGCAATGGAAATGAGCAGATGACTAATAATTTTTCTTTGGTTGGAATCAAGTTTTGCTATTTTATCTCTTAAACCTTGCATGCCATGAGTATTATTCAAACACGATAATAGAAAAAGTTGTAAATACTGTTTTTCTGTATCTTGTAAATTTTGATTAGAATCTATAAAACGTTTTAGTAATTCTTTTTCTTTCTCATGAATGAAACCATCAATATTTGCTACGATTACGCCTAGTCTTATTAATAGCTCAGTATATCGAAACTCTGCACTGGGCTGAAAATTCACTAAATCCAGAGAATCATGTAGTACAATTTTATCTTCAGGATTGATTTTAATTGTTTGTATGCGGCTATCAGGTATTATAGTTAAACCAAATTTGTTTGCCATCCGCTGCATCAGCTCATTTTCTTTTTTATTAATTGCTTTTGGTAATTCAGTATTAATATTTTTCCAAAAATCCTTTACCGAAGCCAAACCGTTCCGCTCCAGCAAGACATGATTGACCCATGCTCTGAATTGTTTAATTACAGGAGAATTGTTTATATTAAACAGTTCTGCCGGCAACAAAGTTAGGGCAGTAATATCATTACGGGAAGAATTTTCTCTTGCTAAGTAACGGCTGTATTCGCTTAATAAATTTGTACATAGTTCCGCTATTGCAATCAAGCTTTTTAAAGGTTTTGTTAATATGCTTGGGTCTGGTAAATTGGGATTATCCCATTGGCAAAAGCCAATGGAGCGATTTGCAGCCTGATAGTCGATTTTTAATCTTGTCTTATTAGGTTTAATTAGGATACCCTCAGGAAAATGTTCATTAAATTTCAGAAAGAAAAGCTGTCGAAACTCCTCTTTACAGCGTCGTGCAGCTGTTCTGAAATAATATTCAGAAGTGTAATCTAACCAGTCTAATGCTAAGCTTGCCTTTACAGGTTTTTCATTTTTTACTGTTACAGCCAGTATCAGTTTAAAAAATAATTCATTTGAAAATTGGAATAATTCATTTTTCAGCTGTTTGGTAATAGCTGGACGTAAATAGATCATTAATGCCAGTAAATTGCCCGAATAATTATTGAAAGAATAATTACTGTCATAAATTTTCCGTAAACGTATTATTTCATAAAATATTTCAAAATATTCTTTTATATCAATTGAATGAATGGAGTTTTTGTTGGCAATGATGCGACGTTCCAAACCATAAAAATATAGGAAAACATAGCCTATAGGCATATTGGGATGAGAACGATCAGATGCCAGCCAATCTAAATATATCCCGCGACATTGAGGAGAAAGTTCTGAATAGCTTGGCCAATAGCATAATGTAGCATCAGTATAGAATTCAGTCTCATTTTCAATTTCAACTGGTTCAGACACAGGTAAAGCAGGATCAATCAAACTATCTTCACTACTGTATCCGTTTAATCCCATTAATTTACTGCCGTAGAAAATAAATCCTTTGTTCAATTCCCGGTTTTGAATGGTAATTGAACTATCCTGCGGGAGCCAGCGTCCGTCTTCGATATCCTGAATTTCTGATTTTTTTGAATAATTATCGGAGGTAATTGTAAAAGTTACCAGTTCATCATCTTCATTTTTATTAACTGATTGTTTATCATTATTATATTGAGTCGATAACTCGATAATAACTGAATTGATATTATTTTGAGAATAGGGTTGTTGTGTGTTGCTATCATATTCTGATTTTTCAGATTCTGTTTCTATAGACAAAATATTATCTTGATGAGGTTTGGCTATTTGCGAAGCCGAGCTTTTCTGAATACGATTGCGTGATGTTGGAGCTGGTGGTTTTTGCTTTTTATTGGAAAAGATGATTATTAATGAAAAAAAAATTGCTATACAAGTAAAAATCACCATTTTATAAAATGCCATTCCACTTTAATTCAATGTTAAAAACATATAGAAATAGTTAACAAACAAAAGCTGACTGCCTAATACACATTTTATGTAAATATATTTTTAGATATTACGACCATATATATATTTAAGCCAAGTTATTTGGCTTTTTTTAATTTGAAATGAAATAATTTATTAATTTGTGTTGTTTTATGTACAATAAATTTGATGTGTATAAAGCTATTGAGATGATTAACTAGGTCAATTCTTATACTATATTAATATTTTTGAAGAAATTAACTTGGTTATTTATTTGAGCAATTATTATTTTATTAAGTTCTATAGATAACGCACTTAGGTTCAAGCTGCCGTATAATCACTCATTTCCTAGTTGGCTGTGAAAGAAATTACGCATGTGGTTTAAGCAATTAAGTATTTATCCGCTCAATAAAGACAATCTGCCGAATTTAGAAACTTTGGTTGATAAGCTGACTGAAGCTCAGTTTAAGCCGTGTATGGGATTGGATTGGGACAGTATTGGCTTTGCCAGTCCTGTATCGTTTAGCCCGGAGATGGTGTTTCCGGCACAGAATACATGGCGTATTGCGCTAAAAAAAGAAGAAAAAGTATTACCGGCAGCCGTAGTGCGAGATATTCTTGACGAAAAAATTAATGAAATACGCGAAGCTGAGGGGCGGAATGTCGGGCGTAAGGAGAAGATGGAACTGAAAGAAACCATCACCGATGATTTGTTACCGCGTGCTTTTACTAAAAGTGGTAAAACAGAAGCCATTATTGATACTCAGCGCGGCTTATTAATGATTAATCAGGCTAATGCCAATCGTGCTGAAATGCTGCTTACGAAATTACGTGAGGCACTGGGCGGACTGGAAGCGAAGCTGCCACGCACTCAGCAGTCGCCTGGCAGTCTGATGACGGAATGGCTGTTAAGAGGAGATGCTGCCGGTCATTTTGAGCTGGACTGTGATTGTGAACTCAAAGGACTGGGTGATGCTGCACCAGTAGTTCGTATCAGCCATCAGGATTTAACCGCAGAGGAAGTGGTTAATCTGGTCAAAAATGGTAAGGTTGTTACTCAGTTGGGGTTATGCTGGCAGGACAGAGTACGTTTTGTGCTGACGCAGGATTTTACTCTTAAACGTATTCAGTTTCTGGATGTGATTCAGGAGGAAGCTGCAGGGCAGGGAGACGATATGCAAAGTATAACCTTTGCATCACAAATACTGATGGCAGAAGCCTTAGGCGATCTGCTTGCTGAGCTGGTGCATCATTTGGGCGGCTGGTTACCGGAATAATGGCTTTAAACGGCGTAAATAGTCGCAATTTGCCTGCAACAGTGGCATTGGCTTCGGTATAATGCGCTAAATTTATTAAGGATACTGTCATGAGTATTAAGTCAGACAAATGGATACGCCGTATGAGTGAAGAGCACGGCATGATTGAACCGTTTGAACCTAATCAGATTAAGCAGTTAAACGGTGAAAAAATCATTTCCTATGGTACTTCCAGCTATGGTTACGATATTCGCTGTGCACGCGAATTCAAGATTTTTACTAATATCAACAGTACTATTGTAGACCCGAAAAATTTTGATACGCGTAATTTTGTAACTGTTGAAGACGACTTTTGCATCATTCCGCCTAACTCGTTTGCTTTGGCACGTACTGTGGAATATTTCCGTATCCCGCGCAATGTTCTGACTGTTTGTCTGGGTAAATCCACTTATGCCCGTTGCGGTATTATCGTTAATGTCACGCCATTTGAACCTGAATGGGAAGGCTATGTAACTCTGGAATTTTCCAATACCACGCCATTACCGGCAAAGATTTATGCTAATGAAGGGGTGGCACAGGTATTGTTTTTTGAAAGTGATGAAGAGTGCGCTACTTCTTATAAGGATCGTGCCGGTAAATATATGGGGCAGACGGGCGTAACTCTACCTAAAGCTTGATATAAGTCTGTGTTTGAAAAAGGACGCGATTGCGTCCTTAAAAATTTGGATGTTCAGGCGGCGGTTTTACAGATTAGCGTTTAAAAGCAAAATATACTGCACCAAGAATAAAGCCGAAGCTGATTAAATAGTTAAGTCTGAATTCATCTTTTAAATAAAGAATCGCAAACAGGGTAAATACGACCAGTGTCACTACTTCCTGAATAATCTTCAGTTGAAACGGTTTTATCCCCCAATGTGCCCCCAGATGATTGGCCGGCACTGCAAGACAATATTCAAATAGAGCAATTCCCCAGCTAATCAAAATAATCTGCCAAAGCGGAAATTGATAATTATTGGGTTTAATATGCCAGTACCATGCAGTAGTCATGACCAGATTGGATGCTGTGAGCAAACAAATAACAATTAAGTAATGCATAATGATGTGGTGTATATAAATTGATGATCTCTTAATTTAGATAAATCATACAATGAAGAAATGGTTTGGTTCATATACTCGGAATGAAAAATATATCTTGCTGCAATCAATGTTTTATTGATATATATTTCAGCTTTGAATTCAGTTGTATATTTATACTCAATATTAAGTATATCTGTAATTATCTGGAATTGTATTTAGATAGTTTAAGTAAAAGGTTTACTGTATCTGCAAGTAAAGAGTAC
This sequence comes from Snodgrassella sp. W8135, assembly GCF_016101225.1. Lineage (NCBI taxonomy): Bacteria > Pseudomonadati > Pseudomonadota > Betaproteobacteria > Neisseriales > Neisseriaceae > Snodgrassella > Snodgrassella sp. W8135. The sequence goes on from NZ_JACFQX010000003.1 coordinate 46,422, forward strand.
AGATAGTGTTTTGAGTAATAAAAATGATGAAGCAAATATTGATTAAGGAAGAAGGTTTTTGCAATATGTGTCTGGATTAGTAATTAAAATATATGCTTTTCAACTGAATTTCTTACAAACTGAAATTAATTTCAATTTGGCGCCAGGCAATGGTGATATATCTGAAAAAGATATTTATAACTTGTACTTCTAAATAAATCAATAATTTTTATGTTAAGGGTGAGCTGGACGTTGAAAGTGGTTTCCGGTGCTATTAAGTTCACTAAATTATAGTTTATGTTTGTGAATAGATTTTTTGTCTGTATGTACTGATGAGGAATAAAACAGGTGTTTGCATTACTATGCAAACACCTGTTTTATTGAATGCCCAATTGCCACAAAGATGTGATTTCACGATTACGGGCATAGGAAAGTGGATGATGTTGTTCCCGGGCTTTTTGATGCGTGGGTTGAGTATCGATTTTATGAATAATTTTTAACCCTGCTGCTTCTATCCATTGATGTAAGGCTTCTGAGGGGCGTAAGCCAAGATGTTCAGCTATATCGGACATAATCAGCCATACCTGCCCGTTTGCTGAGAGGTGGTTTCTGACATTTTCCAGAAATGTTTTCAACATTTGATGGTTGGGGTCATAGAGTGCTGTTTCTATATCGCTGCTTGGCTTAGCGGGTAACCATGGAGGATTACAGACAATGAGATCGGCCTTGTCCTCTGGAAACAGGCTGGTATGCTGAATATGAATTTGTTTATTTAAACCGAGACGCTCTATATTTGCTTGTGCGCATGCAATGGCGCGCGGATTATTATCTGTTGCAATGATTTCAGGTATTCCACGCTGTGCGAGTATAGCAGCCAGTACGCCACTGCCGGTTCCGATGTCCCATGCTGTCTGACAGGCAGAGGGAAATGCTGCATGGGCAACCAGTTCAAGATATTCACCGCGTACGGGCGAAAATACACCGTAAGGAACATGGATTTTTTGTCCTTGCAATGCAGGAATGGAAACACCGGTTTTATGCCACTCATAAGCGCCAATATAGCCTAATAACAGATGCAATGGCAGAAGTAGGGCGTTCTGATTGGGTTTGCCGAATACGTCGTTCAGAGCAGCTGCAATGTCTGGTGCGCGACTGTTGTTAAGTATGCCCTGAGGTTGAATCTCTACTAATAGAAGCTGGAACAGGCGGCTGTGCTGAGCCTGTTGCAAACGATGTTTATGAAAATCAGTATGAATACGGGCTTTACTGCGAACACGTTTTTTAATCGCAGCCAGTAGTTGTTTACCCTGATGATAATCACCGCGCCAGAGCAATGCAGTATGCTGACGCATGAGTTGAATCGCCTGTTCGGCGCTGATCTGAGTGATAGCCTGAATGTGTTTCGGAGCGGGATGGCGGCTGTCGCCTCCCCAGTCTGCCTGCATGTTTTGTGCGTTTTCTGTCCAGTGAATGGTTTCGTTCATGTTGGTTTGTTATATAAAAGGCATTATATAAGAGAATATTATGTTAAACGGGGTTGCAGGTAAATAATATGGCTGTGGATTGGGTGTACATGATTTTGCAGAAATAAAACCTGCCTGAACTTAACAGATGTTCAGGCAGGTTTGTAGTTGGTATGTATTTTAGCGGTTATCCATTATAGCCAGCAGAATTTGTATCAGACTGGTAAAGATATTGTACAAAGAGACAAACAGAGTGAGTGCTGCGCTGGTTGCACTGTCTTCACCACCGGCAATAACAGTACGGATTTGCCACATAATCATCAGTGAACTGAAAATGACAAAACCGGCTGCGATAGTGAGTGACAAAACCGGTAAATGCATAAACATATTCAGAATCATACCGATAATTAAAACAACTGCTCCAACAACCAGAAACTGACCAATACCTTTCATTTCAGATTTGGAACGATGAGCAATTGTTGCCATGGTAAAAAATACGGCCGCTGTCATTAATGCTGCCATACCTACAATTTGTGATCCGACAGCAGAAGCCACAGCCAGTTGTAAAAGCGGAGAGATGAAAAATCCGATAACAAAAGTAAAAACCATTAACAAGGCTATACCCAGATTGTTATAACGGTTTTTTTCAATTGCAAACATCAGCCCGTAAGCAAGAATAAAAAACGCTACAACTGATAGCCATGAATTGCTAAACAGAGCATAGAAATTTATATAATTACCTGCGTAAGCACCTGCGGCACAGGGCAGGAAAGAAAGTCCGAGCAGGCTGTAGGCTTTGCGCAGAACAACGGTTTGCTGGTTGTCTTCTGCCTGACCCAGCTGGGTAAAATCGTAAGTGTTACGAGATTTCATGAATAATATTCTCCGTGATTTTGTCAGTAAATAATTTCTCTGGTTGATTATATTGTAACAATTGTTGGCAAAATATGCACAATAATGATGAATTGTTACAATAAAAATGTTGATTTTTATTTTTAAATATATTTCTAATAATATTAGGCTGATTTGGATTTTTTCAAGGATTTTGAATCGCCGGCAGAATACATAGATGAGCAGAGATATTATTCTATATTGGCCAGTTTGTGTGTCTGAATGCTTAGCAACCATTTATTATTATGGCGGTTTTGATTCAGTCTGCCGAGATATTGTAATGTAGTAAGCATATTGAACTGGTTGTTTTGTTCGCAGGGCGAAAGAAAATAGTGTCTGGCCTGAATATGTTGTTCTATGTTCTGGCAGAAGGTAAGAAAATCCAGATGGTTTTCAACTACGATGCGTACTTCGTCAGCCTGACGCTGTAGTGGAAATGGATATTGGTGACGATAATAAAATTTCGGGCTCAGGGCTATATAGTCGATAAGCGGATCTACTGTGCCCAAACCATTGCTTTCGATGGCAAGATAATAATTTTCCTGTTTAAGTGCGTGTAAAAGTAGGGGCAGTTTTTTGTTGATAGTAGGTTCGCCGCCGGTAATGATTATGTTTTTACTCTGAAACTGACTGACGGTATTGAGGATGTGCTCCAGGCTCATACTTTGGTAACTCATGAAGTCAGTATCGCACCATGGGCATTTGAGGTTACAGGCTGCCAGACGGATGAAAACAGCAGGCATACCGGTATTGTAGCCTTCGCCCTGCAGGGATTCGAAGATTTCGACAATATTAAACTGGATCATGAGCTGGTATTCTGATATTCGCAATAGGAAGTAGGGGTTTCCCATAGGGTAATTTTGGATACTGGCAGATGAGCTGTAAGCTTGTTGAAGATAAACCGGCTCATGCTTTCAGCAGTAGTGCGACAGGGAAAGGCAAATACTTTTCGCTCCATTTGGCGAAGGAGGGCTGCGATTTTACATTCATTGCTATTGGTTTCATCATACAGATAGGCATGATCCAGCTGGCTGATAATATGCTGGTTAATGATATTTTTGATGTCGGAAAAATCCATAACCATTTCTTTGCTGGATCCTTGCTGATGTAGCTGGTCGCTTACTTCGACAATCAGGCGATAGGTGTGTCCGTGCAGGTTATGACATTTGCCCTGATGCCCGTCCAGCATATGGCAGGCATCAAACTGGAATTCTTTGGCGATTTTAAACATATTTTCTGTCTAAAAGCCAAAGAAGAAAGATTTGTCATTAAGAGAAGATGATATTGCAGAATACAGTTGATACATGTGTAGCAGGGCTCCTAGTTTTTTTTCGTGGGATGGATTGCGAACCACGTGGTTATTCAGTTTTCAATAACACATTTGCTGTGTGAAAGGATTTCTATTACTTCAAGTATATATTTTAATGGTATCAGCTGTTTTCTTACAAGGGTAACTGAGTAACTGCGGTGTTGATTCAGTGTCGACCTGAGCGCCAGATTGACCAGATTACCCAGAGACTGTTGCTGAATGCCAGTAAATAGCCAATCAGTCCGAAAAACGACAGGCCGAATATTTTCGGGCCGGAATTAATACTCATAACAATAGATGAGCCAATGATAAGTGCCGCTGTAACAATTCCCATTGTCAGGCGATTAACAACTTTATCCAGCTGGTTATTAAATTTATCGATGTGCTGAATGTTCAGGTTAACAGGGAGCTGTCCGTGCCGGATGCGTTTACTTAGACGTAATAGATTTTGGGGTAGTGTATCTATTACCTGAGCTAAAAGATGTAACTGTATTTTATTGTGGCGCCAGATTGTCTGGATATTAAAGCGATTGCGCAGTACGTTTTTGATGGTGTTTCGTGCATGATTTAACAGTTCAAAGTCGCCGTCTATTTTTTTTATCACGCCATCAAGGGTAATCAGGCATTTGAACAGGATAATCAGATCCGCAGGCAGGGTGAGACCATGTTCACGAATAATATGGGTAATATCGTTAATTATCTGACTGATACGCAGTTCTTTACTATTGAGCTGCTCATAATTATTCAGCATTTCCAATACATCTGTTCCGAGCTGGTCTTCATTAATAATTTCTCCCTGCGCCCAGTTGGACAGAACATATTGCAGTGCAAACTGGTCGTGCTCCAGCAGTGCATGAATCAGAGTGATGATTTCCTGATGGCGCTGCTGGCTTAACCGGCCGACAAGCCCGAAATCAATTAAGGTGATTCGTCCATCATTTCGTACTAAAATATTACCCGGATGCGGGTCTGCGTGAAATAAACCATGCTGTAATATCATATCAAGAATGGTATCGACCAGTGTGGCTGCAAGTTTTTTTCGCTGCTGCTTGTCCCAGCCGGTGAAATCAAGATTTTTAAGTAAAGTATCGTCAATATATTCTTGTACTAATATTTGCCGGTTAGAATATGCCGCATAAGTTTGTGGTATATGGATTTGCTGCTGATGGTTGTAAAGACGGGAAAAATGTTGCATATTGCGACGTTCGGCAGACAAATCTGTTTCTTTTTCGAGTGAACGGGCAAAATATTGCACCATTTGTACCGGATAGTAACGTCTGGACTCGGGTATTTCCGATTCAAGCAGTTGTGCTATGTGGTTAAGAATACGCAGATCAGCTGCTACGGTTGACTCAATGCCCGGGCGTTTAACTTTAATGGCGACCTGTTCTCCGCTGATAAGTGTGGCGCGGTGAACCTGTGCTATGGATGCGCTGCCGACAGGCTGAGCTTCTATATTACTGAAAATGCTTTCCAGTGGCTGGTTAAGCTGAGCCTGAATAATATTTCTGATGTCTGGAATCGGAAGAGGATGTGTGTTGTTTTGCAGATGGGCAAATTCCTCTGTCCATTCTTCTCCGAAGACATCGGTACGGGTAGCCAATATTTGTCCGAGTTTGATGAATGTTGGTCCGAGCTCTTCAAAGGCGAGCCGCACTCGTTTTGGTGTGCTCAGGTAGTGCTGGTGATTCTGGCCTGATGGGTCGGAGTGTTTGTACCAGCGTCTTGGTAATTTGATACGAACAAGAAATTCACCCAGACCGTGTTTGGCCAGAATGGTGATAATTTCGCGCATACGCGCCCAATCGCTGATATGGGATGAGCTGGGTGAGTACATATGATGATGTCCCGAACAATTGCTATTTACAGGATAGCAGAATTGTTTGATGAACTGATGGAATAATGTTGGCATGAAGTGGATAAAAACATTAATGAAGACGGCAACGGTATGCTTGTGTGCCAATTTCATTCTGATTTCGCCGGTAATGGCGGCACCGGATGAAGGTCTGGATAATGCGGCGCTGGAGCGTTTGATTCGTGACCGAACTGCTACACCGGCTGTGCGTACAGGTGATGACGCCAGTGACCTGATTATGAACGCAATGGGACTGCTTGGTGTTGCCTATCATTTTGGCGGAAATTCACCCACAAGCGGACTGGATTGCAGTGGTTTTATGCAATATATCTTTCGGCGCAGTATGGGTGTTACTTTGCCGCGCAGTTCACGGCAGATGGCTACGGTAGGTGAAGCAGTCAGCCGAACCAGTTTGCAGCCGGGGGATCTGGTATTTTTTAGTCCGGGTGGTGGTGGAATTTCCCATGTGGGTATGTATATCGGTAATGGCCGGATGATCCATGCGCCGCGTACGGGTAAGAATATTGAAATTACCAGTATTGAACAGGGTTATTGGTCTCGTGCTTTTGTGACTGCGCGCAGGGTGAAACACTGATGAAACCTTTACCACCGATGCCAAAGTGGGTAGATGATGCGGGCAATGTGGTCTCTTGCACTGAAAAAATTAAGGTGATGCAGCAAAATATGCAGGAGATCTATGAGCTGGCACAGGAAGCTTTTGAAGACGGATTACTGATGGGATGTCAGGAAAAACAGTTACGCACTTATCTGAGCGAACTGATGAACGCAGTGGAGAACCCCTATCAATAATGTATTGATAGTGTGTACTGCTTAAGCACTCATCGAACTTTATCTGCCGGAGTTCTGAATATTTGGTTATGTATCCCAATTTATTGTGTACATAGCAATGGTTTTCTGTTGCCTTTAAAATGATAAAATACAACTATGAAATTTTGTCAGGGTCGCCAGTTGTCCATAAATAACGCCCATCATCAGGATGGGCGTTATTGTTGCTGTGAATATTGGTTTAAAACAGATTATCCAGCGGTTTGCCGTTATTTCCGTTTGCTGCCGGTTTTGGTTTTGTTGTCGGAGCGGTATTAACAGGAGTTTCAGAGTTATTTTCTCTATTAGTGGTAGCGGGTACGTTTATGGGTGTAATAGGCCGAATTTCTTGTGTATTTTCCGGATTGTCTCTGTCTCTGGTATTAGCTCTGCCGGTAGTAACAGGTAGAGCAGGTTCGGAAGCAGTGTCAGGTTCTGTACTCTCTGAAGCAGCTATAGCGGGATTGGGTGAAAATACTGGTGTTGGAACATTACTGCCTGTTACCGGTGCACCGGTCGGAGTCAGTACTTCAAAGCTTGCCTGAGAGGCGAACTCTGTGGTTTCAGAGGTAGAATTCAGAACTTGCCATGCGTGAAAAACAAACCAGACAACAAATATGGCCAGAATCAGAAATAAAGTCAGTAGAATTTTGGTGAATGTACTCAGACCAGTTTTAACCGCTTTTTTTTTGTTTTTTGTTCCCGGTGCGGTAGGTTTAGTGCTCATGACAGGTAATCCTTCAGGGATATTGTTGCGTATAATATCGTTATTATACGCAAAATTTTGTTTACGCTAATCAGATACTGGCAATTTACTGCTTCGATAAGCTTGGTCTATATGGTTGTATCGCAGCAGAATGTCGGTTATCAGGGATTGGTCGGTGTACTCTTCGGAGTATTTTCAAAGGTTTGATACAAAGTAATAACTTTCTGAACACCAGACGTTGTACTGATGGCCGTTGTAGCGGCCTGTTGTTCATCTGGTGTCAGAATACCCATTACATAGGTGACGCCATTATAAGTAACTACTTTGACGTGGTTTGCCGATACGCCTTTGGTATTTAGCAGATTGGAACGTATTTTTGAGGTAACCCAGGTATCATCTGTAACATGACTTAATTTACGATTCTGAGTGGCGATATCAATGTAGTTATAGATTTTTTGTGCCGCAGGCTGGGCACGGGCAACGCGCTCTACCAGATTTTTATCATTTTCACTGGCTACTAAGCCAAGCAGTAATATCTGCCGGTTGTAGCTGATAACGGACAGTGTAGGCTGGAATTTACTTTCCTGTGCCTGACTATTCAGGTATGAGATAGCACCATCATGAATCCGAACTTCCATTATTTTGTCATCTGCCTGTGCGCCAGTAGTACGTCGGTCGATAACTGAAAGCGTACCAACAGTGGCGCCACCTACCAGAACAGCCGGACAGCCGGTCAGGGTAGTGGTCAGGCAAAGTCCCAATGCCAGAGCAGAAAGATATTTTTTCATGAAATACACCTGTAAATTGGTTGTTGCTGGTTATATACCACCTAGCAATAATTGGTCAATCTGTGCGCACAAAGCATGAATAGTTACCTGATGTGCCTCAAGTACACGTAAAGGATGGTCGCCGGGTACATTAAGCCAGAGATCGTCATCGCGCAATAATCCGGCAACTTCACCACCGCTTCCGCCGGTAATCGCCAGCACTCGCATATCACGTTCATGCGCGGTTTTAATCGCACTAACCAGATTGATATTCTGACCATCTGCCGATAGTACACAGAGCATATCATGCTGTTTGCCAAGCGCATGAATTTGCTTGGCAAACATATCGTTAGGACCGCTGTCGGTCAATATACTGAGTACAGAAGGATTATTGCACAGTGATAAGGCAGCCAGTGCCATGCGTTCCTGTTGTAGTCGGGTCACCATATAGGCAGCCAGCGTGTTTGCCAGTGATGCATATGCACCATTACCGGCAATAAGCAGCTTGCCATCACTCATCAAGGCCATCAGTATTCCCTGAGCAACTTCGGCAATTGGTTCAGCCAGTAAGTCTGCACACTCGTTCAGAAGCTGGGCACTATCGGCAAAATGTTGATGGACGGAGATGGATTCTGTCATATAAATTAATTTGTTAATTAAGGCGGGAGCAGGCAATATGCTTGGTATTTACAATGTATTACGCGTAAATACCCCTGTGCAGGTTTCAGGCTGCGTGACTTCTGAAACGGCACTATTATACGGTTTATAACCCGTGTAATTGTTAACCGTAAACTCTGAAACATTATCACTACATGGTATAGTAACAGTTTCAGGCTTATGTGCTGAGTTTTCAGTTTAATGCCTGATGCTAAAGTTTAATCAGATTACGGATTTATAAATGCAAGCCCATTACCAGAAAGCTGTTGCCAGCATTGTACCGCAAACCCTTTATGTAGTGGCTACTCCGATTGGTAATCTGGCAGATCTGAGTTTTCATGCATTGGCAGTATTATCCCGGGCAGATTTAATTTGTGCAGAAGATACACGCGTAACACAGCAATTACTGCGTGCATACGGTGTTTCTGCACGATTGATCAGTGTGCGTGAACAGAACGAACAAAGTATGGCAGAACGCGTTATTGCTGCTCTGGCTGCCGGTCAGGTAGTGGCGCAGGTTTCTGATGCCGGTACGCCGGCAGTGTGTGATCCCGGGGCACGGCTGGTAACGCGGGTACGTGCAGCTGGTTATCAGGTAGTGCCGGTAGCCGGCCCGAGTGCGGTGATGACAGCTTTGAGTGTTGCGGGAGTTACTCAGTCAGATTTTTATTTTGCGGGATTTTTACCGGCAAAAAGTGGTGAACGTCATCAAAAGCTACAGTTATGGAAAGAAGTATCTTATCCGGTAGTTATGTTTGAAACGCCTCACAGAATTACAGATACACTGGCACAAATGGTTTTACTTTATCCGCAACGTACTCTGATGCTGGCACGTGAAATCAGTAAAACCCATGAAACCTATCTATGCGGCACAGTTTCTGAAATTCAGTCGATTGTGCAGGCAGATGCTAATCAGAAACGTGGCGAGATGGTACTGATACTTCATCCGGCACCAGTAGAAAAAAATACCGAGCTGTCTGCTGAAGCTATTAATATTATGCAGATTTTAGTGCAGGAACTGCCAACCAAGCAGGCTGCCGTACTGGCTGCGCAGATTAGTGGTGAAAACAGAAAAGCTTTATATGATTGGGTAATTAATGCTAAAAAGTTATCAGAATAAACACAATCATTAGGACATGTTAAAATAATTTATGCCCGATGCTATTTTACACAATGCTGGTCATTGTTTATGATACTGTCTGAATTGGCTATTGCCGCCGCTGTTGCGCTGGCACCCCCTGAATATTGCAATGATTTAAGGTAAACCGTTATGTTGAAAAAAAGTGTGAATCGTTCCGGCTGGTGCTTGCTGGTACTGGCATTAAGTGCCTGTACTCTTTTCAAACAGCCGGCAGCGCCGACAGAAACGGGCAGCAGTGATGCCACTACAGGTACTGCTGCTACCACTGCCGACAATCCATATGGTGCTGCTCCTTATACGCCACCGGCAAATACAGCTCCGGCTTATACACCTGCCGCTGCAGGTACTTCTACTGGTTATGTGGGCAATTACTCTCCGGTTGATATTAATGCAGCAACGCATACGGTACAGCGCGGAGATACGGTATATAACATTTCCAAACGTTATCAGATTACTCAGGATAATCTGCGTTCATGGAATAATATAATAGAGAATGAAATTAAGGTGGGGCAGGTTCTGCGCGTGAAGCCAGCCGGCTATGTGGCGCCGGCTGGTAGTACAAACACAACTACTACTGTGACTGCTCCTGTACAAACAGCAAATGTCACTACCACCACCAGTACAACCACGACAACTACACCAACCAGTACAAGTACTGTATCAACCAGTAAAACAGTGAGTGTTGGAGGCGTCCGCAATGTAAGCGGAATTGAATGGCAGCGTCCGACCGCTGGTAATATTCTGCAGAGTTATGGCGGCAGCAGTAAAGGTATTGATTATGGTGGTAATGCCGGGCAGCCTATTTTGGCAGCTGCTTCTGGTAAAGTAGTGTATGCCGGTAATGGTTTGCGTGGCTATGGTAATCTGATTATCGTACAGCATAATCAGACATATCTGACCGCCTATGGTAACAACCAGAATATTCTGGTAAAAGAAGGTCAGCAGGTCAAACGTGGCCAGCAGATTGCTACTATGGGTAATACTGATGCTAAACGCACTCAGCTGCATTTTGAATTACGTGAAAATGGACAGCCACAGGATCCCAGCCGTTTCCTGCCAATGTGAGCATCAGAGTTAATTAATTCTGTTTACACATAAAATAGCACTTATTCACTGGATAAATAAATTCAGAAAGTAAGTGCTGTTTTTATGCATAAATAAATTAACTTATATATAGATAGAGACAGACTAAACCCGATTGAAAAAATTAATAATGGTTGCTGGATAAAATCGGTAACTTTGACAAGAAGTTAAATTCAGCATCAGAAATACGTCTCGTTATTCTGTAAGTGGATAAGGTTAACAGGCGTATTTCTAAAAATTTATGTAAACTGCTGACTGAATTGTGATTCAAGTAAAATTGTATACTGTTAAAAGTATTAACTGAGGAACTGTTCAGCAGATTGTACAGTCGCAAGATAATTCAATGCGGCTAAAAAACTGTTTTGCACATTTGTTGCACTAATGATGTTGCTATTGAACTCCAGATTCAGTGTTGCGCATGCATCTGCAATAACAATTGGTTGATAACCGAATTCAACTGCCTGACGAGTGGTAGAGTCAACACACATGTGTGTCATCATGCCACAGATAACTAGCTGATCTGTCTTCTGTTGTTGAAGGTGCTCATGCAGGGTTGTTTGTAAGAAGCTATTGGGATAGCTTTTATGAATTATAAATTCATTCGTGTCCGCAATCGGCAGTAATTGATGGTGTAATTCTACACCATGGCTGTCAGGCTGAAAAAAAGTAGCTCCTGGGTTACTATTAATATGCTGGATGTAATACACCGGCAGCTGCTGATTGCGGAAATACTCACGAACCTTCAATATTTTTTTCAGTGCCAGTTGTGGCTGGTACAGTTCCATTTTACCTTCTGAAAAATAATCATTTTGTACATCAATTATAATGAGTGCTTGTTTCATTAGTTATATCCTGTTGGTTTTAATAATTTAATTATGCGCCTTATCTGTTTTCGACAGAATAAGCTGATGAAAAAGATATACTCTATTTATTTTCAGGATGAAACTATGGATAAAAAAGACAGAGCAATTCTGGATTTATTAAAAAATAATAGTCGTTTGTCGTGGAAAGAGATTGGTGAGAAAGTATTTCTTAGCGGACAGGCAGTGGGGCTAAGGGTACAGAACCTGCTTGAGACCGGCGTGATAGAACGTTTTACACTGACTGAAAACTTGATATCGGAACAATTTATTTTTATTTATATGAATAACAGTCGGTTTGCTGAATTCGAGCATTTGGTGAGTACCTTTGCTGAGGTACAGGCTCTGTATAAAATTACGGGTGATGGTTGCTATTATATTCATGCAAATTTTACTGCCGAGCAGCTGGAACCGTTTTTACAGCAGATAACAGTTTATGCACGTTATAAAGTAAGCCATAAATTACGCAGACTGATTTAATCTGATATCTGCGTAAACTTATTGAGTAAGACATGCGGCCATAATAGTATGTTCTTTCAGACATAGATTGTGAGCAAAATATAAACTATTTTCTACCAGCCCCAGATCTTCTTCGCACTGAGTTTCAGTTTCAATAATCAGCATTTGTTCCGGCCGTCCGGCATGCAGGCTCATGCGCATTTGTGCGGGAGTAAACGGCAGATTATGCTTTTGGGCGAAGCTGCGTGCACGGCTGTTTGCTGTTTTCAGCATGGGTATCAGGGTAATATCCAGATGAAAAATTCTTACACCCATTACCAGAATACGTGCGGCAAACCAGTCTGCCTCATCACTGATAATATCAGGAGTAGGTTGTTCAAAGCCCAGACGCTGTGCAGCAATTAACATTGCTATCAGGCGCAGCTGAGGAATCAGAGCTTCACTAAGCATAAATGCAGTCTGGAATTGTGGCTGTAGCTGGCATAGGTCAGAGCGGTGCTGATTGCCGTCAACAATCATGTACCACCGTTGAAGCTGAGCCACAGGTGATTCTGATTGCCGTATCTGATTTAGCGGTAATGCGGACATTTTATTCTCCAGTAGTTGTCGATTCATTTGTAATGCCTTTCTGTATGAGGCGTTTGTAGCAACAAAAAACCGCCTCGGTTTGGCCGGGCGGTTCACTTTTTTATTTTGCTTATTAGATATTATATAAACGCAAAAAAGCACCGCACCGAGGTGTGGTACCAATAATAAGCAAAAGAGAAAGTGGTTGCGTTTTTCATCATTAAACCTTAAACCTTATTGAAACATGTGTCAAGAATTATTTTTTTCCCCCCAGCGTGTAATCAACTGATGAGGTATATGCAACTGGTCCAAAATACGTCCTACTACAAAATCCACCATATCCTGAATAGTTTGAGGGTGCTGATAAAAACCGGATACTGGGGGCAGAATGCATACACCCAAACGTGACAGTTTAAGCAGATTTTCCAAATGAATGGCTGATAAAGGCGTTTCCCGCGGTACGATGATTAGCGGACGATTTTCTTTAATCGATACATCAGCTGCCCGTTCAAGTAAATGGTCGGAAGTGCCGGCTGCAATGGCAGCAACACAACCCATGCTGGCCGGACAGATAATCATTGCATCAGCGGGATTGGAACCGGAGGCCGGAGGTGCAAACCATTCATCGCGGCCAAATACAGTAAGCATGGATGAGTCTACGCCGTATTCTGTACACAATGCGGCATTACACTGTTTAGCATTTGCAGGTAAATGCCAGTTGATTTCCTGTTGTGCGACTATCTGGGCAGCCTGTGAATACAGTAACCAGACCCTTATATCAGCCTGTAACAGGCAGCCCAGCAGACGTTTGGCATAAGGCATACCCGATGCTCCGGTAAGAGCCAGTGTAACGGTTTTGACAGAATGAGCAGAGGGAAAAATCATAATAAAACTAGTGTATATTCAAATATGCCTGTTATTATAGCTATTTTGTTTTCAATATAACATTTGGCATATGACAGCTATATTCAGATGAAAACCATTATTAGCCAGTTGAAGTTTTATTTTCTGTAATTGTGATTAATTAATCAAGCTCTGCGGAAAATGGCAGGCTGGCAAAAAACTTAAATTTCTGAATAACTAAATACAAATATTAATACTGATCATGGAATGATAAGCATGTTGTGGAAAAAAATATTATGGTGGCCCTGTTTTTGTGTCAGTATTCTGGCCGGCTGTGCTCAGGTTCCTCCTCCTGTTGCTGAAGAGCGTGAATGTGATTCGAGAGCGATGGCAATGGCTTTATTGCAATCTAATCAGCCTTATGGTACCAATAATGTTCGCTGTGCGGTATCGTCAAAAAACTTACCTGTAATGAAACCTGAACGTACCGCACCACCTGAAGTCAGCCTGCGTATTGAACGGTCGGTGACAGAAGTGAGTAAATGTCTGCATGAAAAATTTCAGTCACGGTTTAAACTGCCGCAGGAATTTTACAAAATCAGCTCCTATCCTAATGGCACTCAGACACTGGCACTGGTAAATCCTTTCACACAGACAGAAGGTTTACAGATAGACGTAGTTAAAGCAGGTATGTCGCAAAGTATAGTTAATCTATATTCTAATGGTATGACTTTGTCGGAAGCGTGGAAAAAATTTCCTGAGCTGTGCCGCTAAATGGCATCAGTTTTTGATTTGCATAAAGTAGAATGTATCAAGCCCCTCTCAAAGGAGGGGCTTTTGCAAACATGGGGTTTAGCCGGAAATTTATTTTCCTGCTTTAAGATTTTGCCATAATCGCAATTCGTATTTCAGGGTATCCGATTTTGCCGGTAATACCAGATAACTGTTAGCCAGAACCTCATCTGACGGAAAAATACTGTTATCTTCGCGATATTCTTTTTTTATCAGTTCTTTTGCCGGCATGCTTGAAGGTGCGTAACTAACATAATTGGCGTTTTTTGCCGCTATTTGCGGTTCCAGTATCCAGTTCAGGTAGCGATAGGCATTTTTGAGGTTGGTTGCATCTTTCGGAATAGTTAATGTATCTATCCAGAGAGAAACCCCCTGAGTCGGAACCAGTACTACGATATCTTTTTTACCGGTTGCATCCAGCCGGCGTCGTTTGGCAATGTTCAAATCACCGCCAAAACCAATGGCTACACAAACATCGCCGCGTGCCAGATCGTCGATGTAACCAGAAGACGAATAGCGCAATACATTGCTGCGGTTTGCTTTGATAATATTAGCAGCAATATCTATATCATCTTTGCTCTGGCTGTTCGGATCTTTGCCGGCATAATGCAACGCCAGCGGAATCATCTCTACCGGACTATCCATGTAACTGATGCCACAGTTTTTCAGTTTGTCGGTATACTCAGGATTAAAAACCAAATCCCAGCTATTTTCCGGCATTGGTGTAGCACCGAGTGCGGCATTCACTTTTTCAATATTGATTGCAATGGTATTCATACCCCAGTAGTTGGGTACCGCATACTGATTATCCGGATCTACGTCTTTTAATAAATCCAGTAATTTCGGGTTAATGTATTTCCAGTTAGGCAACTGATTTTTGTCTAGTGGCTGGTATGCTCCGGCTTTAATCTGGCGTCCGACAAATGAGTTGGACGGCCCGACAATATCATAGCCGGACTGCCCGGTCAGAATTTTGCTTTCCAGTGTTTCGTCACTGTCATAAAAATTGTAAGTAACTTTAATGCCATATTTTTTTTCAAATTCACCAATAGTTTTCGGGTCAACATAGTCTGACCAGTTAAATATTTTAAGTGTCTTGGTGTCGCTCAAACTACCAGGTTTGCTGGCTGCTACAGCAGAAGCCGGTTGAGGACCGGCATTGTCGTGTGAACCGCTGCATGCAGTCAGAATACATAAAATCAAACCGGATAAACCCAGACAGGCTGTGTTTTTCATGTCCGTCCTTTTCAAAGATGTGCCAAGGCTGGCTGGCATGGTTATGTGTTAACCACCTTTGTAACTTCAATCTGTTCGTATGGGGGTAACTATACCGCATAAGGCATTAGTGTTGTCGGAATTGTCATTTTGGCATGGATTTTCGTCTGTTCAGGTAGGCTTATGCGTAAAACTGCGGTAAGATAAGCGGATGATTTTAACAAGGGTGATGGTTGAGGTGGACTAACCAGTGTCCTGTTTTTATATCTATGTTCAGGCAGTCTGTGTTTTATACAGACTGCCTGAATACGATTAATCACCCGTCTTATTGAAACTACCATGAAAACAGCAGAATTACGTTCTAAATTTCTTCAATTTTTTGCAAGTAAGGGTCATCAGGTTGTACCTTCATCTTCACTTGTACCTCCGCAGGATGATAAAACCCTGTTGTTTACCAATGCGGGTATGAATCAGTTTAAAGATGTGTTTCTGGGTTTTGACAAGCGCCCGTACAGCCGTGCGACAACTGCACAAAAATGTGTGCGTGCCGGTGGTAAACACAATGATCTGGAAAACGTTGGTTATACCGCGCGCCATCATACATTTTTCGAAATGCTGGGCAATTTCAGCTTTGGCGATTATTTTAAGCGTGATGCCCTGCATTTTGCCTGGGAATTTCTCACCAGTAAGGACTGGCTGAACCTGCCACCGGAAAAACTGCTGGCAACTGTATATGCAGATGATGATGAAGCTTATGATATCTGGTTAAATGAGATTGGTCTGCCACCGGAAAAAATTATCCGTATAGGTGACAATAAAGGCGCACGTTATGCTTCTGATAATTTCTGGCAAATGGGCGATACTGGTCCGTGCGGTCCTTGTTCGGAAATTTTTTATGATCATGGCGAACATATCTGGGGCGGGCCTCCGGGCAGTGCCGAAGAAGATGGTGACCGTTTTATAGAAATCTGGAACTGTGTATTCATGCAGTATAACCGGGATGAAAACGGTAACATGAATCCGCTTCCTAAGCCGTCAGTTGATACAGGGATGGGACTGGAGCGGGTGTCGGCAGTATTGCAGCATGTACACAGTAATTATGAAATCGATCTGTTTGTCAATTTGCTGCATGCTGTAGCCCGTGTTGTAGGCATTCCCTATAGTCAGGATGTACCGAGTCTGAAAGTCATTGCCGACCATATCCGCTCTTGTGCGTTTTTAATTGCTGATGGTGTATTACCCAGCAATGAGGGGCGTGGCTATGTATTGCGGCGTATTATCCGCCGGGCTGTACGCCATGGTTATAAACTGGGTTGTAAACAGGCATTTTTCCATTTGCTGGTAACGGATCTGGTGCAGGAAATGGGCTCTGCCTATCCTGAGCTGGTTGAAAAACAGACACAAATCAGTGATGTACTGAAACAGGAAGAAAGCCGTTTTGCACAAACACTGGAAACCGGAATGACTCTGCTGGAAAGTGCCTTGCAGGATGGCGGACAGACACTGGCTGGTGAGGTAATTTTCAAACTGTATGATACTTATGGCTTTCCATATGATTTAACCGCTGATATTGCGCGTGAGCGTAATATCAGTCTGGATGAAGAAGGGTTTGAGCGTGAAATGGCTGCTCAGCGTGCCCGTGCCCGTGCAGCGCAGAATTTTAAAGCCAATACTCAGCTTACCTATGAAGGTGCTGACACAGAATTTACCGGCTATCAGCAACGCCAGAATGAAAGCAAAGTTCTGGCTTTGTATCAGGATGGTGAAGCTGTTGAGCAGTTAAATGCCGGTGAATCAGGTGTGGTCGTGATTGACTTCACACCGTTTTATGCAGAATCTGGTGGTCAGACTGGTGATACTGGTTATATTTTTGCCGGTGAAAACCGCTTTCAGGTAGAAGATACGCAAAAAATCAAAGCTAAAGTATTTGGTCAGTTTGGCGAAATGCTATCCGGCAGTCTGAAAGTGGGTGATGCTGTTACTGCTCAGGTAGACAGTGTACTGCGCGAAGCCAGTATGCGTAATCACAGTGCCACTCATCTGATGCATCGCGCCTTGCGTGAGGTATTGGGTACACATGTTGAGCAGAAAGGTTCTCTGGTTAATGCTGAGCGCACCCGCTTTGACTTTTCACATCCACAGCCGGTTACCGCTGCACAACTGACCGAAGTTGAACGTCGGGTAAATCAGGCGATTGTGGCCAATGTTCCTGTATGTGCACAGAATATGAGCTTTGATGAAGCCATCGCTGCCGGTGCAATGGCGCTGTTCGGAGAAAAATACGGTGACGAGGTACGTGTACTGAGCATGGGCGAATTTTCTACCGAATTATGCGGTGGTACCCATGTTGTACGGACTGGAGATATTGGTCTTTTCAAAATTATTTCTGAAAGTGGTATTGCTGCCGGAGTACGGCGTATTGAAGCTGTGACCGGATTGAATGCTTTACAATTTGTTCAGCAGCAGGAAGAGTTGCTTAAGGCTGCGGTTGCCGAAGTAAAAGCACAGACTGCTGAAGATTTGCTGCCTAAACTTCAGGCAATACATACTCAGACCAAACAGTTGGAAAAGGCATTAACTGAAGCCAGAAGTGAACTGGCCAGACAGGCAGGTACCGCTTTGCTGGCTCAGGCCAGAACTATTGGTACAGCTCGTCTGGTGCTGGGACAAATTGAGGCAGAAAGCAGTGCTCTGAGAGATATTGCTGCTGATTTAATTGCACAGGGTGATAATATTATCGTTCTGCTGGCAGCAGTAAATGATGGTAAAATTGCCATCATAGCAGGAGTATCAAAAGCATTAACTAAAACAATCAAGGCTGGTGAGCTGGTTAATTATGTTGCCGGTCAGGTTGGTGGTAAGGGTGGCGGTCGTCCCGAACTGGCACAAGCCGGCGGGCAGGATATAGCTGCATTAGAACCGGCGCTCGCCAGTGTAACTGACTGGTTAGCTTCCAAATTAGGATAAAGACTTAGTAAATGAAAACAGCAAGCGGTTTATGAATGATAAAAAACATAAGCCGTTTTTTTTGCTTATTCACAGGAGAATACAATGCAGAGGTATGTAAAAGCTTGTTTGGCAGGCTGGATGCTCATGGTTGCAGTATGTTCGTTCGCTGCAACGCAGGAACAGCTGGCACAACAACAGTTACAGCAAAATGTGGATATGGTGTTATCAGTGGCTCGTGACAAAAGCCTGAATGAACAACAGCGTATTAGTCAGATTGAACGTTATGCCGATCAGTATCTGGATTATGAGCGTATTTCAGCTTTGGCTGTAGGTATGCAATGGCGACAGTTTACTGCACAGCAAAGACAGGATTTCAGTGCGGCCTTTAAGAGTATGATTGTGCGCATATATGCACATTCAGCATTGATGGGTGCTAGTAATGCATCTGTGAAGGTTATACCTAAAGTAGTGAATCAGGGTAATAACCGGCTGGAAACATTTACCGAAATTGTTAGTGCCGGTAATAAGCACTACACCGTGGGTTATCAGATGTATTATGCTAATGGTGTGTTTAAAATTTATAATTTCCGGGTTAACGGTACCAGTCTGGTAACTGTATACCGCAGTCAGTTTGATCAATTGATTCAGAAACAGGGTATTGATGCAACTATTGCTCAGTTACGTGATAAAGGTTTGGGTAAAGTGCAGATCAATAAATAATGCATTTATTTGAGCAAAAAAACGGTGATGGATTAAATATCCATCACCGTTTCGTTATATCTGTCTGTTTTTAATTTTGCCGTAAATAAACAGAATAATGCAGGCAAAAATAATCGAAGCTATTAAACCGGCTTTTTCTCCTGCATGGTACCAGCCAAATGCCTGACCAACATATCCGGCCAGTAATGAGCCGCCGATACCAAGTAAAGTGGTGACCACTAACCCAAGTTGCTGTTTGCCCGGATAGATTAGTTTGGCAATTAAACCAATGATAAAGCCAACTATAATTGTCCAGAGTAACCCCATGATGTTGTACTCCTGAGAATAAGGAAGCTTTATCTTAATCCTGTGGCTATAATAAAAGTTGAGTTATTAAGTAAAATCAATATTAATTATGATTTTTTAAATAAATATATGTAATCAATAAGTTATATTTTAAAGATAAACACAAGAACAGCTGACAGAAGATTTAAGCAGTGTGAAAGAAAAAATGTAGGATAATTCTTAGTTTACTCTCTGAGAGAATAGTATTTTGCATGAAAATAGATAAGTAAAAAAAAAGCATAACAATAAGTTATGCTTTTTTTATTGCCAGACTGTTAGTGATTACCAGCATAGGTATTAACAGTACGGAAAGGAGTATTTTCTGGTGTAGAGTCAGAAACATGAGTGTTTTGACCATTTTGAGCAGTAGATTCGCTGAAATGACGAACATCAGTATCATCGTTGTTACTATTAGCCATAGCGAAACCTGCAGTCATAGCTAAAGAAGCAGCCAGTAAAGCGGAAGAAACTAATTTTTTCATTTTTGTTTCCTTTCAAAATGAATTATCAAAATATTTTAAATTTAAACGCCAAATTGTTATTTTTGCTTTTGCAATATGGTTATATTAATACTTTATTAGTATTTTGATAATACCTGATTAGTTAAAGATGAATTTCTTATTGAGAAACTCAATGGCGATGTTTAATGTCAATAAAAAACAGACTAAAACATCATTTATTCAATGATGAAAAAGTCTGCTTTGAGTATAAGTACTATTTTATAGTCAATCAACAGGAATGATTGGAAATTATATTAATACTATAATATTGTGGTTTATTTACCATATACAGGTAAACGATTGCAAATTTTCTGTATTTTTTCTGAGACTTCTGAAATAACTTTTTCATTGTCTGCATTATCCAGAACATCAGCAATCAGATGACCAAGTTCACGCGTATCTGTTTCAGTAAAGCCGCGAGTAGTAATGGCTGCCGTGCCTAAACGGATACCGGAAGTGACAAATGGTTTTTCCGGATCATTAGGGATGGCATTTTTATTAACGGTAATATGTGCTTTGCCCAGCACCGCTTCTGCCGTTTTACCGGTAAGCTTTTTTGGTTGCAGGTCTACCAGAAATACATGGCTTTCAGTACGGCCTGAAACAATACGCAAACCACGTTCAATCAAGGTTTCTGCCAGTACTTTGGCATTGGCTTTAATCTGACGGGCATATTGTTTGAATTCCGGCTGTAAGGCTTCTTTGAAGGCTACTGCTTTGGCTGCAATCACATGCATTAACGGACCACCTTGCAGGCAGGGGAAAATAGCTGAATTCAGTGCTTTTGCGTGTTCATCGCTGCGGCACATAATTACACCGCCACGCGGTCCGCGCAGAGTTTTATGGGTAGTAGTGGTCACAAAATCAGCAAAAGGCACCGGATTCGGATACTCTCCGCCAGCGACCAGACCGGCGTAATGTGCTATGTCTACAAACAGATAAGCACCTACTTTATCTGCAATCTCACGGAAACGTGCCCAATCTATTTCCAGAGCATAAGCGGAAGCACCGGCCACGATCATTTTCGGCTTATGCTCCAATGCCAGCTGTTCCACCTGTTTGTAGTCGAGGATTTCATTTTCATCCAAACCATAGGTAATGGCGTTATACAGGCGACCGGAAATGTTGACACTGGCTCCGTGAGTCAGATGGCCCCCATGCGCCAGAGACATGCCCAGAATAGTGTCGCCTGGTTGTAATACGCTGGCGTAAACGGCCTGATTGGCCTGAGAACCAGAATGAGGCTGTACATTGACATAACTGGCGCCAAATAATTCTTTCAGGCGGTCGATAGCCAGCTGTTCTACTTCATCAACATATTCGCAGCCACCATAATAACGTTTACCCGGATAGCCTTCGGCATATTTATTGGTTAGCTGGCTGCCCTGAGCCTCCATTACGGCGCAGCTTACGTAGTTTTCTGATGCAATTAGTTCTACGTGATCTTGCTGGCGCTGATCTTCACGGGCAATGGCACCGGCCAGTTCCGGATCAAATTTTTCGATGGTTAACGCTTTGGAAAACATGGTGGTTGTTCCTTTTGAGGATGAAGAAATAAAGAATTTGCTGAATGCAGCAGAGAATGAGTGGTGGTTATTTTAACTGATAGTATTGTGTATGTGGCTGAATTTGATAATGTGTGATGATGAAGTATATTCATAAATACTCATTCAGACGATGTAATACTGGATTTCCGCCTGGTAATGGTAATAACCTGTTTATAGGATTCAGTAAATCAATTGCGGATGCTGAATCAAAAATAAATTATCTGGTCGAGAAGTGATGCAGTCTGATAAAAAACAGCCCTGTTAGAAACAGGGCTGTCTGACATTATCCGGAATTAATTACATTTTCATAGAACCGGTTTTCAGGAATTGTTCATGCCAGCTTAAAGCTTCAGTAAGAATATGAGGTGTATGAATACCTTTTGCCGTTTGCAAAGCACGGTCGTAGTAATCCTGCAACTGATCGCGATAATCCGGATGAGCACATTTTTCAATCATCACTTTTGCTCTCTGCCGCGGAGCCAGACCGCGCAAATCAGCCAGACCCTGCTCAGTAACAATAATCTGTGTATCGTGTTCGGTATGGTCAACATGCGAAACCATCGGCACGATGCAGGAAATCTTGTCATCTTTAGCAGTAGACGGGGTAACAAAGAAATTCAGGAAGCTATTGCGTGCAAAGTCACCTGAGCCGCCGATACCATTCATCATGCTGGTACCCATTACATGGGTAGAATTGATGTTGCCGTAAATATCGGCTTCAATCATTGAATTCATCCCAATAATACCTAAACGGCGCACCAGTTCCGGGTGATTGGAGATTTCCTGCGGGCGCAGAATAATGCGGTCACGGTAAAAATCAATATTGTCTGCAAAATCCTGGAATGCCTTAGCAGACAGGGAAATAGCGGTAGCAGATGCAGTAGCCATTTTTCCGGCACGTATCAGATCCAGCATACCGTCCTGCAATACTTCGGTATAGCCATACAGATTTTCAAACGGACCGGTTAACAGACCTGCCAGTACGGCATTCGCCACGTTGCCTACGCCAGACTGAATTGGCAGCATTTCTTTAGGCAGACGCCCCATTTTGATTTCGTGAGACAGGAAATCAACAATATAAGCGGCAATCTGTTTGGATTTGTCATCAGGTTCGCTAAAAACATTGTCGCGATCCGGAGCATTGGATTCAACAATAGCGACTATTTTGTTTAAATCAACTTTCAGGTATTTTTCACCGATGCGATCATCAGCGCGGGTCATGTTAATTGGTTTACGGTGGGGCGGAATAGCATTATCCATAAAAATATCATGCATGCCTTCCATTTGTATCGGCAAACCGGTATTGATTTCCAGAATAACCTTGTCAGCCATATCCAGCCATGTCTGATTGTTACCGATTGCGGTAGACGGAATCAGATGTCCGTCTTCAGTAATGCCCAGTACTTCGATAATGGCTACATGCATGTGACCCAGAAAACCAAACCATGCCTGCTGAGCAACATGCGATAAATGCATGTCAATAAAATTGACATCGCCATTGTTGATTTCCTGACGCATATGGCGATCAGTATTAAATGGTAAACGCTGATTTATTGCATGTGCCTCAGCCAGTGCACCATCACATTCCGGCGCAGTGGAAGCACCAGTCCATACATTAATTTTATATGGCCGACCGGCAGCATGTTCAGCACGGGCAAAGTCAGCAATAGCCTTCGGCAAAACTTTAGGATAGCTGGCACCGGTAAATCCGCTCATGCCGACATTGGCATTATTATCTATCAGGGTAGCAGCTTGCTCAGCAGACATAAGGCGGGAATGAAGTGAGGTATAACGAATGCGATCCTGTACGGACATCGTGTTTTCTCCTTATTAAATCAAAAATGCCTGACCCTTGCCTGGTCAGAGTGAGGCGTAGAAGATAAGTGTTTGTCTTTGCCGTATATTCAATTCAGTACGAATGCTATGACATAATGACTCTAACAACGGACTGCATTTTACTGTAAATAATTTTGTTTTGCTGTTCTGTCTTTGTACTGAAAAAGTGCAGAACAGCAGATACAGATAAATAATTACAAATTAATAATTAAGAATTTGAATTAATACATTAAGTTGCAAAATAAACAGACTATCAGATTAGACAATGTTTACACAATATTTTAATAGTATTGCCTAAGGTTTCGTTGCCGGAGAATTTTCTAAATTAAATCAGTTTAAGCAAAAAACTGCTGTATTAATTGCTGCGCATGTTCTTGCAGCCCTGTTGGATTAAACGGATCGCATACATGTTCGGGATTCAGTTTACGCAACCATGTCAGCTGACGTTTTGCCAGTTGCCGGGTGGCAGTAATTCCGCGTTCAACAAATGTACTGTAGTTAGTTGTGCCATTAAGATAGTCAAAAGCCTGCCGATAGCCTACACAGCGAATTGAAGGCAAATCAGGATGCAATTCCGGGTATTGCAGACGAAGTGCTTCCACCTCTTCCACAAAACCCTGTGCCAGCATCGAATGAAAGCGGGTGGCAATCTGTGTATGCAGGCGGGCACGGTCGGCTGGTAAAAGTGCCAGTGTACATACATTTAAAGGACTCTGCCGGTTTTCCTGTTTAGCCAGATGGCTACTCATGGGAACACCAGTGATGTGATAGATTTCCAGTGCCCGTTCAATACGCTGGCTATCACCGGCAGGCAAGCGGGCAGCAGTAATGGGATCCACCCGCTGTAATTGTGCATACAGAAAGTCTGTACCGTGCTGTTGTTTAAGTTTATCCAGTTCGGCACGGATTTGCGGATTGGCTTCGGGCAGGCTGTTCAGTCCCTGTGTCAGGGCATGGTAATACATCATGGTACCGCCCACGAGCAAAGGCAGGTGACCGCGTGTATGAATTTCCTCGACTAAATCCACACAATCACTGACAAACTGGGCAGCACTGTAGCTTTCAAGCGGTGAAATAATATCAATCAGATGATGGGGCACTGCTTCTAACTCTTCTGCACTGGGTTTAGCCGTACCAATATTCATATCACGATAAATCAGGGCGGAATCCAGACTGATAATTTCAATCGGAAACTGCTCAGCCAGACTCAGAGCCAGACTGGTTTTGCCTGACGCTGTAGGACCAAGCAGAGCAAAAACTTTTGGCAGAGATGCAGACATAGTGGCTACCGTAGTTTAAACAGTTATTGTAGCGATTTACGCTCAATTGAGCGATAGATAGTTAGATAAGAGTATAAATCGGGATAAGCAGCATAATGTGATGTAATCTGTTAAAGCAGTTAAAGAAAATCAAAGCATAAATATGAAGATTATTTTTTGTACATTAGATATTTTAAAATTTTCTTTTATTCGAAGATATTTGAAGCAATAAAGTAACCAAAAATTAGCGAGTAATTTCAATTGTTGATTAGCTGAATTGAGTAGGAAACAGCTATTGTACGAAAGCAATGATATTTACTTGCATAATACGGGTGTATTTCTAATTAGATGTCAGCTAAACGACTTTAAAATTAATCTATGCCGGCAAATTAATATAACTGTTGTGCAAGAAGTATTCTGCTAATAATTAATATTTTGTTTTAAGTTAAGATTAAATTTTATGATTCGGAATAATCAGATACTTCAGTAGCAGACATTTCAGCCAGCTAAAAAAATAAGTGCTGCGGATATCAGCTCTATGAAAGTAATATCTTATATTTATACCTTTTCAAATTTGCTATCAGTGCATTTGCATAATATTTGCATTCGGCATGAAAATGCACATAATATAAGTTTATTGTTACACTAACCTTTATAATAGCCAAATAAAGTTATGGTAGTTATTTAGAGAGAGTAACTTAGTCAGGAATAAATGTTTACATGAATAGCCAGTTTAACCATATCGGAATTGTGACACGGCCGCAAACACCAATGATGAGTGAAGTACTGGACGAACTCATTACTTTTTTATGTGAAGAAGAAATTTCGGTGTATCTGGATAGTGAAGCGCAAGCGGATAACCAGATTAATCCGGTATTGCTGCAACGCTGTAATATTATTAATAAATGTGAAATGGGGCGGCGCTGTGATCTCGTTATGGTACTGGGTGGTGACGGTACTTTATTGTCTGTTGCCCGTAAACTGGCACCTTACCGGGTACCATTGATTGGTATTCATCAGGGACATCTTGGTTTTCTGACACAAGTACCGCGTGCTCAGATGGTAACTGAATTAACCGGCATGCTGACTGGCAAATATCTGCCTGAAGAACGTATTTTGCTGGAAGCGACAGTAGTACGTGCAGGCGAAGAAGTTTATCATTCACTGGCACTAAACGACGTTGTACTCAGCCGTGGTGCACTGGGGCAGATGATTGAATTTGAGGTATTCATCAATAAAGAGTTTGTTTATACCCAGCGTTCAGACGGTTTGATTGTGTCTACACCTACTGGTTCGACGGCATATGCTCTGGCTGCCGGTGGTCCTATTTTACAGCCAACTCTGCGTGCATTCAGTTTGGTGCCTATTTGCCCGCAATCCATGTCCAACCGGCCGATCGCTGTTAGTGATACCAGTGAAATAGAAGTGCTGATTACTAAAGGCAGCGATGCCCGGGCTCATTTTGACGGACAGGCGTTTTTTGATTTACATGCTATGGATAAAATCCGTATTTGCCGCTATCGCAATTCTCTGAGGATTTTACATCCGGTTAATTATCAATATTACAAAACTCTGCGCCAGAAACTGTATTGGGGTGACCAGCTGGTATAGCTATTTGCTGTATAAACAAACTTAAGCCGTTAATCAGATTTTAAATAATTTTTGTAGCCTGATATCATCTCTGAAAAAATAATGTGTATGTTGCTATTGGTGGAAAAAACACAATAAAAATTAATAAAACCGAAATTTATTATCGATTATTTTAGATTTTTCTAAAAAATGGTTTCTTATTTTCCTAAAAAATACTAAAATCCGGCATAAATCATTAATACTTTCTCTAAGAAAGGTTGTTTATGCTTCTGGCGCTGTCTTTGCGTGACTTTGTCATTGTTGATGAGCTGAATCTGAGTTTTCAAAGCGGCTTTACCGTTCTGACAGGTGAAACCGGGGCGGGTAAATCAATCACGCTGGATGCATTGGGTCTGTTGCTAGGTGATAAAGCTGATTATGGTCAGATAAGACATGGTGCCAGAGAAGCCCAGTTATCAGCACTGTTTGATGTCAGTGATGTAACGCATGCCCGCACCTTACTACAGGAACAGGGATTACTGGATGAAAACGAAACGCAATTAAGTATCCGCCGTACGATTGATATAAAAGGAAAAAGTCGCAGTTTTATTAATAATCAGGCGGTTACTCTGAGTCAGTTGCGGCAGATAGGTGAATTATTAATTGATATACATGGTCAGAATGCACACCACTCTTTAAATAGTGAATCCGCGCAACGTATATTACTGGATGCATTTGCGGGTGCTGATACAGAAGTTGCTCTGGTACGTGAAGCCTATCAGCGCTGGCATGAAGCCAAAAAAGAGCTGGAAAAAGCGCAAACACAGGCTGATAGTCTGAATATTGAGCGTGAGCGCTTGCAATGGCGCTTTGATGAGCTAAATGCCCTGAATCTTCAAGAGCATGAGTGGGAAAATCTCAGTCAGAGTCATGATTCATTAGTACATGCGGCGGAAATACTGCAAACGGCGGAAAATGTAGAAGAAGTTCTCAATGGTGATGAGGGTTTGCAAAGCCGTTTGTATCATTGCCGGCAGCAACTGGCTGCACTGATTAAAGCAGCTCCTGCTTTTGCAGACAGTGTGGCATTACTGGAATCAGTAGAAGCAGAATTGAGTGAAGTCAGTGCGTATTTGCGTGAAGCCACTGCCAGTGTAGAGACTGATGAAAATTTATTAGCACAGCAGGGACAGCGCATGCAGGAGTTAATGAGTGTTGCGCGTAAATATCGGATCGAGCCACCACAATTGCCTGAAGAGCTAGAAAAAGTTGAATCAGCTCTTAATGAACTGGAGGCGGCTGCGGATATTGAAGCGTTACAGGCGCGGGTAGTAGAACGCGAAAATGAATATATGCATGCAGCACAGCAATTATCAGTGAAACGCCATCAGGCAGCGAAAAAGCTGGCGAAACAAACCACAGCTCACATGCAAAATTTATCAATGCAAGGTGCACGCTTTCATATTGAATTGTTAAGTGCCTCACCATCAGTGCATGGTCTGGAGCAGGTACAGTATCAGGTAGCTGCCAATCAAGGAATGCCTTTACGTGCAATGAGCAAAGTTGCTTCCGGTGGTGAGTTAGCACGTATCAGTCTGGCTCTGCAAATGGTTACCAGTCAGTATAATGCGGTACCTACATTAATTTTCGATGAGGTGGATACCGGTATTGGCGGAGCTGTAGCTGATGTTGTTGGTCATGCACTGCGTAGTCTGGGGCAAAATCGTCAAGTGCTGGCTGTTACTCATCTGCCGCAGGTCGCAGCTTGTGGTCAGCAGCACTGGCAGGTGCGAAAACATAACAGCAAAGGGCAGACTGTAAGTGAAATAAACGTACTGGCTGCGACAGATCGGGTGAATGAGATTGCACGAATGCTTGGCGGCGAAACCATTACCGATACCACACGTAATCATGCCAGGGAAATGCTGGAGCTGGCGCAAAGTTAATTCTGTTATTACGAATTTATCTGCAAGCTCTCTGATTTTTCAATGTATATATGTCTTTACTGCAAAAGCCGGAAATGATATTTATTTAAGTAAATAATTATAAAATAACGTTTATCTACTTATGTTTTATGCATGCTGTTCTTTATCACAACAGTTTTAATAACAAAACATATTCTGATAATTTTCCTGTCAGCGTGCATTTTTATAATATATGACTGATATAGACTGGAACGGGCTGCTTTAGCCTGAGCAAGGTGTATACGTTCAGTCTGTTTCATGCGCGATGTATAATAATAACTTTCAATATTCTATGATGAGTTGCTGATGAGTGAACCACACAGTGATAGAACACTAGATGTTATCGATTTAAATTGCCCGATGCCGATTTTACGTGCAAAAAAAGCGCTGGCAGTAATGGATAGCGGAGAAGTATTGCTAGTACTGGCAACAGATAAAACTGCTCCTGATGATTTTGCAGCTTTTTGCCGGCAGACAGGACATGAATTATTGCATCAGCAAATCAGAAATGATGATGTAATAATGATGTGGGTAAAACACCGCTAAGTTTTTCAGACGGTAATTTATTACAATTAATTACAATATTTTGTTAACTTTATTCAGGTTCAGGTTGTAGAAGCTGCGACAGAATAGTACATTAACCTATTATTTTTAGCTGTGTAACACACGCTGATAGAACGGATACAGATGCAGACTCTCACTATAACCCGTCCGGATGACTGGCATCTTCATGTGCGTGATGGTGCAGCATTAAAGGCAGTATTACCTTTCAGTGCACGGCAAATGGGGCGAGCCCTGATTATGCCAAATCTGAAACCACCGGTAACCTCAGTTGCAGCAGCACTGGCTTATCGTGAACGTATACTTGCTGCAGTACCTGCGGGCAGTCATTTTCAGCCATTGATGACTTTATATCTGACTGACCAGACTACTCCGGCACTGATACGCGAAGCCAAAGAGGCAGGTATTATTGCGTGTAAGCTTTATCCTGCCGGTGCCACAACTAACTCTGCGGCTGGTGTCAGTGATTTGTGGGATTTATTGCCAGTATTGGAAACCATGGCTGAAACAGGCATGCCACTACTGGTGCATGGTGAAGTAACCAAAAGTGAAATTGATATTTTTGACCGTGAATCAGTATTTATTGATGAACTTTTACAGCCGCTATTACAACGTCTGCCTGAACTGAAATTAGTATTTGAGCATATCACCACTGCACAAGCTGCTGAGCTGGTGATTCAGGCTGGTGAAAATGTGGCTGCTACGGTAACACCCCAGCACTTGCTCTACAATCGCAATGCTTTACTGGTAGGGGGAATCCAGCCTCATCACTACTGTTTGCCGGTACTAAAGCGCGAAACCCATCGTCAGGCACTGTTACAGGCTGTAAGCGGTACACAGTCTCATAAATTTTTTCTCGGTACCGATAGTGCGCCGCATGCTCAGCACAGTAAAGAATGTGCTTGCGGATGTGCGGGTATATTCAGTGCCTTTGCTGCTATTGAGTTATATGCGGAAGCTTTTGAGCAGGCGGGAGCACTGGATAAATTACAGGCTTTTGCAGCAGAAAACGGTCCGCGGTTTTATGGTCTGGAAATCAATAAGGAAACCATTACACTGGAAAAAATAAATCGCACAGTGCCACCATACTATCCGTATGGTAATCATGAACGACTGATTCCGTTGCGTGCTAATCAGACCATTAGCTGGAGTGTGGTAAATAATTAAATATGCAAGATTCAACTCAAATTACAGACCGGCTATCAGTACAAGCACATCAAACCGAAATTCGGGTGCGCGGCTTTCACATAGATGTATACCGCCATGTTAATAATGCACGCTATCTGGAATTTCTGGAAGAGGCACGCTGGCATTATTTTGATGAAGCCGGCTTAACGCCAATGTTTACTGAAGCCGGTTGTGGAATGGCTGTTATAAATATCAATATCAGTTACCGGCGCAGTGCCGGTTTCGGAGATGATTTGCTGATATCTACTGCTTTGAGCAAAATACAACCGCGCAAAGTAGAAGTTAATCAAACGATTACTCTTAAAAATACAGGACAGACAGTTGTGCAGGCTGTGGTGACGTTTATGGCTTTCGATCAGCAAAGCAATAAAGCAATTTCTTTTCCTGCTGCGATACAAGAACGATTTAATGCTATCAGGTAACAATATAAGTTAAGTCAGTAAAAAACCCTGCGCTTGGCAGGGTTTTTTACTGACTTAACTCAACCACTATCAGGCTTTACCGTCAGCTTCACGCAGCATGGCGTAAATTTCATCTTTCAGGCGCAATTTTTCCCGTTTCAGTTCGTCCAGATTATCCAGACCACTGGTTACCGGGTTATTAGTCAGACCTGTAATTTTATCGTCCAGTCGGTTGTGTTCTTCGAATATATTAGCAAAATGGGTATTTTCCGCCTTTAATTTGGTAATCAAGTCGCGATATTCAGGAAACATATAACATCCTTTACAGTTGGTTAAAATGATTTTTATTATTTTGCATTAATTATAGCTTAAGGTATATAAGATTGCGCTAGTTATGACGTAAAAAGTAACAAGAGCATGTTAAACTGGCACAATAATACATACGGGAGTTTATAATGTATAAACGGTTAATGGGTTGGATAGGCGCATTTATTCTGGTTTTAAGCCTCAGCGGGTGTGGCTATAATACAATGCAGTCACAGGATGAGGCTGCAAATGCTGCCTGGTCGGAAGTGCTGAATCAGTATCAGCGTCGTGCTGATCTGGTACCCAATCTTGTGAATACAGTTAAAGGCTATGCCAAACATGAACAACAAGTTTTAACCGACGTTACTAATGCCCGTTCACGTGTAGGCAGTCTGAATATGACCAGCAGTGATGCTGATAATCCGGCAAAAATGGAACAGTTTTCACAGGCACAGGGAAATCTGAGCAGTGCTCTGAGCCGCTTGCTGGTAGTAACAGAAAATTATCCTGATCTGAAAGCTGATCAAAGTTTCCGGGATTTACAAGCGCAGCTTGAAGGTACAGAAAACCGTATTGCTCTGGCACGCAACCGCTATATTCAGACAGTACAGGTTTACAACACTACTTTGCGTTCTTTCCCGAACAATATCACAGCCAAAATTTTCGGAATGCATGTTCGCCCGAATTTTGTACCGGAAAATGAAGCGGCGGTAAAACAGGCACCGCAGGTAGAATTTTAATTCGTTTTCTGTTGTTATTTTATGTGATTAATTAAACAGCCAGTTTGTCAGAACTGGCTGTTTGCATATCAGTATAGTAAGCAGCTGCTACTATTGTGCTAATTGTTTTTTTGCAGAATCTGACAAAATGGAAATTAAAAATTTATATGGTTGCGGCTATTTTCCGAACAGACAGGAGTAATTGTTAAACATACCAGCAGTTCGATAAAAACTTGCAATACTAACTGTGGAAATTTGCTGTATCGGACTGAATACTTGTATTCTGTTGTAATAACAGAATCTGTTTGTCTGAAAGTATGGAGTCAGATAATAGTGGTCTTTTATCCTGACAATCAAAAGGTTAGTATGAACTAAAATACAAGCAAATTTGCTTTTATGGCACTAAGGTTGCAAAGATGAACACAATACGCTTATCTGTCCACAGGCTACTCGGTCTTTTTCTGGGCTGTTTTTTTGCAATGCATTTGCTCGCTGCCAATGGTTTGGTTCCTGTACCAGCGCTGACTGATCCGGTAATGGATACAGCCAATATGTTACAGCCTGCTACCCGTGCAGAATTAAACCAGCAGTTACTGGCGTTTAGCCGGCAGCATGGCAGCCAGATTATAGTATTGACAGTTCCGGCTATCTCACCGGAAACACCTTTTGACTATGCTACGCGTGTTATGGATAGCTGGAAACCGGGGCGTAAAGGAATTGATGACGGTGTACTGTTGTTGCTGGTGCGCGATGAACATAAAACGTTTCTGGCACCCGGTCGCGGACTGGAAGGGGCTATTCCTGATGTTTATGCTAAAAGAATTCTGGATGATGTGCTTCGTCCGCAGTTACGGGCAAATAATGCAGACGGAGGTGTACGTGAGGCTGTAAATCAGCTGGAGAAGCTGATTAACGGTGAAAAATTACCGGCACAACAATCTGCACATCAGGAATCTGATGATTCAGGCTCAACAATTTTTGGAATTCTGTTACTGATATTTATAGCCGGTTCATTTTTGAAAAATATATTTGGTAATACGCTGGGCAGTGCAATAGTTGGATTTCTGGTATTAAGTTTTGGCTGGTATTCGGGCTGGAGCCTGTTTGCAGCGATTATTGGTGCAATTCTGGCATTCATAATAGCACTCATTTTTGCCGGTAATATTTTTATTGGCGGCTCTGGCGGTGGTAGGGGCGGTTTTGGCGGTGGTTCAGGAGGCGGAGGGTTTAGCGGAGGAGGCGGCTATGGTGGTGGCGGAGCTTCCGGTAGCTGGTAATACTGGCAGTCATAATTGAACTCCCCGTTAAATACTGATAATTTGTAAATTTTACGTAAAATAATGTATAGTTATTTATTTATATAATTATGATTATTTAGCATTTCGTTTCTGGTGGGCATACATGTCTAAAGTCGGTTATGGTATCTGTTTTCTGCTGATGTACTTTTTAGTCATGCGTTATAGCGTGTTCGGAGTGCTGATTGATATTGTACTAATCATACTGATTATGTTTTATCTTCGGGCTGTGCAGATTGTAGATGATGGTACTGAAGCATCTATTGCTGCCGACAATAATCTTTATATTGTTGTTATGTTTGAAGTGGCCGGTCAGATATGTGCAGCCAAAGGACATGTTTCTGATGAAGACCGGTCGCGTGTCTATGACATGATTAAAAAAATGCAGCTGGATGCAGAAACTGAAGTTTTGTCGCGTTATGCTTTTAATATGGGGCAGACAAAAAATTATCCGCTCAGAATCAGACTTAAACAACTATACCGGGCTTATAGTGATGACAAGCGCGGTTTAATGCTGTTTTGTAAAAATATGCTTGAATTAGCGCTGATTGACGGACGGCTGCATAATAATGAACGGCGCATTCTGAATATCATAGCGGATGAATTTCATATTCCTTATGCACAAATGCTTATTTTTGCCAGCCAGACTATTCATCAGGAAAATGAATACCGGCATTACTGGCAGACCAACGAGCAATGGAAACAGCAGCGTCAGCGTGCGCGTTCAGAGCAACGCCGTCAACAATATCAGCAACAGCAGAAGCAATATCAGCAGCAATACCAGCAGCAATACCAGCAACAGCAACAACAGCCTGAAGAACCGTTTGGTTCTGATCCTTATCTTGTACTGGGTATATCAGCAAAAGCGAGCCCGCAGGAAATTAAACAGGCATATCGCCGCCTGATGAATAAATATCATCCGGATAAACTCATTAAGCAAAATCTGTCGGAAACTAAGATGCAGCAGGCAACTGAACATGCTCAGCGTATACAGGCAGCCTATGCTTATGTGAAACAGTTACGCGGATTTGTTTAGATAATAGATAAGGGATTATAGAATCTATATTTATTTCAAAATATATAACCCTTAGAATTTTGTGATTTTCCAATCAGAGAATTTGTCAGAGCCAGCTCTGATAATAGGTTGGTTTTTATGTTAGAAATCATTTTTGCTCTCTGGCAATATCTGGATTTTTACTTTACAGGCTAATTTTCCCTGCTAGATCAATTAGTATCGTTATCATCAAAATATATGCTAACTAATGTCGCCAGCAATAATATCCGTTACATCTGACTTTCCGGTTTTCTGTTTTTATATGATATATATTGTTTTTGTTATCAGCCTGGTAACAGCAGCATTTTCTTATTAAGAAAATTTATGGTAGTGTAAGTAGAATGCTGATTATTCTGGAATTAATTAAGTAACTCAATATATACTTTTTAATAAATCTGCGGTGCTAACTATGAAATCAGATATACAGGAAAAAGCAGAATATACGAGCTTAAATAAACTCAATATGCAATTATTACCACGTATCTGGCGCCACTGGATAAATCCGCGCCAGCGGGTAAGTAAATATTTTCCTGCTCTTGCATTGCAACAGCTAACTGAACAAATTACATTATCTGAGCAACGTCATACTGGACAGCTTCGGTTTGTGATTGAATCCAGCCTTGATACCGCGAATTTGTGTCATCACACTACGGCACGCCAGCGTGCACAGTATTGGTTCGGAAATCTGGGTATATGGGATACTGCTGAAAAAAGTGGTATTTTGGTTTATGTACTTTTTGCTGATCGCGCAGTAGAAATTATTGCAGACCGGGGTATTAATACCTGTGTGAGTATGGTGCATTGGCAGCAGATATGTAATCGCATTACTCAGGCGTTTCAGCATCGACGATATATGGATGGTTTAACTGCCGGACTGGATGAGCTGACGGAATTACTTGTACAGTATTTTCCGCGTACGCATGCCGGTACTAATGAACTGGCTGATGAAGTTATTCTGCGCTAGTTTTGAAAAACTAAGTATTTATATAAGTAAATTTTCAAGGTACTGTAACGGCTTAATATTCAATTAAATTATCAGTGTGCAGTATTTTCAGTAAATTAGCCCATAATTACAAAAGATGTGGAATTAATTATTAATATTTCGGGATAAAACGCCATAAATAGTTTTTTTGAATTAAATTTATTTAATAATATTAAAATACAAATATATAAGGTCTATAATATATCTGCGGCTTAAAAGGACAGATTGACAAAGAGGGAATGTGCATGGCCGCAGGTAGTTTGACTATCGCACGTAAGCATAAGCCGGAATAATCTGATATTGCATGACAGGATTATTCTGGCTTCAGTTTGTCTGATGAGTGCACATTCAGCGCAAACGTCCGATAATAATGTTCGGCGCCTTGATTAACAGCATGATTTTATCTTCATTTTTTAATTGCATAGTTTGTGCACTATGACAGGTAATACTGGCGTTCAGGCTGACAGCTGCACCTAAATCCACAGTAATCACACTGTTTACAGCACCAGTATCTATGTGGCGTATTTGACCTGTTAGCTGGTTACGAGCGGATATTTGTAAATTCGGATCGGGACGCGCAAGCATAATGGCTGATGCCTGAATGAGAGCCAGTGCATCAACGCCGACAGCCAGTTCCATCTGTTCACAACTGTGTCTGGTAAGAATGGCTACCAGTTCCTGTCCGTTGCTCAGTTGCAGATGAACCTCATTATTTACAGCTCCTTCAATGATTTGGCTGATTCTTCCGGCGAGTTGGTTATCAGCACTTAAATCCAGATTCATTTTTTGCCATAAACTATGATGACTATTGTCAGCGTTAGCTTCCAGTTGCCGGATGAGTTGCTGATGACGTTGCTGCATAGTGTGATAATAATTTAAAAAAGCTTCACCAAAAGCTGTTAATACACTGTTCCCGCCGCCCTGACCACCGGTTTGCCGCAAGACTAAAGGTTCAGGCGCCAGATTATTCATTGCATCTATGGCATCCCATGCTGCTTTATAACTCATAGGTACCGCTTTAGCCGCCTGAGTAATTGAGCCGAAACGCCGGATATTTTCCAGTAAAGTAATCCGTTTGCTGTTGCCAATTCGCTGGCCGTTAATAGTGGGAATCAGTTCACTGTTAAGATTAAATTCATTCATTGCAATTGTTACGGGGAGCTGAGTACAGACATCCATTATCCATATGCCAGATTTGAGCGTCAAAAGCAGCTGCATCTTCCGGATCGTGAGTTATCAGTAGCATGGGTAAGTTTAATTTCTGCTGCCAGGCAGATAACTCAGAACGCATTTGAGCCCGTAGCTGAGTATCCAGTGCAGAAAATGGTTCATCCAGCAGAATAGCCCGCGGCTGAGCAATCAAAGCACGAGCCAGAGCCACACGCTGGCGCTGCCCGCCGGACAGATGAGCCGGATATTGTTCTGCTACCGAATTGAGCTGCATAGCAGTCAGCCAGTGTTCAACTTCTGTATACCGGCTGCGTTTTTTCGGATTGAATAAACCATGACAAATACCGCAGGCAATATTCTGCCGGACATTTAAATGAGGAAAGAGGGCATAATCCTGAAACACAAAGGCCAGTTTACGTTGTTGCGGGCTGAGATTAATATGCTGCTGTGCCTGAAACAGAGTAACACCATTCACATTAATATGACCCTGTTCAGGAGTCAGCAGACCGGCAACAGCCTTTAGCATCAGACTTTTACCACTGCCTGAGGCACCCATAATAACTGTACGCTGTGACTGACAGCACAGGCGGATATCCAGAGTAAAATGACTTCCGTCATTACGTTGAAGGGTTTTCTGAAAATTAAAATCTAACATAAAAACCATTGGCCGGATTAAAAACAGGCAAAGCAATATCGGAAAACAATATTGTTTGATTCAGGTATCGGATTATTTAAGATTGGTCATAGGTACTTTGCCGGATAAAAGTTTGCCGGTAAGCAGTAATATCAGAATACAGACCACAGATATAATCAAGACCAGAGTATTGGCCAGATAGTCATCTCCGGCCTGTACTGCTTCATATACGGCAATCGACAGAGTTTGTGTCTGCCCCGGAATGCTGCCTGCCACCATCAGCGTAGCACCGAATTCACCCATACTGCGTGCAAATGCCAGTAATACGCCGGCCAGAATACCTCTCCAGGCCAGCGGCAGAGTAATGCGCAGAAATACTCCGGCATTACTGATACCCAGAACACGCGCTGCCTGCTCCAGCTGGGAATCCAGACTTTCAAATGCAGCACGTGCCGGTTTGAATACCAGAGGAAACGATACGATTGTTGCCGCTACAACAGCACCCTGCCAGGTGAAAATCAGATTAATACCCAGATAACGTTCCAGCCACTGACCAATAAAGCCATTTTTTCCAATCAGAACCAGTAAGTAGTATCCCAGTACCGTTGGCGGCATTACCATTGGCAAAGTGAGAATGGTATCAATCAGCTCCTTACCCCAGACAGCTTTACGGGCAAGTACATAACCTATACCAACCCCCAGAACCAGATTGATAGCAGTTGCCCACAGGGCGATTTTAAGTGACAGGGCAAGAGCAATCCAAGCCGCAGCCATTATCTACTCCTTGAAATAAAAATTCAGACAGAATTGCGGGAGGATAACTGCCGGTGGAAAAATACTCAGCGTGCGTTTTGAAAACCGTAACGCTTAAGAATTTTCTGACCCTTTGGCGACTGGATAAAATTAATAAAGCGGCTGGCAGCTGCCGGTTCTTTACTGGCTACTGTCTTAGCAATCGGATAGCTGATTGGCTTACTGGTCGGGATGGTTGCAGCTACACTAACTTTATCCGGCATAATGGCCGCATCTGTGCCAAATACGAAACCGGCTTCCGCTGACTGATTAGCTACATAATCCAGAGCCTGACGGACATTATTCACATTCACAATTTTAGGCTTTACCGTACTCCATACTTTTGCCTGCTCCATTGCTGCCTGAGCATAACGTCCGGCCGGTGTAAAAGCGGGGTTGCCCAGTGCAATATGTTTAATACCTGGTTGCTGCAGATCTTTCAGTCCGCGTACATTCAGACTGCTTTTTTTCGGAATAATCAGTACCAGACTGTTATTTA
Source organism: Snodgrassella sp. W8135 (assembly GCF_016101225.1). Taxonomy (NCBI): domain Bacteria; kingdom Pseudomonadati; phylum Pseudomonadota; class Betaproteobacteria; order Neisseriales; family Neisseriaceae; genus Snodgrassella; species Snodgrassella sp. W8135. Next base: position 84,103 of record NZ_JACFQX010000003.1, read on the forward strand.
CAAAATTAATTCTGTCCTGTGCCCGCACAAGATTCTTGGTCTGAGCCTGATCCATAGTTTGCTGATCAGCAGAAGCAAATACATCTACTGGCGCACCGTTTTGCATCTGCTGAAGCAGAGAGCCTGAAGCTCCGAAATTAAGCAGTACTTTATCCTGAGGATATTGCTGCTGATATGCTTTGGCAATGTCATTAAATGCATTGGTCAGACTGGCAGCCGCTGAAACTGTGATATTGGCGGCAAGTGAAGCAGTGCTCATTACACTCAGGCTGATTGCAGTAATGATAGTAGTCAGACGAATGTAGTCAAAGCGCATATTCTTATCCCTATTTGAAATAAATTATTATCCGGCGCCAGGTCAGGCAATACCGATTATAAAGGAAAATTGTTTCGAAATATATATAAGTATATAGCGATAGACAGTCATAGAGATGTGCGATACAACATATATGTCATAGCAAATAAATAATTTATAAATCAATTTGTATGCAAAATATTCATGATTAATAGAAATAATTTATTGAATAAATTATTTCTATTTATTGCTAATGTAATAACTTGTATTTTAACCTTTATACTAATTAAATTCGGAATTTAAATGAAATTGTAATTATTTATTTAAAGTAGAAAATACTGATAAAATTTTATAATAGTTTAAATAAGGTATTATAATAGGATTAAATGTTAGTATAAATTAACTTTCTAGCATAATTAGTAAGCAGTGCGGGGATGGATTTCCTGCAAATAAATAATAAAAATTTTATTAGGAACATACACACATGAACCTGACAAGACGCCAGTTTTTCAAGGTTACCGCAGCGGGTGCCGGCGCGACAGGACTGGCAGTGATGGGCATGGCTCCTGCCACAGCCTTTGCTGAAGTCCGCCAGTACAAACTGTTGAGGGCTACAGAAACACGTAATAACTGCACATATTGCTCAGTTGGTTGTGGTACGTTGTTGTATAGTCTGGGTGACGGTGCCAAAAACGCCAAAAAGAAAATTTTTCACATAGAAGGTGATCCCGATCATCCGGTCAGCCGCGGCAGCTTATGTCCCAAAGGCGCCTCACTGATTGACTTTGTTAACAGCCCGAACCGTGTACTGCATCCGCAGGTTCGTGAAGCCGGAAGCACAGAGTGGAAAGACATCAGCTGGGATGATGCACTGGATCGTATTGCCCGCCTGATTAAAGAAGAACGTGATGCTAATATTATTGAAAAAAATGCTGATGGTGTTACGGTTAACCGGCTGGAAAGTGTGGGTATGCTGTGCGCTTCTGCCAGCTCCAATGAAACCGGTATTCTGACTCAGAAATTCATGCGTTCGCTCGGGCTGGTTGGTGCTGATTCACAGGCACGGGTTTGTCATGGTCCGACGGTATCTGCACTGGCTGCTACGTTTGGTCGTGGAGCCATGACCAATACCTGGACTGATATCCAGAACGCCGATTTTATTCTGGTTATGGGTGGTAATGCCGCTGAAGCACATCCGGTAGGTTTTAAATGGGTTATTGAAGCCAAAAAACAAAAAGGCACTAAACTGATTGTTTGCGACCCGCGTTTTAACCGTACTGCCTCTGTAGCCGATCATTACCTGCCAATTCGTTCCGGTACCGACATAGCTTTCCTCGGAGCGGTAATCAACTGGCTGATTAAAAATGATAAAGTGCAATGGGATTATGTTAAAAACTATACCAATGCTGCCTTTATTCTAGCTGATGGCTATGGTTTTCATGAAGGTCTGTTTTCCGGACATGCCGATTACACGACTGAAGACGGCAGCGCAGCACCGGAAGCGGCTCCGAAAGGTGCCAAAGGCGGGGCTGTTTATAATAATGCCAGCTGGACATACGAGCTGGATGAAAACGGTTATGCCAAAGTAGACCCGACTTTGGAAAATCCGCGTTGCGTCTGGCAGATAATGAAAAAGCATTATGCCCAGTACACCCCGGAAATGATGCACAAAATTACCGGTACCCCGATTAAAGATTTTCTGCTGGTGTGTGAAGCTCTGGGGGCAACCTCGGCAAAAAACAAAGCCGGTACAATTCTGTATGCACTGGGCTGGACTCAGCATACTTATGGTTCGCAGAATATCCGTACCATGGCCATGATTCAGCTGATTCTGGGTAATATCGGTATGCCCGGTGGGGGTGTGAATGCTTTACGCGGCCATTCCAATATTCAGGGCTTGTCTGATCTTGGTTTGCTGTCTACCAGTCTTCCGGGCTATCTGAGCCTGCCTAACGAAAAGAAAAATCCGACTTTTGCTGATTATCTGAAAGTTCAGACACCAGCAGCCATGCGTCCGGGACAGCTTAATTACTGGAGCAATACGCCCAAATTTATGGTAAGCCTGCTCAAATGGTTCTTTGGTGATAAGGCTACCAAAGAAAATGACTGGGGCTATGACTGGCTGCCGAAGTGGGACAAAATGTATGATGTGCTGCAAATGACCGAAATGATGTATCAGGGCCAGATGCACGGATTACTGGTACAAGGTTTCAATGCCATGGGTTCCTTTCCGGATTCCAACCGTATCATCGAAGCATTTTCCCGCCTCAAGTGGATGGTAGTAATGGATCCGCTTAATACCGAAACGGCTACCTTCTGGGAAAATCATGGTGATGCGCATGACGTAGATTCCCGCTCTATCATGACGACGGTATTCCGCCTGCCTGTCCCTTGTTTTGCAGAAGAAAATGGTTCGATTGTCAATTCTTCACGCTGGCTGCAATGGCATTATGCCGGAGCCGAAGCTCCGGAAGAAGCCAGAGCCGATCTTGAGATTCTGGCTGATTTGCATTTACGTATTAAAGCTCTGTATGAGAAAGAGGGCGGTAAAGTACCTGAACCGATTCTGAACCTGAGCTGGCCGTATAAGGTACCGCATTCACCGACACCGGAAGAAATGGCACAGGAATCCAATGGCTGGGCACTCACAGATATTAAAGACGAGCAGGGTAATATTATCGTGCCTAAAGGCGGGCAACTGGATAGCTTTGCTCAGTTACGCGATGACGGCACAACAGCCTGCGCCTGCTGGATTTTTGCCGGTTCCTGGACTAAAAACGGCAACCAGATGGCACGGCGTGATAACAGCAATACCGGACTGGGTAATACCCCGGGTTGGGCATGGGCCTGGCCGGCAAACCGCCGTATTCTGTATAACCGCGCTTCCTGCGATCCGTCCGGCAAAGCCTGGGATCCTGACAGAATATTAATTCACTGGGACGGCAGCAAATGGATTGGTGCGGATGTGGCTGACTACAAGGCAGATCAGGCACCTGACACCAATATGAATCCGTTTATCATGAATGAGGAGGGTGTTGGTCGTCTGTTCTGTACCAAAAAACTGGTAGATGGCCCGTTTCCGGCATTCTATGAGCCTACTGAATCACCAGTTGGTAAAAACCTGCTCTATCCTAAAGTGCTGAATACACCCGCAGTGCGCTTGTTTGACAGCGTTAAAGGTCGTATCGGCAATAAAGATGAATTTCCTTGTGTCGGCACTACATATCGTCTGACAGAGCATTTTCAGTTCTGGACGAAATCTGTGAAATTGCTGATGATTGCTCAGCCCGAACAGTTTGTTGAAATCAGCGAAGAGCTGGCAGCACAAAAAAATATTACTAAAGGCGATACGGTTAAAATCAGTACTAAGCGCGGCTGGGTAGAGGCTAAAGCCGTGGTAACCAAACGCCTGCGTCCGTTAGAAATTAACGGGCAGACCGTCCATCAGATAGGTATTCCCCTGCATGGTGGCTGGGTGAATGTTGGTGAGAAAAAACAGTTTCTCATTAACACACTCACACCATTTGTTGGTGACTGCAATACACAGACACCAGAATACAAAACTTTTTTATGCAATATCGAAAAAGCGTGAGGGGAATAAGTCATGGCTTTACAATCTTTGGATATAAAACGTCGTTCGGCTACTAATCAGCTCACGCCGCTACCACAGGCAAGAAAACCCATTGAAATTGCCAAACTGATCGATGTTTCTACCTGTATAGGCTGCAAAGCCTGTCAGGCAGCATGTTCGGAATGGAACGACATTCGCGATGAAGTTGGCACCAATCATGGTGTATACGATAACCCGATTGACCTGAGTGCCGATAGCTGGACGGTAATGCGGTTTTCTGAAACCGAGCAATACGGCAAGCTGGAGTGGTTGATTCGTAAGGACGGCTGTATGCACTGTTCTGACCCGGGCTGTCTGAAAGCCTGCCCGTCACCGGGTGCAATCATTCAGTATGAAAATGGTATCGTCGATTTCCATCAGGAAAACTGTATTGGTTGCGGTTACTGTATTTCCGGCTGCCCGTTTAATATTCCGCGTATTTCGAAAAAAGATAACCGCGCTTACAAATGTACCCTGTGTTCCGACCGTGTGGCCGTCGGGCAGGAACCGGCCTGTGTGAAAACTTGTCCTACCGGCGCTATTCATTTCGGCAGCAAAGAAGACATGAAGTCTTTGGCCGGGGAGCGTATAAAAGACTTAAAACAGCGCGGTTTTGAGCAGGCAGGACTCTACGACCCGCAGGGTGTGGGTGGTACCCATGTTATGTATGTACTGCATCATGCGGATAAACCCAGCCTGTACCATGGTCTGCCGGACAATCCGCGTATCAGTACCACCGTTAAATTATGGAAGAGTATGCTCAAACCGATAGCAGCATTCGGTATTGCTACCGCTGCTTTTGCCGGCTGGCTGCACTACATTACCATTGGTCCGAATCGCCCTGACGATGATAAAGAACAGGTTCTGAATCGTGAAGGCGAAATCCTCAAAGATAAAGGGGACGCATAATGAAAAGATTATTAATTCAGCGATATAAAAAATCCGAGCGGTTTAATCACTGGGTAGTAGCCGGCTGCTTTGTGCTGCTGGCTGTTTCCGGTCTGGGTTTTTTCTATCCGTCTTTTTTCTGGCTCACTGAAGTTTTCGGTTCTCCGCAATTGGCACGCATCCTGCATCCGTTCATCGGAGTGGTGATGTTTCTGGGCTTTTTTATCCAGTTTTTCCGCTATGTAAAATATAATTTTTTTGAGCGGGATGATATTAAATGGTTACTGGGAATTAAGCATATTCTGCTGGGAAGAGAAATTGGTGATACTGGCAAATATAATGCTGGACAAAAATGTATGTTCTGGCTGATGTCCATCAGTATGGCACTGCTGCTTATCAGCGGGCTGATTGCCTGGCGGCAGTTTTTTTCCGGATATTTTCCAATTTGGGTGGTACGTATCGCTTTGCTAGTGCATTCTGCCTCTGCTATCCTGCTGATTGTCGGTATTATTATTCATGTATATGCCGCATTGTGGATTAAAGGCACAATTCCGGCGATGGTGGAAGGAGTGGTTAGTCAGGAATGGGCGAAAAAGCACCATCCACGCTGGTACCGCGAAATGATGGCAAAAAAAGAAGCCAAAGCGCAGCAAAATTCCACTTCACAGACAACTGAATAATTTAAATAATCATCATCTGTAGTGCTGTCTGTATGGCGTATTGTCATACAGACAGTAAAATTTTATCTTCTTGCGTGATTCGGTTAATATGTCGGTACAAGTCTTTTCCGGCTGTTACCGGTTCATAAATACAGAAACCTCATGAATTACACCCCCGCCCAAAATCGCACTGTCTGGGTGGCACAGGCTGGAGAATGCAGTAGTACCAGTGATAATATCAGTGCCGAAATCCCAGTAGCACTTGTTTATAACGGTATCTCCCATGTCGTATTAATGGCTACGCCCGCTAATATTGCCGAACTGGCATTGGGTTTCAGCCTGAGTGAAGGCATCATTGAAAATGCAGAGCAAATTTATGCGATTGAAATTACTGAACATCTGCATGGAATTGTGGCTGAGATTGAGCTGGCCAGCGCAGCATTTGCACGTTTGAAAAGTCGCCGTCGCCAGATGAGCGGACGCACTGGTTGCGGACTGTGCGGTATTGACAGTCTGGCAGCTGTTCAGCCAGAAATAGAACCGGTTTTACGCGATTGGCATGTAGAATTTAGCATAATCGGGCGTGCTTTGACCGATTTTAACCATCATCAGCAACTGCGGGCGCAAACTGGTTCAGTTCACGGCGTGGCGTGGGCTGACAAGGCAGGTAAGATTGTAACCGTCCGTGAAGATATTGGCCGGCACAATGCTTTAGACAAGCTTATTGGCTGGGGATTGCATGCAAAAGTGGATTGGAAGCATGGTTTTGTGGTATTGTCCAGTCGCGCTAGTTTTGAAATGGTAATGAAATCAGCAATAACCGGTATCGGGTGTATCGTGGCCGTATCTGCGCCCACCACCTATGCCATTGATTTGGCTCACAAGGCTAATATCACGCTGGTGGGTTTTGCGCGTCATAATCGCCAAGTAATTTATACCCATCCTCAATTTTTTCATCCTTAACGCATGTTTAAAACAAAAAATAATAGAATATACTCTATTGTTTTTGTTTCGCTTTTTAGATTGAATAAGAACTATATTACCACTTACAGTAAGGACGACTATGTTATCGATTATCAAACGATATAGCCGTAATTTGGCCTGGCAAATTTTAATCGCACTGATTATGGGGGTAGCACTGGGATTATATCTGCATACTTTTTCAGATCCTTCTCATCCCTACTACAAAACCTATCAGTCGTGGGTAATCAATGTATTACAACCGATGGGGGATATTTTTATCCGCCTGATTAAAATGATTGTGCTGCCCATCATTCTCAGTACGCTGACATTGGGTATTGCCGGACTGGGTAACTCCAAAAGTCTGGGTCGACTGGGCGGTAAAACCATTCTGTATTTTGAAATTATCACTACTATCGCCATTGGTGTGGGTTTACTTTTCGGTAATCTGTTTCACCCGGGTAGTGGCATTGATATTTCCAATCTGCACCACAGCAATGTCAGTCAGTACGTACAAAAAAGTGAAGCACTGGCCGAGAAGCCTCATGGTCTGGTTATAATGATTCTGGACATGATTCCGCATAATATATTTGATTCGCTTAGCAGCGGTGAAATTCTGCCGGTAATCTTTTTCTGTGTGTTTTTTGGTCTGGGCTTAACTAAGCTACCTGATAATCAGCGCCTGTTCTTTTCAGATTTTCTGAAAGTGATTTCAGACGTAATGTTCAAAATCACCAATATGATTATGCGTTACGCACCTATCGGGGTATTTGGTCTGATGACTGTTACCATCAGTAAATTCGGTTTCGGTTCGCTGATTCCGCTGATGAAACTGATTTTAATAGTTTATCTGGCGATGATAGTATTTACTCTGGTGATTCTGGGTGGCGTGGCCTATTTCTGCCGCTTTAACATTTTCACTATTATCAAAATTCTGAAAGATGAGCTGATAGTGGCTTTCTCAACCTCCAGCTCAGAAACTGCGCTGCCAAAAATGATTGAGAAAATGGAAGCATATGGCGCGCCGAAATCTATTACCAGCTTTGTGATTCCTACCGGATATTCATTTAATCTGGATGGTTCTACGCTGTATCAGAGTATTGCAGTTATCTTTCTGGCGCAGTTATACGGTATTTCTCTGTCGGTTAGTGATCAGGTAATGATTGTGATTACGCTGATGGTGGCTTCTAAAGGTATTGCCGGTGTACCGGGTGTATCGTTTCTGGTACTGTCTGCCACGCTGGCTACAACATCCATTCCGTTAGAAGGTCTGGGCTTTATTCTGGGTATCGACCGTATTCTGGATATGGGACGTACTGTAGTTAATGTAATCGGTAATGCTCTGGCTTCATTGGTTATTTCGCGCTGGGAACATGATTTTGATGATGAAAAAGCTCGGGAATATGAGAAATCACTTGGTATTAAATAATTAGTTTTCAGTAATAAAAAGGTTCAGAAATTTCTGAACCTTTTTTGTTATCCGATTTATCACATTTTGAAAAACAAATTGATAAGAGACATTATCTTTCTCTATTGATGGCATATAGAAAATCATAGACAGTAAATCCAGACAGAATACCTATTTTTGGTTAAACTTGGTTATTTAATTTGTTGATAATGATAACGGTACCATTACCTGAACAAGTAATACCGTTATATAACCGCGTTGATACATGAAAACACAAGTAACACCAGAAACCATACAAGCACAGGAATTTTTTCACATCCCGTTCTGGCAGCAGCCTCCTGTTGATATTTTCAGCCGGCGCGCATTGCGGCTGAATGAATTGGCTGCAGAAGATAATAGTGACTGGCAACCATACTTACAGCTACTGACTGTTATCAATAATGCTCAGCAAAATTTACTGGAGCAATATGCACAGGAAGCCTGGGTAATTCCTGAGACTGATAAAGATGAAGTTCCGCTTACTCTGGTATTACTGAGTACCAATAGAGACCTGACAGAGCGTCTGTTTACCGATTTACATGCTTTACTGCAAGCAGATTTGTCACCAACTGCTCAGCAGGTATGGAAAGAGTTATTGCAGCTCGACAGTGAAAGCCGCAACCAGTTATGCCAGCATGCATTTAATCAGCAGCTCGGGATAGCTCAGCAGGATTATCAGGTCTGGGTAAATGCAGTGGTGCAGATTGTTTATACTCATGCAGCGTTAAATCTGGCTGCTACAACGGTAAAACCTCTGTCTGAACAGGGTTTTTGCCCTTGCTGTGGTACTGATGCTGTGGGTTCAGTAATAATCGGACAGGGTGAGCTTGAAGGGCTGCGCTATTTGTGTTGTGGTGTATGCAATAGTCGCTGGCACAGTGTACGGGCACGCTGTAGTTTTTGTGATAATAGCCGTGATCTGGGCGTACATCGGATTGAACAGGTAAAAGAAGGTGTATTGTCTGGTGCAGAGGCGGAATGCTGTCCCAGCTGCCATGCTTACCGCAAACGTTATCGCTTGTCCAAGCAACAATATGCTGATCCGATTGCTGATGATTTGGCCTCTTTGGCTCTAGATATTCTGTTGAATGAAGAGGGATGGCAGCGTGGCGGAGCCAATCCGTTTTTACTGATGGGAAAAATACCCAGACATTAAATTAAGCTAAAGCTGTTTGGCTTGAATAAATAATAGGGAGTCAAGCAGCTTAAATAAGAAAATCTGATCTAACAGATGGATAACAATGATGAAGAAAACGGAGAAATTTTTTTCCAGAGTAATTGGTCCTTTAATTATCGTATTGGGGATAATCTGTTTAGCTGAAAGTAAAAGCAATCACCAGCACTATTATCTTCCTTTGCAAAATAAAGCCAAATATCTTTTATCATTGAATTGTGCACCAAACCAATGCACTACACAGGGGAAGATGATATATAACCATCCGGAAAATATATCTGCTAAATCCATCAGTACACCAATTTATCATTTTCGCTATTATTTCCAGATAGCAGATAAAATCTATATTAATGATGATTTGCGTGTTTTTAGTGAAGGTTTTGGTTTTAACAAAGCCGGATTACGCTATTTTCCTGCAGGTGGCCTGAATTCAGCTGAATTTTTTTCAGAAGAAATCATTTTTGACCCGGATAATCCAAATATAAATTTACCCGCGGCATATGCAAAAGTTCTTCATGAAATTCCCAGTCCTTATGGCTTTTTTGAAGGCTTTTTTATTATTATTGGAGGAATTATTCTTACTCTAATCAGCTACCGGAATAAAATTTTTTTAAAAAGCAGGCTTGATAAATAATTAAAGAAGTATTTCTGATACCCAATTAAAACTATTTTTTATTATTTCATCATAAAATAATTTATTATCTTTATAAATAAGACTGATATTACTGAGGCCTTCTAATATCACCATTAATTGATTGGTTATCGCCTCATTTTGTGGGTTTGGCAGGAGTTTATCGCGGATTAGATTTCGAATAAATTCTTTATGCTCCATAACCAGCTCTTTTATTGCATTGTCGTTATGGATTTCTTCTCTTGCTCTGACAAATAAGCAGCCATTGAAATCGTCTTGATTGTACCAGTCTAAATGCCATTTAAATATATGAATAATGGACTGTTGCTGGTCAAGATCAGCTATTGCTTCGGTAAGCTCTTGTTTAAATCGCAAGTCTCTTAGTTTTAAAACTTCAAAGATTAAATTGTCTTTATTGCCAAAATGTTTATATAGCGTTGTTTTAGAGCAACCTGACTGGTCTCTTATTTCATCGACTCCTACATTGCCAAAACCCTTTTGATAAAAGAGTTGTTCTGCTGTATCAGCAATTAATCTGTATGTTTTTTTCATTTATTATCCAAAGTGTTTGATAAGTGGACAGATCTGTACTATTATAAAAAATGAACAGATTTGTTCATTTTTGGTGCTGGCACTAATTGCTAACACTCAAGCTAATCTTATAGGATATAAAGAATAATGAAACCATTTTTTTTCGGCAAGGAGAAACTGCCACCAAAGCCCACAAATAGTGAATTATTGCAAAGTCTGACCGGTGGTTTCGTAGCTATATTTTTTCTGATCTGGTTTAGTCAGGTCACCGGCTATACTTTAATAATGGCACCATTTGGAGCAAGTTGTGTGCTCTTGTTTGCTGTATCTCAGTCACCACTTGCGCAGCCAAGAAATGTCATTCTGGGACATTTAATTTCAGCTTTTTGCGGGTTACTGTTTTTAAAACTATTCGGTCGTGATGTTATTATTATTGCCTTGGCTGTAGGCATAGCAATTATCGCTATGCAATATTTTCGGGCAGTGCATCCACCAGCCGGTGCTAATCCATTAGTCATTTTATTAACAGCAGATAAAATAGATTATGATTTTACTTTTCTGTTGTTTCCAGTTCTGTCCGGGTCAGTAATATTGGTAGCAATTGCTTATTTAGTTAATAATTTTTTTAATCAAACGCATTGGCCTGTCTATTGGCTGGCACTCTTTAAAGAAAAAGAAAAATAATAATAAACCTATCATGTTGTTATCAGTAAATTGAAAAAACTTTGTGATACTTTTTGGGCGCAGAAAATTGGTCAGAAGATAAGGTAATCCAGTGTATATCAGCTTATGATAAGCTCGTACTATCCGCTGAATCAGCTGTTAAAAAAATCTTAGTTGAAATGATTTATTAATCTTTTCATGTACTGATTAATGAATCATAATCTTTTGTTTAATAAAAATATTTCAGAATTTATTGTCTGAAGACTTTGATAAGCTTCAGATAAATATTAGTCGAAATCGATTTTCACGCCTTCTTTTTTAAGTATATTAGTTGCAATATTCATATCCGGCAGTGTTTCGCCGAAGTAAACCCGATTAGATAATTGCTGAGTGAATATCGAATGTATCTGGTTGAATGCACCAATAGCGGTGAGATGGGACTGACCTTTTGGATCTGTAATGGATAAGATGGATTGAGCTGGCTGGTTGGTCGAATCTGTGCCTGTGATATTGATTAAAATGTAGTGCTCATCACCTTTACCCGGATTGTATAGCAATTTCTGGCGAAATGTTTTAAAACGTTGCGTTGAGATTAAACGCCAGAAGCCACTATGAATTAATATGTAGAAAAGGCGGTTGGTTATATTGCTGTTAAAACCAATTCGTGTGGATACTGATCTGGCTTGGGTTAACATAGGCAAGATTAACTGATCAGGTGTATCAAAGCGATAAACCCGAAAACGTTTTTTATCTGTAAAGCTGACCAGCCTGCTGTCTGAAAATGGCATACAGCTTTGAGTGTGTCCCTCGGCGATGACTTCAAAAGGAATCAGCATTCTGTCCATATAATCTACAGAATTGATTCCTGAGTTATCTTGCATAGAATAGAGAATATTAATATCTATGCTGTTTATCTGTTTGAATTTAAGTGTGTGCCGGAGTATCAGGCTGGCAGCTACACCAGCCATCCATGTGGAAGAAAATACTATGGGAGCATGCAACTGGTCGAATGTATGGGTATAGGTAATCGCTGTTTTTAATTTATCCGTCCAGCGGGTGATATCAAGATAGGCAATCTGATTTTTGATGGCAAAATGCAGTACGCGGTTATCGGGATCATTGGCCAGGGTTACGATTAATTGGGGCCGGATATTGTCTGGAAGCAGTGGTGCATTGATATCGAATTGTATTGCAGATGCTTTGGATAAGGTACTGGCAAATGCAGTTGCAGTATGTATATTGCGCCCGCCAATAATAATATGTACATCCTGATAATATTGATTTAACAGTGCCGCTACTTGTTTGCCTACTACACCATAGCCACCGATTAATAATACTGACAGCTGATTGTTCATGCAGACTTTCTATTTTAGGTTGATTGACCTAAAATAATATACTAAATAATTTATTTTTGGTCAATTGACCTATTTATAAAAAGCATGATGGCTAAATTATCTCCAAAAAAAGAACAAATACTGACTACTGCCGCGCGGTTGCTGGCGACACGGGGTGGGGTGAATTTCAGTATGCGGATAGTGGCAGATGAAATGGGAATACGGTTAAGTAATCTGCAATATTATTTTCCTACGCTGGAAAAACTCTTTAGCGCGTTGGTTGAAAATATGCTGCTACTGGTTGAGCGGAAAATAAATCTTGCGCTAAAAAGTGATGCTGAAACGATGAGTGTACTGATAGATATCATTTGCTCAGAACTTGATGATGTTTACAATTGTCAGTTAATGTGGGAAATCTGGGCACTGTCTGAACGAACAACAGAAGCTCATCATGCTATTGATTTGTTTTATCAGGAATATTTAAAAAAAATAGCTTGTTTCGTCCAATCACAGAATACTTTACTCAATAATGATGAAATACAGCGACGCGCATTAATCATTGTTAGCTTGCTCGAAGGCGTATGGGTGGTCGCGGGTAAAAAACGCTCGGGCATTGAGTTGGATAAAATTAAGGCAGATTTACTGCATACGATTAATCTGATTATCAGCAGCACCTGATCACGATGCGCAATATATTTATAAAAACAAATTGAGCAGTAATTTAAACCAAATATAGTCGGCCATTAGCAAATTGAAATTCTGCTCGGGTTATCAGATTATTTGGCTAATCAGATAATAAAATCAGAAAAATCCTGATTATATGAAAGCCGGAAAAAGCTCTCTTGCTTTTTCCGGCCTTATTTTTGCTGAATAATTTATTTTTTATATCGGATAAACTGTCAGCCACTGTCCTTGCTGAATATCAGTTTGTGCAGGAATATCGATTAATACCTGTGCATTCACGCAACCGGAAAGCATATGTGAACCCTGTTTATTTAATGGAATAACCTCCGGACCATTATTGGTAAAGCGCAAGGTTCCGCGCAGGAATTCGCGTCGTTTTTGCCGGTTCGGGGTTATGCTGAAAGCAGCTTTGGCCTGATAGCATTCGGGTAGTGCTTGCAGAATATGACGCCCGGCGGCTGTTTGCAGTGCCGGTAGTCCAAGCAGTTTGAAGGTAACAAAGCTGGCTACCGGATTGCCGGGCAGAAGCATGACGCGGCATTCACCGATACAGCCCCAGCCAAAGGGTTTACCCGGTTTTATCGCCAGTTTCCAGTGTTCTATACTGCCTAATTGTTGCAGTGCCGGTTTAACCAGATCACGATCACCTACAGAAGCACCACCGGAAATAATAATGCTGTGGCTGCTGGTGGCGGCTTTGGAAAGGGTTTCGGTGATGATATCGAGATTATCCGGCAGAATACCGCCGTCAATGATTTCAATAAATGTGTAAGTTTGAAGACAGGCCAGCAACATGGGGCGATTACTATCATATATCTGATGTTGCTGTAACTGGCTATTGCCGCTTACCAGTTCATCACCGGTGGTAAATACGCTTACACGCAGTTTTTGGTAAACCTGTAGTTCACTGAATCCCTGTGAGGCGGCCAGTCCGATTGCCTGAGCATTAAGTAATGCACCTTTTTCCAGTAAAGTTGCCCCTTGTTTCAGCTCTTCGCCCTGACGGCGAATGTTTTCATTGGCAACGGGTGTGCTGGTGCAGCTGAGGGTGAGTCCTTCAACGCAGGTGTTCTCCTGCATAATTACTGCATCAGTATTTACCGGAATTCCGGCACCAGTGTAGATACGCATAGCCTGACCGTGTTGCAGGGTTAGCTGTCGTGTATCTCCTGCTGCGGCTGTATCGGTTAGTTGCCATTCAGAGCAATCGAGTCCGCATATCGCATAGCCGTCCATAGCGCTGTTGTCGAATGCGGGAGAGTCTGTAGTAGCAATAATGCTTTGGGCGAGGATGCGCCCGGCAGCCTGATTAAGCGGTAAGGTTTCAGTATCGACTATGCGGCTTGCCTGTTGTAACAGGGCTTCCTGCCCTTGATAAAAATCCATCATAAGGTTGTTTCTCCGCTGCGCATGCTGGTAAACATTGCGCTGCTGTTATAGTTGGTAAACGGAATACTGTCGGCAAAGGTAACGATAGCATGCCGGTATGGCAGAATGACGGAGCGGACACTGTGTTTGCCAGTGCTGTTAAGCTGTTGCCGGATATGCTGTAAGTGACGACGCCGCATCTGACAAACGACAGGGTGCAGAGTGAAAGAATCTGCGGCGCAAACAATATCAAGTTCAGGCTGGCCGGATAGTTTCTGATACAAACCGGCAATGATATCGGTGTTGAGTAATGGCAGGTCACACGGTACTATTTGCAGATATTCAATAGCTTCCGGTAAATGTTGTGCAGCACTGATGATACCGGCAAGTGGTCCCATCCCGCTATAGGCTGGCAAATCAGAATATACGGGATAGCCGTATTTTTCTATTCGGGCAATATCCCGGTTGGCACTGATAATAATGTGCTCGCTGCAGTGGCCAAGCTGATGCAGAATATGTTCCAGCAATGGCTGACCATTTAGTGTCAGCAGGGCTTTATTGGCACCACCTACACGGGTACCGAGTCCGCCGGCCAGAATAATCAGCCCGAGATTTGCATTTATTCCCATGACTGTGTGCGCAGCCGGTCTGTATGTTTCATTTCTACCCAGTGCTGCTGACCATTGGCAAAACATTCTTTTTTCCAGAATGGTGCTTCGGTTTTGAGGTAGTCCATAATAAAATGATTGGCCTGATAAGCATGTTCGCGATGGCCGCTGGCAGTAAGTACCAGTACTATTTGTGCGCCTATTGGTAATTCACCCACACGATGAATGACGCAGGCGTAGGGTAAAGACCAGCGTTCGCTGGCACGGGTGATGATTTTGCTGATTTCCTGCTCGGTTACTTCCGGCATATGAGTGAGATACAGATGACTCAGTGGTTGCTGCGGGTTATCGTTGCCGCGCACTTTACCAATAAAACTGACTACAGCTCCGCAATCCGGCGCATTTTTTTCAGCCAGTGCCAGCTCATGACTGAGGTTGAAGTCTTCTGTCTGTATTTGTATGCGTGTCTGCATTTTAACCTCCGGTTACTGGTGGTAGCAGTGCGATGCTGTCTCCGTCTCTAATGGCTGTGTTGCCATGCTGAATAATATTATTTACAGCAATTTTATATACTTTTCCCTCGGCCAGTACCTCGGAGAACGGTATTCCGCGCTGCCGCAGATAGGCGAGCAGGGTATTGCTGTCATCAAAACTGCATGCAAGCTCTTCCTGTGCCATGCCCAGTTCTTCGGCAAAGCGTGCCAGATAAATCACCGTAATCATGATAAAGACATAGTTAAACCAATAATCGTTTATTATGCCGTGTTTTTTCTTTTTATGGCAGATAGCTGCTGCCAATGCTATTGGATTTAAGTAATAATTTAGGATAAAATGCCGTTCTTTTCTTAATTATTCCAATCATTTGCCTTATTCTGAAATTTTTTTCTGATAACAGGCTTTTACCTATCTCATGCTGATTGACCGCTTCAACAGACGTATTGATTATTTACGAATTTCGGTAACGGATAAATGTGATTTGCGCTGTACTTATTGTATTCCGCAGGGATTCACAGAGTTTGAAAAACCGGTCAACTGGCTGTCGTTTGCTGAGATTGAGCGTGTTGCCGGCGCATTTGCCCGTATGGGCGTGTCACGTTTCCGTTTAACCGGCGGCGAACCGCTATTGCGCAAAAATCTGCCCGATCTGGTTGCACGGCTGGCGGCATTACCCGGGGTTTCAGATTTGTCGTTAACCACCAATGGTACGCAACTGGACAGGTTTGCCTATGATTTACGCAAAGCTGGACTAAACCGGCTGAATGTGAGTCTGGACTCACTGCGGCGTGAATGTGTACAGGAGATTTCCGGTAAGGATAGCTTTGATAAGGTAATAAATAGTCTTCAGACGGCACGCGATGCAGGCTTTGAGCAGATTAAAATTAATATGGTGCCACTGCCGGGGGTTAATACCGGTGATATAGAGGATATGGTGGCGTTCTGTATTGCCAATGGTTTTATTCTGCGCCTGATTGAAGTAATGCCGATGGGTGTAAGCGCCCGCGGACTGGATTATTTTAATTTACTGGAACTGATTGAAAATCTGCGCCCGAAATATCAGTTGCATGAAAGTAAACGTGTCTATGGCGGCGGGCCAGCTAAATACTGGGAAAGTGCGGATGGCCGATTTACTTTAGGACTGATTACGCCACGTTCCCAGCATTTCTGTGCCACCTGTAACCGGGTACGTATGTCTGTTGATGGGACATTGTATTTGTGTCTGGGGCAGGAACAGAGTATGGCATTAAAACCTTTATTAATGGCAAATTGTTCTGATGCTCTGCTGGAGCAGGCAATTCAGCAGGCAGTGGATTTAAAGCCGGAAAAACATGAATTCAATGAAAAACCGGATAAAATTGTGCGCATTATGGCCAAAACCGGTGGTTAGTATCCTGGTTATTGCAGTTACCGGAGAACAAAAGCCCGCTCAGGAGAGCGGGCTTTTGGTTTAGAAATAAATCAGAACAGGATGAGTGTCCACGGTAACAGATAAGTTTGTACGACGGTAAATAAGCCGGCGATTACACAGAAAAGCAGGCTATGACGTACGGTAAAGCGGAACAGATCTGATTCTTTACCGGCCAGACCCACAGCAGCGCAGGCAATGGCAATAGACTGCGGTGAAATCATTTTACCGGTTACACCACCAACTGAGTTAACTGCTACAGCCAGTACCGGATCCATACCTACCTGCATAGCAGTATTAGCCTGCAGGGCGCCAAACAGAGCATTGGCAGATGTGTCTGAACCGGTGAGGAAAACGCCTACCCAGCCAAGGAATGGTGAGAAAAACGGAAATGCTTTGCCGGTATCAGCCAGCGCCAGAGCCAGTGTAGAGGAAAGACCGGAATAATTAACCACATATGCAAAAGCCAGTACTAATCCGATAGACAGTACCGGATAGCGTAAGTCGTACAGAGTATGTTTGAATGTGTCGACAGCCAGACGTGGTTTTATTTTTAATAGCAATATGGAAATAATGGCAGCCAGCAGTATGGATGTGCCCACTGCTCCTAACAGATTAAGTTTAAATTCGGCTGCGATAGGGGTGTTTTCCGTTACGATAGGTGCGGTTTTAATCACCAGATTATCAAGCCACGGCCATTGAATTTTAATCAGGCTAAATGAGTTAAACCATTCTTGCAGCGGTTTGATTGTCCAGACCGCAACACAAACGGTCAGAATAATGAAAGGCGACCAGGCCAGGGCAATTTGTTTGGCGCAGTATTCTGGAGTACTGCGTTGTTTTTCAGGCTGCTGCATGCCGCTGAACGTAAATATCTGTTTCGGCTGCCAGACCCGAAGAAACAGTGCCAGACACACCATACTAACCAGGGCAGATGTAACATCCGGCAATTCAGGTCCGACAAAATTGGCTGTGATGAACTGGGTAGCGGCAAAAGAAACACCGGAAACCAGTAAAGCAGGCCATGTCTGACGAATACCGCGCATCCCGTCCATGATGAATATCAGATAAAACGGAATAACGACAGACATCATAGGTAACTGCCGGCCGGCAAGCTGACCGATATGAAACGGATCAATACCTGATACTTGTCCGCCAACCAGAATCGGAATGCCCAGTGCGCCGAATGCTACTGGTGCGGTATCGGCAATCAGACACAGTCCGGCTGCATATAATGGTTTGAAACCAAGACCTACGAGTAGGGCTGCACTGATGGCAACAGGTGCACCAAATCCGGCTGCACCTTCCAGAAAAGAACCAAAGCAAAAACCAATCAGCAGCAATTGCAAACGCTGATCTTTAGTAATGGACAGAATAGATGAGCGAATGATGTCAAACTGTCCGCTTTTAACCGTAAGATTATAGAGAAAAACTGCGGTAATAATAATCCAGGCAATTGGCCACAGACCATAAAAGAAACCATACAAGGCAGAGGACAGGGCGAGAGCGACCGGCATTTTATATGCGGCAACAGCCACGATAATTGACAGAATCAGCGTAATGGCTCCGGCAACGTGGCCTTTCATGCGCAAAACTGTGAGTGCTGCAAAAAAAAATATGATAGGTAAAAGGGCTGCCAGCAATGTGAGATAAATGCTGTTGCCTAATGCCGAGTAACTTTGTACCCATTGGTGCATATATTTCTCCTCAATGTATGAGTCTGTGTGTGATAAGTTGATTGGTATGTGCGTTTTTTGAAAATGCTGAGTACTATTAATTTTTTTAATGCTAACTAATACATAATGCCTTGCAGGCTGTTACTTTAAAAAATAAAAATGTTAACGTCAATGTTTGTATTTTATATTTTAATCTTTGTAATTAAAGCCGATGCGGCTGAATAAGTTTTTTTTATGCTCAATCAGAAGATAAATTTGTGATAATAATATGTTAATTATTTATTTTATTAGATTTTAGTATCTGAGAAAGCAGATTATTTTTAATTATGGGCTGGTTTGATTAAGTGATTTATAACTATATTGTTAATTTGATGTATGCTAGTGATAGCAGAGTTTAATTACTGTCTGTATACTGATACAGCAGAATGATAGATGTACAGTACTTGATTGTTGTGCGGCAAGAATAATATGAATGTTGTGCTGGCGCA
This sequence comes from Snodgrassella sp. W8135, assembly GCF_016101225.1. Taxonomy (NCBI): domain Bacteria; kingdom Pseudomonadati; phylum Pseudomonadota; class Betaproteobacteria; order Neisseriales; family Neisseriaceae; genus Snodgrassella; species Snodgrassella sp. W8135. The sequence goes on from NZ_JACFQX010000003.1 coordinate 103,022, forward strand.
GAAATACAGCTGTTTGTATACCGATTGTCTTTTATCAGCCAAAAAATTGTGTTTGTCACAAAGTTGTCATGTTGGTCTTTTACAATAAGTCAGGGTAATTCCTAACATTAGGGAGAAAGCTGTGTCTGCTTCGTCTGCGGCTTCGTCGTCTGGGGCAATTATGTCTGCATCTAGTAAAACCAGTAAAGTAAGTAAAATTTTATTCCTGCTGATACTAATGGGTGGTCTTGCCTATGCCGGCGTTTGTATTTATCATGATTTGCAGGGAATTCCCACTTCTTCATTGTTGGTATATGCCTTATTAACAGTAGCACTTCTGATTGCGCTGGCGTTTGAGTTTGTGAATGGTTTTCATGACACCGCTAATGCAGTGGCCAGTGTTATCTATACACGTTCGCTTAAACCCAATACTGCGGTAATCTGGTCCGGAACGTTCAATTTTCTCGGGGTGATGCTCTCTACCGGTGCCGTGGCTTATGGTGTGATTTCTTTACTGCCGGTGGAGCTGATTCTGCATATGGGCAGTGATGTTGGCTACGCGATGATTTTTGCTTTGCTCTCAGCAGCCATTATCTGGAATCTGAGCACATGGTGGCTTGGCTTACCGGCTTCCAGCTCGCATACTCTGATTGGCTCAATTATCGGTGTGGGGGTGGCTAATCAGCTGATGTCGGCACATCAGGGAACCAGCGGTGTAAGCTGGAATCAGGTAATTAATGTTGGTGAATCGTTATTATTTTCGCCGTTGCTCGGTTTTATTCTGGCTGCTTTGCTGTTAATTCTGTCTAAAAAATTATTGCGTATCCCTGCTTTATATAAAGCACCGGAAAATGATATGCCACCACCCTGGCCGATTCGTCTGCTGCTGATTTTTACCTGTACTACAGTAAGTTTTGCCCATGGCTCAAATGACGGACAAAAGGGTATGGGTCTGATTATGCTGATTCTGATTGGTACCGTGCCCATGGCGTATGCTCTTAACCATACTGTACCCAAGGAGGAATGGGCAAAATTTTCAGCTCATTCAGTGGCTGCACAGAAAACCATCCATGATTTGCTGCCAGCGGGCTTTGTGTTGCAACAAGGTACAGATGTGCGGGCACAGGTAACGGCTTTAGTGGAAAATAAACAGGGTACGCCGCAACAACTGGACGCACTGGCTCAGTTGGTAGAAATTGTGGCGCATGATGTGAGTAAAAGCGACAGTCTGCGTAATTTACCGCCTGAACAGGTAGGTAATATCCGCAACGATATGTATCTGGTGTCTGAATCAATGACCTTGTTGCAAAAAAATGCCCTGGTTCATCAATACAGTCTTAATCAGGTACAGATGGACAGTTTAAAGACATATCACACGTCAATTGATCATGCCACTAAGTATATTCCGGTTTGGGTAAAGGTACTGGTTGCACTGGCACTCGGACTGGGTACACTGGTTGGCTGGAAACGGATTGTGGTAACAGTGGGTGAAAAAATCGGCAAAACCCATTTGTCCTATGCACAGGGTGCTTCTGCGGAACTGGTAACGGCCACGCTGATTTTTGCTGCTGATCGCTTTGGTCTGCCAGTAAGCACTACACATGTACTGACTTCCGGTATAGCCGGTACGATGGCTGCCAATAAAAGTGGTCTGCAAAAATCCACAATTCGTAATCTGGTGATGGCATGGGTACTTACTCTGCCGGTTTCCATTCTGCTGGCCGGAGGCTTATTTTGGTTTTTTCGGATGATTTTCTGAGTATGTATTACTATTTGTGTTCTGAGTGGTTACAAACTCTGTAATAATTTGCCAAATGCTCTTGCATGGTACGGTATTTCACAGTTTAATGTCGGTTTAGTGGTGGCTGTGCTGGTGCACGTCATAGATACTTGCTTCCTCCCGTTATAACGGGGCATACAAATTGGAAATCGTGTATGAAAAAATTACTGGTATTGTCAGCCATCGTAAGCTTGCTGATAGTTGCCTGCTCGGATGCCGGTACAGCAAATAAAGATGCTGCTTCCAATACTTCCAATAACGGAGTCATGAATCCGACTGACCAGCTTAATATCTATAACTGGTCTGACTATGTTGACCCTGATACAGTAAAAAATTTTGAAAAAGAAAATAATATCAAGGTTCGTTACGATTATTATGATAGTAACGAAACATTAGAGGCCAAGATTTTGATTGGTCGTTCCGGCTATGATCTGGTTGTACCATCCATTGCCAATGTCGGTCGGGAAATTAAAGCTGGTGCTTACCGGCCGGTAGATAAAAGCCAGCTGTCCTATTACAATAATATCGACCCGAATCTGTTGAAAATGATGGATAAGGTAGATCCGGGTAATAAATATGCAGTGCCTTATTTCTGGGGTATTAATACTATCGGTATCAATACCGCTATGGTAGAGAAAGCACTTGATGGCAAATTACCGGATAATCTCTGGGATCTGGTATTTAATCCGGAATATACACATAAACTGAAAAATTGCGGTATTTCTCTGTTTGACAGCCCTACAGAGCTGTATCCGCTGGCTTTGCATTATTTAGGTAAAGACCCGAACAGCAGTGAACCGGATGATATCCGTGCTGCAACCAATCTGATTAAATCCGTACGTAATGATGTGAAACGTTTTAGCTCATCAGGCTATATTGATGATATGGCTCGCGGTGATCTGTGTGTGGCTACCGGTTACGGTGGTGATTTAAACATCGCTAAAAAACGTGCTGAGGATGCTAAAAGTGGCGTGCATTTACAGGTGCTGGCACCGAAAGAAGGGGTTGGAATCTGGGTTGATTCGTTTATGATTCCTAAAGATGCCCAGAATGTAGCCAATGCTCTGAAATACATCAATTACACACTCGAACCTAAAGTTGCAGCGAAAAATGGTAATTATGTGACTTTTGCACCAGCCAGTAAACCGGCACGAGCACTGATGAGAAGTGAAATTAGTAGCGACCCCAGCATATTTCCCACTCAGGAAGTACTGGATAAGAGTTTTATCGTATCACCGAAATCACAGGATGCTGTGCGTCTGGCTGTGCGCCTGTTCCAGCAGGTAAAAGCAGGGCAGTAGCTGTTTGATTTACGCGCACGCAGGTTTCAATAAAAAACGAATCGTTCCGGTTCGTTTTTTATTTAGGATGATTAGCTTATCTTGGAGAATCATCGGAACATAATACTCTTTATATGGGTGTAGTATGCTGATAATGGCAGAATCGTTATAGATATTAGCTGTCAGAATATGGGTAAACACTTATAATCAGAGGCTACACACCAGTTCTGACTGCTGAAGGTCAGACAAAATTTGAGAGTGAATATCAGCATATTTTCATATAGTAGATAGTAAATCAATGAAATTATCAGTCATTATCGGAAGTAATGATTTTTTATTCATTTAAAATAAAAGTTTGTTCTGAGATTTACACGCTTAATCTTTAATCTGACTGGCTGCTCACGGCCGGATAAAAAGTGTAAAGAGCAGCAGCGTTAGCAGAATAAAGGTTTTGAAGTTTTAAATGGGATGGTTATGAAAATTTTAATTTGTAATGATGACGGTTATTTATCAGATGGGATCGCTTTACTGGCACAGGTAGCATCTAAATTTGCTGAAATAAGAGTTGTTGCTCCGGAAAGTGATCAGAGCGGCGTAAGCAATTCATTTACTCTGAACCGGCCTCTGTCGATTAAAAAAGCTGCAAACGGATTTTATTATGTTAATGGCACACCAACCGACTGTATCCATGTAGCTATGCATACCATGACTGACTTTAAACCTGATTTGGTTTTGTCCGGTATTAATCATGGTGCCAATATGGGTGATGATGTGCTGTATTCCGGTACAGTGGCTGCGGCTACTGAAGCCTTTCTGATGGGCATACCCGCACTGGCATTTTCAATTAATGATCGCAGCGGTGAGTACTGGGCAACGGCTGAAAAAGCCGTCATGACTATTCTGGAAAAAGTATGTGTACAGCCGCCGGCTGAACCGGTTTTATGGAATGTTAATATTCCTGCTGTAAAAGCAGAATCAGTGCAGGGCTATCGTGTGGCTAAACTGGGGCGCCGACACCATGACCAGTGTATTGTGCCGTATAGCAGTCCTCGCGGCGAAACCCTGTATTGGATTGGTGGCGTAGGTGCCGCTGATACCCGCTGGCAGGAAACTGATTTTAGTGATAACGAAGCAGGTTTTATTACCATTACGCCATTATCGCTGGACTTAACTAATTATCAGCAAATGGGTGCAGTCAGTACATTTTTACACGACATACAATGGTGACAGAAGTGGGACAGGGCGTAAGCTGGACCGGATATGAATTCCGGCGTGCACGAATGGTAGAACGGCTGAAACAGATGGGTATTACCCGTGCTGAAGTATTGTCTGCTATGTCTGCTGTGCCCCGGCATGTATTCGTTGAAGAGGCTTTGCGCTCTCATGCTTATGATGATATGTCTCTGCCGCTGGGTTTAGGGCAAACTATTTCCCAGCCATATACGGTCGCAGTCATGACGCAGTTATTGTTTGCCAGACGGCCAATACAAAATAATCTGCGGATACTGGAAATCGGTACCGGTTGCGGTTATCAGACAGCTATTTTACAGGCACTGGGTTTACGTGAAATTTACTCAATAGAGCGTTTGCGTCCGTTACATGAGCGTGCCAAACAGAATTTACGTGCAGTACGTTTACTGGCTCATGCACGACTGGTCTGTGGAGATGGTTATCTGGGTTTGCCGCAGGAAGCACCTTTTGATGGCATTATACTGACAGCTGCGCCGAAAGAGGTACCTTTGCCTTTATTACAGCAACTTTCAATTGGCGGGCGTATGGTTTTACCTCTGGATGAGGGCGGAGTACAGTTTTTATGGGTAATCGACAAAACTGCTGAAGGTTTTCAGGAAACCTGTGTGCAACAGACTTTATTTGTACCATTGGTAAATGATAATTAAACCAAAAGCATTCTGTCATTTTATTTTGCCGGTTTACATAACCACTTGAATCCAGGCATAGATACAATGCCTGTCAAACTGACTGATCCCCCTTTACTGTCAGAACAGCCTGAAAGAGTAAACGGGATCACAGTATCAAATAACTGAACACCATTAAATGTATAAAAATAGTTATCGTTATGAAATAACGAATAAATAATATGGGTTATGACCAAACCGGTTGCTACTGTGCATTGCTTGATGAAAAACTCAGTAAATAGCGTAAAATAATCTTGTCTTAATATTTTTTAATGAAAAAAATAATGATGGCAAAGAGTTATTGCTAAACAATACAGAAAAAGCCGGAAAAATTCTTTGGCTCCTTCCGGCTTAATCTGAATAGTACTGATTCACTATGTTATATACAGTGATTTGGCTGTCAGAAACAGGTAAATCACAGTAATCTGGGAAAATAACTATGAAAGTAGCAGTATTCGTTGAACCCGGAAAAGTAGCTATACGGGAAATGAAAAAGCCGGTTATTCAGAAACCTACTGATGCCATTATCCGCATTATTCGTGCCTGTGTTTGCGGTTCTGATTTATGGTGGTATCGCGGAATCAGTACCTGTGAGCCGGAACGAATTGTCGGCCATGAAGCTATTGGTGTTGTTGAAGCTACAGGCAGCGCAGTAACTCATGTCCGTAATGGTGATTTTGTTATTGTACCGTTTACGCATGGTTGTGGTCATTGTGCTGCCTGTAAAGCAGGTTTTGATGGCAATTGTCAGAATAAAGAAGATGAGCGCAATGGCGGGTATCAGGGTGAATATCTGCGCTTTACTAATGCAGACTGGGCTTTGGTGAAAATTCCCGGTCAGCCGCAGGATTATTCAGATGCTGTTTTGAATTCGTTACTTACCTTGGCCGATGTTATGGCTACCGGTTATCATGCTGCTGCCAGTGCTGAAGTAAAGCCGGGAGATACGGTAGTGGTGATGGGCGATGGAGCGGTAGGGCTGTGCGGAGTCATCGCGGCGAAACTGCGTGGCGCTGAACGAATTATTGCGATGAGCCGTCATCCTGACCGGGCAAAAATGGCAAAGGAGTTCGGAGCAACTGATATTGTGCCTGAGCGTGGTGATGAAGCGGTAGAAAAAGTGTTGTCGCTTACCCGGCAGGCTGGTGCTGATGCAGTATTAGAATGTGTGGGAACTCAGCAATCACTGCAAACAGCAGTTGCAGTAGCCCGTCCCGGAGCAATTGTTGGTTGTGTTGGTATACAGCATGACACAGAAATTAAAACCAGCGATGTTTTCTGGCGGAATATCGGATTACGCGGCGGTATTGCCAGTGTCACCACTTATGATAAAAATTTATTACTGCAAGCTGTGTTAAATGAAGAAATTCAGCCGGGGAAAGTATTTACCCATCGGTTTGATTTAACCGATATTCAGGCTGCCTATCAGGCTATGGATCAGCGTAAAGCAATTAAATCATTAGTTATTGTCAGCCATGAATAGATAACTCCCGCAGCTTAACAAGCTGCGGGAGTTATCTGTATGAACGGCAACGCTTATTCTATCTGTCTGATCAGAAAATTCCTTTCATGCCTTCCGGTGTATAGCGTTCTCCCTGAATATTGATATGATTTTTCAGCTCGTTCAATATCTGAATATCTGCTGTATCCAGTTTTAACTGGCAAGCCTGATTATTTTCATTCAGGTATTTTTCACTTTTGGTTCCCGGTATCGGTACAATATGTTCCCATTGAGCGAGCAGCCAGGCCAGTGCGATTTGACCCATAGTGCAATTATATTTAACAGTCATGGGTTCTAATGCCTGAAGCAAACGTTTGTTATGTTCCAGATTATCATCCTGAAAACGTGGGTTGGTACGGCGGAAATCATTTTCAGCCAATTCATTTTTATTCTGAATTTTACCGGTCAGAAAACCGCGCCCGAGAGGTGAGTAGGGTACAAGACCGATATTTAATTCTTTCAGTAATGACAGCACTGAATCATCTTCTATATGACGTGTCCACAGCGAATATTCTGTTTGTACCACATCAACCGGATGAACTGCATGGGCACGCTGCAAAACAGGGGCAGAAACTTCACATAAACCGATATGGGCTATTTTCCCTGCCTGTACCAGTTCTGCCAGAGTCTGCATTGTATCTTCAATTGCAGCATTAGGATCTAAACGATGAATATAAAATAAATCGATCTGCTCAATGCCGAGTCTGGCCAGAGAGTCATCGCAGCATTGTTTAATATATTCAGGGTGGTTATTAATGTTGCGGTTATAGCCGGAAGTATTGTTTCTATCAATACCGCATTTGGTTGCGATAGTAAGCTGTGCCCGTACTGAAGCAGGCAGAGTTTTCAGTACTGAACCGATCAGTTTTTCGTTTTCACCCCGACCATACATATCTGCTGTGTCAATCAGCGTAACACCGCTATCAATAACCTTGTGCATCATTGTGCTGGCATGTGCTGTATCTATATCACCATAAAATTCGCTCAGACCCATTGCTCCATAGCCCATTGCAGATACGGTAATGTTTTGTCCAAGTTTTCGTTGTGGTAAAGAATGGCTCATTATTTTCTATCCTCAGATTAGTTATATCTGAAACGCTTAATCAAATAATACTTTTATTCGACTGCGGTCAGATAATTGTTAATTACTGATAGTGATAGTAATTAATTAACCTTGCTAAGAGAAATATAAAATCATTGATATAAAAAATATATCAATGATTTGAGTTTCTGAACCTTCCGGAAATATACATGTCACAATGGTGTATTAACTGAATTATGGTGCTTAAAATACTCAATAATGGTTTGTATCACAGTATTTTCAGCCTGCTGATGCCAGAGCAGATGTATATCGATTGATAGTTGCTGTTCATATTCAGTAGTTAATTTTTTATATACCACTCCCGGGATATGTGCCTGTGCCATAGAAGCCGGAAGTAATAACATGCCTCTGCCCATGGCAATTTCCATCAGCATGGTTAAGAAATTAGGTAATTTCGGTTGTAAAATCAGAGAAGCAGTTAAGTTGCTGATGACTTTTTGCAGTTGATCATACAATCCCGGATTCTGGTACCGTTTACACCAGTACAGAGGTAAGTCTATTACTGTATTTAAATCTATTTCATCCCGTGAACAGGCAGGGTGGTTTTCAGGTAAGGCCAGTACCAGTTTTTCCTGATAGACTAATAAACTATTTGCCTGATCATTATTTTTTTTATAATCTGAAATAATAACCAGATCAATATTGCTTTTATTAAATTCAGCTAATAGCTCTTTTGAAGAGTAGTCTTGCTGCAAAAGATCGATGTTTGGCTGGAATTTATTAATAAATTCGCTGAATAGCGGAATAAAATTAAAACCCAGAATTTTAGTTATGCCAACAGTTATTCTGTCTGTCGAATAATTATTAACATTGGTTATGGCCAGAGATAAGCCTTCCAGCCAGTTTCTGGCTTTGTCTCTGAATTGTCTTCCCTGTTCAGTAAGCATGACATAGCGGGTATTACGTACTAATAAAGTAGTTTGCAGCTTTTCTTCCAGCTCTTTGATTTGCATCGATAACGGGGGCTGACTAATACCCAGTCTGCTGGCTGCCTTGCGAAAATTACCTTCTTCACATACTGCCAGAAAATATTGCAATTGTCGGACTGTTGGCAGATGTCGGCTGTAAATGGCTGAGTTATCGAGATTATGTTCTGTCTGAGCAGGTAATTGATTATACATATTTCCCCTACTAAATCTTATAAAGACTAAAATTAAAAAATTATTACTAATAGTAAATAAATTTGACAAAGATTATGAGTATGTGTATTATAACAATATAGATGGATGTACCGTCCATTTCGATCTTTAATTTTATTTTGTATTTCTTTAGTTCAAGTATTGTTGTAGAGAATTAACCCATTTGGGTGCCACATTGTGGAAATTTACTCTGTGTGAAAAGAGATGGCCAGAATCCCAAAATAAGTTGAGCGAAAAGCTAAGCAAATTGGAAAATGGAAATCGCTAGAACAGAAAGAATGACAGGTTGTTGTCGCATGTAGGTGGGCTCTTGGTTGCTAATCGTACTAAACCGACAACAATACTTGAAATGACAGGGCAAGTTTTTTTGCTCGGTTTAATTTAAGGAAATACTATGAAACAAAATGAAATTAAAGAACTTATTTGTTTAGTTGAATTAATTCTGGCAGATAAGACGAATACGATTAGCGACCATGCTCGAAAAAAGCTGGAAAAACTACTTTTAGAACTAAGAGAAGGTAAAAGTGAATTTTCATTACTATCCTATTTAGATGTTATTTGCAGAGTAATGACGTTTATTGATCTAAGTTCTAGATTACTGGAGTTGCTGGAAAAGTATTTTAGCTAATTAGAGCGGGAGCCCTACATTCGATTTGGAAAAATAATGAATATCGGTAAAGCAATAAAATTTTGTAGAGTATCAAAAGATATTTCATTAGAAGAATTACAAAATCTGACTAATTTATCACAATCCTATCTTTCACTAATAGAAAATAATAAAAGAAAGCCTACCTTAGATACGATTGAAAAAATATCTAATTCTCTAAATGTCCCAATAGAAATTTTGGTATATTTAGCATCTGATAAAAGAGAATTAAATTTGTCACCAGATATTGTAAAACTTTTTGATGAACATATAATTAATTCTATCAAACATAATGATTAAACCACAATTATTTTACTATCCTCTAGCTGGAATACAGTCAATTGAATCACTAGCTAAGCACCTTGATATTGATTTAGATAAATTAACATATTTATTAGAAAATATAAACTCTCAATATATAGGTCCTATTTTCAAAAAAAAATCCAATGGTGGCTCACGACCAATTTATCAATGTAGGCCACAATTAAAATATTTTCTTAAAAGATTAAATTCTAAAGTATTTAAACTTGTCCATTACCCTAATTTTTTATATGGTGCTCTTCCTAATAAAAGTATTTATACTAATGCATCTCAACATTTAAATGCAAAAGTAATGTGTAATTTTGATATCAAATCATATTTTACTACTATTACTTTTGATCATGTATTTGATATATTTAAAAATTTTTTTCATTTTTCAACAGAAGTTTCTAATATACTTGCAACTTTAACAACTATCAATAATCAAGTTCCACAAGGATCACCATGCAGTACTTATATTGCAAATTTGGTTTTTTATCGTTCTGAAGTTAATGTGGCAAATAAATTAAAAGATAAAAATTATGTTTATACTAGATTTATTGATGATATTACTGTTTCATCTCAATATAAAAAGACAAAAAAAGATATAGAGGAGGTACATACAATTGTAATAGGAATGATAAGAGCATATAAATTTAGTTTACAAACTGAAAAAAGATCAATAGCACCTAGTCATAAATCTCAGACACTAACAGTAAATCAAATTAATATTGTTAAATCTAATTTATCAATTTCAAAGGAAAAAAGAAAAAAAATAAGAGCTGCTGTGCATGAATTAAAATGTAATTTAAATGATAATAACATAGAATTTGTGGTTAAAAATTTTGAGAGCGTTTACGGAAGAGTACAATATTTAAAGAATATACATATAAAAGAAGCTCAAGGATTGCTTAAGCAATTAAAACAAATTCGAAGTAAGATTCTTAAACCATTGCAAATTTATAAATATAGAAAATTGAAAGAAGCTATTCGAAAAAAACAGGGATATAAATTATGAAAAATAAATCATATGGTTTATAGTTTTTAATAATTTTTGGTTATTTTATGTATATAAATGCATAATTGATAGTGATAAACTCAATATTATTAAATATTTTTAATTTGTAAATTATATTTACATATATATGTTTTATTAAATTTCTAAATAAAGATTTTGGAGTCTTTATCAAAGACCAGATTTGAAAACTATTAGAATATAATTATCTAAATATATTTTGTAATCTGGTCCGTGTTCGTATTAAATATAGTAAAAATGAAAATTAATTGGATAATGAAATATCACGCCGTCTGAATATCAATGTGGCTATCAGGAAAAAAATTAATGCATAGACAATATTGGCTGCCAAGGTAATAAAAAATTCACTCTGGACAGGCTGATCAACTGTTTTAGAAATTAACTCAATCAAATAGCTGTTTACATTTAATGGGCTTAATTTGTATATCCATCCGTCTTCAGGTAAATGAAGGTAGAAAAAGTTGATTAGTCTCCACAGACCACTAGCAAAGAAATAATACACAATACAGCTACCGGTTATGAGTGCACTGCTGTTAAATACGGAAGAAAGCATCAGAGCAAAAGCAGTAAAAAATATTGTAATGGCTAATATGAATATGCTGTATATTCCAGTGTACTTTAATACGATGCTAATTTCCGGTATTTGGTGAATTGTCAGTATTTGTATTAATAAACAAATAATTACAGATACAATCAGAAAAACAGACATTAATATAGTAATCGCTGCAATTTTAGCCAGTAATATTTTGTAGCGCTGATAAGGACGGGTCAGAATAAATTTAATTGTTCCTTTGGATATTTCAGAGCTTAAAATATTAGATGCATAAATAATAGAGATAAAATTAATAAATTTGTAACAAATAGTGATACTATATAAAAAGACTTGGTTACTATCATTTTTAGAAATTGAATGTGATGTATGAGTGACCACAAAATGCATAGTGCTGAAATAAATAATTAGTATCAATAATAATATTATGGGTATGATAATGGCATTTATGGTTTTTTTAAGGTATTTACGCCATTCATTAATTAGTAATTTCATTTGTTGACCTTTTGTTGATTATCGTTTTTTATGCTTTGCAGAAAAGAATCTTCCAGAGAGTAATGAGTCAGCTTCAAACCAATTAAGGGAATATCATGTTGAACAAGAAGTCTGGCAATTTCTGCACGCGGATCGTGGTCAGTTGAATCAGTTGCAATTTCAAGATTATTGAGCTGACGGGTAACCTGATACCCGTTGTTCAGCAGAATTTTTTCTGCCGGTGCTAAATCTCCGTCTACTTCGATATGAATAATGTTATTGGATTTACCCAGAAAATCACTCATTGTTCCCGCATAGACCTGTCTGCCCTGATTAACGATAAAAATATCATTAACAATTTCCTGAAGCTCGGAAAGCAGGTGGCTGGAAATAATAATGCTATTTCCATGCTGAACAAAATTTTTCATCAATGTACGAAAATCTTTCATTCCTTTCGGATCAAGACCATTCATGGGTTCATCCAGAATTAATACTTTAGGCTGATGAATAGTTGCGTTTGCGACGCCTAATCTTTGGCGCATACCCAGAGAATAGCCTTTGACTTTTTGGTGTTCTGCACCTTTAAGCCCGGTTCTGGTTAATGTTTGCATTAAATCATCTTTACTGATTGACTTACGGCTCATATCAGCAAAGATTTGCAGATTATTAAAACCGGACATGTAATTATAAAATTCCGGATTTTCAATGATGGTACCAAGATTAAAAGCTGCTTTTTCAAAGTCTTTTTGTATATTGTGCCCACAGATTTTAATATCTCCGGAAGTGGGAAACATCAGACCTGTAAGTATTTTCAGCATAGTGGTTTTGCCAGCACCATTGGGGCCTAAAAAGCCCATAATCCGACCGGGTGCAATCTTGAAAGAAATGTTATCCAGAATCTTCCTGTTTTTAATCTTTTTGCTAACATTTTTAACTTCAATGAGATAATTGATTTTTCCCACTCTAAACCTTTCTTGTTCAGGGAGTTAAATTTATTGATTTTGTCGATGTTATATGAGTAAAGCAATACCTGTCTTTATGGTGTACGGAATTTTTTATTTTCCTTATTCATAATAATGTATTATACATAATTTAACAATATTAAAATGTCTGGTTTATTGGTAGTTTATTCAGTCTGGACATGCTGAATATAAATTGAGTGTTGCTTTTGAATCTTTTTTATGTAATGAATCAGATAAATAGCTAAGCAGAAAAAATCTGACTGAAATAATTTTTTGCCGTAATCAAATTTATCTATCAGAAAAATTCTGGGAATGAGGCATAAATGGTCTGATTAAAGGATATCTGTTCTATAAAGATTATGTATTTGAATATTCGGGTTTGACGTAATAGGTTGTCTGAAAAATGTTTGTATATAATGAATAATAAAAAAGCACAGCTTATGCTGTGCTTTTTTATTCAATTTGGCGCGGCGGACGGGGCTCGAACCCGCGACCCCCGGCGTGACAGGCCGGTACTCTAACCAACTGAGCTACCACCGCGCAAGTTTTATGCAACGCATAAAACAGAAAACTGGTGGGTGATGACGGAGTCGAACCGCCGACATTCTGCTTGTAAGGCAGACGCTCTACCAACTGAGCTAATCACCCCTGCTTGGGAAAGACGCTATTAAACCAGATATGCCGTTCGCTGGCAAGTACTAGTGATGAAAAAATTAGTTCGTTCCCTGTAGTGACCAGTTTTCAAAAAGAATTACTTTGTCTCTGGGGCCGAGTACAACCAGAGTATCTGCATTTTTAAAACGGAATTCAGAGTCAAATTTGCGTAATTGATGAGCATTGCGGCGTACTGAGAGCAGTTTTACTTTCAATTTGTCCTGCGGAAGGTCGTCTATACTTTTACCTACCAGAAAAGCATCTGGCGGCAGAGTGAAAGCCTGACGGAAATAATGGATATTCTCATCAGAGACGGTGTCATCGCTGCCGGCAAATAAACCTTCAAGTGCCTGATAACGATTTTGGCGTATACGCTGCATGATTTGATAGACTTCATCAAACGGTTTGCCTGAGCTTAATAATGCCTGACTGGCGAGTGTAAGGCTGGATTCTTTTTCATCAGAAACGATGTCGTCTGCACCCATATTGGTTAGCACAGGAATGTTGTCGTCGTTGGTAACGCGCACGATTACCGGCATGGTAGGGGCAATCAGCATAATATTATTGAGAATATGCTTGGCCTCTGTCATGTTGTTGATGGTAATCAGTACGGTATTGGCACGTTTTAATCCGGCTGCCTGTAACACTTCCTGCCGTTTGGCATCACCGAAGGTGACCGGTTCACCGGCAGCTTTGGCTGTGGCAACCCGTTCAGCATCCAGATCAATGGCATAGTAGGGTGTATCCTCCTGTTGCAGGATACGGGCAATGCTCTGACCACAGCGGCCGAAACCGATAATGAGGATATGGTCAGATTTGCTCATGGTATCTACCAGTATGCTCTGTAAATCAACTGCCTGTTCGTCCCAGCTGCGTTTAACCAGCAGTTTATTGATTTTATCTGCACTTCGCATAATAAAGGGTGCCAGTATCATGGAAAGCAGAATGGCGGCAATGGCTGCCTGTTGCAGCTCAAGAGAAATGAGTTTTAATGCGCCGCTAATGGCCAGCATAACAAAGCCGAATTCACCGCCCTGAGCGAGATACAAAGCTGTTTTAATGCTGTCTCCGGTATTTTCTTTCATGTAGCGGCTAATGCCAAATAGTACCGCTGCTTTCAGAATAACCAGCAGTGCTCCCAGTATCAGTATCATTAACCAGCTTGATTGTAAAACTTGTATATTCAGTTTCATGCCGATGGTAATGAAGAAGAAGCCGAGCAGAATGTCCCGGAAGGGGCGAATGTCATCTTCTACCTGATAGCGGTATTCGGTTTCTGATATCAGCATACCGGCAACAAAGGCACCCAGTGCCAGTGACAGACCGGCCAGCTGAGTAAGATAAGCAACTCCCAGAGTGACCAGCAAAACGTTAATCATGAAGAGTTCGCTGGATTTGGTGCGGGCAATCAGACGGAACCACATAGGCATGATTTTACTGCCGACCACCAGCAGCAGACCTAAGGCAAGTGCCATGGTAAGCAGGGCTTTGCCCATTTGCAGGATCAGACCGTCACTGCTGTGAGCCAGAGCAGGTAATAAAATCATCAATGGAACGACGGCAATATCCTGCATCAGCAGTACGCCCATAATCATGTGGCCGTAATGCTGTCCCAGTTCGTTTTTTTCTACCATAATGCGGCTGACAATAGCTGTCGAAGACATAGTCATGGCTGCGGCAAGGGTAAACGCCCATGTCAGCTGAATACGCATAGCTGCAAACAGGATAAAAAGTATCAACAGGGTAAGTGCGACTTGTAATCCGCCTAAACCAAGCACCAGCCTGCGCATGGCTTTAAGTTTGCCGATGGAAAACTCAAGCCCGATGCTGAACATAAGAAAAGTAATGCCGATTTCTCCGATAAATTCGGTGGCATGACTCTGATTAATTAAATGCAGCCAGCCAGGACCGGCTATGAAGCCAACTACCAGGTAGCCTAGCATGGCGGGAATGTGTAAACGTCGGCAGATGATAGAGGCCAAAACGGCCACCAAAAGAATCATCACGACAGGGCCAAGAGAAATATGCATAATATATTGATTTTATTTAATTAAAATTTTATTATCATATTTTAACATAGATGTTTTGGCTTGTGCGGACTTATACCTTATAAAGATACATTTTTTAACAGATTATTGTAAGAAATTGCGCAATTGTTTAAGTGCTGTCCATGCATTGGCTTTTAAATGGCTTTGACGCAATAATCGTGCAGGGTGGGGCGATATTACGTAAGGAGTATTGTGCAGATTCTGTGCCAGTATTGTCTGGTCGAGCTGGCTGAATATCTGCCCGAGCAGCAGAATAGCCTGAGGCCGGATATGTTCGATCTGAGCACTCAGATAAGGCAAACAGGCTTGCAGATGCTCATCAGTAATGCGCAGGCTGACATTAGGCGCACACTTCACCTGGCTGGTAAAAAAAACTTCTTCAGCAGTAATATTGATGGCTGCCAGCATATTGCTGAGCAATTTGCCGACTTCTCCGCTGAAAAGCTGCCTGCTGCTGTCGTCGGGCGGTGCAGGATTAGAGCTGATAACCAGAAGCCGTGCATTGCTTGCACCATATCCCGGCAGTGGAGTGCAGCGCTCCTGATGCAAATTGCAGCGGGTGCATGCAGCCAGTGTTGCCGGAATGGATTCGAAGCTGATATTTAATTTATCACTTGTGGTAATGGGGCTGATTTTGCTAGTGTTATCTTCTTTGGTAATCTGTGTTACAGATTCAGTTGCCGGCTGATTGATAATTTGCCGAAGTGCGTCACGATGCCGGTTGGCTGGCTGAGTTGCAGTAATATCAGCCGGCGACGTCTGGTGAGAAGTTCTCACTGGTTGTGAACGGACAGAATTGTCCAGAACAGAGCGCGCAACAGGCCGGGTATCGTTTTTTACTGGCGTATTTGTTTCTGTAATTTCGGAAGGTATCAGATAAGCAGTTTGTGATAACCACATGGGGCCGAGACCCAGCGCTTCGTGCAGATAAAGATAGCGGCTGTCTAGCATGGTTTTTCCATTAATACAGCATCATCACCATTCTGGTAATAATTTTTACGTATGCCACAGGATACAAAACCATTGTTTGTATACAGTTGCAGTGCACCGGAATTGCCGGCACGCACTTCAAGCAATATCCGGTTCAGATGCTGTTGCTTTGCATGCTGGAATAAATGTTCCAGTAATTGTTGTGCATAACCCTGCCTTCTGAAATCTGGATGGGTGTCAAGTAAATGAATTTCAGCTTCCTCAGGCAGTTTTTGCCAGACCAGCATGCTGACAATTCCATGCACAGGCAGGTCGATTACCCATACAGGTTGTGGTGCATAAACCGTATTGGCCAGTTGTGTTGCTGACCATGGCGCCGGATTACACTGTTTTTCAAGCTCATGCAGAGCGGCGACATCAGCGAGAGTGGCGGCACGGATATTCATGCTATCTGACTCGCAGTTCGTCTGGCAGCCTGTTCGGCAGCTGTCAGGGCAATTTTATTGCGGACATAATGCAGGCTGGCATGAGCAGCATCAGTTGCTTTGTAACGACCGGATAAGGCCAGTTGCACATACTCCTGAGCTCCGGGCATAAGATTCTGCCCTGATACGGGTAAATTGATATTCAGCCCGTAAGCATTACCGATACCTGTAGCCTGATGCTGACCGGCCGGCAGACAGATGCTTTCGGCAGTACCCACCAGATAATCACTCAGACGTTTATGATTATGGGTGTCATACCATGCATAGAATAGTTCGTTCATACGTGCGTCTGTTGCGGCCAGTACGCAAGGCTGATCCGGTGCAAGAGCAGCTACAGCATCCAGACAGGGAATGCCAATCAGTGGCAGACTGAATGGCAATGCTAAACCAGTAGCTACACCCAGACCAATGCGTAATCCAGTGAAAGCACCGGGGCCTTGTGCGTAAATGATGGCATCCAGCTGAGACAGTATCAGTCCGGATTCTGCCAGTAACTGCTGTATACGCGGTAATATCAGTTCAGACTGTTTTGCACCGGCTGCTTCGCAGATGCTGTCAGTATGTCCGTTGTGATGCAGTCCCAGTGACAGATAACTGGTGCTGGTATCGATTACAAGCAGACGTGAATCATTGCTAATCATGATGTGTTAATGTATTCGGATAAATTGAATTATACCGTTTTATGCCTTTATTTTTTAGGTTAAATATTGTGCCAGAGTAAAGTTATAGGTAAGGGTAATAAATGCTATTTTTGGGTAATTTTTTGATAAATAATTGTTTATATTCTAGATTTAGTGATTAATTATCACGGCTGGTTTGTACTTTTTCGGGTGTGATGTTAAGTTATATTAGCTGTGCCGGCTGTGAAATTGAATTAAGAATGGAAGTTGTTTGTGGATGAGTTGTATGTAGGGCGTTTTGCCCCCAGCCCTACCGGTTTGTTGCATATTGGTTCGCTGCTTACTGCGGTAGCTTCTTATCTGGATGCGCGCAGCCGGCAGGGACGCTGGCTTGTGCGGATGGAAGATCTGGATCCGCCACGTGAAATGCCGGGTGCGGCAGCAGCTATTTTATCTGCACTGGAAGCTTTTGAACTGCACTGGGATGGTGAAGTTGTTTATCAGAGCAAGCGTCATCACCTTTATGCTGCAGCTCTGGCGCGATTGAAAGCGCAAGAACTGGTGTATCCGTGCTTTTGCAGCCGAAAAACGATACAGGCTGAAGCACAGGGCATGGGTACGGATGGTTTTATTTATGGCGGACATTGTGCATCTTTGAATGCAGATATGTCTGTCTGTTCAGAGAAAATGCCGGCATGGCGTTTGCGAACTGGTACAGATATAACCGGTTTTACGGATGCAATACAAGGTTATAAGCAACAGTGTTTATCCAGAGATGTGGGCGATTTTGTTTTGTTGCGGGCAGATGGTTTCTGGGCTTATCAACTGGCGGTCGTAGTTGATGATGCGGATCAGGGAATCAATCATGTAGTACGCGGTCAGGATTTGTTATTATCTACCCCCCGTCAGATTTATTTACAGCAGTTACTGGGTTTTTCACAGCCGGCTTATGCTCATTTACCGTTGCTGACTAATACGCTGGGACAAAAATGGTCAAAACAGACGCAGGCACCTGCATTAGATTTGCGCCGGCGTGAAACTTTACTGCGGCAGGTTCTCACTTATCTCGGGCAGCCGCAGGCACCAGAGGTGGATAGTCTGTCTGATTTGCTGAGCTGGGCGGTGCAGCACTGGCAGCTTAAGCGTATTTCACCACAGGCAATTGCAACAAATTAATGCTGATAGAAAGTTTTAGACAACGAGGGAGAAAAGGGTTGGTTCGAAGTAACTTACATGCATCTGCTCCGCGATTTTATCTGCGCTTATGGCAAAAACGACAACACCGCTCATACCGGCTGGCATGGGTGCTGATGGTTACCGCAGCCGTATTAATTATTGTACAGAGTGCTCTACTGGCTAACCTTTTTGCTTTGTGGCTTAATGGAGAGGATGTAACTGAGACTTTATTTCAGTTTTTACCTTATCTATTAATCTGCTGGCTGTTGCGGCCGTTACTGAACTATTTTAAAGACCGGTTGCTATTACGGGCAAGTGTGGCAATCAGATTACAGTTGCGCAGTCAGTTAATGAAAGCACTGGCATTACTGGGACCTGAGCGTAGCCAGTATGGCAGTGATGGAGCTCTGTCTACAATGGTTCTGGAACAGGTAGATGCTCTGGATGGATATTTAAGCCGTTATGTTCTGCAACAGCAACTTGCAGTACTGATGCCGGTACTGATTGCTGCGGCTACCTGTTTTTATAGTCCATTTGCTGCTGCACTATTATTGCTGACTGCGCCATTGGTTCCGATTTTTATGATTTTGCTCGGACAGGCGGCAGCACGTAAAAATCGTGCGCAGTTTTCAGCACTGGCGGCTTTAAGCGGACGTTTTCTGGATTTGCTGCGGGGTCTGCCCACGTTACGTCGTTTAGGTGCTCAGTTGCAGGCACAGAAGACTATTGATGCCGCTGCTGAGTCTTATCGGGTGCGAACAATGGCGGTATTACGGCTGGCATTTCTGTCTACAGCCGTTCTGGAACTGTTTGCTTCACTGGCGATCGCACTGGTGGCTGTCTATCTGGGTCTCGGACTGCTGGGTGTATTGCCCTGGGCAAACGGACAAATACCGGTACCTTATCAGGGGGCATTATTTATTTTATTGCTGGCGCCGGAATTTTATGCACCATTGCGTCAGCTTGGTGCTGATTATCATGATAAAGCTAAGGCAGAGGCAGCAGCCGAGACATTAATGCCACTATATAAAGTGGTCGAAAATATTCCTGCTGTTTCTGAAGAAGTTGATTTTGTATTGCAAACACCTCCCAGTTTGCGCGCAGATTATCTGGTGGTATACGGACGTGATGAACGTATCCGTCTGCCGCAATTCAGTTTTTGCATAGAAGCCGGAGAACGTGTTCTGCTCAGAGGAGCGAGTGGCAGTGGAAAATCCAGTCTGCTGCAGGCCTTACTGGGGTTTGCTCCTTACTCTGGTACTTTATGGATCAATCAGCATAATTATGCTGAATTAAATTTACCGCTATTACGACAGTCGGTGGCTTATCTGGCACAGACGCCACCAATATTGCCACTATCAATTGCCGAAAATCTGCGGCTGGCCAGCCCGGATGCTACGGATGAAGAGTTGCAGCAGGTACTGCAACAAGTAGGACTGTGGGTATTAATTCAGCGTTTACCTCATCAAATGGATACACAACTGGGTGAGCGTGGTCGTGGAATGTCCGGCGGACAGTTACAACGACTGGCGCTGGCACAAATGCTGTTACGAAAAGCACCGTTATGGCTGCTGGATGAACCAACCGCTCATCTGGATGCTCAAACAGCATCGGAAATTATGCAGTTGCTGGCGCAACTGAGTATCGGTAAAACGGTGATACTTGTTAGTCATGATATTAGTTTTGCCGGATGGGTTGACAGGGAAATCAAGCTGACTGACCAGCAGGAGCAATTACGATGAAGCGTTATCATTTGTTATGGTCACAACAGCAGCTGAAACTGTCTAATTTATTGCTGAGTCGCAAGAGTGCCTGGTTACTGGCATGGATATTGGGGCAGGTAACGGCTATAGCCAGTATCGGACTGCTGGCTCTGTCCGGCTGGTTTATTACTGCTGCCGGGCTGGCCGGAATAATAAGTCTGGCAACAGCTTATACCTTTAACTATTTTACTCCGGCAGGGGTGATCCGTTTGCTGGCGATTGTGCGTACTGCCGGGCGCTATGGTGAGCGTCTCGGATCACATGATGCAGTGCTGGGACTTCTGGCAGATTTACGCAGCGGGCTGTTTTCCCGACTGGCTGCAGGTAAGCAACAGCAACAAAATTCTATGCGGCAGATGCATTCTTTACTGAGTGATATTGAACTGTTAAACAACTGGCCGCTTAATGTTGTATTGCCATGGTTATGGGCATTATTCATGTTGCTGGGCATTCTGGGGCTAACTTTAATTGTGGCCGGCAGCAAACTGACATTGTATCTGTCTATTCCATTATTTCTGGCAACTGTCGTGATTCCGGCATTGGCTGCACTGTACGGACAAAACTGGGGCAAACAGCAGGCAGGATTGGCTGAAAAGCGGCGTACAGCTTTATTGCAACCGCTTGAAGCAATAACAGCTTTGTTGCAATGGCAGCAATGGTCACGCTTTGCAACGGTTTTTCATGCCGAAGATCAATATTATGTCTCTGGCCAGTTGCATCAGCATCAACTGGCAGGAAGAGTAGTATTGTTACAGCAGGTATTGATGGCTGCAGCAGTGGCTGTTTTGTTATGGTTGGGAAGTGAGCGTTTCGGTGGCGATGCAAACCTTTCAGTAGCCATGTTGCTGGCGCTGGTGCTGGCTGTATTTGGTTTTACAGAACTGGTGCTGGTACTGGGTATTAATATGATGACCTATGGTCTGTGTCAGGCTGCATGCATACGTCTTAATGCAATTACGCCCGCACTGACTGTTGAAGAATCAGATAAAAAGCCTTTACCGGCACAACTGCATTTACAGGCGCGTGCATTACAGGCACGCTGGCCGGATGCGCTGAACGGAGCGGAAAATGTCAGTTTTGATTTGGTTAACGGTAATATTTTGTTGCTGCAAGGAGCATCTGGTGCTGGGAAATCAACTTTGCTGGCAGTATTAGCGGGGGAACTGGAACCAGCAGCAGGGCAATTGTGTTGTAATCAGCAACCGTTTTCAGCATGGCAGTGGCAGGGAGAGGTGGGTTATCTGGCTCAGCAACTGGATATATTTGATTTAACTCTGGCTGAGAATCTGCGTTTGGGTAAAGCTGATGCTACTGAGGATGAGTTGTGGTCAGTACTTTCCAGCGTCGGGCTGGCTGTATGGGCTGAAAATCAGCCCCAGCTTCTGGAGACACGTCTGGGAGAATATGGAGCAGCTGTGTCAGGAGGGCAGGCACGTCGTATTGCTTTGGCACGTTTACTGCTGCGTCCTTATAAAATACTGATACTGGATGAACCGTTTGCCGGTATTGATGAGCAGGCACAGGCAGAGCTGGCTTCTGTGCTGCAACAGCATCAGCGGCAAGGTATTCTGATTGTAGCAAGCCATCAGACTAATCCGTGGCCTGAGGCTCAGATTTTGCAAATAAATTGAATAAATTCTGAATAAATTTTTAGCTGATTTACTTTTCTGGCAGCCATTTTGTGGCTGCCTTTATTTGATCTAGATCAAAAAAATAACTAATAACAAATTTTAACAAAGACATTGTATTATAATTTCTAAATATATATTTTTAGCATTTATAATGTAAAAGTAAAATATATAATATTTTTAACAATAGAAGTTTAGTTTATTTTTAATTTTACATATTTAATGTAAACTTAAATAACTATATTTATTTGTTAAATTTATGCATTAGTTTAATATTTTCGATTTGTATAGTATATTAAATTCTATTAAATTGAAATATTTATCAATGCCGGTTTAAAGATAAATATAATTTTTATTAATATAAATTACAGGAACAAAGCCATGGATTTAGTGGAACTGTCAAGGCTGCAGTTTGCGCTGGTCGCGCTTTATCATTTTTTGTTTGTACCGCTAACATTGGGGATAGTATGGATTCTGGTAATAATGGAATCCACTTATGTGTTAACCGGTAAGCAGATATATAAAGATATGACGCGATTCTGGGGCAAATTGTTCGGCATCAATTTTGCTCTGGGTGTAACTACCGGTATAACAATGGAATTCCAGTTTGGTACCAACTGGTCATATTATTCGCATTATGTGGGGGATATTTTTGGTGCGCCATTGGCTATTGAAGCGCTGATGGCATTTTTTCTGGAATCCACTTTTGTAGGCCTGTTCTTTTTTGGCTGGGAAAGACTGAGCCGGCCTGGTCATCTATTAGTTACCATTCTTATGGCACTTGGTTCCAATCTGTCTGCATTGTGGATTCTGGTAGCCAATGGCTGGATGCAGGATCCGGTAGGGGCGCATTTCAATTTTGAATCAATGCGTATGGAAATGACCAGTTTTACTGACATTTTCCTGAATGAAGTAGCGCAGAATAAATTTGTACATACAGTCTCTGCCGGTTATGTAACCGCTGCGGTTTTCGTGATGTCTATTTCTGCCTGGTATTTGCTGAAACGTCAGGATGTCGAATTTGCCAAAAAAAGCTTTCGTATTGCCGTAGCTTTTGGTGTAGCTTCAATTCTGTCAGTTATTATCCTGGGTGATGAATCCGGTTATACCGTGGGAAAATCACAGCAAACTAAAATGGCGACACTGGAAGCCATGTGGGAAACAGAACCGGCTCCGGCTTCGTTTAATCTGATTGCTCTGCCAAATGAGCAGAAAATGGAAAATGATTTCGCTATCGAAATTCCATGGGTAATGGGTTTAATCGGTACCCGGTCACTGGATAAACAGATTCCGGGAATCAAGGAAATCATTGCTGAGAATACGGAGCGTATTCGCAATGGTCGGGAAGCTGTGATTGCGCTGGAAACATTGCGTAAAGACCGTACAGATGCACAAGCACAGGCTGCCATGAAAAAATATGGCGATGATCTGGGCTTTGGCTTACTGCTTAAATCCTATGTGCCGGATGTACGTCAGGCTACTGAATCTGATATCGCACATGCAGCCCGGGAAACAATTCCGCGTGTCGCTCCGATGTTCTGGAGTTTCCGCATCATGGTATTGTGTGGCTGTCTGCTGCTGTTGCTGATGGTTGTAGCATTTTATACTTCGGTTAGAAATAGTTTTGCAGATAAACGCTGGTTGCTTAAATGGGTGTTCTGGAGTTTACCATTGCCCTGGCTGGCCTGTGAGGCAGGATGGTTTGTTGCGGAGTATGGACGCCAGCCATGGACAGTATATGGTGTACTACCGACTAATCTTTCGGCTTCTTCGCTGACGGCTGCTAGTCTCTGGGGATCAATTTTCGGTTTTGTAACACTGTACACAATCTTATTAATTGTGGAAGTGTATCTGATGGTACGGTTTTCCCGTCAGGGCCCGGGTTCACTGGGTACAGGGCGTTATGCTAATGAAGCAGAACATTAGGAGTAGACCATGGAATTCTTGGATTATTCGGTATTAAAATTCATCTGGTGGTTGTTGCTGGGTGTTCTGCTGATTGGCTTTGCCATCATGGACGGGCAGGATATGGGGGCAGGTTGTCTGCTTCCGTTTGTTGGCAGAAACGATAACGAGCGCCGTGTCATTATTAATTCAATAGCCCCGCACTGGGATGGTAATCAGGTATGGTTTCTTACTGGTGGTGGTGCTATTTTTGCAGCATGGCCATATGCTTATGCGACAGCATTTTCCGGCTTTTACTGGGCAATGATGGCTGTGCTGTGGGCAATGTTTTTCCGTCCGGTAGGATTTGACTATCGCAGTAAAATCAATAATGCCCGCTGGCGTACTACCTGGGACTGGTTACTGTTTGTCGGCAGTTTCGTTCCACCGCTGATTTTCGGTGTGGCTTTCGGTAATCTGCTGCTGGGGGTGCCATTTCATTTTGATGATGATTTGCGTTCTTTCTATACTGGTTCATTCTGGGCTTTGCTCAATCCTTTCAGTTTGTTGTGTGGTGTGGTATCGGCTGCAATGATTACCTTTCATGGTGCGATTTATCTGGCATTGCGCACAGATGAACAGGTAAGACAACGTGCACTGCGTGCCAGCACAATTGCTCTGATTGTTGTGGTAATCGCATTCTCACTGGCCGGTATCTGGGTCAATATGGGAATTAATGGTTACAGCATGGTTGAGGGAAGTTATTTGCCCGGAGCTTCACCTGATCCGCTGAATAAACAGGTGGTCAGTGCCACTGGTGCATGGATGAATAACTATCAGCAATATCCGCTGCTGTTAGTGATACCGGTACTGGCTTATGTTGGTTTTATAGTGGCATGGCTTCTGGCAAAAGGCGGGAAGAATTTTGTAGCATTCTGGTTTTCAGCATTGGGTCTTGGCGGCGTAATCAGTACCGCTGGTGTATCCATGTTCCCCTTTATCATGCCTTCAAGCACAGATTTGCGCTCCAGCCTGACGGTATGGGATGCCAGTTCGAGTGAATTTACTCTTAAAATTATGCTGGTGGTGGCATTAATTTTCGTGCCGCTAATGTTGTGTTATACCAGCTGGTGTTATCGGGTGATGCGCGGTAAGGTAACTACCGACATGATTCGCAAAAATGACCATAGCCTGTATTAAATTCGGCTTAGTCTGCCGCTGGTATTTTAGCCGGCAGACAAGCCAGTAAAACAAGGAGTATTTTATGTGGTATTTTGCCTGGTGTTTAGGTATTGGTTTTGCCATACTGCTTGGAGTAGTAAATGCATTATGGGGTGAATATCAGCAAGACAGAGATAAGTTAGATCAGCAATCACAACAATGAAATAGTGTATGCCAGTCTAATACATTCTGTTACTGAATTAATTAATTTTAAAAAAGTTCCTTTGGTTTGCTGTATACCAGTTTGCTTGGTATACAGCTTTTTCTTTTATACTAAAGGTAATACAAAGGTAATAATTGTATTTATTGAAATGATTTGTTCATTATTGTTTGATTTACAGTAAATTTGATGTATTTTGCTGGAAAGTGCTGGTTTTTTGTATTAGTATAATTAATGAATATAATCTTCGGAAAGGAATCCGAATGAATAAATCTATGCGTAATAGTCTGATTTTTGCTATTGGGCTGGTTGTAGCAGCAGGTGTTAGTGCTAAGGAAATCAAAGTAGCTAGTAATAACACTGCATATGCGCCGGAAGAGGTACAGAAACTGGCCAATACAGCAGTAAAAATGGGTGTAAAAGAACCTCTGAATATGAACGTTGCTTCCGGTAATCTCATTGTTACCGGCAGTAGTGACACTAAATGTATATTTAAAGTAGGTACGGCAAAAACGCCACAAATTAGCGGTATCAGCTGTAAATAAATAGAAAATAGCTATTACAATCAAAAGATGAAAAACTGACCTGTTCATAGTAACTGGTCAGTTTTTTTATCGGTAATAGTATTATGAAAATTAGAAGAAAGAGTGAAAAGATTAATGTATCTTGGAGGAAAATTTACTCTTTCGATTGGTTTTTATAGATCTATTTTCAGCAATATAATCTTTCCTTTAATTTTTATTTTGGTTTTTATTTGCATGAAGGACAGAAAACGGGAATTTGCCATAATAATTGTATTTATGTAAGTAATTTGAGATTCAGTAAACCGACCTTTATACTTCGCTTAGCTGAATAGTCTGTTTGTAATAAGACAGGCATATCTACGGTTTAATTAATTGAATAATGGGGAATTGATATGTGGTTAGGTATTGCAGCGGTTAATCTGGCTTTGGCGGTAATGCTGGGTGCATTTGGTGCACACGGATTAAAACATATGGCCAGTGTGCAGCAACTGGAGTGGTGGCATACAGCAACACAGTATTTTTTCTGGCATGCATTGGGATTACTGGTATTAGGCGTACTGGCAAAAGCAGTACCGGCATTTATGGTAAAAATACCGTTTTCTTTACTACAGCTGGGATTGATTATTTTTTGTGGTTCACTGTATCTGATGGCTTTGGGTTTGCCACGCTGGCTCGGTGCAATTACACCGGTTGGTGGTGTTTTAATGATTGCCGGCTGGCTGACTCTGGCATGGCTGGCTTTTAAGCAGCAGTAAAATTTACGGAACCTGACAGGAGGTTGCTATGTGCGGTAATGTTTATTCAATGATAATGAGTTTCTTACTGGCAGGCAGTCTGTGTGCTTGTAGCCATTCAGCAGCTGTTACAGCTAATAGTTCTGCTCAGGTTTTCAACCAATCAGTGACGCCAGTTGCTTATCAGCAGGCCGATAATTACTTCATTAAAAATACGGTAACCGGATTAGTCCCGAGACACATTAGTTCATCTGTTGAGTTTGCCCGTTATTTCGGTATGGCTGCAACTATGGGGAAAAATGGGAAACCAACTCCTATTGATTTTGCAGCTCATGATGTAATTGTATATGATGCCGGAATCGTGCAAAAGCAGCTGGAAATTACGCCTTTAACGTTAAATTATGCTCAGGATAAGCTGATATTAGATGTACGCATTCGTTCTGGAGAAAGAAAGAGTTATCAGATGCACCCGTTTGTTATCTTGATTGTGCCTAAAAACTTAGCTGATAAAGTGGAATTCAAATTGCTACAACCATAAGCAGTAAAGATATGGTTGGTGTTTTATGGCCAGTAACTGATTATTATCTAAAAAAAGCAGTCTGTATAAACAGACTGCTTTTTGCATTAATAGGAGGATTAGTCCTGTGCAAGTACCACAAGTTTGTGATTAACAAATTCTTTAATGCCCAGATCACTTAGTTCACGTCCGAAGCCTGAACGTTTAATTCCGCCAAACGGCAATTCAGCCACGGAATCACCGAAGCGGTTAATAAACACCATACCGGTTTCAATTCGCGAAGCCAGTTTTTTAGCGCGTTCAATATCTTTACTGAAAACAGTTCCGCCCAGACCAAAATTAGAATCATTAGCCAGTGTAATTGCCTCTTCGTCATTTTTTACAATATACAACTGTGCCACGGGACCGAAAAACTCTTCAAAGTAGGCCGGATTATCCCGGCTGATATCTGTAATCAGTGTAGGGGTAAAGAAATTGCCTTCAGCAGGTTTGTTACCGCATAATACTTTAGCACCATGAGCAATGGCAGCATCAAGCTGCTCTTGTAGTGTTTCTTTGCTTTTACGAGATGAAAGGGGTGCCAGGGTAGTCTTTTCATCCAGGGGATCGCCCATCACTACCTGAGCAAAATCTTCCTGAACAATCCGGGTAAATTGTTCAGCTACTTTTTCATGCACGATAAAACGTTTTGCTGCAATACATACCTGACCAGCGTTAAACAAGCGTCCTGCTACTGCGGTATGTGCGGCGGCTACTACATCTGCATCATCTGTGACAACGAATACATCATTACCGCCCAGTTCCATAGTAGATTTTTTCAGTTTACTGCCAGCCTGTCCGGCTACAATACTGCCGGCACCTTCTGAGCCCGTCAGAGCCACACCCTGTACGCGTTTGTCACCGATAATGGTTTCTATCTGCTCGGGAGTTACAAACAGATTGGTATAAGTACCGGCAGGTGCCTGGGCTTCATGCAACAGATCTTCCACCAGTTGCGCACATTGCGGAACATTACTGGCATGTTTGGCTACAACCGGATTGCCCACAGCAATAGCCGGTGCAATAACCCGGATAAGCTGGTAAATAGGAAAATTCCATGGTTCAACTGCCAGAATGATACCGATTGGATGATGTTCCACCCAGCCTTTGCCCAGTTTGCTCGGATAGGCCGCCGGTTTTAGCAATTCTGCAGCCTGTTTTGCATAGTACTGGACAATTTCAATGCAATTAACAATTTCATTACGGCTCTCTGCAATACGTTTACCCATATCCAATGTGATAATACGGGCAATTTTTTCCTGATGCCGTGTCATAATTTCAGCCAGGCGTTGTAGTAATGCCTGTCTTTCGCCGATGTTTTCCGGTTGCGACCATTCAGACTTGTACAGAGCATGAGCCTGAGTCAGTGCGTTTTCTACTTCAGCATCTGTATGATTGGAAAAAGTTCTGGCCAGCTCGCCAGTAAACGGATTGATAGATTGATAAGCCATGTTCAGCTATCCTCCACAAGTAAGATTGTAAGAATATTTTGTCTGTAAAAATGCAGAGCAGAAGAAAGCGGCTGTCCGAATCATGCCCGAACAGCTTTAACGCAATTAAGAAATAGTAACAGAAGCCGCTAATGATTGTACGGCAGCGGTAAAGTTTATGTAAAGCAGCTTATCTTTATTATAACCAGACTATGATTTTCACTATTAAAGGTCCGGCCAGCACCATAAATAAACCTGCCAGAATCATAGTCAGACTGGCAACCACACCTTCGTCGGCATTACGCTGAATTGCCCGCGAAGTACCAAATCCATGTGCGGCATTACCAAAAGCAGCACCATTGGCCAGATGCAGCCGGCTGCGACTGAAAGCCAGTGTGATATCACCAAATAGCATGCCTACCAGTCCGGTTATGATGGTGAATACGGATACCAGCGCCGCTGAACCATGAATTTTGTCAGCAAGCTCAATGGCAAACGGAGTAGATACGGAACGTGCCATCAGGCTGTAGGTTACTTCGTGGTTAAAATGAAACAGACGAGCCATCAGATAAGCACTGCCCACTCCGACAAACATTCCCACAATAATAGCTGTCATCAGAATCGGTAACTGACGTTTCATTACATCACGATATTGATAAATTGGAATGGCAAAAGCAACAGTGGCAGGGCCAAGTAAGCCGGAAATATAACGCGTATATTGATTATATTGTGTATAACTGATGTCCAGCCATTGCATGAGGGCTATGGTTAATACACTAAAAGTAATGGCGGGTGACAAAAATATAACCGGTTTGGCGCGATAGCATTTTTTTGCCAGTGCATACAATGCAATTGTCCAGATAAAACAGCCGGCAGCAATTATATTCATAACAGATATCCAGTTAGAAATTAAATATGTGCCAGTTCAGACATGGCGATGTTTAATCCATACACGGCGCAGACGATAGCAGTATTTTAAGGTCAGAGCAGTACTGCTCATTACTAGAAATGTACCTGTTACGATGCTAATAATCAGTTGCCATCCTTCAGCAGCAAACAATGCCTTGTATTGAACCACTGCAACAAGAACAGGCATAAAATACAACATTAATTCACCCAGCAAAACCTGCGCACCACTGGCAATCCATGATAATTTCAATATGTTAAGCTGTAATAACAGCAATACCAGAAATAATCCGATTACACCGGCAGATAAAGGGATATGAGTAGCTTTTTCGATACCCAGCCCTATCAGCCAAAATAAAATGATTAATAAAATTTGTGCGCATATACGTAAGCAGTTTGCCATGCGAAGGTGTAACATATTCATTTTGGCTGTTCCTTATAGCCAATTATTGGAAACCACTGATTATAATTAGCTTTATTAGGCATAATATGAATTATAATTTTTTTATTATTCTTTTTTTGAATATTTATGATTGATATAAAAGCACTTCAATGCTGGGTCACTCTGGTTCAGAATCACAGCTTTTCAGTTACTGCGGAAAAACTGGCATTATCCCAACCGAGTATCAGCAAAATAATTCACGCACTGGAAAATGATTTAAATGTAGCCTTACTGCAGAAAGGAGAAAACGGACGCAAGCGTCAGGTACTACCAACAGAAATTGGTAAGCGTGTATATGAACATTCTCTACAGATACTTAATCAGGTGTCGTTGCTGAAACAGGAGGTAGAAGATTATCGTGAACTAAAATTGGGTACATTGCGTATCGGTATGTCGTTACTAGGGAGCCGTTTGCTAACACCGGCTTTTTTTAATTTTCATCAGCAATGTCCGGATATTGAGCTGGCTTTTATTGAAGCCGGTACTCGTGATATTGAAGCAGCCTTGCTGGATAACCGTCTGGATGTAGGTCAGTTACTGTTACCGGTAAGTGATGAATTTGATTATATTCCTTTATGCGATTACCCGATGATGGTACTGTTTCCGCGTAAACGGTTAGCAAAAATACCTGCATCTATGTCTTTGCGCAGTTTGCGTGATGAGTCTTTTATTTTGTTTAGTCGCGGTTTTGTTTTATTTGAACGTGTTATTAATGGTTGTCATGATCAGGGATTTGAGCCAAATGTAGTTTGCTGTACCAGCCAGTGGGAACTTTTGCGTGATATGGTAGCAAAAGAAATGGGCATTGCTTTACTGCCCAGTTATTATACGGATGAATTTGACGATAAAATATTTGCAGCTGTTCCGTTAACCGATCCGGCAATTAACTGGAGTTTGTCTATGGCGTGGCCTCGTCACAAAAAACTGACACCGGCTGTAAAAGCATGGCTTAAAGTTATCAGAGAGGAATTTTCCAAATAACTGTTTAACGTATAAGTAAGCAGAGTATTGAAAAATGCAGACAAAATAGTAACCAATGACAAACAGCAGCCTGAAAAATAGCTTGCTTTATTGTTTGCAGAATGATAATGATTTATATTTTTACAAAGAGTTATTTTAAAAAAAGCTAGGGATAAATTCATATAATAACCGGAAAAACCCTTTTATCACTTTCCATTACAGAATACGGCAATCAAGAGTAAAAAGGTTTTAAATGATCAGTAAAGTGTTTGAATTACCCTATTACGCCGTTATTTTTACCTCTAAACGCAGCCCGGGAGATTTTGGCCACTTAGAGATGGCACAAAATTTATTAATTGAAGCCGAAAAAATAGAAGGATTTTTAGGAGCGGACAGTGTTAGAGACGCAGAAGGAATCGGTATTACAGTTTCATACTGGCGAACACTAGAGGCTATTGATAAATGGAAAAACCATACGCTGCACATAGAGGGGAAAAAGATGGATATCAAACAATGGTACGAAGAATATTCAATTCGTATCTGTAAAGTTGAATATGAAAAATTTTTTGAATCCTCTGTTTTAAAACCAGATGGATAATAGGGTAGCTGATAATCAGCTACCCTATTAGTCAAGAATCAAGATTAATGCAAAATCAGTCTCTGAACCGGGTACTCAGGTTGCGACTGCCCGGATCATTCTGTCTGTTCAATTCTCAGTGTACATATGGTCTTGCATAATTTTTTCATAAACTGCATCAGGGACATAACGGCGAATCATGGCCTGCCAGTTTTGCGGTCCGACCATGCCTTTTATCATGGTTGATGATACTTCGGCATATTCACGCGGCGGTATCAGGAAGATAGTGGAAATTTCCGGCTGTAAGTCATGATTGATATGGCGCATGGAACGCTCATACTCATAATCAGAAGCGGTACGGATACCGCGGATAATGAAATCTGCACCAATACTGCGCGCATAATTAACCAGATACTGATTTTGAAAACTGGAGATTTTAACATTGGGAAAATTTGCCGTGATAGCCTGAAGCATTTCTTTGCGTTCTTCAACTGAATATGTGGCATTTTTTTCCGGATTAACACCAATAGCGACGATTAGTTCATCAAATAATGGTTGTGCTTCACGAATCATCCATAAGTGACCATTGGTAGGGGGGTCAAAGCTGCCGGCATAGACTGCACGGCGGGTAGTTGAATTAGTCATTGTTGCTTATTCCAAACTGCTTTTTCATGTGCCGGAAAAATAACCAGTATGCAGATATTATCTGCTGAACATGATTGATTTAACTGTAAACAGTTATTATTTTTTTCAATGTCGTCAATACAAAGCTGCGCAGCTTAATCAGTTGTGCGTTCATTGTCAAAACATAAATATTTTTTTATGTGGGGAAGGAAAATATTAAGCCGAATAAAGGTAAAGAATTCAAAAGAATAATATGAAATATTATAAAATAATCACTTTTGTTTTAATAGTGTAAATAGTAAGTGGTTTGCCTGCTTAATTTTGCCATATGTGAATATTCAGATTAGGTTTCGTCATTTTGTTTTAACGGTTCATATAAAAAGAGGAGTTTTTTAATTTCTATTTAGATAATTTTTTATGTTGATTTTATTAATTTTATTAAAAAATACTTAAAAAAGTGGAATCCTTTAATTTTTCTGCTGTATTTGTAGTGGCGGTTTTTCTTAATAACTACTATATTTTTATTAGCAGAATTTCGATATGGAGCAGCGACTCTGTAGTTAATGAACAGTTAAATATATTTTCAGACTCTTATTCATATTTGAGTATCAGTAAAATGTGTATTTTGTTGAAATCATTTAAAATTTTATCATTATATTTTTTTTAAGCAAGCAAAGATTTAATATATATGATTTTATAAAGAGCTTGGATTATTATTTAATATTCATAAATTAATAATGGATATCAGATATTAATAACTAACATGATATATTGATGAGAATGGTTTTCATCCTTTACAATCTTAATCTTTTGCCGCTATTTATTAAATTTATTAATTAGAGCAAAATTTGAGTGATATACGGATTATTAAGCAAATGAAAAAAAAATGGGTTAAAAGGTTTGTATGGTTGTTAGTTGTGGTGGTGCTGGCTGCTATTGTATGGAGCCTGTTTTTTAAACCTAAAGACCAGATGAATTTTGTGACAGATGATGTTCGCCGCAGCGATATCATGCAGACAGTTAATGCCACAGGAGAAATTGCGGCGGCACAATTAGTTGATGTCGGTGCTCAGGCTTCCGGCCAGATCAAAAAACTGTATGTCAAACTGGGCCAGCAGGTTAAAAAAGGTGATTTGATTGCTGATATCGATTCCACTACTCAGTTAAATACCCTAAATACTAATAAAGCTAAGCTGGATACTTATCGTGCTCAGCTGGTATCTGCTCAAATTGCATTGAAAATGAAACAACGTGCATTTGACCGTGAACGCGCGCTGATGGGGCAGGATGCTACCTCTAAAGCAGATTTTGATAATGCTCAGGATAATCTGGCCGCAGCACGGGCAAACGTGGCTGAGCTGAAGTCACAAATCCGGCAAACACAGATTGCCATTAATACTTCAGAAGCAGATTTAGGCTATACCCGCATTACTGCTCCGATGGACGGTACAGTTGTATCCATTCCGGTAGAAGAGGGACAAACGGTGAACTCCAGCCAGAATACGCCAACGATTGTACAGCTGGCTGACTTAAGCAAAATGCTGAATAAAATGCAGATTGCCGAAGGCGACATGAGTAAGGTTAAGGCAGGAATGCATTTAACTTTTACTACACTGGCGGACAATAACAAAGTGCGTAAAGCTACTCTTGAAGCAGTAGATCCGGGGTTAACCAAGATGTCTCAGGGAAGTTATGACACCAGTACGGATACAACTGATACAGCTATTTATTACTATGCCCGGGCTCTGGTTCCGAATGATGATGGCACACTGCACATCGGGATGACTACTCAGAATAATATTTTTGTGAAATCTGTCAAAAATGTACTGACTGTATCGAATCAGGCAATCAGGCATAACCGTGGTAAAAAAGTGGTGAAGGTGCTGGGCGATAATCAGCAGGTTCAGGAAAAACAGATTGAGACTGGTATTACAGACGGTATGCGCACAGAAGTGAAATCAGGCCTGAAAGAGGGTGACCGGGTAGTTTTATCTGCGCTGAGCAAGGCAGACGCCAAAAATGGTGTCAGCAAAGAACCTAAAATGCGCGGTCCGAGAATGTAAGCCATGAGTTTATTGGAAATTAAGGCAATCAATCGCTGGTTCGGCACTGGTGAAAACCGGGTTCAGGTGCTCAAAGATATTAATCTGAGCATAGAAAAAGGCGATTTTGTAGCTATTATCGGTCAGTCTGGTTCGGGTAAGTCTACTCTGATGAACATCATTGGCTGTCTGGATGTGCCGTCCAGCGGTTCGTACAAAATTGATGGCGTAGAAACTGCTGCTATGACCGCAGATGAACAGGCCGCTTTGCGCCGTCGCAGCTTTGGTTTTATTTTTCAGCGCTATAACCTGCTCGGCACATTAACAGCACGTGAAAATGTAGCCCTGCCAGCTGTATATGCCGGTATGGAATACGGTGAGCGAATGAAAAGGGCGGATGAGTTGCTGGCTCAGCTCGGGCTTGCCGGTAAGGAAGAAAACCGTCCCAGTGAACTGTCCGGTGGTCAGCAGCAGCGGGTAAGTATTGCCCGTGCGCTGATGAACGGCGGTGAAATTATTCTGGCAGACGAGCCAACAGGTGCGCTGGATACCGGTAGCGGTAAAAACGTGATGGAAATCCTGCATAAACTGCATGATGCCGGTCATACCATTGTGATGGTTACACATGATCCGACGATTGCTGCTAATGCTAACCGGGTAATTGAAATTAGTGATGGACGGATTATCGCTGACCACAGTAAGAATACAGATATTCCGCCCAGCAATATTGAGAGTATTGAAGAGCATAATTCATGGCATTTTTACCGTGATCAGTTTTTTGAATCTTTTCTGATGTCTATTCAGGCGATTATGGCGCATAAGATGCGCTCGTTTCTTACGATGCTCGGCATTATTATCGGGATTGCTTCAGTGGTGTCGGTAGTAGCACTGGGAAGAGGGTCGCAGGAAAAAATTCTTGAAAACATTAATGCCATGGGCACAAACACGGTTTCCGTATATCCGGGTTACGGATATGGGGATCGCCGTTCTTCCCGTATTAAAACGCTGACTGTTGGTGATGCAGAGGTTCTGAAGCAACAGGACTATGTTGACAGTGTTACTCCGGGTGTCAGTACCAGTGGTACGCTTACTTATGATAATCAGTCTCTTTCAGCTCAGCTATACGGTGTAGGTGACCAGTATTTTGATGTACGCGGTATCAAGCTTGCTTTTGGCCGGCTGTTTAATGAGGATGATGTAACTCAGAACAGTCAGGTAGTCGTAATTGATGACAATACCAAAAACAAATTGTTTGCTGATGGTACTAATCCGCTGGGAAAGGTTATTCTGTTTAATAAACGGCCATTGCGTATTATCGGAGTAACAGAACCCAATAATAACGGCTTTTCGGACAGTGACAGTTTACAACTGTTTACTCCTTATACCACGCTGATGAACCGGATTTCCGGCTCTAAATACATTACTTCAGTTACGGTAAAGGTAAAAGATAATGTCAATTCACAAACGGCAGAAAAAGGCATTATTGAATTACTGAAAGTACGTCATGGTACAGAGGACTTTTTTACCCGTAACAGTGACACTATTAAGCAGACAATTGAAAGTACTACCGGCACCATGACTCTGCTGATATCAAGTATTGCGCTGATATCTCTAGTCGTAGGCGGTATCGGGGTGATGAATATCATGCTGGTATCGGTAACCGAGCGGGTGAAGGAGATTGGTATACGCATGGCTATCGGTGCACGTCAGCACAATATTCTTGAACAGTTTCTGATTGAAGCGGTGCTTATTTGTCTGATTGGCGGGTTGGTAGGTGTACTGTTTTCGTTTGCCATCAGTATGCTGTTTAATTTGCTGGCAACAGATTTTGCTATGTCATTCTCAACAATTTCTATTGTGATGGCTGTACTTTGTTCAAGTGTAATTGGTGTGCTGTTTGGTTTTATGCCGGCAAAACGTGCATCGCAGCTTAATCCTATTGACGCGCTGTCACGCGATTAATTGTGTTGATGCTGAAATTTCAATCTGGTGGAAATGGCTGTACTGCATTGATAAATGCAGTAAGCGTCAGAATAAAAAGTTACGATGATGAGAGATAATTTTGTGAAAAAACGCAGCGCAGTATGGATGCTGAGTCTGAGTCTGCTGTTAACCGCCTGTGCTACGCATAGTTCCTATCCGCAGCAAAGCATGCATAAAGCCGGAATGCTGAGCAGTGCAGAAATTGCTGCGCAGTATCAGGTTAATGCTAACTGGTGGGAAATCTACCATGATGACACTCTGAATCAGCTGGTAAATACTGCGCTGGCTAATAATGTTGATTTGCGTCAGGCAGCACTGACAGCTGAAAAAGCACGTTATAGTGCCCGTCTGACAGCAGTAGACCTGGTACCGAATGCAAGTGGTTCTCTTGGCGCCAGCAGCTCCAAAGATTTGAAACATGGCGGGGTGTCCAGCCGTAATTTTACCGGCCAGCTCGGATTAAGTTATGAGCTGGACGTATGGCAGAAAATTCGTGCCAATACCAATGCGGCACGCTGGAAATATCAGGCCAGTGAAGAGGATCTGGCCGCCAGCAGACTCTCACTGATTAATAGTGTCGTCGATAATTATTTTCATCTTGCCTACATTGATGGTGCAATCAGTTTAACTAAAGACAGTATTGAACAATACCGGCAGATTGCCAGAATCTCTCAGGCACAGTATCAGGTAGGTAAAGTCAGCAGCATTAATGCTACTAATGCCAAACAATCGTTACTGAGCGCAGAGAATAATCTGACCTCATTGCAGCAGAACCGGCTGGAAGTATTGCAGAATCTGCATAATTTACTCAATCAGCGTCCGGGTGAGGTAACGGATGTTCAACCAACATCTTTAAATCAGATTCATTTGAGTGAAGTGAATCTGAATGTGCCATTGTCTGTACTGGCTAATCGCCCTGATTTACGTGCGGCAGAATATCGTTTGCAATCTGCTTTTTCCAGTCAGCAGGCAACTAAACGTAGCTGGTATCCGAGTATTAGTCTGAATGGTGCGGTTAATTCGCGTTCTGAGGCTGCTTCTTCGGCTTTACATTTTCCTGTCGGTACGGCAAGTGTTAATGTAAATTTGCCTTTTCTCGACTGGCAGACTCTGTATTGGCAGAACAAACAGGCTAAGGCAGATTTTGAAAGTGCTAAACTGACTTTTGAACAATCTCTGACTACCGCCCTTAATGAAGTTGAACGCTATTACCGGCAATACACGCTTAGCCGCAATACACTGGCCAATAATGAACAAAAATACCAGTACGATTTAAAAAACAGTCGCTACTACCATGCCCGCTATCAATACGGTACTAATCCGCTTAGTGACTGGCTGGATGCATTGAATACTCAGTATTCTTCGGCACAAAACGTGTTAAACAACCGTTATAGTGTCCTGCAAAATGAAAATCGGATTTATCAGGCTATGGCCGGACGCTATCAGCCGCAATAATATTCAAGCCGGCCTGTTTGAAAATATACAGGCCGGCTTTTTATAGGTTAGTTGATAATTGAATTATTTTTCTGTTTTCATTACACTAAAGACTAACAAAAAAAATCGCCCCTCAAAAAGGGGGCGCAAAAAGGAACACAAACCACTACCAATAGAAAAATGCTAAATAAATTGTTGAACAAAAACAATCTATTTTAAATCTGTGAGTATGTTCAGAAATGGCTGCAAAATATTTGTGAATCTTTGTGTCGTTTCGTGAACATAGATGCATCATAAACAAATTAATTTCTAATTGCAAATGATAGTTATTATTATTTGCAAAAATAAATGAGAATTTTATTTATAATTTTGTTTTTAAAAGAAAAATAAATAGTGGTATATATACCCGTTAATAGAGACTATGACAAAAAATACTAAAAAATAATGTTTTATCCGGATAAAACAGTTTGATGACTATTAGTTTGTAATAGTCATCTGTTGGATTTGCCTGCTGAGTAATTTGTTTTACCGGCACGGACCGCTGTTATGCACCGGAGTTGATTTTTTAGTATTATCGGAGTTTTAAGTCAGCGGTGTTCAACCGCATAAAGCATTGAATCAATATGCGTCAAATTATTCTTGATACTGAAACCACCGGACTGTATGCAAACAATGGTGATCGCCTGATTGAATTTGCCGGTGTAGAAATGGTAGACCGGCGCCTTACCGGAAATAATCTGCATTTGTATATTAATCCTGAGCGCGATATTCCAGACGAAGCTGTGGCAGTACACGGAATTACACTGGAAAAGCTACACGAAATGAATGCTCCGGTGTTTGCCGGTGTGGCTCAGCAGATTGCCGACTACCTGC
This sequence comes from Snodgrassella sp. W8135, assembly GCF_016101225.1. Taxonomy (NCBI): domain Bacteria; kingdom Pseudomonadati; phylum Pseudomonadota; class Betaproteobacteria; order Neisseriales; family Neisseriaceae; genus Snodgrassella; species Snodgrassella sp. W8135. The sequence continues at coordinate 141,341 of NZ_JACFQX010000003.1, forward strand.
ATGGTGCCGAACTGATTATTCATAATGCTGCGTTTGATGAAGGCTTTCTGGATATGGAGTTTGAGCGTCTGGGTATGCCCAAGATTGAAACGATTACCAGTGGGATAGTTGATACGCTCAAAATGGCTCGTGATAAATATCCGGGACAGAAAAATTCACTGGATGCTTTATGTACGCGGCTGGAAGTAGACCGCAGTAAGCGTGTACTGCACGGTGCGCTGATTGACTGTGAATTACTTGGTGAAGTTTATTTGGCCATGACCCGAAGCCAGTTCAGTCTGGTAGATGAACTGATGGCCACTGCTGCTGCCAGTGAAAATCAGATTGCAGACAGTAGATATCAGATAAAACATACTGGGTTAACAGTAGTGGAACCCAGTGCAGAAGAACTGGCTGAACATGAAGCTTATTTGCAGGCGTTGGATAAAATAGTTGGTGAACCCTGTATGTGGCGAAAATGGCAGGAAAATAACGGAGATAAATCTGTATGACCCGGCATGTAGTGCTGATTCCTGCCGCGGGTGTCGGAGCTCGCTTTGGTGCAGAATGTCCGAAACAGTATGTTACTTTGGCCGGTCAGACTGTATTACAGCACACAGTGTTGCGACTGGCACAAATCAGTGCAATTGATCTGTTTTTGATTGTTGTATCAGAACAAGATGAATATATCGATGCTGTCTATCCGGCAGATTTATTACCGCCGGATGTGCATATCCTGCGTTGTGGCGGAGCAACTCGGGCGCAAACTGTACGCAATGGGATTGTGCAGGCGCAAAAATATTTTAATGTACAGGATAACGACTGGATACTGGTACATGATGCCGCTCGCTGCTGTGTGAGTACGGATTCTGTAAAACGTTTATTAGCTGCTGTGCAGGATCATGCGGTAGGCGGGTTACTGGCGCTTCCCGTAGCAGATACGCTTAAACAGGCAGATGAGCAACAGCAGGTAAGCCGAACAGTGAACAGGACAGGTTTATGGCAGGCTCAGACTCCACAAATGTTTCGTACCGGTATTCTGGCCAGAGCACTGGCACAGGCAGATTTAGATGCGATTACAGATGAATCTTCTGCCGTAGAGGCGCTTGGTCTGGCTCCATTACTGGTAGCAGGGGATATACGCAATCTGAAACTCACCAGTGCACAGGATGCGTTACTGGCTAGCTATTTTTTACAGCAGGACACCATTAAATGAGTTCTTTAAGAATTGGTCAGGGTTATGATGTGCATCAGCTCGTTAGCGGGCGGCCATTGTTACTTGGCGGCGTAAAAATTCCTTTTGATAAAGGTTTGCTTGGTCATTCTGATGCAGATGCGTTATTGCATGCGATTACCGATGCACTGCTGGGTGCAGCCGCTTTAGGTGATATTGGCAAGCTTTATCCGGATACAGCTGCTGCAAATAAAGATGCCGATAGCCGTGTACTGTTACGCGGTGCCTGTGCTGCCGTTCGGGCTGCCGGCTGGCGTGTGGTCAATGTTGATAGTACGGTTATTGCTCAGGAGCCGAAATTGCGTCCTTATATAGATCAGATGCGCATGAATATTGCAGCTGATTTGAATATAGCTGTGGATGCAGTAAATGTTAAGGGTAAAACCAATGAAAAATTAGGCTATCTGGGGCGGAAGGAAGCTATTGAGGCTCAGGCAGTCGTATTGCTGACGGCAGTTTAATCCTGTTGCGGCATCAGTTATAATTTCGTGCAGGAATAATTATTGTTTGAAATGTACTTAAAGTTAAGCTGATCAAGGAGCAGTAGAATGGCCACACAGGATGAGTTGAAACGTCAGGCAGCGCAAAAAGCTGTTGAATATGTCAATGAAAACGAGTATCTGGGTATTGGTACCGGTTCTACCGTGTATTTTTTTATTGAGGCACTGGCACAAAGTAAAAAGCAGATTAAAGGTGCAGTATCCACATCTGCCCTGACCAGTGAAACTTTAAAAAAATTTGGTATTCCGGAAGTAACACTCAATGAAGTGAATGGTTTACCGCTGTACATTGATGGAGCTGATGAAATCAATCATTTATTGCAGATGATTAAAGGTGGCGGCGGTGCATTGTTAAATGAAAAAATTGTTGCCAGTGCTGCCGAGAAATTCATTTGTATTGCTGATGAAAGTAAGTATACCAGTCGTCTTGGTCATGTATCGTTACCAGTGGAAGTGACACCCAATGCCCGTTCACTGGTAGCGCGCCGCCTACTGAAACTTGGCGGAGAGCCTGAACTGCGTCTGGGTTTTACTTCTGATCATGGTAATCAGATACTGGATGTAGCTAATCTGAACTTTGATGAGCCGATTAAAATGGAAGATGCCATTAATAAGATACCCGGTGTAGTAGAAAATGGTTTGTTTACTCACCATCCGGCTGATTTACTGGTGCTGGGTTGCAGCGATGGTGTCAAGGTATTAACTGCCAGAGTCTGAATTTGCTGCAGCAGAAGTATTTAATAATACAATTAATTAATATCTGCGCAGCCAGTTACCTGAAAAAAGGGTAGCTGGCTGCTGTTGTTTTAAGGGTTTATTTTACTGTCTGTGGTTTATTCTGTTCATGCCGGGCATATTTAACAATGTGGTTTTCTGATAAATGCATAAAAGAAAAAAAATTCTGACTAACTGGCGTAAAATTCTGGTCTGGGTGGCTGTTATTCTGACAATCGCTAAAGTGTGGTTGCCGGAAAGTATAATTACACCTTTAGCGGAATGGACACAGAAAGCGGACAGTATTGTGCGCTCTGTACAGGATTTACTTAATGGTAAGCCGCCTGTAAGAGGAAAAAAGTGGGCAGTAGCCAGTAAAGGACGCTATTCCGGTAATGTTGACAGTGTACATGACGGAGATACTGTGCATATCAGAGACAAGGACGGGCATATGCATAAAGTTCGTCTGGCTAATATAGATGCGCCGGAAATCAAACAAGCTTATGGTATAGCCAGTCGTGATGCCTTAAAAGCACGTATTGAAGGTAAGTATGTTGATGTCAATGTGGTTGCTATAGATCAATATCAGCGTGAGGTTGGTCAGATTATATTGAATAATGCAGATATTAACTTATGGATGGTTCAGCAGGGATATGCATGGCATTACGACTCAATTGCTAAAAAGCAGCAGGATCGATTAGGTTTTGGCCGTTATCAGAGTGCTCAGATACAGGCGCGCCAAAATCGTCTCGGTTTATGGCACAATGCCAGTGCAATAGCACCGTGGCAGTTTCGTCAGCAACAAAAAAACCGATAATGGTTTAATTTCATGAATGCACAAAAGCGCAAGAAAATATTCACTCGTTTGCAGGCCGTCTGTCAGAATCCGACTACAGAACTGATATATCATTCACCATTTGAATTGTTGATAGCTGTTATGCTCTCGGCACAGGCAACGGATGTTTCTGTCAATAAATGCACTGTACATTTATTCCGAATGGCACCCACGGCACAAGCCATGCTGGAGTTAGGAATAGATAAAGTTATGGAGTGTATTCGGATGATCGGTTTATATAAAACCAAAGCCAAACATGTGATGGAAACTTGCCGGATTCTGGTGCAGCAGTATAACGGAGATGTACCGCAAACCAGAGAAGAGCTGGAGGCATTGCCGGGAGTAGGGAGAAAAACGGCTAATGTCGTGCTGAATACAGCTTTTGGTCATCCAACGATTGCAGTAGATACGCATATTTTCCGGGTATGTAATCGTACTGGTCTGGCACCGGGTAAAACGGTACGTGAAGTTGAGGATAAATTAATGCAGGTGGTGCCGAAACAGTTCAGACTTAATGCACATCACTGGCTTATTTTACACGGACGTTACATATGTAAAGCGCGTAAACCGCTGTGTGAGCAATGTCTGATAAATGATTTGTGCGAGTACCCGGCAAAGACTACTTTAACCGTCTGATTGTGTAACTTAACGCCTCTTTTCGTTACAATATTATTAATCTTTGCTTGTGTAAGAAAACAAAAAAGTTAGGGAAGTGGATGCGGATAAATCGCAAATATATGTTGACGGCAATTTTGTCAGTGTTGTTAGTAGCAGGTTGTGACAGGCTGGAACAATGGTTTGGCAAAAATAAGGACGGTCAGGGTTTTGTGAAGGAAATACCTGCCGGTACTGATGGGAACAGCAATCAGGTAGCTATGTTGTTGCCCGATTTTACCCGGCTGGTCGACCAGCAAGGTCCGGCAGTAGTCAATATTCAGGCTACACGCAATAACCGTAATATCGATAATGAAGCCGGGCCGGGTGCTTTGCCTGACAATGATCCGTTTTACGAATACTTCAAACGCCTTTTGCCAAATGTACCGCAAACCCCGCAGGCAAATGATGATGAATATAATTTTGGTTCAGGTTTTATTATCAGTAAGGATGGTTATATTCTTACCAACACTCATGTAGTCAACGGTATGAATAATATTAAGGTTTTACTGAATGACAAACGTGAATTTCAGGCAAAACTGATTGGTGCTGATGCTCAGTCTGATGTGGCATTATTAAAAATCAATGCCGATGAATTACCGGTTGTAGAACTGGGTAATCCTGAAGAATTAAAAGTCGGAGAATGGGTAGCGGCCATTGGTGCGCCGTTTGGTTTTGATAATAGTGTGACTGCCGGCATCGTTTCAGCCAAAGGACGCAGTCTGCCGGAAGAAAACTATACGCCGTTTATCCAGACTGATGTGGCTATTAATCCCGGAAATTCAGGCGGACCATTATTTAATCTTAAGGGACAGGTAGTAGGAATTAACTCACAGATATACAGCCGCAGTGGTGGCTTTATGGGTATTTCTTTTGCCATTCCGATTGATGTGGCTATGAATGTAGCGGAACAATTGAAAACATCAGGTAAGGTACAGCGTGGCCGGCTTGGGGTAGTTATTCAGGAAGTCAACTATAATCTGGCCAAATCTTTTGGTCTGGATAAAGCTAATGGTGCGCTGATTACTCAAGTTGTTGCCGGCGGACCAGCAGCTAAAGCAGGCTTATTATCCGGTGATATCGTACAAAGTGTGAATGGCGATGAGCTAAAGAATTCAAGCGATTTGCCAGTGAAAGTTGGTTTACTGCCACCAGGTAAGCAAATCGTTCTGGGTATCTGGCGTAAAGGTCAAAAAGAAGAAATCAAGGTAACGCTGGATAATGTGTCTCCGGCTGTAGCTAATCCGGCCAGTTCTGCCAGTAGTACCATTATGCCAACTGACGGAACCAGTTTTGCCGAACACCGTCTCGGTCTGGTATTGAGGGCAACAGCTCAGGGGCTGATTATTGAAGACATCAGCGGGCTGGCTGCACAGGTAGATTTACGTCGTGGCGATATTATTATCGCCGTTGGTCAGAAACTGGTACATGACGAAAAAGATTTTGATAATGCAGTAGCAGCCAGTGGAAAAAATGTACCTCTGTTAATCAGGCGTGCAAACAATACCCTGTTTATTGCTATGATGTTGCCGTAATTTTTCATAAAGATGTTGTTTTAGGATATGTTCTAGTTGGGTTATCAGTTAATCGTACAGGTCGTTTACACCATTATGCAGGTTTTATTAATTGCTCCATTGTTAATGATGGATCACTTTCTGGTCAGACCACGCGATTCATTCAGAAAAATTTGGAATAATTTATGTTGTCAGTACATCCCAAAGCATTAGCACGTGGTCCGGTTATGGCTGATGTGGCAGAGTTCAGGTTAAGTGATACCGAACGTGAACGTTTATGTCATCCGGCCATTGGTGGAGTGATTCTGTTCCGGCGCAATTATCAGTCCCGTGCTCAGTTAACCGAGCTGGTTGCTGAAATTAAAACATTAAGAACACCGGAACTTATTGTCGCTGTTGATCATGAAGGCGGGCGGGTACAGCGCTTTATTCCCGAATTTACCCGATTGCCGGCCATGCGTACTCTGGGACAGTGCTGGGAGCAGCATGGTGCAGCAATGGCCGACAAAATGGCCGAAACAGTAGGCTGGGTGCTGGCTACTGAATTACGTGCCTGTGGCATAGATTTATCATTTACGCCTGTTCTGGATTTGGACTGGGGTGAATGTGCTGTTATTGGTAATCGCAGTTTTCATCAGCAGCCGGCTGTAGTCAGCTCTCTGGCAATAGCTTTGCAACGTGGTCTGGCTCGTGGTGGTATGGCTTGCTGTGGCAAACATTTTCCCGGACATGGAGCCGTCAGTGGTGATAGCCATCTTACCTTACCGGAAGATAACCGCAGCTGGGAAGAATTGTGGGCTGATGATATTCAGCCATTTAAAGATTTAATTCATAATGGTATGCCGGCACTCATGCCCGCACATGTGGTATATCCTAAAGTTGATCCGACAGAACCGGCAGGATTCTCCACTATCTGGCTGGGGGGTGTTTTGCGCGATAAAATGCAGTTTGATGGGGTGATTTTCTCTGATGATTTAACTATGGAAGGAGCCAGCTGTGCCGGTGATATCCATGCACGTACAGCGCAGGCTTTTGGTGCCGGCTGTGATATTGCTCTGATATGTAATAAACCAGACTGGGTAGATAATCTGCTGACCGATTTTGTCTGGCCGGATATCAGCCGGCTGGCACAGCGCTGGCAGATGATTGCCGGTAAGGGGAGTGCAACAGAATACGTTGCTACTATGCAGACACCTGAATTTCAGGCAGCTCAGCAACTGGTTGCCAGTCTGGCCTCTGCTCAGGATACTCTCAATGGTGTTCAGGTGGGCGAAGCCTGCTAATTATTTTCCGGACAACAAAAAAGCCATAGTCAAACTATGGCTTTTTTAAACTGCCTAACAGATATCAGGCATTTTTAAAGTCGATTACCATACGACCAGTAAACTTACCGGCAGTCATTTCATCGAAAATATCATTGATATCTTCCAGAGGGCGCATAGTTACTTTTGGTACTACTTTACCTTCTGCACCAAACTGGAATGCTTCACGCAAATCTTCACGTGTACCTACCAGTGAACCTACCACTTCAATACCATCCAGAACCAGACGCGGAATATTCAGATCCATAGTGTCAACTGGCAAGGCTACAGCAACAATACGTCCGCCGGCACGTACAGAGGCTACGGCTGAATTGAAAGCGGATTTAGCTACAGCTGTAACCACAGCAGCGTAAGCACCACCTACTTTTTCCTGAATGATTTCTTCTACTTTTTCTTTAGCAGGGTTCAGAGTCATATCTGCGCCCATTTCGCGTGCCAGCTCAAGTTGTTTTTCATTGACATCAATAGCAATTACTTTAGCATTAAACACGTTTTTGGCATACTGCAACGCCAGATTACCTAAGCCACCAAGGCCATAAATCGCAATCCACTGACCCGGCTGAATATGAGAAACTTTGATTGCCTTGTAGGTTGTCACACCGGCACAGGTAATACTGCTGGCTGCTTCAGAACTCAGTCCGTCTGGTACTTTAACTGCATAATCTGCTACAACGATACATTCTTCAGCCATACCGCCGTCTACAGTATAGCCGGCATTTTTAACTTCACGGCAGAAGGTTTCGCGACCACTATTGCAATATTCACAATGTCCGCAGCCTTCAAAGAACCAGGCAACACTGGCACGGTCACCCACTTTTAAAGAAGTAACATCTTCACCTACAGCAGTTACAACCCCAATACCTTCATGTCCCAGTGTTACACCAGTTACGTCGCCAAAATCTGCATTTTTTACATGCAAGTCGGTATGGCAAACGCCACAGCATTCCATTTTCAGCAATGCTTCATTGGCTTTCAGCGGGCGTACAGCTTTATCCTGGATGGCAACTTTTTTGTCTTTTGTTACTACGGCTGCTTTCATAATGAACCCTTTTCATCAGTAAAGAAGAAGTGTTTAGTCTGTTAGTTTCTGTTCTCAGATAAACAGACCGGTACAACCAGAAAATCATTTACCGGATAAAATCGATACCGGTATAAATATAATCCTGAATAAAAATGACACAAAATTATACAGAGGTGTAAATGTACCTCATATTACCGATTAAATGTCATTTAAAACAGGATTAAAATATTTATTTTCTACCAGTTATTCTGACAGATATATCAGTGCAGTACCAGCACTGGTATATAAAATAATTGTAACTCTAAATAAAGCATCTGCGTAAGACTTAATTGCAGCAAAATACCATATATTTATAAGAAATTTTAATAAATTTCAATAATTATTTTTTACTATTGTCTTGCTAATCAGATCTGCTCAGGTAAGAAAACATAAAATCTGCATAGATGTATTCACACCTAAATTAAGACAATAAAACAGTATGCAAAATTACCTGTCTCAAGGGTAAACATCGCTGGAAATCAGGAATAGTATGACTACCGGCATATACATCTGATCCATACACCTATCTGGGTTCGCAGATTTCACTGATAGTGAAATCTGGTAATTATGTCATCTGTGTGCATCCTGATAAGATGTTTTTATAGTCAGTTTTTAAGTTTGGAAATATAGATGTCCGAAGTTTTGTTATCGGCAGAGCCAGTAATTTTAAAAGCCAGTACTGGTTCTCAAGCCTGTTTCTGATCGAAAAAGCGACTAATCCTGAATAGGCCGGATAAAGCATGTTATGATGCGCTCGCCTAATGACCCTGAAACTGAAATTAGATAAACAACATCATGAATACCCAGACTAGCCGGCGCAAACGCGTTCTTAATGGTGTGCTGTTACTCGATAAAGACAGCGGAATGAGTAGTAACAGTGCTTTGCAGCGGGCGCGCTTTTTATATGGTGCGGCTAAAGCAGGGCATACCGGTGTACTGGATCCGCTGGCAACAGGTTTGTTACCCGTATGCTTTGGAGAAGCAACTAAATTTGCTCAGTATCTTCTGGATGCAGATAAAGCTTATATAGCGACTTTACAGCTGGGTGTGGCTACCAGCACAGGTGATGCTGAAGGTGAAATCGTTGCCACTGCCGATACTGTGATTACACTGGCGCAAGTACAGGCAGCCATTTCTGCTTTTAGTGGTGAAATTACTCAGACACCGCCTATGTATTCAGCTATTAAATATCAGGGTAAGCCATTATATGAATATGCCCGTGCGGGTATCACCATCGAACGGAAAAGCCGTCAGGTAACGATTTATCAGATAGATATTATTGAATTTACTTTCCCGCGGCTGGTCATCAGTGTGCGTTGCAGTAAGGGAACGTATATACGTACTCTGGCTGAAGATATGGCCAAACATATGGGAACTGTAGCGCATCTGACTGCATTACGCCGCACTGCTACTGCCGGCTTTACCATTGAACAGACTCATTCACTTGCAGCAATCAGTAATCTGGATGAAGCTGCACGGGATAACTGGCTTTTGCCTTGTGATGTACTCGTACAACATTTTCCGGCTGTCACTCTTAATGATAAAGATATTTTGCAGTTACAGCATGGCGTAGCCGTGCATTCTGAGCAAATTTATGGCACAATGTGCCCCTTGCGTATTTATGCTGTTGATGGCCGCTTTATCGGGCTGGTGCAATATCAGGCTCCCAGCAGGCGTTTGAAAGTGCTGCGTCTGATGAATACGGCTTATATCAGTTAAATATGTATCCGGAGTTGGTATTTGTTAATGACATATATTAGCTTGGCCAACTTGTCTGCCGTAAGGCTTTTTTTAAGAGTAAATTACATGTTATCTGTTGAACAAAAAGCACAAATTATTAAAGATTATCAACGTGCCGAAGGGGACACTGGTTCTTCTGAAGTACAAATCGCGTTATTGACTTTCCGTATTAATGATCTGACTGGTCACTTTAAAGCTAACCCGAAAGACCATCACAGCCGTCGTGGTCTGTTGAAAATGGTTAGCTCCCGTCGTCGTTTACTGGCGTACATCCGCCGCACTAAACCGGATACCTACCGCGAATTGATTGCACGTCTGGGTCTGCGTAAATAAGCATTCTCCATCTGAAAAAAAGCCGCCTTTTAAAAGAGGCGGCTTTTTTATACATCAAACTAAAACCATTCAGGCAATATTTGATTATCCTATTTCGTTATATAAATCCGGATTCAAACGCGCATTCTGTGTCTGACACCAGTCCAGATGATCCTTATTTAAATGAAAAGCTTTTGCCTGAAATTCTTTCAAAGCTTCCTGCTGTTCTATCTTGCGAGTATATGAGCGTACAAAACGGCGTACTTCATTGGATGTTTCCAGAATCAGACCGGGTACAGACTGTGGTTTACCGGTGGCAGAATCAATGGCGACCATGGTGAAATAACTGGAATTACTATGACGAATTTCTCCGGTAAGCAGATTTTCCGCTTCTACACGAATACCAATCATCATGGACGATTTACCTACATAATTGACCCGTGCTTTAATTGAGACCAAATCACCTACATAAATTGGCGTACGGAAATTAACAGTATTAATAGCTGCTGTTACCGTTACAGAACGTGAGTGTTTACAGGCGCATGCATACGCGGCCTGATCCATTAAAGCCAGAATACGTCCGCCGAAAATAGTATTGTTTGCGTTGGTATCTTCCGGATGCATCACTACAGATAACAGTACATCACTGTCAGTTGGTTTTTTATATAAAAATTCAGACATTACTTTGTCCTCAATAATACAGGTACAGCCAGATCCGGTTGAACCAATATGGTAATTTACATTAGTAAAATCAATTCTAACATACAAGTAAATAGTTTTAATATTAATGATTTTTGGTAAAGAAAAAATATACGGTCAATAGAAATATTTTTATGGCAGATTGAAAAAGACCAAAAATGCATATCCTGAGCTTAACCAGCGTCGGGACAGTCATTGAGTTTGCGATAAGGTAAAAAATATATGTTAGAATTTGACCATAATACAAAATGTATTTATAGCCTGTTACAGGCTTGATTAAAACCTCATTAATAATCATTTTGCAAATCACGCCCGGCCAGAAACCCTACCTATGTATATGCCAGTTACGTGTACATTGTTAGGTTTTTTAGCAGGTGCGGTATCTGCAAAAAATTAGAATGGAAAAACAATATGTTTAATAAACACATTAAAACCTTTCAATACGGCAATCAGACAGTTACTTTGGAAACTGGTGAAATTGCCCGTCAGGCAGCCGGTGCAGTAAAAATTTCCATGGGCGATACTGTGGTACTGGTAGCCGTTACAGCTGCTAAAGAAGTCAAACCTGGTCAGGATTTCTTTCCGCTGACCGTAGACTATCTGGAACGCACCTATGCAGCCGGTAAAATTCCGGGCGGATTTTTTAAGCGGGAAGGCAAACAGAGTGAAAAAGAAATCCTTACCAGCCGCCTGATTGACCGTCCGATTCGTCCTTTATTTCCGGAAGGTTTCTACAACGATATTCAGATAGTTGCCATGGTAGTATCAGTTGATCCGGAAATTGATTCAGATATTCCGGCTATGCTAGGTGCTTCAGCTGCACTACTACTAACAGGTGTTCCTTTTGCCGGTCCGATTGGTGCAGCCCGTGTCGGCTATGTCAATGGTGAATATGTTCTTAATCCGACTAAAACTCAGCTGGCTCAGTCACAACTGGATTTAGTTGTTGCTGGTACAGAAAAAGCCGTATTGATGGTGGAATCTGAAGCAGATGTACTGTCTGAAGAAACCATGCTGGGTGCAGTAGTATTCGGTCATGAACAAATGCAGGCAGCCATCCGTGCCATCAATGAATTTGCTGATGAAGTTAATCCGGAAATGTGGGACTGGCAGGCTCCTGTTGCTGATGAAAGCCTGATTGCCAAAGTGCGTGAGCTGGCTGGTGCAACAATTGATGAAGCATTCAAAATCAAGCAAAAACAAGCCCGTACAGCAAAACTAGATGAAGCATGGTCTGCTGTTGAAGCGGCTTTGATTACCGAAGAAACTGATACCTTACTGGCTAACCAGATTCGCGGTATTTTCAAAGATCTGGAAAAAGAAGTAGTTCGTGGCCAGATTCTGGAAGGTCAGCCGCGTATTGACGGCCGTGATACCCGTACTGTTCGACCTATTAATATCCGGACCGGCGTATTACCGCGTACACATGGTTCTGCCTTATTTACCCGTGGTGAAACTCAGTCACTGGCTACAGCAACACTGGGCACCCAGCGTGATGAACAGATTATCGATGCTCTGAGTGGTGAATATACCGACCGCTTTATGCTGCATTACAACTTCCCGCCATACTCAACCGGTGAAGTAGGTCGTATGGGTGCACCAAAACGCCGTGAAATCGGGCACGGCCGTCTGGCAAAACGCGCACTGCTGGCTGTATTGCCTGATGTTGAAGATTTCAGCTACACCATGCGTGTAGTATCTGAAATTACTGAATCCAATGGTTCTTCTTCCATGGCCAGCGTATGTGCCGGATGTCTGAGTCTGCTGAATGCTGGTGTTCCTCTGAAAAGTCATGTTGCCGGTATAGCCATGGGTTTAATTCTGGATGGCAATAAATTTGCTGTACTGACTGATATTCTGGGCGATGAAGACCACCTTGGTGATATGGACTTTAAAGTTGCCGGCACCACTACAGGTGTGACTGCTCTGCAAATGGATATCAAAATTCAGGGAATTACCAAGGAAATCATGCAGATTGCACTGGCTCAGGCGAAAGAAGCTCGTTTGAATATTCTCGGACAAATGCAGGAAGCAGTAAAAGGTCCGCAAGAATTATCTGCACATGCACCACGTTTATTTACCATGAAAATTCATCAGGACAAGATTCGTGATGTTATTGGTAAAGGTGGTGAAACTATCCGTGCATTAACCGCAGAAACCGGTACTGAAATTAATATTGCCGAAGATGGTACGATTACCATTGCTGCCAGCACCAGTGAAGCAGGAGAAGCGGCCAAACGCCGTATTGAGGAAATTACTGCTGAAGTAGAAGTGGGTAAAGTATACGAAGGCACAGTAATCAAGATTCTGGATAACAATGTTGGTGCTATCGTATCAGTTATGCCGGGTAAAGACGGCTTGGTACACATCAGCCAGATTTCACATGATCGTGTGAAAAATGTAAGCGATTACCTGCAAATTGGTCAGCAGGTTAAAGTAAAAGCACTAGAAATTGATGATCGCGGCCGTGTACGCCTGTCAATCAAAGCTTTGCTTGAAAAGGCACCGCAAGAACAAAAACCGGCTGAAAATTAATCATTAATATTGAGTATTCAAGACTGCCTTACATATAAGGCAGTCTTTTTTTGTAGCAAAATAGAAGTATTACATCATTTATTAGGGGTATAACCCATTATAAGAATAATAAGAAACTGCATCATTTAAAGCAGTTTTTGAAATCAGTTTTTATAATTTGAAAATGTCTTAGATAAAAAATCAACAATGAGATGAGTAATTTCACGATGAATCTCACTTCTATCCCGACTGCCGCCATCCTTACAAATAACTCCTTCTCCTTTTTTTTCCTGATTCAATATATCAATTGCATCAGATTTACAAATTTGGATAAAACTAAAATGCATTGCATCTGGAATAATAATATAAGTTGAGGACGATTTTGGTAGAAATTCTTGTACATAACCCGATTCAAGTTGTGTATTTGTATCACCTATATCAACTCCTGCACCAATAATAAGAGATGGTATTTTGATTTTTTGTAAGCTTTCAATGGTAAACCCTCTTGTCAAACCAGCATCCAATGATACGAATGCTTTTATCCTGGGGTCTGACATATTCTTATTAAGCTCTGAATTTGCCAAACCAAGTTCAGATATCAAATGACAAGCTTTTAAATATGAATATTTATTACAATCTTTCTTAAAGGACTCTGTATCAAATCTGGCTCCGGAAAGTGCAATTACTGACCAACCACCAAGCGAATGGCCTATAGCGGAAATCTGATTTAAATTAATGATATTTGAAAATGTTTGATTTTCAGCCAGTGCATCAATAGTTTTACTTAAATCTTGCGGCCGTAACCATAGTTTGGCTGACTGCTCAGTATTCTGATCAAATCCAGTTGTCCCCGGATGATTAGGAGCTGCAACAATATATCCCTTTGCAGCTAATGCATGTGCAAGCCAGCTTAAATTTCGCCAGCTCCCACCGTAACCATGTGAAAGTAAAATTAATGGCGATTTAGTATTCTTTACTTCCGGTACCGCATCAGCAATAACTTCAGAACCATCAAAAATAGCATTATCAGCTATAGTTATTGAATTTTGCTTATTATTAGTAGCATACCAAACAGCAATATCTAGTGGCCTTCCATCTTGTATATCATAGTGAATTCGCTTAAAACCAATATGTTCTGAAGCGTTGGAGATAAGTGGAAAAAGTAAAATAAATGAATTGATAAAGCAAAAAAGTAATTTAATCATAGCATCCCTCTTTAATATGGGAGTGTTGTTATAATAATTTCAAATAATATAATAAGGAATAAATCAAAGCCATTATCAATAGCAGTAATCAATGTTCAATATTCCGTTATATAAATCAAATTCAAATCCGGAAATGAATATAAAATTTAATTATCACTGATTTCAGCGTTTACTGGTTTTTTTATGATAAAGATAATCAGCTTTTCGGAAAACCATTCCGATTAACATCATAACGGTGGAAACTTATCAGCATTTCAAAATAATCAACAAGCTCAACAAGTAATACTGAATTTAATATGTACTAGCAGCTATTTCTGTTATAGATATAAGGGCTATGCTGCTGTCTGCAAACAGATATTGTCAGTGCAGTTTATGCATTGGAATTAAGGAAAATTGATTCAGTTATAATTTGCTGCTTAAAAAATAGGCAGTTAAATTTAATTTATATATAACAAAGCTATAAATTACTTATCCACAGTTTATGTGCAACACCATCCCAATAATCACAGGAATAATGTGTATTTATTCATCTTATCGCATACACTGATAGATACGTGGATAAAAACCGGGGAAAACAATATCAGGTATTATGATTGTGGATAAACTAAAATATATTTATTATATTGACAGGATTAAAAAAATTTTGAATTTCTTAAAAATTATGGATATCTTATATGAGTAATGGTTTAAAGTTAGAAAATATCGAAGCATATTTTGAAGAGCACAAATTACCAAAATTCGACAGTTCATCAATATTGTATGGATCAATAGATGCAAAATTATGGCTAAAGATTGTAATAACTGAATTTTCTGGATTATTTATTAAACATCTGCTTATTTATTTTAATGCAGAAAAAATAATTCTGATTGGTTTAACCTTGAATACAAATTTAACAGATGCAATTACTGTTATTCCTATGACAGAAGTTTCTGAACTAAGCTTCAAATCAGGCTTTATCAGAGGCAAGCTGACATTTAAATTTAAACAAAAGGAATATCTTATAAAAGTCCCGAACTTTATTCTTGTCGCGAAATGGCAAAAAAGAAATTTGAAAAATATCCTTCAGCGTTACATTATTAAATATTCATAAAAACACCAAATAATTATTTCTGAGTATTAGCAGTTAATAATATATCTCATAATCAAATATTTATAATGATTCAATACAAACCCTTTTAAATTAATCACAATAGTCTGTTTTCTGTATTTCAGTGCCGGTTTGTATTTTGAATTTAATTTTAGCAGTGATAGTGTACAGAAAATACAAAACATCCATGTAGTAAATATGAGGAAAGTCTATAATGCTGGTTTTCATCGCATAGAGACAGAGAAATGCAGCATATCCACATCATTGGTATCGGCGGAACATTTATGGGAGGAATTGCCGCTATAGCCAAACAGGCAGGCTATCATGTAACTGGTTGTGATGCCAAAATGTATCCGCCCATGAGTACACAGCTGGCTGATTTGGGCATTGATGTGGTGGAAGGATTCGAAGCAGCACAGCTGGACAGTTATCCTGCTGATGTCTATGTAATTGGTAATGTTGCCCGTCGCGGCATGCCTGTCATTGAGGCCATCCTCAATCGTAACTTACCTTATACTTCCGGCCCGCAATGGCTGGCAGAAAATATCCTTCAACAGCACTGGGTACTGGCAGTAGCCGGCACTCATGGTAAGACAACGACAGCCAGTATGCTGGCATGGGTGCTTGAAGATGCTGGTCTGGCTCCCGGATTTCTGATTGGCGGGGTGCCGCAAAATTTTGCTGTATCAGCGCGCCTGCCTCAGGTACCACCGGCTGAGAAATCCGCATCTGAACCAGAGTGCAGTCCGTTTTTTGTCATCGAGGCAGATGAGTATGACACAGCTTTTTTTGATAAACGCAGTAAGTTTGTACACTATCGTCCGCGTACGGCAATTCTGAACAATCTGGAATATGATCATGCGGATATTTTCCCCAATCTCGCAGCAATTCAGACTCAGTTTCATCATTTGATTCGTACAATTCCCAGTGAAGGGCTGATTGTCGTTAATGAACAATCTGCTGCACTGGACGAAGTTTTACAGCAAGGCTGCTGGTCAGAAGTAGAAGGTTTTGGTCTGAATAAGGATTGGCAGATTGGTGAAATTTCTGCAACCGGCGGCTTCGATGTACTCTATCAGCAACAAAAGGTGGGACATATAGAGTGGAAACTACTGGGGCAGCATAACCGCATGAATGCACTGGCAGTGATTGCTGCAGCACGTCATGCAGGTGTTTCGATCCGGCAATCCTGTGCAGCATTGTCTCGTTTTGAGAATGTTAAACGGCGCATGGAAGTCAAAGGTGTAGTTAACGATATTACTGTTTATGATGATTTTGCTCATCATCCGACAGCCATTGCCACAACTATTGCCGGCCTGCGCCAGAAAGTCGCTAATGCACGTATTCTGGCTGTGCTTGAACCACGCTCTAATACTATGAAGCTGGGTACCATGAAAGCTGCTTTACCTGCCAGTCTGGCAGAAGCGGATAAAGTATTCTGTTATGCCGGCGGGGTTGACTGGGATGTTGCGGCTGCACTAAGTCCGTTACAGGATAAAGTAGCAGTTTTTCAGGATATGCAGTCACTGGTTGAAGCTATCACTGCACAGGCAGAGCAGGGGGATCATATTCTGGTCATGAGTAATGGCGGCTTTGGTGGTATTCATCAGCAATTACTGACTCAGTTACAACACAAAGCAAATAATTAATTATTTTTGTACTGAATTCAAGTTAAAACAATAACCCCTGGTTCAGATTTTCTAAAGGCCGGAGCTATCTGTTATTTCAGGTACTCAGGCTTTTATTTTATGTGTGTTTTAAACAGTGCAGTGTCAGGGTAAATATAAAAAATAATGAAATTACATGGTTGATAGTACAACAGAAGCAGAGCGATACAATATTTCAGGAAGCCTCATAAACTGTAGCTTTTGCCATTTCAGTATGATTCATTTTTCCGTATGCATTCTGCCAGCTTTGTGCAGCTTCACGCTGGTCACAGTTTTTGGCTACTTTAATCTGGGTTGGATTCATTTCAGTATAAGTTAAATTCGCCAGATGCTGGCAGTCCAGCGTTTGCGAAATCAATGCCGCAGGAGCTGTAGCACGAGCTGGTATTGAATGAAAATTGCCCAGCAACAATAATAAAGCCATTAACCCATATATTTTTAATAATTTCATAATCCATTCCTTATTTAGAAAAATCTAATAAATTGTTTAATTTTTATTATATTAATTAGAAAAAAATAAATATTCAAGGAATTTATTTCTTAAATATTTAGTTACTTTTCATTTTTCTAAAAATGAAGTATAATAAAAACAAATTTATTGACGATATTTCTAAGAAATTGCCGGAATTTGTGCATGCAAACATTTAAAGACCGTCTGGCTTCACTGTGGCCGGGTGAGCGCCAGTCTAAAATTGCCACAGACATTGATATGACTATGGCCGGTTTCAGCCGTATCTGGCATGAAGGCGGGTTACCCAAAGCAGAAACCCTGAAACGTATCAAAGAATTAAAAGGTTGCAGTATTGACTGGTTGCTGACCGGAGAAGGGGAACCCTTTCCTGAACAGCAAACTCAGGCAGCACACGATACGCTGGGTAATCCGGTGAATACTGAAGATTTTGTTTATGTGCCGCGTTATGCAATTGAAGCAGCTGCCGGACATGGTAGTTTAGTTGCTAATGAAAAACCGATGTTTACCATGGCGTTCCGCAAGGACTGGATAAATTCAATGATTAGCCCTGAAGTTAGTGGCTTGTCAGTGATTTCGGTCAAAGGAGATTCAATGGAAGGTGTGCTCAATGACGGAGACACCATTCTGGTACAGCAAATGAATCATATACGCCGTGATGGTTTGTATGTATTGCGTATTAACGATAATCTGCTGGTTAAGCGTTTACAGCTGATGCCGGGTAATGTAGTGAATGTTATTTCTGCTAATGAAGCCTATCCGAGTTTTGAAATCCGGCTGGATAGTGAAAGTGATGATGTACAAATCATCGGTAAAGTATTGTGGTTTGGTCGTTATCTGTAATGTTTTGATAATAAAATTTCATACTGAAGTGCCAGTTTGATAATCCGGGTAATACTGCGGACACATTATTAACCGGTTAACTCATTTATTCTGTACATAAAAAAACCGTCTGAAATTCTAAAATTCAGACGGTTTTTTATGCATGTAAAATTCAGCTTATGGTTTTAGCCTTTATAAGCACTGCCATCAGCCAGTAACCATTCAGGTTCAGCACCTTTATCAATTACATCCTGATTAACAACCACTTTTTTTACATCGTTTAAATCCGGCAAAGCATACATAGTATTAAGCAACGCTTTTTCTACAATTGAGCGTAAGCCGCGGGCACCGGTTTTGCGCGCCATGGCCAGCTTGGCAATTGCCCGTAATGCAGAGGGTTGTACCTGTAGCTCCACACCTTCCATCGCAAACAGAGCCTGAAACTGCTTAATTAATGCATTTTTAGGTTCGGTAAGGATATTAATCAGTGCATCTTCATCCAGCTCAGTGAGCGTTGCAATAACTGGCAGACGACCGATCAGCTCGGGAATCAAACCGAATTTAATCAGGTCTTCCGGTTCTACCGTCTGAAACAGCTCGCTTACATTGGTATTTTCGTCTTTGCTGTGTACCGCAGCACCAAAGCCGATACCACCTTTTTCAGTACGCTGACGGATAACTTTTTCCAGTCCGGCAAATGCACCACCACAAATAAACAGAATATTAGTAGTGTCTACATTAATAAATTCCTGATTAGGATGTTTGCGTCCACCCTGTGGCGGCACAGATGCAACAGTTCCTTCTATCAGTTTAAGTAAAGCCTGCTGAACACCCTCACCGGAAACATCGCGGGTGATAGAGGGATTATCACTTTTGCGGGAGATTTTATCGATTTCATCAATGTATACAATGCCTTTTTGTGCTTTTTGTACATCAAAATCGCATTTACCCAATAATTTAGTGATAATCTGTTCCACATCCTCACCAACATATCCGGCTTCGGTAAGTGTGGTAGCATCAGCCATCACAAACGGAACATCCAGTTTGCGCGCCAGAGTCTGAGCGAGCAGAGTTTTACCCGAACCAGTAGGTCCAATCAGCAGAATATTGGATTTAGACAGCTCTACCTGACCTTCTTCCTTACCCAGACGCAAGCGTTTGTAATGATTATATACCGCTACAGCCAGTGATTTTTTTGCTGTTTCTTGTCCGATTACATACTGGTCAAGATTAGCAACAATTTCTGCCGGAGTAGGTAGTTTTTCCTGACCGTCTCCGTCAGTTGCCGGCATGCCATTCTCTGTAGAAGAAGCACCCGGATTATGTAGCATTTCATTGCATGTATCCACGCACTCATTACAGATTAATGCGTTTTCACCTTCAATTAAATTTTTAACTTCGTTTTCAGGTTTACCGCAAAACGAACAATAACGAATTTCTTTACTCATAAACAGGATTTCATCAAGAAAATAGAGCTTATATTGAATGCCGGACCAAATACATAGATGATATCGTATCGGATTCAGCCAAAAAACGAGTATATAGTTTTATCAGGCTGATATCAAACTGAATGCTAGTGTGGTTTTAATCACTGAAGAAATCAGTTTGATAATGAAAATCTGATTAAAATATCGTTTATAAACACCTTTTTTAGCCAAATATAATAAGAAAATACCGACCGTAAGCAAATTTGTCTTATAATTAGATTGAGAAACAATATATTTATTGAATAATTGGACGTTAAAAACTTCTTTCAAACACAGACAATAATTATGTCTGTCTCTCTATTGCGTTCAGTTTAAGTAGTATTCTCTTGAGAAATAAATTACCCTGATTCAGGGTCAAAAAGGAAGTTATCATGTCATGTTTATCACGTCTGCGTCGCTGGCAGTGGGTAAGCCTGTTAAGCAGTAGTCTGTTTTTTGCAGTACCTGCTGTAGCCGGAGACCTTGATGTTCTCGGCCAGTTTATCGAACAAAAGCAGACAGGTGGTCAGTCTGACACACTCAGCACATTTATCAGCAACCATCCCGATGCCAATCTGGAAACCCGTGCACAGATTGCCGGCCCTTTATTAAGCTCACAATCGGCTCTGATTATGAATAATCAGACCGGTGAAATTCTTTACCAGAAAAATATCAATCAGGTACGTTCAATTGCATCCATTTCTAAGCTGGTTTCAGCAATGGTAGTGCTGGATGCCAATCAGAACATGAATGATCAGATTACCATCACAGATGCCGAGATTGACCGGTTGAAAAACTCAACCAGTCGTCTGTCTGTTGGTACAGTAATGACCCGGCGTGAGCTGTTGCATATTGGTTTAATGAGTAGTGAAAACCGGGCAATCCATGCTCTGGCACGTACTTATCCGGGCGGTATGCCGGCATTTGTAGAAGCCATGAATAATAAGGCGGCTGAGCTGGGAATGACTAATTCACGTTTTTACGAACCAACCGGGCTTGATCCGCGCAATCAGTCCACTGCACGGGATTTGGCTTTACTGGTGCGTGGTGCCAGCCAGTATCCGCTTATCAGACAATATTCAACTGACAATTCCGGTTCGGTATACACCAGTAATGGCAGAGTAGAGCAATATCACAACTCCAATGCGCTGGTACGAGAAGGTTTATGGCCGATCGCGCTGCAAAAAACCGGATATATTCGTGAAGCAGGTCGGTCTATGGTGCTGCTAACCAGCGTGCAGAACCAGCCGGTAACCATTGTTTTGCTGAACTCTCCCAGTTCAACAACTCGTGTAAGCGATGCCCGCGCTTTACGTTCATGGGCGATGCAGCAATCTTTATAAACCATATATCTGTTATCAAAGAGCCCCGTTAGCGATAACGGGGTTTTTTATCAATAAATCAATCCATTTATATCGTAATTTAACTGTCAAAGCAGTTAATGAACATGATAGAAAGCCAGACATAGCCTGTGAACATCAGCAATTAAAAGTAATTTAACAGATATGATTAATAGCGTTTTTATAAATGTACCAGTTGATTCGTCTACATCTTTTATTTGAAAATAATAGGCAAGGCATAGTTTCTGAGGATAGTACTGAGTAAAAGCTTAATCATCAGTGTAAAATATTGGTTCTCAAACAGATAAATATTCCTGAGGTATGAATGAATAAATGTCACCGGTTGATAAACAAGACTCGGTCGTAGCAAAATAGAAATGTAATACCATAATATTGGAAATTGAATAAATATAGATTTATCTCATAAGGGACAAATAAAGGTGTTATCTTTAAATAGAGAAAGATACTGACATGGCAATATTAATTACAGGTGCTTCTGCAGGATTTGGCGCAGAAATGTGTCGTGTGCTGGTTCATGCCGGTTACCAGGTTATTGGTGCCGCACGGCGACTGGATAAGCTGCAAGATTTACAGGCAGAACTGGGTGCACAGTTTTTACCATTACAAATGGATGTAGCCGATAAAAGCAGTGTAGATAATGCATTAGCCTCCTTACAGGGTACTTGGGCGGATATTGATTTACTCGTGAACAATGCCGGGCTGGCACTGGGCATGGAGCCGGCTCAGGAAGCAAACTTTGCTGACTGGGAAACCATGATTCATACCAATGTTCTGGGTTTAACTTATGTTACCCGGCAAATATTGCCACGTATGGTAGCCAAAAATAGCGGCTATATCATTAATCTGGGTTCTACTGCCGGCTCATGGCCATATAAAGGTGGCAATGTTTACGGTGCTACCAAAGCTTTTGTACGCCAGTTCAGCCTGAATTTGCGTACTGATTTGGCCGGTACACGCATACGAGTAACCAATATTGCCCCCGGTTTATGCGGTGATACTGAATTTTCCAATGTACGCTTTCGCGGCGATGATAAACAGGCTGCTGCCGTATATGAAAATATCAGCTATCTGCAACCGGCAGATATTGCCAACACCGTATTATGGCTGTATCAGACTCCGGCACATATGAATGTTAACCATATTGAAATTATGCCGGTATCTCAAACCTTCGCCGGTCTGAGTGTAACCCGTGACTTGGCTTAAGATTTACAGGTATGTCTAACCCTACAGTATGGCAATCCAAAGCCGAAGAAAAAGCACATATCATGGCACAGTGTGCTCAGCAAGGAGTTACTGTTACCCAACTGCGTGCTCAGGTGCTGGATATTGTATTAAATATGAGTGGTGTTATTAAAGCCTACCAGGTACTGGCATCTATGCAACAGCACAGTAACAGTACGGTTGCTCCGCCTACTGCTTACCGAGCACTGGATTTCTGGGCTGAGCAGGGTGTATTACATAAAATACCTGCTGTTAACGGCTATATACTTTGCCGTCATGTACGGCATGAGTGCGATAGTCACTGTCAGGACAATACCGTTCATCACAGTGATTTTGTTCTGGTATGCAACCAGTGCGGAGCTGTAGATGAACAAAGTCTCAGCTCAGAATGGGCAGCATTACGCCAGCGTGCTGCAGATAATGGATTTATGCTTAATGATGAGCATATCGTACTAACAGGTATCTGTACACATTGCCAGAGGAAGGTTACTTGAGAGTTTGTTAGTATTCAGAATATTTTAAATCATATTTTTATAGTAAGTTACAAAAAGAGAATCAGAAATGTATATAATATTATTTAATCGAAAAGTATTTTAAAATGACAAATTCAATTATGTTATCTGATAATGTGCCATATAAAATTAGTCAATTCTTCAGAACTTCTAATTTTGATTCGCTCATCTTTAAAAATGATTCTTCTTTACTAAACGAAATACTTTTAGATACTAAAATAAAAAAAGATTTAAAAGGTAAAAATTTTTTTTATGCTTTCGATTATTTTTTTAATATTATAAATCAACATTATAAAAACGAATATGTATTTAAAAATATAATAGCAAATCGATTAATAAAAGGAAGGCATAAATTAGCTAATGTTGCCTATATGAATGAGTTTCATGTATTAAATTCAATTTGTGATGTAGCTATTTTTAATGGGACATCCACTGCTTATGAAATTAAAACAGGATTAGATAATTTAGATCGAATCTCCTCCCAGCTAACTGATTATAAAAAAGTTTTTGAAAAGATATTTATAGTGTGCGATGATTCGAAGATTAAAATTTTGGAACAAACTTTAGATAAAGACGTAGGTATAATTAGATTAACTCATAGAAAACAAATGAGTACAATTCGTGAGGCATCATCAAATATTGAAAATTTATCTATAAGTGCTTTATTCAAGAGCTTAAGAAATTCAGAAATATTGAATTATATGAAAAAAAAATATGATTATATTCCTGATATTTCACCTAAAAAGACTAGAAATGATTGTTTGAACTTATTTCAAAAAATGGATATTATTGAAGCACATAATGTTTTTGTAAGTATTCTACGCAAAAGAGAATTGAAAAATGAAGAAAAGAGATCTATAGAAAAACTGCCTTTTTCACTATTAGCATTAATGCTAAATATTAGACCTTCTTTAAGGAGACTTAAAATAATTTCGTCACGTTTGGAAAATCAAATATTGTAATTAATAATTGTTATTTAAAGCGTTAATTTTTCATTAATACAAGGAGGAGATTATGTATTATTGCTTTTTAAGAAGCAAACGATTTGAATTATTATCAATACGAAAAAGTGCTGATAAAATTAATGAATCAAATATTTCTATTATTTTGGAACCTGTTAAAAATAGCTTCAATGAGATTCAAAAAACGCTTTCTAAAATTAACCCGAATAATTTTATATTTATAATTAATCCAAAAGTTGGCAATTTGAAAAATAATGATGAGCAGCTTATCCAACTTACCAAGAACTTAATTGAATCAAATTCTTCATTGATTGTAGGCTTAAATGTTGACCATAGTTATAATTTTTTACAAATTCAGAATTGGTTAAATATGTTTAATCAATCTAAATTTGTTTTGATACATTCAGGTGAAATTAGATTTGATACTAAATTGATTAACCAACAAGAACAAATAATAAAGCATATTTTTTATAAGGATAGCGTTGAGGATTATTATATTAATCAATTTTCTAAAGATAAAATTTTACTTGAAGACAATTTTAAACGCTTAAAGCGTAATTATGATTATCAAGAAAATCGAATTGAGTTTTTTTCTGATGCACATTTGAACTATAAATCTAAAGGATATCAGGGGTTTGGAAATTTCTCTACTATAGGTAATCATTTTTCTCAAAATGGAGGGCAGGCTTACACATCAGCTTTTCATCTTACTTTTAATCATACAGATAATGATATATTTATAAAGCATTATTTATCAAAACCTAGAACCTATCATGAAAATATTGGGGTGCTTAATGAAGAACTTTTAGAAGATATTCATTCAGTAATACAAAATAATATTGGATTACTAACTTGGTCATCAGCTTGTCAGGAATTAGAAGATATGTATCAGAAAAAAAATTTTTCATATCATTTAGGTACTTTAAAAAGTCTTTCAATACAACATCATTTTGAACTCATGCATCTTTTAAAAATTAAAGGTGTATATTAACAAAATGTAGATAAATATTTATCTATTAATTAAAGAATTTATCTTGTAACTATATGAATAAATCTCGGATAAATCATCACAATTTATTCCAGATTTTAAAATTTAAGGATTATTACTCTATATACTAAAATAATTTATTTGCCTATTGAAATAGTTAAGACTATAAATAACCCAACTGACAAAGTTATGGCAAAAGTATTGAAGGAGTAATACATGAATGGTATCAAAGTTGGCATCGTACAAATGGTTTCTGGTACTGATATTGCTGAGAATATTCAAACCATGCAGCGTCTGGTTCGGCAAGCTGCTGATGCAGGTGCGGAATGGGTAGTATTACCTGAATACTGGCCGATAATGGGTAAAGACGAAACAGATAAAGTAGCTGTGGCTGAGGTTTTTGGAGATGGCCGATTGCAAACAGCTTTGAAAACTCTGGCTGCTGAGCTGGGGATCATACTATTTGGTGGTACCATACCTTTACAAAGTACGGATAAAACCAAAATATTTAATACCATGCTGGTGTACGGGCGCTCAGGAGAGTTACTGGGTTTCTACCATAAAATGCATTTGTTTGGTTACACTGGTGCCAATGAGTCTTACGCAGAAGCCGATACAATACTGCGTGGCATGGATGTACCGGAGCTGAGAATTGATAATATCGCTGTGGCACAGGGTATTTGTTACGATTTACGTTTTCCTGAATTTTTCCGTGCCCAGCTTCCATTTGAAGTACTGGTGTTACCGGCAGCATTTACTTATACCACGGGTAAAGCACACTGGAACACATTATTAACTGCCAGAGCAATTGAAAATCAGTGTTATGTGCTGGCGTCTGCACAGGGCGGGCAGCATCAAAATGGCCGCCGTACATATGGCCATAGTATGATTATTAATCCTTGGGGAGAAATCCTTGCCTCTTTGCCAGAAGGAGAGGGGGTTATTTGTGCAGAGCTGGATGCCGAATTTCTACAATCAGTACGTACTAAGCTACCGGCACTACAGCATCGATTGTTGTAAATATGTTTTTTTAAGTTAGCACTTTTTGGAACTAGCCTGAATTTAATCCATATTTAAGCCCATTATTTGGACATAATGTCTGAATAATGGGCTTAATAGTCTCAAAAACGGTACATTCACAATCATTTCTTGTCCAAAAATGCGATTCATGGCATGATTATTGATTAAAGTTTGAATTAAGAAGTAAGGGGCAGTAGCGATGAGTGGCGGAACAAAGAAAAAATCGCATTCTCAGTGGAGCTCGCGGATGGGGTTTATGCTCGCCGCAGCAGGTTCAGCAGTTGGTTTAGGTAATATCTGGAAATTTCCCTATATGGCCGGTCAGATGGGCGGTTCTGCATTTGTGCTTACCTACCTGATTTGCATGTTTGTGATTGGTTTGCCTATTCTGGTGGCTGAGTGGCTGATTGGCCGTCGCGGGCAGAAAAATCCGATTCATACCATGGAAGATGTAGCTGCTGATGAAGGGCAATCTAAATCATGGCGCTGGGTAGGTATTATCGGCGTACTTGGTTCATTCCTGATTCTTTCTTTTTACAGTGTTATTGGCGGGTGGGCTGCTGATTACATTTTTCTTGCCGGTACTGGTACTTTTAAAGGTTTAAATGGTGGGGGCACTGGTCAGGTCTTCCAGCAATTTCTTGGTAGTGTAAGCCATTTACTTACATGGCATACCGTCTTCATGTTTGCTACCGCTTTGATTGTAGCCATGGGTGTTGGTGCCGGTTTGGAGCGTTCTTGTAAAGTGATGATGCCGGGGCTGGGTCTATTACTGATTGGTCTGGTAGTTTATGCGGCTGTTGTCAGCGGACCTTCATTTGGCAAGGCTTTTGCTTTCCTATTTACTCCTAACTGGTCTGCTATTACTGGTAAGGCAGTACTGGCGGCATTGGGGCATGCATTTTTCAGCCTGTCTTTGGGCATGGGTATTATGATGGCTTACGGTTCCTATCTGGGTAAAGATGTGAATCTGATTTCTACAGCACGTACTGTAGTTATTCTGGATGTTATTGTTGCCATGTTATCCGGTATGGCCATTTTCCCGCTGGTATTTGCCAATGGCCTGCAACCGGGAGAAGGTCCGGGGCTGATTTTTGTTACCTTACCTATCGCTTTCGGCAATATGGCCGGTGGTACTATTATTGGTGTTGTATTCTTTATTTTCCTGACCTTCGCCGCTCTGACTTCCTCAATTTCATTGCTGGAGCCGACAGTTGAATTACTGGAAGAAAAAACCCATTTGGGACGTAAATCAGCAACTTTAGTAAGTAGTTTGTTCATCTGGGCATTGGGTATTGCCTGCCTGCTATCATTTAATGCATGGCAGGATATTACAATTTTCGGTAAAAATATTTTTGATTCTCTCGATTATCTGACCAGTAAGCTTATGCTACCGTTAACCGGACTTGGCACGATTGTATTTGCCGGCTGGATAATGAATCAGGAAAGAATTCGTCAGGAGCTGAATTTAGGCCCGGCTGTATTTGCTTGTTGGAAAGTGTTATGTCGCTATGTTATTCCGATAGCTGTAATAGCAATTCTGATTTATGGATTTATGTAATCAATATATAGTTAATATTTTCATATCTGAGTAACAAAAATCCCGGAATTATTCGGGATTTTCTTTTATGGATTCACTAACTACTATAGAAAATGCCTGAAAACAGATATAGATATTTAATAAATATCTGGATTTGCATCAAATATCTGCAATTGTTACTATGCTTTAATCTGGTTTTAATCCATTCTGGATAAATTACATAAGATAGTTCAGTTAATAACAGATTTTCTGAAATTTTAGTTTCTTAGTTCAACTTAATCTGTTACATGCTGACGCCGGCTTTGCGTGCGATGGCCAGACCATCTTCTACACTCATATATTGAGCCGGCTGGATACAATCACGCAAAACAATTTCTCCCTGGCTGAACATCACCAGTTCATTAACCGCCAGTTGTTGCCACTGCTCATTACAGGTAAGCGGTAATGTGGCAATGACTGCTACACGATCATGTGGTGTAGTAACCGCGGAAAAATCAATAGCCACGTCTTCATCTGCCAGAACAGCCTTACCAAAAGGCGCCTGCCGGATAATATAAAAAAGCAGGGTGCTGGCATGGGCAATTAACCAGTCACCATTCGAAAGCATATAATTAAATAAACCATACTGACGCAGCTCACCAGTAATTTCTGCTATAGCATTAAATAAAATTTCCCGAGAAGGCTTGTGACGAAAGCGCTGGCGTAGCTGCTCAAGAAGATAGCAGAAGGCCTGCTCTGAATCCGTAGTACCTACCGGGTTAAAATATTCACCTTCAGAAGGATTAAAACGGCGCAAATTGCCATTATGTGCAAACACCCAGTATTCTCCCCATAACTCGCGTACAAACGGATGTGTATTTACTAAGTGCACTTGTCCCTGAGTAGCTTTGCGAATATGAGCTATTACATTTTCCGATTTGATTTTATATTGCTGCACCAAATCTGCGACAGGTGAGCTCGCACAAGGCTTATCATCCTGAAGCAGGCGCACTCCGTGCCCCTCGAAAAAAGCAATGCCGAAACCATCTGCATGGCTGTCAGTCAGACCTCCCCGCAAACGAAAACCTTCAAAAGAAAAGACAATATCAGTAGGGGTATTGCAATCCATGCCTAACAACTGGCACATTTATTATTTCTCCATAGATAAATTAATAATTTAATATTTGCTGTTTCATCAAGTAAAGATTATACATCCTGATTATAGTAATCGATAACTGATGCTAATATTTACCTGTAAAAAAGCCTGTAACTGCTGTTACAGGCATAAATTCAAATTAACAGAACAGAAACTTGCTTTTATACAGCCGAAACACTCAAATAATTATCAGCAGTACCTAAAAGTTTATCCTGTGGCGGTGATATTGCCATGCTGCTATCAGCAAGTCCTGAACTCATAGCCGCCATTGCCTGCTTGAGTAACATCGCATCAGCGTAATTAAAACCGGAATTGATAATTTCATTGGCATAGTTATCCGGCGCCGCATTCTTTACAGGAATTCTGGCAAGGCCTGCGACATAATTGCCTGAATCTTTATGCAGACTATTGTCAGCAGAATGGAACAGGTGATTACTGAGAGCCGAATCTTTTTCAAACTGCGGAATAAGGGGCATATCAACAGGTTTTCGCTTTGTAAGCAGGCTTAATAAAGTTTGCCCATGCTTACCATCTTCGGTAAATATAATATTGCCTAAATCAGAATCTTTGCCCCGGTTTTTCAAATTATAGCCGAGCAGATAAATAATATCGCCTTTAACCCCGTTTTTAATCACTATTCCGTCTTTATAAGCACTGAAAGTAAGCGATTTTATCTGATCAACCTTAATATAAGACAATCCATTATGGTCTTCAATTATAGTGATGCCGTCGCCGTTTTTAATTACATACATATCATCACCCATACCGCCATTTAGATAGTCATTGCCTTTACCACCGTTAAGCAAATCATTACCGGCTCCGCCATATAAATTATCATCGCCCAGGCCTCCATACAGCTGATCATTGCCATCATCACCCTGTAAATTATCATTGCCGCTGCCGCCACTGATAAAATCGTTTCCATCTCCTCCGAAGATAACGTCATTACCACTGGTTTTTGCATTATCGCTATTTACAGGTTCTTCACTGTCGCCATAAATAATATCATTACCATCACCACCATAAATCACATCATCACCACCACTGCCAATCAGCCGGTCGTTACCGATACCTCCATCAATGTAATCATTACCATAACCCCCATTAATATAATCGTCTCCTCCTTCACCATATAAAACATCATTTCCAGAAAAACTTTCTAATTCTTGCAAAACATCTCCATATATTCTGTCATTACCCTCTCCGCCGTATATAACATCATCGCCGGTATATTTAGAATTTTCGGTTGTAATTAAAATAGGATCACTAGAACCACCCGAACCAATTCCCCAACCAATAATATTATTGAAATCACCGATAATTATATCGTCGCCATTTCCACCATAAAGGTAATCATGACCACCGCCGCCGAATATAACATCATTTCCTTCGCCGCCATCAACTTCATCAGTACCATATCCGGCATCAATAATATCATTACCATTTCCGCCAAACAGATGATCATTACCGTTTATTGAACAGTCAGCATCGACAAAATTTTTATTCTCATCACCCCATATCTTATCATCGCCATCGCCCCCGAAAATCCAATCGTCTCCACCGCCGCCTATTAAACTATCATTGCCGGCGCCGCCATCAATATAGTCTGCACCCTGAATTTCTTTGTTATTCTCATCATCCCCGTAAATAACGTCATTGCCTTCATCGCCATAAAGCTCATCATTACCGTGGCCGCCATAAATTTTGTCATGATCAGCGCCGCCATGAATCACATCGTCTCCGTAGCCACCATACAGCTCATCATTACCGGCATCGCCCCAGATATGATCATTGCATGTTAATTGTGAAAAATTTCTATTCATATCATAAGAATCGCCATATATAATGTCTTCGTCATTACCGCCATAGAGAAAATCATCGCCACCACCACCTACAATAAAGTCTTTACCGGCACCGCCATAAATGGTGTCACTACCATGATATTGGCTATCAAGTATTTCTCTTGATGTCTTTCCACCATCATCGCCATAAATTTTGTCATCACCATCGCCGCCAATAATCACATCATTGCCGCCACCACCAATGATTTCATCATCACCTTCGCCGCCATCAATGTGATCATCTCCATGAGCCCTGCCAGCAAGAGAATTTAAGTGACCTAGTCTAACAAGACCATCGCCATATAAGATATCTTTGCCCTTGCCACCGACAATATAATCATTGCCACCCATACCAAAAACGACATCATCTCCTTCTTGCGTACTGCCCGGTGCTACCGAATCACCTTCGATATAATCATTCAGATTACCGCCAACAATAAAGTCATTGCCCTCATCACCATATAGAAAATCTCCCCCATATGACATACCGTCCACAGCAGAGATGGGCTCATCAAAACAGTCGCTAATACCAGAGATAATCAAATAATTACCTCTTTCTAAAAATATACCCCAGTTTGGGCCAGCATGAATCAGTTTTTTACCATAATCAGGCATCTTCCAGCGCTCATCCGGCTTCTCTCGTTGAGATATCGTTAAATGATTATTGGCAAAAATATAATCATCTCCGGCACCACCTCTGATGGTATCGGAGCCACCGCCGCCTGCGAGCAGATCCATGCCATCGCCACCCAGAATCACATCATCACCGGCCATGCCATCAATAGCATCGCCGCCGTCCAGCCCCGAAATTTCATCATCATTGGCTGTGCCGAAAATAACATCCTCAAAGCCGTTTTCTTGTTTACCATCGATAATACGGCCGTCGGCACTGCGCTTATCCCAATCATAGTGATAATGGCCTTTAAGAGACTCTAACTCTTCCTCAAAATGGCCTTCTACATGAATGATTTTCGTGCGCCAGTCGCCCAGAATTTTATTTTTTTCCTTAGGCGGGCGCATATTGGGTAAATTAATGCCGAGTTTATTTCCTTTAAGCTCATTCCATCCCTCAATAGTAAGAATATCTTTATTGTCTGTCAGGGACTGAATGCATAAATCACCGGTTTTATTCAGCCACACCTGCCATTTATTATCCTCTGACTGCCATACATTCAGCTCTTTCCCTATCCACTGATATGATGAAAAAATCTTATTGTCCAGATAGATATAGCCATTACCATCACTATCGATAATACGATCCTGTCCGTCTCCGTTATTAAAGTAATAATTATCTGTTCCCGCACCACCAATCAGCAGATCATTGCCTTTACCACCGATAATTACATCATCACCTATACTACCAATAAGAATATCAGAAAGTGCTCCACCTCTTGCTATACCTGGATTTTTATCTGCAAGCATCACAATTTCATGCACATTAGTAGTAGCTTCGGGATTTGTACTCCAGCTCTGGCCGGTTTGTTTATCATGAAATACAAGTGTATCCGTTTCAGAAAAACCATATTTTTTACGAATGGATTCTATAAGTGTTTTAAATTGCTGGTATCTTGGTCGTTCAGAAAAGTAATCGTGAAAGCCATCAAAATCAAATTGCTGATCTAGATCCTGATTAAATTCACTGGCCTGCGCATAGCGGATTTCTTGAATCATCCAGCATCTTGCTTTTATCCAGTCTTCTCCCATATCTGCTAATGTTCGTTGCGGAGGCTTTGAATCTGGATTAAGTATAACAATAGGATTTAAATGAGCTAAGGCATTTAAATAAATAGATACTTTATCAGTTTCTCCTTGTTCACTCAGTTTTTTCAGTAAATTAAGAGTATATTCTGGTGTATTATCAATAAAATCCAGCTGATATTTAAATTCAAATACATCGGTTTTCCCAGGTACTAGTTGCTGGTGTCCAGTTTGAGAGTCAAAAACAAATTCTAACCCTTTGTCTAAAAAATTTTGGTCGTTAACAGAGGTAATTTGTGAATTAGAGCTATTAATACTTTCTTCATTCAGTACTGCAGCCATAATCCATTTGGTCATAGCCGTGCCACCAACTAATAGCCAGTTATTAATTAGTTGCTGTTTTGCTAATGTAGAAGTATCGTGATTAATAAAATATTGTCCGGAGCGTTTATTTTCCATCGTGGCATAATTTCTATACCAGGAGTGTGTACTGAGATTGAGTATATTATGATTTAATGTTTCAGTTGTAACTGATTTAGCTGTAGCTACAATATCAGTATCACGACACCATTGTTGTGCCTTTTGCTGATCGGTACTAGAAATTGTTACTTTCTTATAGCCTAAGCTATCAATTAATTTATCAATATTCTCTAATTTTGATTATATATTAATAAGTTCAGAACTTCCAAAAGAGTGAATTGATGCATCCATGGTATAAGCATTAATAATACTAGTTTGTGAAGATACATCACCAGTTATTTTATCAACATAAATATAGCCCTTTTTGGCGTCCTGCATTATTTGATATAACTCTAAACTTACTGAAGCTCCGCCGTTTACTACTTCTCCTTTGGTGGCACGAATCTGTTCCCACATACTTTCAACGACTTTACTGCCTTCAATCATATTACCGTTACGGCCGTTTCCTGATGCATTAGTTTGAATAATCGACATTGGGGTATATAGCGTCCAATAGCTGATATCCAAACCATTTTTATTAAATACATTTACATGAAATTCATACATTTCTTCATATGTAATATCTTCACCACCATGACCATGTTCAAGTTTATTTTGCAACATTGCTAAATAGCCTATAGCCATATCACGCCGCACACTGTCAATTCTGGCTTGAGTAAGAATTTGTTTATGATCTTTAGCTACAGTTTGCATAAATTCTATGGCGCCGTTTCCGGTAATGCTATCGCCTGTGGCTACACCAATTGCCCATGCTGCATAGTTATAACCTTTTTCTTGCAGTATCTGATAAACTTCTCCTATTGCAGATAAATTACCAGTTTTAATTTTTTGGTTCCATGAATTAAGTTGTTCTTTAGTTAATATTTGTGGCCGAGACATTTTTCTACCCTTTCATCAGTTGTTGACTTACGAAAAATCAATTTGTGTTTCTATATTTTTCCTGCCTGTTTTTTAATTAATTTGCCGTCATTTGTGACAATCCAGCTATTCAGAATAGCTGTTATGTTTTTTTCTGTTTGTTGCCAGAGTTTTAAATAAACACGGTTATAGCTTATATAAATTGTGACATGCATATTATTATCTATATAAAATAGGTGATAACAATACTGAACCTTACCTATAAAATCACATTTAATATAAGTCTTAATTTCACCATTCTTATTTTTCGAAATAAAAATATCCGGTCCTGAAGTATCTTCTTGCCAGGGTTTATTGGTACTGGGATCAATTCCATTATTGGCTTTCAAATAAATTAAGCCATATACCGGTTCAGATTGTTCAATATAATTAAAATGGTAGACTTTTTTAGTTGCTTGTAAACTATCTTCAAGTGCTAAATTGTAATTTCGAGGTTTATTGAGATCAACAATATTGTAAACAATAACATGTCCCCATGGAAAAGGTTTCATTTTAGGAATCAGTATATTATTATCATGAATATAATCTGCATCTGTTTGTTCTAAGCTGGATTTAACTGCTCCGTCAGTAAGCCGATATTGAAAGCCAAAGCTTTCAATAGGCAGCTGATAGGTAACTGGCGGACGATTATACAGTTGTGCTTTTATGCTGCTATCAAAATCACCCGGATCGCCGATATAGCGAACCCAAGTAGAAACCACACCACTGGGAATGCTAACCGGTTTTCCGCTAAGATTACCGATAGAGTCATAACGACCAAATCTATCCTGATGGCGAACAGGGGCGGGTTGTTGCTGTACCACTTTTTTTTCAGAGTGATTATTATCGGAACAGCCGGCTATCAGCAGCATGCAGTTTAAACAGACCAGCCTGAGGTGCAATTTGTATGAGTTTCTCATAAGCTGAACTTTTGTATAGAGACGGAGTTAAAATTATCATAAAATTAATTTAAAAGAAATATAAATATATACATATACTAACGCATTTTAACGTATATTTAATATATGTTTTTGTAATATTTAAATTTTTATGATATTTAGATTAAGCCTGTTTGCATAATATAGTTATTATTTTTATATTTTGCCGATATGTTTTTTTAAGTAGTTTAATTTCATTTGTAGCTATTCAACTATATTAAGAATATCAGTTTTGTTTTCTGCCGCAGCTTTAAATAAATATGGTTATAGTCTATATAAAATATGATGTAAAATTATTATCAATATAAAATAAGCTAATTAAAACTTAATTTACCTATAAAATCACATTATCAGCCCTGATAGCGAACTGGGTGAGGTTGTTGGTATGTTAAATTTCTTTTAAATGTCTATATCGGCAGCGGATTATCAGCAGCATACATATTAACCTGATAAGCCTAAAACCCAATTTGAATTAGCTTTTTATCAACTGAATATTCTTAATAGATACTACAATAAAATTACTTTATATAAAAAATTGTATATTTAAATACTCAATATATATTTTATAGTAAAAACCAATTTCATAATTGTTTTATATTTGGATATATTAATTGTTTATTTTCGATCATTGGTTAACTGATTAAATGAAAAATTGCTAAATATATAAATAAAATAAAAATCTAAGTTTGAAAGTCAATAAAAATTACCTGTCAGTTTAAAGCTGGCAGGTAATAATTAAAGCTAATTAAATCGGTTGACTAACCCCAATAGGCAGCAACATTTGCTTTTTGTATAAATTGCTGCATCTGACTGGCAATATCTGGAGAGTTAAAATCGCAATCATTTGTAAATGCAGCCATGGCTTCAACCAGTTGTTGTATCTGATTTGAATTTATCTTTTTACCATCAGCAGTAATAACATTATAGTGTTGATAATCAGTATCTTCAAACCATGAAGTAACTGTTACCTGATCGTTTGTTCCGATATGACTGATAATCAAATCAGATCCATCCTCTCTGAACCATAATTCATTACTATTATATTCTGTAAATTCGAGTGAGTTGATGTCTTTAGGATTTACGTCCCATTCTGTAACCGTATCCTGTCCATGGCCAGCTTCAAATATATAACGATCGCTTCCGCTTCCTCCATCAAGAAGATCATTTCCACTGCCACCGATTAAAATGTCGTTACCTTCATCTCCTGAAATATCATCATCTCCGGTACCTCCATAAAGAATATCATCACCTTCATATCCGGAAAGAGTATCATCACCTGCACCCCCGTAAATAATATCATTTGTTTCGCTACCCACAATGTAATCATTATCACTGGTGCCATTAATTGGCAGGTTTTTAGGAATATCAATACTTGATATAGTACCATCTTCAAATATCAATCTGTAATCCTGATAATATTCAGCATAAAAGAATTTTTTTAATCTAATTGAATCATTACTGTTATATGCATGAATAATTAAATCATTGGATTCACGGTAGAATTGGATATTATTTTTTTGTGCACCTTTAAATATCAGTTCATTGGTTAAGGCTCCATCTTTGAGAGTACTATTTTCACCTGCATCTTCGATGGTATCCTGACCATGACCTTCTTCAAAAATATAGATATCCTTACACTCTTCAGAACCAATCATATAATCGTTACCACGGCCACCGATCAAAATATTATAATCACCGGTTGCAATCAGAGTGTCATCACCATCGCCGCCATCTAGGAAGTTATATTCATTTTCTCCAGATAATCTATCATTACCACTGCTGCCGATTAGCTGATTATACAATTCACCGGTTTCCGAATTTTCGCCTGATAAAATATCACCGAGTTTTGAAGCAGTCTGTACACCCTGAGTAATGAAATTATCAAGTATATCTGCCATGCTTTCACCACTTTGCTCTGACAGTTTCTGTGCAACACCACTAATATCCAATGTCTGATCCTCAAAACAAAAGATAAATGCCCGATGGAAAGCATCTTTAAAATAATCTTTTAGTCTGACACAGTCATCATTTTTGTATGCATAAACTAATAAATCTTCTCCGTCACGTTTGAATACTGCATCAGTGCTTTTGGCCTCTGTAAATTTGAGCTGATTGCTCTGAGATAAGAATGGCAACTGATCGTAGCCCATATCTTCTATAATATCTTGCCCATGACCTTTATGAAAAATGTAAGAATCACTTTCCCAGTCACCGCCAGCCAGATAATCGTTACCGGCTCCTCCAATCAGGGTATCGTGTCCACCACCTCCATAAATTTCATCGTCTCCGTTACCACCGTCAAGATAATCGTCGCCATCCCTGTTAGCATCAGGATAGTAATTTCCTCCATAGAGAATATCATTACCATCTCCTCCATAAATAGTGTCATTACCCATTCCTCCGTTCAATTCGTCATCACCATCATAGCCATAAAGGATGTCATCACCGTCGTAACCAAACAAAGTATCTGCTTTTGAACTACCTTTAATAATGTCAGTTCCCAGCCAGCCTGTATAATCATTAAATAACGGATTATATGGAGTTTCAAAAGGCATATGACTAATGTCATTCAGCGTAATTGTTTTATCCTGAAATATAAATTTATAGTTTCTATATCTATTGTTGTCTTCCGGATTAGTAGGATCAATGAAAAAATTACGTAAAGTGACTGAATCTTTTTCGCCATAAGCTTTAATAATCAGATCATTTCCGGACCTGATAAATGCAGTATTAACCGAATTTGAATCTTTGAAAATTAATTCGTTAATTTCATTTTCAAAATTTTCTAATTGTTTTTGCTCATCAGATTCTTCATAGTATTCCAGAGTATTATCCGGGCGGCTTGCAAAGCCAATATCTTCAATAATATCTTGTCCGTGACCTTTCTGAAAAATATAACGATCTTTTTTATTATCTGTACCTTTCAGAAATTCATTTTTTGAAGTGCTAACAACAGTATTAACGGTTGATGTATTTTGAGATTGGGGCATTATTATCTCCTAAATGTAATCATTTCAATATAAAATAAAATTATTCTGATCATATTTTGTATAATATTAATATGATCGCCATATATTTACTGCTCATAATGAATTTGATTATCTATATGCTTCTCCTTTATAAATTAAAAAATATTTTTATTAGTAATAGAATATAGAATTAATTATAATTTTATATTCTAGGATATTGTGACAATTTAATTTTCATCTCTCGAAAGAAAATTATACTGTATCAAAGAGTTAAAAAGTTAATATAAATCAAATATTGTCTTTAAATTTGATTTATATTAACTTTTTAATACAGGTTATTGAAAAAAGAAACCATTTCCAAATAAAAAACACCCGCCAGCTATTGAATGGCAGGTGTTTATACAAAAACAAGCAGAGCTAAATCTATTAATTAATCTTATATGGCAGCTAAGTTTGCATACGAATTAAACTACAGCATTTAGTTGATTATTTCTGGATTAAAACAGGTAGAGGAAGAACAAATATACTTATTTATTCAAATATCAGTTATATTTATTTCATTGGTATTATAATATCCAGATAAAGCATTAATTAGTTATCTGAGCTGAGCTGCACCTATTTGTTTGTATCGGAAGTTGTGATATTAAAATGTTAGGTAATTGAGCCTTATGAACTAACGTTTATTTAGTCTGAGGTATCTATGTGATTAATGATTAATTCATTAGAATTTAAGCTAAACAAAGTTCATTGCTGGCGCAGCCGGAGACAAAGATGGTTTTTATATCATCAGGAAGAATGGTATTTTCTACTATTTCATCCAGCCCGGATCCTGATATAAAAAAAGTAGATGTTACTTTCGGTTGTTCCCAGAGAGAATTAAGACTCTTACCTTCAATCAGGATACAATTATTATTATTTCTATATATGACAATCATTGCCACTTCTGCAAATTTATAGTTACTTAGTTGCAATAATAGTATTCATATTTTATGCAATTTTGCTTTTAATATTGTTTTTAAGTTAAGTATGTATATTTATAAATAATTTACTAAATTGTTATAGTTAATTTTTGGGTTGAAATTATTAAATGATAATTAAAATTTAATTTATATATATATCTAAGTTTAATTTTATATTTTTGGTATAAACTGATTTGTCAGGTCAAATATATATTAATGCAAACGCAAATTTCTTTTACTTGATTTTTGGTCGGATGAGGTCATATTGTCTGATTATTTTGCCGGGATTGGAATGATGACAGAAAATAAGATGATGCAAGCAGATCAGTTAACGAGGTTTATGTTTGATGACTGTCCTGTACGTGGTCTGCAAGTGAATTTGCAGCAGGTATGGCGGCATGTGGCAGAAAATAAAATCTATCCTAAGGCAATTCATCAGGCTCTGGGTGAGCTGACTGTGGCTGCGGTATTATTGGCTAGTAATCTGAAATTTGACGGTAATCTGATTGTGCAAGTGCAGGGTAAGGGCGTTTTGAAAATGCTGGTGGCGGAAGCTACATCGGCAGCAACCTGCCGAGCAACAGCACGCTGGGATGAATCTGCTGTCATTGATGACAATATGACACTGGTAGATTTGCTTGGTGAAGGAGGAATGTTTGTACTGACTTTGCAGCCCTCTCAGGGTGAATCCTGGCAGGGTATGGTGGAGCTTAATGGTAGCAGTATTGCTCAGATGCTGATGAATTATATGGCGCGTTCCGAACAGCTGGCTACGTATATTATGCTTGCTGCGGATGATGAACATGCCAGCGGTCTATTACTGCAAAAATTACCCGAACAGGATATAGATGAAGATAGCTGGACAGAGTTATCAGCTTTATCTGAGACGCTTACGGCAGATGAGTTGTTGCGGCTGGATGTGCAGACATTGTTATACAGGCTGTTTCATGAGCATGAGCTAAGGGTGTTTACACCTCAGAATGTTGAATTTTCCTGTACCTGCTCGCGCGCTAAGGTTGGTGATATGCTGCTATTGCTTGGCGGGCAGGAAGTAGGTGAGGCTGTAGCTGAGCAGGGCAGTATTGAGGTGAACTGTGATTTTTGTCATGCACGCTATGTATTTGATGAGGCAGATGTGAATTCTTTGTTTGGTACTGATATTG
This sequence comes from Snodgrassella sp. W8135, assembly GCF_016101225.1. Taxonomy (NCBI): domain Bacteria; kingdom Pseudomonadati; phylum Pseudomonadota; class Betaproteobacteria; order Neisseriales; family Neisseriaceae; genus Snodgrassella; species Snodgrassella sp. W8135. The sequence goes on from NZ_JACFQX010000003.1 coordinate 180,819, forward strand.
TGGCTACTGCGCAGGAGGAACTGGCTGCGCGTCAGCTTAATCATTAAAAGTGCATTTATAAAAAATAGCCGGATAAATGTTATCCGGCTATTTTAATGGCTAATACTGATTAAATTCTGATTTAATGCTGCATCAATGTTTCAATTTCTGCGGTAGTTTTAGGTACAGAAGCAGTGAGTACTTCATTACCGGTTTCTGTAATCAGAACGTTGTCTTCAATGCGGATGCCAATATTATGAAATGCCTGAGGTATATCATCTGCTGCGCTGATATATAAACCGGGCTCTATGGTCGTTACCATTCCCGCCTGAAGCAAAATAGGCTGTTCATTGCTGTCAAAACGGCCACCAACATCATGAACATCCAGTCCGAGCCAGTGTCCGAGCCCATGCATATAAAAACGCCGATAAGTCTGAGTTTCAATATTCTGCTCTAGGCTGCCACGGAGTATGCCCAGATCAATTAGCCCCTGGGTTAGCATGCTGATGGCTGTAGCACTGATATTCTGCCAATTTGCCTGTTTTACAGTAGAGGTAATGCTCGCCTGGTTAACAGCCAGTACTATATCGTAGATATCTTTTTGTGCACTGCTGAAACGCCCGCTAACGGGAAAGGTGCGGCTAATATCACCAGCATACATCTGGTATTCGGCACCTGCATCAATCATGAGTAAATCATTTTGCTGCAACTGACAGTTATTGCTGACATAATGCAGACAACAGGCATTTTTGCCCCCGGCAACTATGCTGTTGTACGATGGATAGCGTGCTCCGCGTTGCATGAATTCATGCAGAATTTCTGCCTCTACCTGATATTCATACTGGCCGGTACGAGTAGTCTGCATGGCTCGAATATGAGCTTGTGCACTGATTTCTGCGGCAATGCGCATGATCGACTGTTCATGTTCATCTTTGATAAGACGCATCGGATCGAGGATGCTGGTCAGATTTACCAGACTGTCAGGTGCAATCGTACTGCCATTGGCACTGCGATAATTGGCTATACGGGCAACTTCATACCATAATTCAATGAGCTTAGGGTCATTTTCAGGATATAGTCCACACAATGCGAAGAGTCGTCGGTGACCAGCCAGTGCACGTTTAAGCAAAACCGGCCACTGGTTGATATCATCGGCTGAGTCGAAAGCAAATTGCTCTCGTGCAGCTGTATAACCATAACGGAAACCGTTCCAGATTTCGTGTTCAGGGTCTTTATTGCGGCACAGAAGAGTGGAAGTGTGTTCACGTCCATTCAGTATCAATGCTGCTCCGGGCTCAGGAAAACCGGTCAGGTAATGAAAGTAGCTATCTTGTCTGAAAGGGTATTCTGTGTCATTACTGCGGCGTTGTTCCGGAGCGGCAAATATAATGGCAATGCCATCTTCGCCGATTTTATTCAGTACAGTCTGACGGCGTTGCTGATAAACAGTAATTTCCATTTTAATATTTCTCCCTGCTGATGTTGCGGCGAGCTGTTTGTATTTGACGAGCCAGCCAAAGTGCCAGTGCGGCACCGGTGAGATCGGCTATTGTATCCATTATATCGCCCTCACGTTTAGTGAACAGTGCCTGAATAATTTCGCTGGAAGCAGCCCAGATAATGGCAGTTATAATTAACAGGCGTAGCAGAATCGTGATGCCGGCACTGAAGCAGGCTTTGGACAGGAGCCAGAATTGGCCGAAAAATAGGCCAAAGTGACAGATTTTATCAAATTGCGGAATAGGTACCGGATTACCACTTGCTTTGAAGAATAAAAAATACAGGCTGGCCAGAAACCAGATGGCGGCAAGGAACAGCCATTTATTCATCCATGATGATTTCATAATGAGTCTGTTTCAATTAGCCATTGCTGACACAGGGTAGCCAGACGGTTAAATTTACTGCCGCGCTGTTGAAACAATTGTTGCCATAATTTTACTGTATGTACATCTGGTGCTTCATCAAGGCTGCATTCGTTGAGCCAGAAATCTAAAATTTCAGCGCATTCACCGGCAGAAGCTGTTTGAAAAAGTTCGGTTATAGCTTGCATGAATCAATGGTAATAATATGCTGTTAATGATAAAAACGGACTGAGTAACAGTCCGTTTTATGTTTATTCAGTTTCCAGTACGGCTGTAGTATAAACGTTCTGAACATCATCAAGATCTTCAAGTGCGTCTAATAAACGCTGCATTTTTTCAGCTTCTGCTCCTTGCAGAACGGTTTCATTAACTGCACGCATGGTTACTTCGCCATCGGCCGCGTGCAAACCCGCTGCTTCCAGTGCTTCTTTAATACTGCTGTACTGATAGGGTTCGGTGATGACTTCTTTAGAACCATCTTCCTGTACGATAACGTCTTCAGCACCTGCTTCGAGAGCAGCCTCCATCAGAGTATCTTCATCCACTTCCGGGCTGAAGAGTAAATAGCCCTGATGAACGAACTGAAAGGCTACTGAGCCGTCTGTACCAAGATTGCCGCCATGTTTGGTGAAGGCATGGCGTACATCGGCTACGGTACGGGTTTTATTGTCGGTCAGGCAGTCTACCATAACTGCCGCTCCGCCAATGCCATAACCTTCGTAACGCAGTTCTACATATTCAACACCTTCAAGATTACCTGTACCTTTATCTATTGCCCGCTGAATATTATCTTTGGGCATGTTGGCATCAGTAGCTTTATCCATTGCCAGACGCAGGCGTGGATTGGCATTCGGATCGCCACCGCCCAGACGGGCTGCAATGGTAATTTCTTTAATCAGGCGGGTGAAGATTTTGCCGCGTTTGGCATCCTGACGACCTTTACGATGCTGAATATTGGCCCACTTGCTATGTCCTGCCATTTTAAATTCCTTATTGCTGTGTTGATTTTACGTACCAAAACAATGCCAAAGCTGAGCGCTTTGGCAAGTTTTAATACCATCAAATAATTGAAATATGGTATTAATTTTACCATATTGCTCTTTTATTGAGTAGATTCTATCCGGATAGTATAAACGGCGGGTAATCTGGATTACTGTTTGCCTGCTGAGGTTTGCCAGTATTTGAGCCATGCCTCGCAGCCGGCATGGATAATGGTGCAGGTTTCTGTAAAATTACCGCTGAAATAAGGGTCTGGTACGTAGTCATATTCGCTGTCTGGTAATAAATCGGTAATTTTGTAGACTTTATCCGGACGGCTACACCCAAAAATACGGGATAAGTCTCGCAGGTTTTTATCATCCATAGCAATAATATGATCGTAAATGGCAATATCCTCCGGCTTTACTTCACTACTTTGAAAATCATTAGTACTGATTTGTTTTGCGTGCAGAATTTCTTTGGTTCCTGAGTGCATGTCTTCACCATTGTGCCAGCCGGAAGTACCGGCACTGGCAATTTCAATCTGTTCACTCAGACCTTTTTTTGTTACCAGGTCGCGCAGAATGTATTCTGCCATGGGAGAACGGCAGATATTACCCAGACAGACAAATAATACTTTAGTTGCAGCCATCAGTGACTCCGTGGAAAAAGTGGGTTATGCCCGACCATATTGATAGATTGGGCATAATTAGGCAATTGGGCCTGTACACTGATTGGTTCATGTAACAGGCGAATATTTTCAACATTGCACTCAGCCAGCAGATCAATGAAATTTTGTATTATGCTGTCAATGTTGTCTGCCTGTGTTAGCGGCCAGCGGAAAATTTGTGGCTGAAGTTCAAATACACTGTCGGTTGCGTTGAAACCAAATAATATATTCCCACCTTCCTGAGCAGCAATAACTACTCCAACCCGCGGACTTTGCAGGCGAATCGCCCGGATAGCATTAGTCGTAAAGACATCACAGGCCATTCGCAGACGCATGGCACTGCCAGAGCGTAAGGCGTTTAATGGTGATTGTGGCGCAAGCGGGTTGATAAACAGCGTAGCACCGGCTGTAGCCAGATGAGTTTGCCAGACTTGCATGAGCGGCAGGGCAGTATCTGCCAGATTGTAGTTAAGGGCAGACTGAATGTCTGGTCCGGAAAAACCAAGGGCATAAAAAACCTGTACTGATTGTCCGCTTTCAACTATCAGTGGTGTTTTAGGTAACTGACCGAGAAAATCTGCGGCCATTTGTTGATTTTGTTTAGCAGCATACCATTGACTGGCTTTGATATGGGTCAGGGTAGTATCACTCACAAGATGAGATGCCCATTGAATTTTATTCCATTCATCAGACCATGGACGGTTTTTGAAGATTTCAGCAATGGCATCTGCGGGCATGCTGTCTGGCAGAGAGATATTTTCTTTAGCACCACCTACTATTATCACGGGCAAGGCCAGCCATTGTACTTCTGTCTGATTACGTGCTTGTAATACAGTTTCCATACTGTTCCACAGTGCATTGTAAATATCACTATTGGCCGCCATAGCCAGTGCTACAGAAAGGTTGGTATAGTGATTTTGTGCCAGCATACGGCTGATTTCAGTTTGCAGGCTCTCACGGGCAAGGGTAGTTTGTGCTTTTGATGCAGGTGTTACCAGACTGGCTGCATGCAGCAGCAGTTCGTTTTTAACCTGATCGGTAGGAAATGCGCGGGTATCAGGCAAACAATGATGGGTGTTCATGATGTTTGATCGGTTTTATTTAGTAGGCTTAGTAAATATTCTATTGTAACAAATTAGTTTTGTCTGAAATGTATATACTGATATTTGTCTGATATTTTGTGCTTGCGGCAAAAGCTGTACAACAAGCAAACATATGACTATCCGGCTTGAAACTGAAATGTGCTGCCCATATTTTAAATTAACAACAATCATATATTTGGGCTTTTGAGAAAATTATGAAACAGACACACAGTTTTCAGACTGAAGTAAAACAGTTGTTACAGTTGATGATTCATTCTTTATACAGCAATAAAGAAATCTTTTTGCGGGAACTGATTTCCAATGCTGCCGATGCGTGCGATAAATTGCGCTTTGAGTCTCTGAATGATGCTTCTTTGCTGGGAGATGATACAGAATTCAGGATTAAAGTTACTGCTGATGCAGAAGCTAAAACCATTACAGTATCAGATAATGGTATCGGTATGACTGAAGCCGATATTATTGAACATCTGGGCACCATTGCTAAATCCGGTACCAAAGCATTTCTGGAAAAACTGACTGGCGACGATAAAAAAGATGCCAATCTTATCGGGCAGTTTGGTGTAGGTTTTTATTCTGCATTTATCGTGGCTGATAAGGTAACTGTTGAAAGCCGCAGGGCAGGTGCTGCTGAAAATCAAGCTGTACGCTGGGTGAGTGCTGGTGACGGCGAATTTACTGTTGAACCGATTAGTAAGTCTGCCCGTGGTACAGATGTAATTCTGCATCTTAAAGATGATGAAAAAGATTTGTTGTCTGACTGGACTTTGCGCCGGATTGTAACGACTTATAGTGATCATATTTCTGTGCCGATTTATATGAAGAAAGCGCCTGAATATGATGAAGAAGGTAATGTAAAAGTTTCAGATGAGCTGGAAGTGGTTAATCAGGCTCAGGCTTTATGGCAACGGCCGAAAAATGAAATTACCGATGAGCAGTACCAGACTTTCTATCGTCATGTATCACACGATTATGATGATGCTTTAGCGTGGACACATTTCCGTGTGGAAGGACGGCATGAATACACCGGATTGCTGTACATTCCGAAACATGCACCATTTGATTTATATGAGCGTGAACCTAAGCATGGTGTACAGTTATATGTAAAACGTGTATTCATTATGGATGATGCGAAAAAGCTGATGCCTTCTTATCTGCGTTTTATTCGCGGAGTGATCGACAGCAGCGATTTGCCTTTGAATGTATCCCGTGAAATTTTGCAGGAAAGCCGTGATCTGGATGCAATTCGCTCTGGCAGTGTTAAAAAAGTATTGTCTCTTTTAGAAGATCTGAAGAAAAATCAGCCGGAAAAATATGCTGAATTCTGGCAGGTGTTCGGTAATACACTGAAAGAAGGTATTGCTGAAGATTTCACTAATAAAGACAAAATAGCTGGTTTATGCCGGTTTGCCTCTACGCATAATGATAGTAGTGAGCAAAATGTTACTCTGGCTGATTATATTGGTCGGATGAAAGAGGGGCAGGAGAAAATTTACTATATTACTGCCGATAGTTATGCTGCTGCCAAAAATAGCCCGCATCTGGAAATTTTCCTGAAAAAAGGTGTTGAGGTACTGCTGCTGACTGACCGTGTGGATGAATGGGTGGTAAACAGCTTATCTGAATTTGACGGCAAGGGTTTGGTAAGTGTAGCCAAGGGTTCACTGGACTTAGGTAATCTGGCTGATGAGGAAGAAAAAGCAGCTCAGGCTAAAACAGAAGAAGACAATAAGGAACTGGTAGAGCAGATTAAAACTGCTCTGGGTGATAAAGTTGACGCTGTTCGTGCTACTGCCCGTTTGACAGAAAGTCCGGCATGTCTGGTTGTTGGTGAGCATGATATGAGCCAGCATCTGGCAAGAATGCTGGAAGCTTCCGGCGCAGCCGGTCAAATTCCGCAGACCAAACCAACACTGGAAATCAATCCGGATCATCCTTTGATTAAGAAAATTGCTTCTGAGCAGGACGAAGTACAGCGCAATGAACTGGCTGAGCTGGTATATGATCAGGCTTTGCTGGCTGAAGGCGGTAAACTGGAAAATCCGGCGGCATTTGTAAAACGCATGAATCATTTATTGCTGACACTAAATCAGTAATATTGTTTTTATCAGACCAAAAGAGCTGCTTTATCACAAGCAGCTCTTTTGTTTTACCTGTCGGTAATTTTTTGCTGAACAGATAAAAATGTAATTTATTAAATAAGAATAGTATTTCCGTAATTAAATAGTAGTATTACAGTTGAGAGAATATTAAATTTTCTGATTGTGATAGATGATAATCTATAGTTAATCACTGATATATCACAAAATATTGATAATTATAAATAATTAAATTATTAGATGAAAATTATCAGTAAATGAACTGTGATTATATTCAAATTAATCTCTAAAATTTAACGATAGTCAAACAATATTAAGGTAAATTCTGTAATATTATTTAAATAAAATTATTTATGTTAAACTTAATGAAGTTTTTTTGTATTTAATTAAAATTTTTAAATTAGTAATTAATATATCTATAGGTTATTTATGGACGAGAGTACTGAAAAAAAATGTGATTTTTCCGATATGGGGCTTAGTGATGCATGGCTGTTCAGATTCAAATTTTATGAAGAAAATGGTATACCAAAGTTTTTCAAACAAACAGATAAATATGTAAAAAATTTTAAAAGTTTACCATTTAAGTCACAAATGACGATGGCGATGAACTGGAAAGCATTCTTTTTTGGTCCTTTCTATTATTTTTATTTAGGTATGTGGCGTAAAGCGCTAACTATATTGTTATTTTTAACAGTACTAGATTTATTACTAATACTGCTTCTTTCTAAAGCAGCAGCAGGTTGTTGTTATGCAATCTTTTGGGCTGTTATGACTAATCCTATTTATTATGTACATAGAACTAAAAAATCCAAATCTTTTAATCCTTTTGAAGGAATGCAGATTTAATATAATAAATATTTAATTTATATAAAAATTATATATTGAGTTTACTAAAATTCAATAAATATTATTTTATTTATTATTGATGAAAAATAGATATTTAATTTATTAATCCCATATTGTTTTCTATTAATTCAAAAACAGCATCAATGCCAGTTGGCATTGATGCTGTTATGATATATACACTTTGTACATATTTATTTATTTATACTTTTTTATGATATATCTGAATAATATATGCCAGAATTAAAAATGCCAGAAAAGGTAAACCAAATAATAAGGTAGCATGAAATATCGGGGTAAACCATGTGGTGATCATGATGCTGATGATTGCCAATAAACCGGCTATAGTGACAAATGGAAAACCGGGTACACGGAATTTTAGTTTTTGCTGTTGCCGCTGCATCCGGATGCGAAAACACAGATGTGTCAGAAATACTGCCCCCCAGCTGAATAATGCACCAAACATAGACAAAGCTATCATAACCGGAAAAGCCGTTTCCGGATTTAAAATATAAACCAGTGCGGCGACAGCGATACCGGCAGAGGATAAAGCCAGTGCATTCAGTGGTACGCCATTACTTTTTACTTTACCGAATATTTGTGGTGCTTCGTTAGCACGAGACAGGCTGAACATCATACGAGTGGCAATATAGAGCATACTGTTCATGGCTGAAAGTGCAGCAACAATGACAATAAAGTTCAGAATACTGTCGGCAAATGGTATACCTACATTTTTCATTACGCTGACAAACGGGCTGGTGCTTCCTTCTTTAATTAATTCCTGCCACGGTACCAGCATGACAATCAGACTGAGTGCAAGCAGATAAAATATCAATAGCCTTGCAAAAGTTCCTTTAAACGCGGTTTTAACTGCCTGTTCAGGATTGGTGGCTTCACCTGCGGCTATAGCGATCATTTCAATACCGAGATAGCTGAATATGGAAATAATCACACCGGTCCAGATACCGGAAAATCCATGCGGAGCAAAACCGCCGCTGAACATGTTTTGTTCAATTCTGCTGATACTGCTTTGCGTTAGTAATACACTGACGGCCAGTACAATAAATACGATAATGGCAAAAATTTTAATGGTGGAAAACCAGTATTCAACTGAACCGAAAGCTTTGACACTATAGGCATTAACGCCGATCAGGCAGCATGAAAACACTGCAATCCATATCCATGAATCAACCTGTGGAAACCAGAATTTCATGTATTCAGCAATGGCAGTGACTTCCGTACCCACAGCCAGAACAATACAGGCCCAGTAACTGTAACGCACCAGAAAACCAGCCAGAGGATGCAGATAAAATTCTGCATAAGCACCAAAAGAACCCGAAGTAGGGTGCTGCACAGTCATTTCTGCCAGACATCCCATTAAAGCCAGTGCAATCATGCCGCCCAGTGCATAACTGATGATAACAGCAGGGCCGGCAAAGCCAATGGCAAATTTGCTGCCTAGAAATAAGCCGGTTCCTATTGCTCCGCCAATGGCAATCATGCTCATCTGACCGGCGGATAGCTTTTTGTGTAATCCTGTTTCCCGAGACTGAATACGCTCGAAATTACCCATCGTTTTTCCTTAAGATGAGAAGCATAAGCCGAGCAGAATATTCATGCCCGGCCTGTACCTGTGTGGATTAAAGAAATGCAAATCAGGTTACCTGTCCGCGCGTGTGAAACTGTGGCTGTGCCCACTCCTCATTAATTAATACCTGTTTCAGATGCTGAACAGCATGCCAGATATCGGTATAGCTCAGATACAAAGGTGTAACTCCCAGGCGAATCACTTCCGGTTCGCGATAATCTCCGATTACACCGCGGGCAATCAGAGCCTGAACTATGGCATAACCATGAGGGTGACGTAGGCTGACATGGCTGCCACGGTGAGCATGTTCACGCGGTGTAATCAGCGTTAAATTATGTCCGGCACATTCCTGCTCAGTAAGGGCAATCAGTAAATCAGTTAGTTGCAGAGATTTGTGCCGTAATGACTGCATATCTGTTTGCAAAAAGATATCTACGCCGCTTTCTATCAGGCTCATAGATACAATTGGCTGTGTACCGCATAAATAACGACGGATATTGTCTGCGGGTGTATAGCTTTCAGCCATATCAAACGGCCGCGCATGACCCCACCAGCCGGATAATGGCTGGCTGAATGCAGTCTGATAACGCTCATTTACCCACAGCATAGCAGGTGCGCCGGGTCCGCCGTTCAAATATTTGTAAGTACAACCAATAGCAAAATCACTGTTACTGGCATTCAGATCAATAGGTACAGCACCGATTGAATGACACAAATCCCAGATAAGTAATGCACCATGCGAATGTACCAGTGCATTGTTTGCTGCCATGTCATGCAGGTAGCCGGTACGATAGTTAACATGAGATAACACTACAACAGCAGTGTTTTCATTAATACGGGCGGGCAGATCTGCCGGTGTATCTATTAGATGAAGCTGATAACCCTGATTAATCAGAGCCATGAAACCTTCAATCATATAAATATCGGTAGGGAAAGAATCACGCTCAGCGATAATGATTTTACGATTATTGTCATTATTCTGCTGAATATGGATGGCTGTGGCCAATACTTTAAACAGATTCAGGCTGGTTGTATCGGTAACAACGGTTTCATTTTCCTGAGCACCAATCAGCTGACCGACTTTATTGCCTAATCGAACCGGTAAATCCCACCAGCCGGCTTTATTCCAGCTATTAATCAGATCGGTACCCCATTGCTGATTAATCACTGCCTGAGCATTTTCTGCAGCTTTTCTGGGTTTCGCACCCAAAGAATTACCATCCAGATATATAACCCCTTGTGGTAATTCAAACTGATTTTTTAGGGGAGCCAGAATATCGGCGGCATCCCATTGCTGACATTGTTCTAGTGTAATCATTTTGTGCCGGTTGAATTTCAAAATGAATAGTGTACTGAATTGTTGCCAGTTATGGCGAATAAAATTTAAATTAATTTATCCGAATATTTATCTTAATCAATCTGTGTCAAGATAGATAAATATTATTCTGTTTTATTCTGCTGGCTGCCGATTTTAAATATTTGTGCCACTATACCCATTATCAGGATGATAGCCGCCAGTATGCTGGTATATATTACTGCATATTTATAGGTTCCTTCGATAATCATAATAATAATCGAAGCAATAATCAGCCCGATAACCAGATAAGTCAGCCATGGAAAGCACCACATTTTAAATGTCAGTGTCTGCCCTTGTTTTTCCAGTTTTTTTCGCAGAAATAATTGTGAGCAGCTGATAGCGAGATAAACATACAGGGCAATCGTACCGGTAGCAGTCATCAGTACATCGTAAACATCCATTTTGGCGGTAGCGGTGAGATACACTGCAAACAGGGTAAAGATACAGGAAATAAGCACGCCAATTTGCGGACTGCCATTTTTCGAGGTATAGGACATGATCCGATGAGCATCACCGCGTTTTGCCAATGAATATAACATGCGCGAACAGGTATACAGAGCTGAATTAAAACAGCTTAAAACCGAAGTAAGGACAACAAAGTTGACGATATGACGTGCCTGAGGAATTCCCAGCGAGGTTAATACTACACTGTATGTTCCCCATGTGGCATCATTCAGCCGCGGGTCGTTATACGGAATCAGACAAACGGTAATAAAAATCGAACCTACATAAAACAGGATGATGCGCCAGACGACAGATTTTGTGGCTTTACGAATTTCTGTAGCCGGATGGTTGGATTCTGCAGCAGCAACAGTAACGATTTCAGCACCAATATAGGCAAACATAACACCCAGCAATGCTGTTACCACAGATGATGATCCTTTAGGCATGAATCCCTGATCAGTTAAGTGTGTCCAGCCTTTTGCATCTGCCTGACCCCACGGCCATAAATAGATAATAGCCAGACTGCCTACAATCAGAAACAATACAATGGCGACTACTTTGATTAAAGCAAACCAGAATTCAAATTCCCCGTAATTTTTAACATCCATCAGATTGATAACAACCAGAGCTACGGTTACTGCCAGCATATAGCTCCAGATGGGAAATACAGGAAACCAGTTATTAAGAATTTTACCGGCTACATAGGCTTCCCAGCCCATGAGCAATGCCCAGAAAAACCAGTATAACCAGCCAATGCTGAAACCTGCCCAGCGGCCGATAGCAGTATCGGCATATGTGGAAAAAGAACCGCTATCTGGATGCGCTACAGCCATTTCTCCTAACATGCGCATAATCAGCATGACCAGAAGACCGCCGGCACCATAGGCAAGAATGGCTGCGGGTCCCGTATGGTAAATTACAGAGCCGGAGCCAATAAATAAAGCCCCTCCGATCACGCCGGCAATAGAAATCATAGTCAGATGGCGTGATTTAAGTCCGTTTTTCAGTGTGGATGATGTGCTCAAATTAATTCTCCTCTGGAAAAAGTAATATCAGACTGAAACACCTTTAGCAGGCTGAATTCAGTCAACAATGTCCCATCCTGATTTATGCAGTGCATTCAGGATTTTTATAATTGTGAAGAAAGCGGCAGCGAAGCAGATTATGGCTGCCGCGGATTCAGGAATTACTGGTCAACGCCGGCAAGAAGTACATATTTAATTTCAACGTAATCTTCTATACCGTATTTAGAACCTTCCCGACCAAGACCGGATTGCTTGACGCCGCCAAAAGGTGCTGCTTCATTTGACAGCAGTCCTGTATTGATGGCTACCATGCCATAATCCAGATTTTCGCTGACGCGTACTATTCTGCCGATATCACGGCTGTAGAAATAACTGGCTAGCCCGAATTCGGTGTCATTAGCCCAGCTGACAACTTCGTCTTCGCTTTCAAAACGAAATACCGGCGCCAGCGGACCGAAAGTTTCCTCACGAGCAACTTTCATGTCCTGAGTAACATTTTTCAGTAATGTAGGCTGGAAAAATAATTCACCGTGATTATCTGCGGTTCCGCCGGTAACGATTTCCGCCCCTTTGCCAATAGCATCAGTAATATGTTCCTGAACTTTGTTAACCGCACCTGCATCGATTAATGGTCCGACAGTTACGCCCTGATCCAGTCCGTTGCCTATTTTCAGTTTGGCAATGGCCTGAGCCAGTTTATCCACGAATTCATCATATACAGCACTTTGTACGTACAACCGGTTGGCACATACGCAGGTCTGGCCGGCATTGCGGAATTTGGAAATCATCGCACCTTCTACGGCTGCATCGATATCAGCATCATTGAAGACGATAAATGGTGCATTACCACCCAGTTCCATCGATACTTTTTTTACTGTACCGGCGCACTGAGCAATCAGTTTACGACCTACTTCTGTAGAACCGGTAAAACTGAATTTTTTTACCCGATCGTCTTCAGTTAATACTTTACCGATTTCACTGGAGCTGCCGGTAATGACATTGACTACTCCGGGCGGGATGCCGGCACGCTGTGCCAGCTCAGCAATGGCCAGTGCAGATAATGGTGTTTGCGAGGCCGGACGAATAACAAAAGTACAGCCGGCAGCCAGAGCCGGAGCAATCTTGCGGGTAATCATTGCATTCGGAAAGTTCCACGGCGTAATGGCTGCACATACGCCGATTGGCTGCTTAAGTACCATAATCCGTTTGTCATTTGACGGTGCGGGTATGGTATCACCATAAATACGTTTGGCTTCTTCTGAATACCATTCCAGATAAGATGCACCATAAGCAATTTCACCTTTAGCCTCAGCCAGCGGCTTTCCCTGTTCTGAAGTCAGGATAATGCCCAGATCTTCCTGATGCTGCATCATTAGTTCAAACCAGCGGCGCAGAAGATTGCTGCGTTCTTTGGCTGATTTGGCTTGCCATGGTTTCAATGCTGCATGTGCTGCTGCTACAGCACGTTCAGCTTCTGCTGTACCCATGCGGGGCACGTCTGCCAGATTGTTTCCGGTAGCCGGATTGATAACTGAAATAACTGCGCCATTATCGGCGTTCAGCCATTGTCCATTTATATAACACTGGGTTTTTAATAATGCAGAATCATGCAATTGCATAGTTTTTTCCTAAAAAACTGAAACAGACATGGCAGACTGCCGGTAAAATATTCAACCGGAGCAGCCTGCACACAATGAATATTATTGAGCCTGACGCAGGGCAGTTTCAAGTATATTCAAGGCTTCATCAAATACATGATCTTCAATAGTAAGCGGATAGAGACAACGAATTACGTTGTAATACTGTCCGCAGGTCAGAATCATCAGACCGTTTTCCAGTGCCAGTTGCTGTACTTTTTTGGTTCGTTCAGCATCTGGTTCTGAGGTGCCTGGTTTAACTAATTCAATAGCGACCATAGAGCCTGGTCCGCGTACTTCTGCAATAGACGGAATAACTTCTTTTAAATTTTTAAAGCGTTCTTTTAATCTGTTCCCCAGAATATTGGCGCGCTCACATAGTTTTTCTTCTTCGATAACATCAATAACTGCATCAGCAGCAGCCAGTCCCAGCGGACTGCCGGCGTAAGTACCGCCCAAGCCGCCTACTACAGGAGCATTCATTATGGCTTCTTTGCCTACTACACCGGAAAGTGGAAAACCGCCGGCCAGAGATTTGGCAATGGTCATTAAATCTGGCTGTACACCGGTCAATTCGGTAGCAAACATTTTTCCGCTACGGGCAAAGCCAGACTGAATTTCATCAAAAATCAGCACAATTCCGTGTTCATCTGCCAGCTGGCGTAAGGCACGCAGAAATTCATTTGGTGTAACATTAAAGCCGCCTTCACCCTGAACTACTTCGATAATAATAGCAGCAATATCACTGGGTGCCAGATGGCATTTGAAAATATTATGAAGACCATGCAAGGCATCTTCAATGCTAACGCCATGCAGTGCATTCGGATAAGGTGCATGTACGATATCAGCAGGGAATGGCCCGAAATCTACTTTATAGGGTGCGATTTTGCCAGTTAAAGCCATAGTGAGATTGGTACGGCCATGAAAGGCACCGTTAAATGCAATTACACCACGTCTTTTGGTATAGGCACGGGCAATTTTAATGGCATTTTCAACAGCTTCAGCACCAGAGGTAACAAACATTGTGCGTTTGTCGCCGGCAATAGGTGCTCTGGCATTAATTTTTTCGGCAACCTTAGCATACAGCTCATATGGAACAGTATTAAAACAGGTATGCGAAAATTTCTGCAGTTGATCAGCTACTGCTTTTTGTACTTTGGGATGCAGATGACCAGTATTCAAAACGCCGATGCCTCCGGCAAAGTCAATATAACGCTTACCTTCAGGAGTCCAGAACTCAGCGTTTTTAGCGTGATCAATATAAAAATCGCACATGAAACCGACGCCACGAGGGGCTGCGGCCAGTTGACGCTGACGAACATTGCTTGTTTGACTCATAATATTTTCTCCAATAAAGTGCAGACCGGCCTAAGCAGGTTTTTACTAATATCAACGGTATGATATGTGTTCTGACAATATAATTAACTGACTGAATATATCAGTCTTATAATTGATTGGTTTATTCGGTTAAATTACGGGATTAAATTTATACTGTCAATCTGGATAAATATTCTGCTAACGTAGAATATTGAAAAAAATTCAATAAGAATGAAATTAAATGTTTTTATAATTGGTATTATTAGCAATTAATATTAATTATAAATATTATTTTATGAATTAATTGCTTAATTTATGCGTATATTCTTAATTGCTGAGCGTCTGCAGGCAGGCAAATAAAGTGCTGCCTTATTTGATTATTGATTTCAATGATGTATAGATGTCAGTGTTAATTAAAAAGGCTAAACCGGTTGGGTTTAGCCTGATAGATATTGGGGTCGTATAGTGTTATTCAGTTGAAACTAATCAATACTGCTGTTAAGAAACTATTTTGGTATGGACTGGTTTAGCAATAATGAGACAGAAAATAAATAAAACAGATACCATTGCAAGTGCAATCGCATAAATCATATGGTAGCCGAAGTTGGCAGAAATTACGTCCTGTAACAAACCAAGCAGAATAGTACTGTATAAAGGCAATTGTTAAACAAATTAGAAATTAAATAGTTCAATTGGGAAGCTGATCCTGAAAATACAAGATACAGACATTGGCACACTTGATTAATTTTAATTTTTATTGAACATGTTGAAGTAAGTTTGGTTAACGAAACAACTATTGTAACTCCCACTCTTTTTTGATGGCTTCAATTGATGGATTAGACTTTATTTTACCATTTACAAATACCAGCGGTGGAGCCATTGTTCTGACATATTGATATCTTTTAATCATCTGATTTATTTCTCTTTCTGACATAATGTTTTTCTGTCTGAAATTGTAACTATTAGTTCGGGTCGCAGGAATATTCTGTTTATTTAGTTCTGTGACCAGATAATCAGCAACCTTTGCCTGCTGTGACGGACAATTGACTGGAGCCACAATGACAATTCCCTTACTTTCGGGAAGATTATCTGATATATCCAGAAAACCATATTGATCAGTTCTGGATTTAATATCCTGAACAAATATTCTTTTTTCTTGTATGCTTTTATGCCATTGATAACCCGCAAAACACAGGGCACAGGATGCTACTACTGTTAGAATGATTCTTTTCATTAATCTTCCTCTTTTTGAAATTATCCGGCTATTTACAAATGTATATGCTTAATATCAAAGTAGAGCCAAGCAAAAATAAAGTACGGGTTTATCAATTGGTTTTGTATTATGAAGATTGTAAACTTTCCTTGTTTTATTCGCAATATTTTGTATATTAATGTTAATTAAAAAACAATTTGTTAAATTTAAGTAGGCTTTTTATCACTGAATGATGGAGAATTTGTTTTTCTTTCTAAATTGTCTGAGTAATTCAGAGAAGCTCCTATTATTCTTTTGATAATAAGGTTACCGCTGCATGAATATCTGTATCATTGAAAACAATAGATGGGACTTTCCTCAAGTTCTATAGAAATTTTTTTACTGAAATGCTTATTGCGCAATAAGTTTTGCTCTAACTTCGTTTTTAAAGTATTCCGGGCGGCTGTTACTGCACGTACAGCTTCTGTGGTAACCATTTTAGGATTATCAGCCAGTTTTTCACCGATTGCAGGATTGGATACAGGTATGATTTTTTATCATCAGCATTTAACCATTCACCATCAACTTAGCACTGGGTTTTGAATAATTTAGAATCATACAATTGCGTTTTATTTTCCCTGAAATATGACTATTTAAACGTTTACAACTGTTAAACGATAATATAATTGTGTCGGATAGTTTAAGAAAATATTTGTTTGTTAATGCGGATTTTTGGCGGTATGAATTTATTTATTACTACAGTGCTTTATTGATATTGATAATAGATGTTTTAAGATAAGTCTATAGTCAGTTTTAGAACCTTGTTAGAATGGTGATTACGGTGCTGATCAGTGATTAACCTTTGAGGGCGATTTAATTGTTGAAGGCGGTGGTTGAATAATCAGGCACAAGATGAAAGATAAAATTACCATGGCTAAAGAAATGGTATAGATACTCTGATGGCCGAAGTTGGCCGAAATTACGCCCTGCAACATACCGGCCAGAATAATACTGCAAGAAATACAGTTATTAAACAATGTAGAAGCAACACCCGTACGTTTAGGTAATAAATCCTGGAAATAAATCAGGCCGATACTGGCTATTATGCCGATAAATAAACCATTAAAGAATTGTAAACCAATCAGCATCCATTCGTTTTGGGTCGAAACCATACCGATATAAAATATGATGCCGCAAATGACTGCAAAACAAATCAGATTTTTATTACCAAAGCGCGGTACCAGCATGCTGGCAATCAGCATAGCGGGAATTTCAATGGCAGCAGCTATGCCCATCAAATGTCCGGGCAGTGACGGTGAACCGGGCAGAATGTCATCGATATATAAAGGCATATCAATCAAATACATCATATTGGCTGTACCCATACTGATTGAAGCGATAAACAGCAAAATGACATTAGGATTATTGAAAATCTTTTCTTTTGGCTCTTGTTTTTTAGTAACAGATGCTGGACGTTTTATGACAGGAAAGCACAGAAAAACGATCAGCATGGCAACAAAAAACATAGCTGCCGCACTCAGATACATAATGGTAAATCCGTAATTCACGGCTAATGCAAATGATAATGGCGGACCGATTACCCAGGCCAGTGACAATTGCGCCCGTAAAATACCATTAAAAACGACAACGTTACGGCCAGTTTTATCTGTATATTCACGTGCGGATGCAAAAATTTGCGGCATAGCTGCAGAGGTAAAAGCTGAAAAAAATATGCCTACGGTAACGAGGATAAAGTATTGGCGCGAAAATGCAAATGTAATGCAATTTCCTATGCCCATTAGACAACAAAATAGAATAATATTCCGTCGAACACCTTTATTATCAGAGTATTGTGCCAGCAGAAAGCTGATGACAATGCCGGCAACGGCATTGATTGAGTAAAACAAACCTACCTGATATGGATTAACCTTCACATCTTCGGCAAGATAACGGCTGAGTGTCGGTGCCTGCAATGCACCGGCAATACCAATAATAAATGCGGCAACCAGAAAAGAACCCAGAATAATATAAGCCTTTTGTTTTATCGCAAGGTTTTCTTCCATAACTGACTTTTCTATTCTGAAAAGAATGAGTTATATCATAAATCATGGTTATAGGTATTTAAAACTCTTAATAAAAATGTCATATTTTATTTAATAAAGCACATAAGTTATTGTTAATTTGTTAATTAAATTTCAAATTTGAATATTTATTAAATTTAAATTTATTGATAGTAAATATAAATACAGTATATATGAAATCGTGTTTGATAAAAAATAGCAATATGATTATAAAAGCCGATAATTTTTATCTAAAAATAATTGGCAGAGACCAGTGTTTGTATAAAAAATATTTGATTATTACAAATTAGTTTATACGATTAATTTAAAATGAAATTTTTTGGAGAATTTGAATAATTTTTCAACGAAAGTTTCAAGTAATTGAGAATACAAAAATTGTTAATAGCTTTTTCTGGTTCGACGATACCGGACTAAGCTATCAGAAGCTGTTTATTAACAAAAATTTTGCAGGATTAATCGGTTATAGAGTAAGCCGGGTAATCCTGCAAAAGTAAATTTTTAAATCAATTTCTGTATATGCAGCAGATTTTCAATTTGTTCTTTATTCCAGTTATTGCTTACAGCCAGAGTCATGATAGCCACAGCAGTTTCCAGATTACATTTACCGCCGTTGATAACGCCGGCTGCACGCAATTCATGTCCTTGTGCGTAAACAGCAGAGGCACATCCCTGTAAAACCTGACTGATATTCAGAACAGGTATAGATTGCTCACTAATCTGTCTGATTGCAGTCAGAAAATTCCTATCATTAGGGGTATTGCCATTGCCATAGCTTTGTAGAATTACTCCGTCAGGCGGATTGTGAGTAAGACTGGCGGTAATCATTGTCAGATTAGCACCCGGAGTCAGAGTAAAGCAGTGAATTCTGGCTGATGTACTGATGTCATATTGTGCAGATAGGTCTGAATTGCCGGCAACAGGCAGATTAGTATTAAACCATCCTTCAGATTCTGACCATTGAGCCAAGGAACCAAACTGCGGATTGGCAAATGCGTCTGCCTGTTCTGTACTGATTTTGCTGCTGCCGACAGCCGGCCAGAGCTGTCTGTTAAAGGCAATGGCAGTTTGGGTAAAACCCGGCAGGCTGAATGCAGCTAGTGCAGTACGCAGGTTTTGTGGTGCATCACTGTTATCAGCTTCTAGGGGTAGCATGGCTCCGGTAAGGATAATGGGGATATTCAGTTTCGGCCGTGCCAGCGCAATTATATTGGCACTGTAGGCCATGGTATCGGTACCGTGCAGAATGAGCAGACCATCATAATTTTCAGCTTTGCTGTCTATCCAGTTAAGCCATGTCTCCCAGTTTGAAAGGGTAATCGCTGAAGAATCAATCAGTGGTTCACAAATAAACCAGTCGCATTTGAGCTGGTGACTGTATTCCTGAAAAATGGGCGCAGCCAGGCTGGCAAGATTGGCAGCCGGAGCCAGTCCGGCCGGTGTTTGCTGCATACCAATGGTTCCGCCAGTGTAGTAAACAGCCAGATGTTTCGGGGAGTTCATATATGCAGCCTTTCATACGGTTGCTGGTATTAGTGCAAGCATATCACGAACGGGTTTTGTTTACTCTGGCTTACGCGTACAATAAGGTTTTTTCTGTGTCTGAAGAATGGTAATCATGATTCGTACTCGTTTTGCTCCCAGTCCTACCGGTTTTTTGCATATTGGTGGTGTGCGCACTGCTTTGTTCTCTTGGGCATTTGCACGTAAACATCATGGTAAGTTTATATTACGAATTGAAGACACGGATCTGGAACGTTCTACGGCTGAATCAGTGCAGGCAATTATGGATGGTATGCACTGGGTTGGTCTGGACTATGATGAAGGTCCGTTTTACCAGACAAAGCGCTTTGACCGTTATGCAGAAGTTTTACGTGAGTTAGTGGCTTCCGGTCATGCCTATTATGACTATACCAGCCGTGAAGAACTGGAAGCAATGCGGCAGGAAGCTGAGGCACGTGGTGAACACTTCTGGTATGACCGCCGCTGGCGGCCGGATGAAGGCAAAACACTGCTGCCTGTACCCGAAGGTGTTCAGCCGGTTGTACGTTTTAAAATGCCGCTAACTGGTGAAACGGCATGGGATGATTTGGTTAAAGGTCATATTGCCATTGCCAATCAGGATCTGGATGATCTGATTATTGCGCGTGCCGATGGTACGCCTACCTATAATTTCTGTGTAGTTGTAGATGATTATGATATGGGTATTACGCAGGTTATTCGTGGTGATGACCATGTCAACAATACACCTAAACAGATTAATATTCTTTTGGCTATGGGTGCAGCTTTGCCTCAATATGCTCATTTGCCGATGATTCTGAATGAAAAAGGCGCAAAAATGAGTAAGCGCCGTGATGCAGTTAGTGTGGTTGATTATGACCGGCAAGGTATTTTACCGGAAGCTTTACTGAATTATCTGGCACGACTCGGCTGGGGACATGGTGATGATGAATTCTTCACGATGGAACAGTTTGTTGAATGGTTTGATTTAAAAGATGTCAGCCCTTCAGCCAGCCGTTTTGATCATGAAAAGCTGTTGTGGCTGAATGCGCAGCATATTAAAGCCAGTGATAATTCCCGTCTGGCTGAGCTGGTGCGCCCGCGTCTGGCACAGCAGGGCATTGAAGTGACTGAGCAGCCGGATTTGGCTGAAGTGATAGCACTGGTTAAGGAACGTGCTCAGGATTTAAATCAGCTAGCTGAAGAATGCAGATATTTTTATGCTAAAGCCACTCCTGGAGAAAAGGAAGTAGCTAAACACTGGGATGCTGATGCTCCGGCACGTATGCAGCGCTTTGCAGCCCTGCTTGAACAGTTATCACACTGGGATGCGGAAAGTATTCACGCTCTTTTTGCACCATTTTGTGAAGCAGAAAATATTAAAATGGGTAAATTGGGTATGCCTTTACGTCTGGCTGTATGTGGTACAGGAAAAACCCCGTCGATTGATCAGGTGCTGGCTTTATTAGGGCGCGATGAGGTATTGCGCCGTCTGCGTCAGAACTGAGTTTGATTTGCATTTACACAGGCTGCCGGTCTTGTGATTATTTGTCTACAGACAGATATTACAGTACCGGCAGTCTGTGTTATTTAGGCTAATAGTATTGAGTAAAAATTTTTTTTGTGTAAATAAAAAGCTGATTATGGATGTAAATTGTGTATTTATGGTTTTTTTGTGTAAGTTTGATACACAATTAATTATGCCGGCAGGTTGCTGCTGTGTTCTGCCTGTGGCACAATCTGCGCCGGTTTTGGATGAATGTAAATGAATACAAAAGCAAATTTATCACAACGTATTGTTGTTGGCATGTCCGGTGGAGTGGATTCATCGGTTACAGCCTGGCTGCTCAAGCAGGGCGGTTATGATGTGCGCGGTGTCTTCATGCAAAACTGGGAAGACGATAACGATGACGAATATTGTTCTATCAAGCAGGATTCACTGGATGCAGTAGCAGTGGCTGATCTGATTGATATGGATATTGATATTGTTAATTTTGCAGGTCAGTATAAAGATAATGTCTTTGCATATTTTCTTCAGGAGTATCAGGCTGGTCGCACACCCAATCCTGATGTATTGTGTAATGCAGAAATTAAATTCAAATGTTTTCTGGAACATGCGCTGAACGGTGGTGCAGATCTGATTGCAACAGGACATTATGCACGTAAGGATGTACGCGATGGCGTACATTATCTGCTCAAGGGGCTGGATCAGAATAAAGACCAAAGCTATTTTCTGTATCGACTGCAACCATACCAATTACAGCGTGCATTGTTTCCGCTGGGTGATCTGGAAAAATCTGAAGTACGCCGGCTGGCGGAACGGGCTCAGCTACCCACAGCCGGAAAAAAAGACAGTACCGGAATCTGCTTTATTGGTGAACGACCGTTCAGACAATTTTTACAGCGTTATCTGCCTACTAATCCGGGAGCAATGGTGACACCGGAAGGTAAAATTGTAGGTGAGCATGAAGGACTGATGTATTACACACTGGGGCAGCGCAAAGGTTTGGGTATTGGTGGCGACGGTGAGCCATGGTTTGTTGCCGGAAAAAATTTGTCGGATAATGAGCTTCTGGTTGTACAGGGACATGATCATCCACTGTTGTTCAGTCGCAGCCTGATTATGCATGATTTAAGTTTTACGACACCAGACCGTCCGGCAGAAGGGCGCTATGGCGTGAAAACACGTTATCGCATGCCTGATGCGGCGGCTCAATTGCGTTATCTGGCTGATGATTGCGCGGAACTGGTGTTTGATGAACCACAATGGGCAGTGACACCCGGTCAGTCTGCTGTACTGTATGCTGGCGCTGTGTGTCTGGGTGGTGGTATTATCAGAGATACCGATAGTCATAGTATTCAAAATAATTAATTTAATCACTTATATCAACAGACTGGCTGGCTACAGTCAGTCATCTTGCAGACAATGCTGATGTTCTGATTTGATGTTTTCTTTGCAGTCTGTTTTGACTGATATTTCCTTACTTCACTTTAAATTAGACGCATTGTTGCAGAGGAAAAAGATAATGGAAAAAATCTGGTTACAAAGTTATCAGGAAGGGGTGCGGGCAGAAGTAGATGTGCGTGCATATTCGTCAATTATTGACGTTCTTGACACCAGTGTGAAGAAATTCGGTCCGCAGCCAAGCTTTTCCAATATGGGTACTACACTCACGTATACTCAAACTGCTACTTTTGTAAATCAGTTCACCTCATATTTGCAGAATGTATTGAATCTGCAAAAAGGTGAGCGGGTAGCAATTATGATGCCTAATGTATTGCAGTATCCGATTGCGGTATTCGGGGTGTTACAGGCTGGCGGCGTAGTTGTGAACGTCAATCCTCTGTATACGCCGAGGGAATTAGCACATCAGTTGATTGATTCCGGTGCAACTGCGATTATTGTACTGGAAAATTTTGCGCATACAGTGGCTCAGGTTCTGGAGCAGACTGCAATCAGGCAGGTGATAGTGGTCAGTATGGGCGATATGCTTGGCTGGCTGAAGGGTACTGTAGTGAACTTCATGCTGCGCAAAGTCAAAAAAATGGTGAAGCCTTTTCAGATTGAGGGGGCAGTTACTTTTCTGCAGGCTCTGGAATTAGGGAAAAAACAACGTTTTACTCCGGTACCGCTTGAGCTGGAAGATTTGGCTTTGTTGCAATATACCGGCGGGACAACCGGTATGTCCAAGGGCGCAATGCTGACGCATGGTAATATTGTAGCCAATATGCAGCAGGCATCAGAATGGATTAAAGCAAATCTGGTGCCCGGACAGGAAGTAGTAGTAACACCATTGCCGCTATATCATATTTTTTCACTTACTGTGAATATTATGATTTTTGCTAATGCCGGTTCCAAAAATATTCTGATTACCAACCCGCGTGATATCAAAGCTTTGGTTAAAGTTCTGAAAAACAATCGGGTAACGGTAATGAGTGGCGTTAATACTCTATTTAATGCACTGATTCATAATGAAAAATTTAAAACGATTGATTTTTCAACCTGGAAGCTTGTGCTGGGTGGAGGAATGGCAACTCAGAAAATGGTGGCGCAGGAATGGAAAGCCATCACGGGTGTGCCCATTATTGATGCTTATGGTTTAACTGAGGCCAGCCCCGGCGTGTGCGCTAATCCGCTGAATAATCCTGAATATACGGGTACTGCCGGTTTGCCGGTGTCGAATACAGATATTGAAATCCGTGATGATAACGGCAAGGTTCTCGGGGTTGGTGAAGTAGGCGAATTATGGGTTCAGGGGCCGCAAGTAATGAAAGGCTACTGGAACCGACCAGAAGAAACAGCTAAAGTTCTTGATAGCCGTGGTTTTGTGGCTACCGGTGATATGGCTGAAATTGATGCTAAAGGTTATGTAAAGCTGGTAGATCGCAAAAAAGATATGATTCTGGTATCGGGTTTTAATGTATATCCGAATGAGGTAGAAGAGGTTGTAGCCGCTATGCCTGAGGTGCTGGAAGTAGCTTGTATCGGTGTACCTAATGAAAAATCAGGCGAAGCAATCAAGTTATTTGTAGTAAAACGAGATCCGAATCTGACTCGTGAACAAATTATTGCCTATTGCCGCCAGAATCTGACCGGCTATAAAGTGCCAAAAGATATAGAGTTTTGCTCAGAACTGCCCAAATCTGCTGTAGGAAAAATTTTGCGTAAGGATTTGCGAACAGAAAAATAATATTTTGTTATAAAAAACGGATACTGCTAATATAAGAGCAGTATCCGTTTTTTATTCAGTAAATAAATTGTAATAATTTATTTATTATGGGTATCAAATATAATAAATGATATAAACATATTTATAGGTTTTATTTGTTTAATATCCAAATCCTGTCTGGTTGTAATAAATAAATGAATTTACTAATTTTTTAGCTTAATTTATTGTTAAACTGAATCTTAAATCAGTCCAATTCTGATTGTAATTCAAATGGAATATTTAATTTAGAATGAATATTTTTAGTACTTGTTGTTGGCAATAATAAGAAAGCTGGAATTTTATTTTTAATTTTAAATTGTATTCTACTTTCAGTTATTTAGCAGAAATTCTTTAGATTAAGTTGATAACTAAAAAACTGATATTGCTTTCTGGAGCTAATTCTAGTCATGTAAATATGCTCATGCTACTGAGGATAATAGTCAATTTTCTTTCTTATTTGAATACAATTAATATCAATAGCATAATGATATTATTCAGTATATTTATGCAGCAAATATGTCTGAATTAAGTAGTAATCAGGCTGAAATGCTGGGTAAATTCATATCCAGAACACTTTGTTTCTGGCTTTCACGAAATTCTGCCAGTTTTTGTGCCAGCTGCGGATTGTCATTGGCCAGCATGGAAATGGCAAATAAAGCAGCATTGGCTGCACCAGCTTCACCAATAGCAAAAGTGGCTACTGGTACGCCTTTAGGCATTTGGACAATAGACAGTAGTGAATCTTCACCGCGCAAATATTTACTTGGTACAGGTACGCCCAGAACAGGAATGGTGGTTTTGGCAGCAACCATGCCCGGCAGATGAGCAGCCCCTCCGGCGCCGGCTATAATCGCTTTCAAGCCTCGGGAACGGGCGGTTTCAGCGTATTCAAACATTAAATCCGGAGTACGGTGTGCGGATACAACCTGTATTTCATAAGGAATACTGAATTGCTGCAGAAACTGCTCTGCCTGCTGCATAATCGGATAGTCACTATTGCTACCCATAATAATGCCGATTTGCGGAGTGTTCATCGAGTTCCTTTTTTGATTGGTAACAGGTTTTTTAACTGATGCCTGGCTTTAACAGCGGCATTACTGTTGGGATAACTACTGATAATGTGCTGATAAGTAAGGCGGGAAATATCCTGCTGCTGTAAATGAGTCTGACATTGTGCCACCAGATAAAGAGCGTTGGCACTTTGACTGTTTTGCGGATAAAGGCTGTTAAAGCGCTTGCCGATATTAATTACCGATTCACAATTATTCAAACGGGAATGATTTTGCAGCAGTAGCCACATGCGCTCTTGTGCCTGGGCACTGCCATTGCCACCACTATCAGCGTTTTTCAGCAGACGAATGCTTTGGCTATAAAGACCGGCATTATATAGCCGGCGTGCTTCGCTGGTATTATCATTAGTGGCGGAAGCTTTAGCCGGAGTAGTGTGACTGACCGGAGTGCGTACATTCAGGTAGCGCGATAATGTATCTTGTTGCTGACGAATATCATTCATCTGGTTTTGCAGACCATTGATCTGTATCTGTAAAGCATTCAGCTGCGCCTGAATCTGGCCAAGCTGTTCAGTAGATTGGTTACTATTTGTGTGTACTTCTTCTGCAGAAGAAGTGCTAGTCACAACAGAGGAGGATGGTAGGTTACTGCAAGCACTGATACAAAATGTAACTATCAGGATTAGGCTAAAATGGTATTGATTTAAACGTGAATTCATGTATTTTTCTCCTCCGGTTGTTTATTATTATCTTTTCTGAATAAGTGTTAAACCATCACCAAGTGGTATGGTTAACGGAATTATCCGCGTATCGTTTATCAAGCTGGCATTGAACTGACGCATAATATGAACACTTTCTGATTCATTAGCATTGGCTGTCTGTGCAACACGACCGTGCAATAAGACATTATCAATGGCGATAATACCGCCGGGACGAATCAATTGCAGGCAGCGCTCAAAATATTGAGGGGTGGGTATCTTATCTGCGTCTATCAGAGCAATATCGTAATAATTGTTTTGATTATTGGTAATCAGTTTATCGAGGGTTATTATTGCCGGCTGCAGATACAGCTGGATTTTATGGCTGACATTAGCCTCTTGCCAGTAGCGGCGGGCAATATCGGTATAGGTTACGTTAATATCACAGGCAGTGATATGTCCGTCTTCCGGCAGTGCCATTGCCATAGCTGTACTACTGTAACCAGTAAAAACACCAATTTCCAGATAGTTGCGAGCCTGAATCATCCGTGCAAGCCATACCATTAATTGAGCCTGTTCCGGTGCGATACTCATATTACCCTTGCGATGCCGTGCCGTTTCAGCACGCAGCTGTGCCAGTAGTGGCGCTTCTGCAGGGTTTATTCCGGCAAGATATTGCCTCAGCTCCGGGGTATTCAGACAACCGTTCTGGCTCATAACGGGTTAAATAGGGATTATTCAGTCAGATAGGTATAACCTTTTTTCGGCAATTTGGCGGCAGCAAAGTTTGCTTCATCTTCCGGATTGAGCTGTACATCCCATAGCATGCCGCGATGTTCGATTTGTGCTTGTGCTTCTTCTGGGTGCTTAGTTAGAAATTCATTCAGAAACTGGGTAGTGTCAGACTGATAATTATACATATCGGTTTCTTCTTACATGATGAGTTCAGAAACGGGTGTATTATATACAAAGTAGGCAGTGGTAGTGAAGAAAATGCCGGCAGATTGCACTTGTCCGTGCGGTGAGGAATGATGAGATACGGATAGATAGGTTATACTATAGTACTTTATCGGTCGTGGTTGCTGCGGCACGCGAGTATTTTTTCACAAGCTTTTGTATTATTTATGCTAACAAAGTGGTTACACAAGGTTTTGCCGAGAAAGTCTGCCCGGCGTGGCAAAAGGCGGGAAATCTCATTGGCACAACACCATATTCAGGCAGATGATCTGAGTTTTGCAGCGGAAAAGGTTATCACCCGCTTGCAGAAGGAGGGTTATCAGGCTTATGTGGTAGGTGGTGCTGTGCGTGATTTATTGCTTGGTGTGACACCTAAAGATTTCGATGTGGCAACAGATGCTACACCCGAACAGATACATAAACTTTTCCGGCGCAGCCGCATTATCGGCAGGCGTTTTCCGATTGTGCATGTTATGGTTGGTCCGGAAACTATCGAGGTAACAACTTTTCGGGGCGGGGCAGTCAACAGCCATAATGAGCTAGGCCGGATTATGAAGGATGTCAGTTTCGGTACGCTTGAACAGGATGCAATGCGCCGGGACTTTACTGCCAACGCTCTATACTATGATCCGAAACAGCAGGTAGTTCTGGATTTTCATCATGGCGTTGAAGACATACTTAACCGGCGTCTGGTAATGATAGGTAATCCGGCTGAGCGCTATCAGGAGGATCCGGTGCGCATGCTACGGGCAGCCAGATTATCTGGCAAACTTGGCTTTACCGTAGATAAACATACATCTAAACCGATAGCTGAATGTGCGCAGTTGTTAAAGCGGGAACCGCCGGCTCGGCTGTTTGATGAAGTGCTGAAAATATTGTTCAGTGGTTATGCACAGGCATGTCTGCGCCAGATGAATAATCTTGGTCTGAAAGATATTCATCCGCTACTTGATGCATTAATGCCGGGCGGCGAAAGTAATGATAATATTGTCGCACTGGCTCTGCACAATACTGACGAACGCCTGCGGGCAGATAAATCTGTATCTATGGGCTTTGTACTGGCAGCTGTATTATGGCCGCATATAAGAACAGTATGGCAGCGGGAACTGAATAGTGGTATGCGCTCCAGTGCAGCGATGAATGCGGCGATTACTTCAGAACGTCAGCATGTAGATAAAAACTGGGGTGTGCCGCAGCGATACAGTGTAACCATGCGTGAAATCTGGAGTTTGCAACCGCAGTTTGAAATTATGCGCGGGGCGCGTCCTTACCGCTTACTCGGACAGCCGCGTTTTCGTGCTGCTTTTGATTTTATGTGTCTGCGTGCCAGTCTGGGCGAATTATCACAGGAGACAGTTCAGTGGTGGCAGGCTTTTCAGCATGGTTCAGATGTAGAGCGTGAGCAATTAATTCGTACTGCTTCGCAATCAGAAAAAAATTCAACAAGACAAAAAAGATACCGTAACAGACGCACTAACAAACCTAAGCAGGAGGAAGCATGAATTTAGTTACAGCGGTAATTGCTTTAGGGGCTAATCTTGATAATCCACGTAAACAGGTTGAAACAGCTCTGACAGATTTGAATCAGATTAAAGGGGTTCGGGTCAAGGCAATTTCACCACTTTATATTACTAAGCCGGTAGGAATGACTGACCAGCCGGATTTTGTCAATGCTGTTGTTCTGGTTCATACCACTTTAAGTGCTCATGAACTATTAAATTCTTTATTGGATCTGGAAAACCGACTGGGACGGGTACGTGAGGTTCCAAACGGACCGCGAGTGATTGATCTGGATATAATTGATTATGATCATCAGGATATTAATGATGCGGATCTGACACTGCCGCACCCGCGTGCGTGTGAACGTGCTTTTGTAATGGCACCGCTGGCTGCAATTGCGCCTTATTATGTAATTGGTACTCATGACAGTGCTTCTGTGGTGGCCGCGGCATTATTAAAGAAACAGCCGGATGCAGTAACTATAATTACTGAAATTACTGACGAACAGGAATAAAAACAGGGGAGCAGGGAGTATGGATTATCGCTACATTGTCGTAGAAGGATCTATTGGCAGTGGAAAATCAGCTTTAAGCCGCCGTCTGGCACAATATTTTGATGCTCTGCTGCTGTCGGAAATTCCGGAAAGCAATCCGTTTCTGGAAAAATTTTATCTGAATGCGACTAATCACGGGCTAGCCACAGAGATGCATTTTTTAATGCGTCGTTGCGAGGCAATAAATGTGATTTATGCAGAGGATGAGCGACGCTCGCGGGTTATTGCTGATTTTCTGCTTGAGAAGGATCAGATATATGTGCCGGTAATTTTGCGTGAAGAGGAACAGACTCTGTACTGGCAGATTAAGCAAAAAGTAATGCCGAAATTTCCGGTTCCGGATCTGGTGATTTATCTGGAAGCTGATGACGAGTTGCTTGATAAGCGTTTGCGTCAGCGGGATGACGGAATGGTTAATCTGTTTCCGGCTGGTTATTTACAGCAGATTCACGCTGAGTATCGCCGGTTTTTCCATTTATATCAGCATGCTCCGCTATTGATTGCTAATACTAATGAACTGGATTTTCTTGGTAATGACGATCATTTTGAACTGTTGCTCAATACCATTGCCAATATGCAGGGCAGCCGTAATTATCTCAATTTAAGCGAATAGTTATTTAAAATTGTTTGGTGAAATAATTATTTCCGTTGTCTGCGTGGATATTTCAGTCAATCTGATTTGTCGTAAATTAGCTATATCGGCATTTTATGCTGTTTAATTTGAGTAAAAAAATATCAATGACATTATTCTGTTAATTTGGTATTTATTTTCTCTTTGCGATGGATTTCAGACTTACAAACTGTACTTTTTATAGAAAAAAGTACAGTTTTTGTATATGGAATTGCAAAATTCAGATACGTATTTTCCCAGCATTACCGAGGATGAAATTACTGGTTTAGTACCAACATTGGATATATCCATATTAGATAAATAATTTTAAAGATATTCCGGTCAGATGGGAATAAAGGATGGCAAAATATTTGTTAATCTGTTCTGGTTTGGCTGTAGTCTGTGGTATTTTGCCGGTCATTACAACTAGCCGGATATTTGTTGTAACAAATTTGGGTTTCTTTAGCCGGAATGCAGGTTAAAAATAAATAAGCTGTTATTTCCGGCAGTATTTTCTGATAAAACATAAATAGCGGATTTATCTGTATATGCATACTATTCATACTTTAAGGAAAATGAAGGCAGCCGGTGAAAAAATTGCCATGCTGACTTGTTATGATGCCAGTTTTGCCCGTCTGATGAGCGATGCCGGTGTTGATATATTGCTGATTGGTGATTCGCTTGGTATGGCGGTACAAGGGCAAACATCTACTATACCGGTTAGTGTTGATGATATCTGTTATCACACGGCTGCTGTAGCACGAGGTAATCAACAGGCAATGATTCTGGCTGATCTGCCTTTCGGTGCCTATCAGCAAAGCAAAGAACAGGCTTTTGCTGCTGCAGTACGCCTGATGGTTGCCGGTGCACATATGGTGAAACTGGAAGGGGGTGCATGGATAGCAGAAACCACACAGTTTTTACAGCAGCGAGGTATTCCGGTATGTGCACATATCGGTCTTACGCCGCAATCCGTTCATACACTCGGTGGCTATAAAGTACAAGGTCGTGGTGAAGCCGCGGCACAATTAATGGCCGATGCTCAGGCTCATGCACAGGCTGGTGCTGATATGGTATTAATGGAGTGTGTACCCGGCCGGCTGGCAGCAGAGGTGACAGCAGCACTTAGCTGCCCGACAATCGGTATTGGTGCAGGTGTCGACTGTGACGGACAAGTTTTGGTAATGCATGATATGCTGGGTATTTATCCGGGTAAAACAGCTAAATTTGTCAAAAATTTTATGCAGGATCAGGATAGTATTCAGGCAGCTGTCAGTGCCTATGTTCGCGAAGTAAAAGCAAGAACTTTTCCGGCAGCAGAACATATTTTTGCTGATTGAAAATTTGAATTAAATTTCTGTTTTTAATTGAAAATATTATATTTTTATGTGGTTTTTTCTTTACAAATAGTCAATAGGCATATTTTGCGGATATTTATACGGGCTTGTTTTTTTTTCTGGAAGTATATATAAGTTAATTCGTTGACAAATAAAAATTTTCAGGGAGATGCTTATGGCGCTCGCCAAGCCTTACCCCCGTGCTTTAACTATTGCCGGATCTGATTCCAGTGGCGGAGCAGGTATTCAGGCGGACTTAAAAACTTTTGCTGCGCTGGGCGCATATGGTACCAGTGTGATTACAGCCATCACTGCACAGAATACTTTTGGCGTACAGCAGGTTATGGTAGTAACGCCGGATATGATAGAGGCTCAGTGTGCGGCAGTGATGTCTGATATTCGTATTGATGCGGTCAAAATCGGTATGCTGGCTGATATTGACAGCATCCGTACGGTTGCTCAATCACTGCAACAATATCATCTGCCTTTTACTGTACTGGATCCGGTTATGGTGGCTACTTCCGGTTCAGCTTTGTCGATAGAAAATACTGTGCAGACAATGAAGCAATTGCTGATGCCGCTGGCTGATATACTGACACCTAATCTTTTTGAACTGTCTATCATGACACATAAGCCGATAGCCACTACGGATCAAGAAATGCTGGAACAGGGACAGATTTTACTGGATGAAGGCTGTCATGCAGTACTGGTAAAAGGCGGGCACCGTAATAATTCTGAAGATGCTGCAGACTGGCTGATGGAACGGGATAATGAACCGGTATGTTTTAAAAGTCTCCGGATTCATACTTCACATACTCATGGTACCGGCTGTACTCTTTCAGCTGCGATAGCCGCCTTGCGACCACAGCATGAAAATCTGGCCAATACAGTCGCGGCTGCCAAAAGTTATGTACATGGTGCGATTGAGGCAGGGCAACACTGGCATCTGGGACATGGGTATGGTCCGTTAGCACATTTCTGGCGTATAAGGCATGATTAGTAGTTTTCCCGCTATGCTAAAATTGGCAGCTTGACGGGTATAAGGCCGATTGCAAGGTATAAATTGCCTTTTTATCAGACAGGGGAAGTTCTAATGCAGACATGGCATCAGGCAATTGGTGCAGAAAAACAGCAACCATATTTTCAGCATATTCTGGAAACAGTACGTGCTGAAAGGCTGGCCGGTAAGGTGATTTATCCGCCGGCGCAAGATGTGTTCAATGCGTTTAAGGCAACTGAATTTGCTCAGGTAAAAGTGGTTATTCTTGGTCAGGATCCTTATCATGGTCCGCAGCAGGCGCATGGTTTGTCTTTTTCTGTACGGCAAGGTGTAGCCATTCCTCCTTCACTAGTCAATATATATAAAGAACTGGCTGAAGATATACCCGGCTTTCGTATTCCGCAGCATGGCTATTTGCAGCACTGGGCAGAGCAAGGTGTATTGTTGCTTAATACCGTTTTAACCGTGCGCGCCGGTCAGGCACATTCACATGCAGAGCTGGGCTGGGAAACTTTTACCGACCATGTGATTGCTGTCTTGAATGCTGAACGTGAACATATTGTATTTATGCTTTGGGGCAGCCATGCACAAAAAAAAGGTGCTATGATTGACCGGAAAAAACATCTGGTATTAACTGCACCTCATCCGTCTCCTTTATCTGCATACCGTGGTTTTTTCGGATGCAGGCATTTTTCACGGGCTAATGCATATCTGCAGGAGCACGGAATAAGCCCGATAGACTGGCAATTGTAAGATATCCGGCTGACCAGAAGCCGGCCTGATAAACAGTACGGTTGTGTTTTTGCCGGAAACATCAATAAAACCATGTTAAATCTGAATCCGCAACAACACGAAGCTATTCACTATCTTGATGGACCATTACTGGTGCTGGCTGGTGCCGGCAGTGGTAAAACGCGTGTTATTACTGAAAAAATTGCTTACCTGATTACACAAGCACACTATCCTGCCCAGCAGATAGCTGCAATTACTTTTACTAATAAAGCGGCACGGGAAATGCAGGAGCGTGTTGGTCATTTATTAAGTAAACCGCAAACCCGCGGTTTAACTATATGTACTTTTCATTCGCTGGGTATGCGCTTTTTGCGTGAGGAAGCAGCAGCTGCGGGATATAAAAAACAATTTTCTATTCTCGACAGTGCCGATGCGGGCAAAATCATCAGTGAATTACTGGGCAGCACCGGTAGGGAAATGGTGTTTAAAGCCCAGCATCAGATTTCACTGTGGAAAAATAGCCTGCTTTCTCCAGAAGCTGTTATTCGGCAGGCTGATGATACATGGACACGTCAGATGGGACAGTTATATGCCTCTTATCAGGATACTCTGACCAGCTATCAGGCAGTAGATTTTGATGATCTAATCCGGATACCGGTTGAGCTGCTCCAGTCACAGGCAGATATTCGCTATAAGTGGCAGCTTCGTTTGCGTTATCTGCTGGTAGATGAGTGTCAGGATACCAATACCTGTCAGTATGCGCTGATGCGTCTGCTTACCGGTGCAGAAGGTAAGTTTACTGCCGTAGGTGATGATGATCAGAGTATTTATGCCTGGCGTGGTGCCAATATGGAAAATCTGCGTCTGCTGCAACAAGATTATCCGGATTTAAAGATTATTAAACTGGAGCAAAATTATCGTTCTACTGCACGTATTCTGCGTGTAGCCAATCAGGTGATTGCCCATAATCCCAAACTTTTTGCTAAAACATTATGGAGTGAATACGGGTTGGGTGACATGATTGATGTTATTGCCTGTAAAAATGAGGCTCACGAAGCTGATGTAGTCGTCAGCAGAATTGCTCATCAAAAATTGATTGGTGGTGATGCCGTACATTACCGGGATTTTGCGATTTTATATCGGGGTAATCATCAGGCGAGAGTTTTTGAAGAGGCATTGCGTAGCCGGAGAATTCCATACAGACTTTCAGGCGGACAAAGTTTTTTTGATAAGGCCGAAATCAAAGATGTACTGGCTTATGTTCGTTTACTTGCTAATCCGGACGATGATCCGGCATTTCTGCGCGCAGTAACGACACCACGGCGAGGAGTAGGTGAAACCACACTGGCTAAGCTGAATAATTATGCCAAAGTAGCACAATGCAGTTTATTTGAAGCTGCACGCAGTATGGATGCGCTGGCAGAGTTGTCAGCAAAAAGCCGTGAACCGTTACAGCAGTTTATGGCTTTGCTGGCTGATTATCAGGCACGTGCTACTGTGGAAGATGCCGGACAATTGTTGCACAGTTTGCTTGCCGATATAGCTTATGAAACACATTTGCTCAATACAGAGGAAGGACGGGCCGGAGAAATTAAATGGCGCAATGTGCAGGATTTGCTCAGCTGGATAGGCAAAAAAAGTGAAGAAGATGGCCGGAATATTCTGGAAATAGCCCAGACTATAGCACTAATGACATTGCTTGATGGTAAAGAAGATGAAGATGCAGATATGGTGAGTATGTCCACTCTGCATGCGTCTAAAGGTCTGGAGTATCCGCATGTGTTTCTGGTAGGCTGTGAAGAAGGAGTATTTCCGCATGCTGACAGTATCGAAGAAGGCAATATTGATGAGGAACGCCGGCTGATGTATGTGGGTATCACTCGTGCGCGGCAAACTCTTACTCTTACACATTGTCATAAACGCAAACGTGCCGGTTCCTGGGAATTTCATGAACCCAGCCGTTTTATTGATGAAATGCCGGGCGAAGATATTCGTTTGCTGGGACGTAAGGGCAGTGAACCCATTGTTAGTCAGTCGGAAGGTAAAAGTATTCTTGCAGGAATGATGGCACGGCTGGATAGTCTGCAATAGCAGTCTGTAACGTCATGTGGTTTGCACCATTACATGTTAAAATACAAATTGTTTGCTGCCTGTGCAGCTTGATTATGGAAAAAAATTATGAAAATCGCCAAAAATTCTGTTGTGACACTGGACTATGAAATGTTCAATGCTGATAACCAGCTGATCGATAAAACTGAAGAACCGATTAGCTATTTGCATGGTGGCTATGACGGTATTTTCCCGTTGGTTGAAGAACAGTTACATGATAAGACGGTTGGCGATGTAGTAGATGTAAAACTGGCACCAGATGATGCATTTGGCGAACAGGATGAAGATCTGATTCGTATTGAACCATTGGATGTGTTTCCGGTTGAAGTAGAAGTGGGCATGATGTTTGAAGCAGATGACCCGGAAACTGGTGATGTAATGGTTTATCGTATTACCGATGTAGCAGATGGTAAAGCTGTAGTCGATGGTAATCATCCGTTGGCTGGACAGTGCATTCGTTTTAAAGCAACAGTAAAAGACATTCGCCCTGCTACGGCTGAGGAGCTGGAACATGGTCATGTACATGGAGCGCATGATCACCATCATCACTAATTAGTTACATCATTGGATAATTAAATCTGAAAAAAGGAAGTTTCGCTGAAAGCGCAAACTTCCTTTTTTATTTCCGGCAATATTCAGCTTCTTACTGAAATATTGCATGTTATTGTCTCTGATTTACTGATTCACAGTATTAGTTTCAGACGGTATGATAAACCATGCATTCATTTTCTTATTAATGCCATTATGACTCCCGAACAAATTCTTGCAGCAGCACGTCCGTATTCATTGTTTCTAAGCCGTTTACTGGATAATCAGTTACTTAATACAGACAAACTTTATCCTTGGCTGGAACGGCAACTGACCATTGATGATTTCCGGAATTTCGCTGACTGGGCGCAATTACAGAGCAGTGAAAATGAAGATGAACTGGCACGCCAGTTACGCCTGCTGCGCCGTTATGTAATGGCACATATTATGGCTCGTGATTTGGCGCGGGTAAGCGATTTAAATGAAGTCACTGTAACTATTACCCATCTGGCGGATTTCGCTATAAATATTGCTGAGCAGTATGCACATGCCTACTATGCTGGTTTGTACGGACAGCCAGTCGGTCAGTATAGCGGGGATAAGCAACGCCTTAGTATTGTAGGTATGGGGAAAATGGGTGGCTATGAGCTGAATGTATCGTCTGATATTGATTTAATTTTTGTGTTTCCGGAAGCCGGAGATACTGATGGTAAACGACAGAAGAGCAATCAGGAATTTTTTACAAAAGTCGGACAGAAAATCATTGCTCTGTTAAATGATATTACCGGAGATGGTCAGGTATTTCGGGTTGATATGCGTTTGCGTCCCGATGGTGATTCCGGAGCACTGGTAATCAATGAAACCGCACTGGAGCATTATCTGATTCAGCAGGGACGGGAGTGGGAGCGTTATGCATGGACAAAGGCGCGTCTGGTCACTGACTATCCGAATAATATTGCTGCACTGGTACGACCTTTTGTGTATCGCAAATATCTGGATTTTAATGCATATGACAGCATGCGTAACCTGCACCGGCAGATACAGCGTGAAGTCACCCGTAAAGGTATGGCCGATAATATCAAGCTTGGTGCCGGTGGTATCCGCGAGGTGGAATTTGTTGCCCAGATATTCCAGTTAATACGGGGCGGACAGGTACGCAGCCTGCAATTAAAAGGTACACAGGAAACGCTGCATGCTTTGCTTCAGCACGGAATGCTGTCGCAGGATAGTGTCGATACATTACTGAAAGCCTATTATTTTTTGCGGGATACCGAACACCGGCTGCAATACTGGGATGACCAGCAAACCCAGATGTTACCAACTGGTGAAAAGCAACAGCAAATGCTGGCACAAAGTATGGGTTACAGCGACTATAAAGATTATCTGGCTGCCCTGAATCAGCACAGACAGGCTGTGCACCAGATTTTCGAAGCAATATTTACTGAACCGGAAGACAAAGCCAAAGTAAACGATCCGGATATGCTGCGTGTATGGCAGGATGAAAGTGACAACAAAGAAAAAATCGCTTTGCTGACTGCGCACGGGTTTGATGCGAAAAATGTATTGCAGCGTCTGCAACAACTGCATCATGGTAGTCAGTACCGCCAGTTATCGTCCACTGCGCAACAGCGCTTTGACGAAATCATACCGTCAGTGCTTAGTATTGCCGCAAAATGTCCGCAAGCAGATGTCACTTTAGCCCGTTTACTGGATTTTCTTGAGGCCATCGGCCGGCGCAGCTCTTATCTGGCATTTATGCATGAGCATCCTGAGGCTCTGGAAAAACTGGCTGGTTTAATGAGCCAGAGCAGCTGGGTGGCTACTTATCTGCAGCAGCATCCGGTATTGCTGGATGAGCTGCTCAGCAATGAATTAATGCGTATAGATACTGATTGGGCAGCTCACTCGATTGAACTCGAGCATCAGCTTAATGAGTGTCACGGTGATGTTGAAGCCCAGATGGATGTTTTACGCCGGTTTCAGCATGCATGGACTTTTCGTCTGGCTGTGCAGGATCTGGCTGGTTTGTGGACAGTTGAGTCCTTATCCGACCAGCTTTCCGCTTTAGCAGATCTGATTATTCAAGCTGCACTTACAAGAGTGTGGACTGAGTTACCACGCAGGCATACTGATACTGCACATTTTGCCGTGATTGGTTATGGCAAATTAGGCGGTAAAGAGCTGGGCTATACTTCTGATCTGGATTTGGTTTATGTATTTGATGATAATCATCCGGATGCTGTCGATACTTATACTCGACTGGCACGCCGCTTGACCAGCTGGCTCACTGTTCCGACTGGCGCCGGTATGCTCTATGATATTGATTTACGTCTGCGTCCGAACGGAGATTCCGGTTTTACCGTCACACATATACAGGCTTATGAGCGCTATGAACGTGAAAGTGCATGGACATGGG
Source organism: Snodgrassella sp. W8135 (assembly GCF_016101225.1). Classification (NCBI taxonomy): domain Bacteria; kingdom Pseudomonadati; phylum Pseudomonadota; class Betaproteobacteria; order Neisseriales; family Neisseriaceae; genus Snodgrassella; species Snodgrassella sp. W8135. Next base: position 218,647 of record NZ_JACFQX010000003.1, read on the forward strand.
AACATCAGGCTTTAACACGTGCCCGCTTTATTGCCGGAGACAGTGTGGTTGGCAGACGCTTTGATGCTGTACGGAATGAGATACTGTGTCGACAGCGTGATGCAGAACAGCTTCGGAAAGAAATTATTGCCATGCGTGAAAAAATGTTCCCTACACATCCGCCAGTTGACAGTAACGTGAAATATGCCCGCGGCGGTGTCGTTGATGTGGAATTCATTGTGCAGTATCTGATTCTTTCTTTTGCACATCAGTATCCGCAATTATTACAAAATTATGGCAATATTGCTTTGCTCAGTATTGCGGCTGAGCTGGGGCTGATTGACACTAAACTGGCGGAAGGCAGCCGTACTGCGTATCGTTATTATCGACAGCTACAGCATAACACCCGTCTTCGTGACGCAGTCACTACGCCCATAGATGCTTCCTTACTTGAATATTATCAGATAGTGAAGAAACTATGGAAACAGGTATTTGCCGCCGAACCGTCGGAGTAAATATTTTATCTGTCGGTTTTCACTTCCGCTAAATATAAAATCCTTATTCATCAGTTAAATTCCATCGTTATGCTGCTTGATATGAACTAAGCAGACAGCTACAATCAAAGGTCGCACTAGCTTTCAAACTGGTCTACTGTAGTGAACCAACTGATATTTGACTTTGACGATCGTAGCTATCCCGGATTTGATAAATTTCTTGGCCATACCAATGCGGAACTGATTTATGTGTTACAGCATCAGGCTGACCCGTTTATCTTTGTCTGGGGGGAAGCAGGCAGTGGTAAAAGCCACTTGCTCAAAGCATGGGTGGCACAAGCACAGTCACGCGGGCTGAAAGCTGAATATGTTGATGCAGCCAGAGAAGGCCTGGGACACTGGCTGTTCGATCTGGATTGTGTTGCCGTAGACCAGATTGAATTACTCAGTGCCACTGAACAGCAGCAACTATTTTCTCTCTTCAACCATTTTCGCAACAGCCGGCACGGTAATCTGCTTTTAAGTTCAGCAATCCCCCCTCAGCAGCTAATGATCCGTGAAGATTTACGTACACGCATGGCCTATTGTCTTGTCTACGAAATCAAACCATTAAGTGATGAAGAAAAATTCAATGCTCTGGTAGGCATGGCTCACGCACGGCAAATACCGGTTGACGCAGAAGTAATCCGCTATTTGCTGGCTCACTGGCGCAGAGATCTGGATAGCTTGCTGCTGATGCTCAATACCCTGAATGATTATTCACTGGCGCAGGGTCGACGCATCACTCTTACATTATTGCGCCAGTTACTTAAACAACAGGAAAATGCATGAATCTGGCTATTTTTGACCTTGACCACACACTGATTAACTGTGATTCAGATAATGAATGGCCGAAGTATCTGATGCAAAAAGGGCTGGTAGATAAATCGTTTGTTGACATGAAAAATGACAAATTCTACCAGGATTACCTGAATGGCTGTCTGGATATTGATGAATTTCTGAAATTCCAGCTTGCACCACTCGCGCGCTTTAGTCGCGCAGAGTTGGATGAAATGCATAATGAGTATATGCGCGATTTTATCGTGCCGCATATTTCTACTATGGCTAAAATGCTGGTACAAGGTCATCGCGATGCCGGTGATGAAATGCTGCTTTTGTCTGCTACTAATGAATTTATTATCGCACCCATTGCAAAAGCGTTTGGTATTCAGCATATTATCGGCGTGCAGTTAGAAACAGATGCAGATGGTAACTATACCGGACACTATACAGGTACGCCCAGTTTTAAAGAAGGCAAAGTTACCCGCTTGCAGCAGTGGCTAGCACAGCGCGGACAGCAGCTGGAAGATTTTAGTAAAGTGTATTTTTACAGTGATTCGCATAATGATTTGCCTTTGCTCAATTTGGTAACTGATCCGGTTGCCGTTAATCCTGATGAGAAACTGGTGCAGTATGCCCATCGCCATGGCTGGCCGATACTGAATTTTATGTAATGATGTATCATAACTTTGGCAGACAGTGTACAGATTTCAGGCTAAGTGATCGCTATCAGCCCACTTTACGTGATTTAAATGCAGCATGGCTGACCAATTGAAATGGAAGGTGGCGATTATCAGATACTGGATAATCCGAAGCTGGCTGTTCTTGAAAAGGGCGGATACACATTGATAAAAAGCTTATTGAGGTTGTCTAGCTAAAGCCAGAAAGCTGGGTGTAAAAAAAAACTCTATGTTGAAATTCATATCAGTCTGAAGCCGGCAATAGACCTTTATCTACAAGCCGGTTTTAAGGAAATCACTGGTCAGGCAAATACTTTTAACTTATTAAATATGCATATGGAACTTACTTTATAATCTTTAAATATAATATATTGAATTCGATATTTAAAAGAAAAGCCGGCGTTTCAGATATCAGGTGCGCCGGTTTATTGATATATCAGTTAAAATTTGCTGAAATCATTGTCTGATTAATAGCATAGTTTTCATTTAAATAAATTATATTCTGAATAATATGGTCAGATTATAAAACTATAATTTCTCTTTTTAATTAGTTTAACTGAACTGTATTTCCTGAGTTTATATAAATTAATCAGTAGGCTGTATTGTATGAAATATGATGATTCAGACTGAATATAAATTAACCGGTAAAAATAATTTTAATAAATACCGACTGTTGTTTTATAAAAATAAGAAAACGTATTTTCCGGTTTAAAGAATAGTTGTTTTAAATCCAGCAGAATCGCAAGAACCGGATGTTTACAATGAATGGCAATTGATTATACTGATAATAAAGCGGTGTATGATTTTGTTAATTAACGCTATAATGTGAATAACTTTTATCTTGACCATATTTAGTAAATTGCTCGGGTAAAAGTGACTTTTTAGCGTGCTCTTTCAAGAACAGCTTACTGGTGTTGAAAACCTAAGACTGAGAAAAGATATGGATGAATTAATCAAAGAAGCAGCATTACATTTTCACGAAGAACCCCGTCCCGGTAAAATTCAAATTACGCCTACCAAACCATTGGCTACTCAATATGATTTGTCACTGGCCTATTCACCGGGTGTGGCTGCACCGTGTATGGAAATTCACCGTGATCCCCTGAATGCATACAGATATACTGCACGCGGTAATCTGGTTGCAGTTATTTCCAATGGTACAGCGGTACTGGGTTTGGGTAATATCGGTGCTCTGGCCGGAAAACCAGTGATGGAAGGTAAGGGAGTACTGTTCAAAAAATTCGGTGGTATTGATGTATTCGATATCGAAATTAATGAAACTGATCCGGACAAACTGGTAGATATTATTGCTTCACTGGAGCCGACATTCGGCGGTATTAACCTTGAAGATATTAAAGCACCGGAATGTTTTTATATTGAGAAAAAACTGCGTGAGCGTTGCAACATTCCGGTATTCCATGATGATCAGCATGGTACAGCAATTATTACTGCAGCAGCGATTAAAAATGGTCTTGAAGTTGTTGGTAAAGATATCAGTCAGGTTAAACTAGTATGTTCCGGAGCCGGTGCAGCAGCGATTGCCTGTCTGGAGCTGCTGGTTGCGCTAGGTATGAAGCGTGAAAATATCACTGTGTGCGATTCAAAAGGTGTGATTTACCAGAATCGTGAAGAAAACATGGTGGAATCGAAAAAATTATTCGCTATACCGGATAATGGTCAGCGTAAGCTTGCTGATGCTGTTCATGACAAAGATATTTTCCTCGGATTATCTGGTCCGAATGTGTTGAGCGTGGATATGCTCAAAACTATGGCCAAAGATCCGATTATTCTGGCTATGGCTAATCCGACTCCGGAAATCTGGCCGCCTGAAGCTAAAGCTGCACGACCGGATGCGGTAATTGGTACCGGACGTTCTGATTTTCCGAATCAGGTAAATAATGTTCTATGCTTCCCGTTTATTTTCCGTGGTGCACTGGACGTAGGTGCAACTACCATTAATGAGCAGATGAAGCTGGCCTGTGTGCATGCTATTGCTGAACTGGCCAAAGCTGAGCTGAGTGATGAAGTCTCTGCTGCTTATGGCAATACCGAGCTTTCTTTTGGACGTGAATATCTGATTCCGAAGCCATTTGACCCTCGTTTGATTGCTGTAGTGGCGCCTGCTGTAGCCAAAGCAGCTATGGATTCCGGTGTGGCCACCCGTCCGATTGATGACATGGAAGCCTATGTAGAGAAACTGAGTCAGTTTGTCTATAAATCCAGCCTGTTTATGAAACCGGTATTCTCTCAGGCGAAAAAAGAACTGAAACGTGTGGTATTGTGTGAAGGTGAGGATGAGCGTGTTCTGCATGCAACGCAGCACATTGTTAACCACAAGCTGGCCTTCCCGATTCTGATTGGCCGGCCGGCAGTAATTGAAGCACGTTCGAAAAAACTGGGTCTGACTATACAGCCAGGCAAGGATTTTGAGATTGTTAATAATCAGGATGATCCTCGCTACCGTGAATACTGGCAGGCTTATTACGAGCTGCGTAAACGTCACGGTGTCACCGAGGAAATGGCCCGGCGCCGGATGATTAGCAGTTCTACTCTGATTGGTGCAATGCTGGTGCGGATGGGTAGTGCAGATGCATTACTGTGTGGCACGGTAGGTCGCTTCCATGATCATTTCAATATTCTGGAAGAAGTAATCGGCTATAACAATCCTGAACAGAATGCCTGTGCTATGAACGCACTGATTATGACCTCAGGTAATATGTTTATTGCTGATACCTATGTTAATCCGGAACCGACTGCAGAGCAGATTGCTGCTAATACACTGATGTGTGTTGATGAAATGAAACGTTTTGGTATAGAACCAAAAGTGGCTTTGTTGTCCAATTCAAACTTCGGTTCACTCGATCAGCCAAGCAGCACCAAAATGCAGGAAGCGCTTGCTTTAATTAAAGAGGCAGCTCCGGAGCTAAACGTGGATGGTGAAATGCAGGGTGATCTGGCACTGGATGAAAAACTGCGTCAGAAACTGATGCCGGACTGCAAACTAAAAGGTGCAGCAAACTTGCTGGTAATGCCGAATGTTGAAGCAGCGAATATCAGTTACAATCTATTACGCACTTCATCTCATGGCGTAACGATTGGCCCGATTCTGATGGGTATGAATGAATCTGTACATATTGTTACTCCTATGGCTTCTGTACGCCGTATAGTAAATATGGTGGCTTTGGCTGCTGTAGATGCCCAGCGTAAATAATCGCTGAATTCTGGAAGAATCATGCAGGCTGTCTGTGTTTTCAGACAGCCTTTTTGTGTCAATTATGGAGACAGTTTATGAGTAATGTGTCAGCACCCCAGACTGCACCTAATTATATTACCCCTTCGGGCCATCAGGCTTTACAGGATGAACTTTATCAGCTTGTTCATAAAGAACGCCCTGAAATTGTTAATGTGGTGAACTGGGCAGCGGGTAATGGTGACCGAAGTGAAAATGGTGATTATCTGTATGGGAAACGCAGGTTGCGTGAAATTGACCGACGTATCCGCTTTCTAACTAAAAGACTGGAAGCTGCACAGGTTATTGACCCGGAAGCACGTGAACCCAGTGATCAGATTTTTTTTAGTGCTACTGTAACTATTTTACGCGGCAATGGTCAGGAGCAGACTGTACGTATTGTTGGTACAGATGAAATCGATACCAGTAGAAATAAAATTTCCTGGGTTTCACCGCTTGCGCGTACTTTATTAAAAGCACATGAAGGTGATGAAGTGCGTTTGCATGGCCCTGACGGAGTGGAAAATATTGAAATATTAACGGTGGAATATATTCGCATTGAGTAATGTACACATACTCATGAATAGTGTTAATATTAGTTATAAAATTTAATTTTAACAATTTATATACGTATGTATTGCTACAAAAATATATGTAAAAAATAAATTTTGTATAAATAATACAGAATTATGTCCAGTAGTTACATTCTGCGATAACAAACCCGATATCACTGCCGGATTTTTTATTATTACTGTATCCAAATATGAACCCAAAACTCGAACCGATTTTCAAACAACTCAATGCCCTTATTCTGGGCAAACAACAATTGCTGATACAAATTGTTACCTGTGTACTGGCACGCGGGCATATTCTGCTTGAAGATGTTCCCGGAGTTGGTAAAACCACACTGGCACATGCACTGGCAGCGGTACTTGGATTAAATTACCAGCGCGTACAATTTACTAACGATATGTTACCGGCTGATTTGCTGGGTGTCAGTATATTCCAGCCAAATTCCAACGAGTTTATTTTTCATCCGGGACCAGTTTTCAATTCTTTTTTACTGGCTGATGAAATTAACCGTGCTTCACCCAAACTGCAATCGGCTTTGCTCGAAGCTATGGAAGAGGGGCAAGTATCTGTGGATGGTAAAACCTATGCGCTGCCGAAACCATTTCTTGTAGTTGCTACCCAGAATCCGACAGAACAGCTGGGTACTTACCCTTTACCTGAATCGCAGCTGGACCGGTTTATGATGTGTCTGAGTATTGGCTATCCGGCAGAAAAAGAAGAAAAACAGCTCTACATCTCTGGCGGGCGTCGCCAGTTTGTGCCGCGCATTAAAGCAGTATGCAATGCGGAAATATTACAGCAATGGCAGGCAGAAGTATCCAAAATAAATTTATCTACAGCTGCGGCGGATTATATTTATCGGCTAGTTGCAGCTACGCGTACTCCGGGTACATTCGCAGTCGGGTTGAGTCCGCGTGCCGGATTGGCGGTAGTTCAGGCTGCAAAAGCATATGCATGGGTACAGGGAAGGGCACATGTTGTTCCGGAAGATGTGAAAGCTGTCTGGGTAGCAGTAGCGGCGCACCGCCTGCAACCCTTACAAAGTCAGTCCCGAAGCAGTACTTTACTTACAGGAATGCTGGACCATGTGGCTGTGGTCTGAGGCACCTGCACCTACACTTATTGACGGGCACACAGCTTTGCGTGCACGTAATATACGTGTCAACCTGACACGTATGGGCTGGGGTGTGGCTATTGCCAGTTTTCTGTTATGGGTTATGGCAGTTAATTATCAGGTAAACGTAGCCCATGCACTGGTGTTCTGGTTAGTGGGCATTTTATTATTTGGTGCACTTGCCGGTGTCCGCCAGCTTACTGGGATAGTATTGGCGATTAAACCCCAACAGGAATATTTTGCTGGTAAAGAGTGTGTTTTGACTTTGCAAGCCTGTGACAGTTGCAAACGTACACGCTGGTTATGGCTGCAAACAGCACAGGAAATAACCGGCACAGCCAGTGACTGGGAATTGTGGACAATTACACCAGAAAATACTGAATTTCTCTGGAAATTACCTCCGCAGCGCCGCGGTATTCTGCCACCGTTAATACTTGCCGGAGCCAGTATGGCGCCATTTGGGTTACTGATGATTAAAACTCAATGGGAATTTACTGAAGAACTTGTGATTTTTCCGGAACCTTTAGAACATACTATTTCAGCACAGCGTAGCAGTGATGACGTATCCAGCACCCAAATCAGTCTGAGCGGTCAGGATCCGGCTTATCTGCTGCCTCATCAGAGTTCAGCTTCAATGCGGCAGATAGCATGGAAACATTATGCCAAAACAGGTGATTTATTGGATAAATATTTTGAACAGGGAGGTAAGCGGGTTGAGCCGCTACTGATTTCCTATCGGGATTATCCTCAGGGAACCAGCCTGGAAAAGATGGCGAGTATGATGTGCTATCGGGTACTGGCAGCAGATGCTATCGGGGAAAAATATATACTGGAGTTACCAAGACAGCGCTATGAGGCAACGACAGGTCAACGGACAAAATGTCTGAATGCTTTGGGTAGATGGTAATGTGGCTTGCTGATCCGGTTTTTTTACGTAAATCCCCATCTGTACGCACCCAGCTTATTCTGTTACTGATGCTGGCATGGGTATCGTTACCCTTATTATTTGAATTACCTCTGAGTGTGTGCGCTGCATTCGCTCTGTTGTGGATTGCGCGCGTTGCTTTGCTATTTACCAGTATTAAAAAATTGCCGTTATGGGCATTAATAATATTGCTGGTGGCTACTTCTGTATGGGTATATTTTCGTGTGGGAACGATTATTGGCCGGGATGCCAGTGTTTCTTTGCTCATGTTAATGATAATACTCAAGGCATTTGAGGGTGAAACTTTACGCGACTGGCAAATATTATTGTTAGCTCAGCTAGTACTGATGGGCGGCGGTCTGCTGTTTAATCAAAGTATATTAATGGCCCCCTGGCTGATTGTAGCGTTGTTCTGCCTGATTTCATCTCTGGGATTACTTGCGGGCATCAAACCTATGACGGCAATACGGCAGGGTGCAGTAATTTTAATTCTGTCTTTTCCACTGGCCGTTATTTTATTTATAGCGATGCCGCGCAGAAATACGCCATTATGGGGTGTGCCGCAGCCGCAGCAATCATCTGTTACAGGATTGTCGGATACCCTTGAATCAGGGAGTGTCAGCAATCTGATTTTGAGTAATGAACTGGCTTTCAATGTTATCTTTGATAATAATGCTATTCCACGCAATGCTGATATGTACTGGCGTGTAATGGTAATGGGTAATAACACGGATGGAAAATGGCATGCAGTAAAAGAACAGTATACGGATGAAGATACTTTACAGCTGCCAAGCAGAGCTTTGCTGGAACAGCGTACCGACAGTAAAATGGTAGGATATGAGCTGATTATTCAGGATGATCACGGGCGATTACCGGCACTAGATCAGCCTTTGCCTAATGAACAGTTTGGTTTCAGCCGACGAGTAGGTAACGTTGTCAGGGTCAATAATAGTCGCGAAGGTCTGCGCAGGGTACATTTATATTCTCAGATGACACCATACCTGCGTCAGCAAATGGATCAGGGTTTACTGAATTATTATACCCAGTTGCCGGATGGACTGAATCCTGAAACCCGCAGACTGGCAAAACAGCTGGCCGATAAATCTGGCGGCAGCGAAGAGTTTATCAATCATATACTAACTTATTTCAAAAGCAGTCATTTTCAATACACTCTAACCCCAAAACGGAACAATGAAACACAGAATAAAATAGATTATTTTTTATTCGAGGGACAAGAAGGTTTTTGTGAAGATTATGCAGACGCTATGGTGTGGCTGGCTCGTTCAATCGGTGTACCGGCACGAATCGTAATTGGTTATCAGGGAGGAGAATATCACCCTGACAATAAGTTCTGGCAAATTCGCAGTAAGGATGCCCATGCATGGACTGAAATCTGGATTGCTGAAAAGGGTCTATGGAAACGGGTAGATCCGACCACGGCAGTTTCATCAGTGCGTGTAGATAAAGGGGTGGAAAGTGCTTTACCGGCAGAACAGCGTGCCGGATTATCTTCAGCTTTTCCGTTATTACAGAAATATCTGGATAATGGTCAGTTTTACTGGCAGCAATGGGTGGTTAATTATGATAGGGGTAGTCAGAAGTCAATACTTAGCTGGCTGAATTTAAAAAATATACCTGTATATGTACTGATAATAGTCATTATAATCGCAATTGTCATTACGTCACTTCCACTGATTTTCTGGTTACGCCGTCAGGGTAATGTGCAGACTCAGCCATTAACCGATGGTATTAATCTGCTTAAGCAGACTATTGTAGAAGGTGAAGAGTCAGAATTATCTGCAATCGGTCCGCTTGAGTTACAAAATATACTGGCAGAGCATAATTTGCTTAATGAAGATTTGGCTGCTTTATTGACACAGTATATAGACTGGCAGTATGGAGCAGCAGGAATGCCAGACATGCGCAGCCAGCGAAAATGGTTGCGTAAAATGAAGAAAGCTGTACGCAATCTGTAATTATGCCGATTATCCCGATGCATCATATCGAAGTTGTTTGGATAAATTATTAAGCACAGAAACGAAAACTACCCAGCAATCAATGTTATCAAGAGCTGGGTAGTTTATTATTACATTTAATGACCATATTAATTTTTAGATCAGTCGTGTTTCCGTGTGGTCTGGAATGCCTGACTTTCCGAAATCACTACTGACAGATAACTTTTACTCGGTTCGAATAAAAGTTAAGAAATAACAATACTTTAAATTCTTTGGAATGAAAAGGAGTAATTAATGTTAATAATTAACTATTTGATTTTAAAAAATATAAAAATAGAATAGATTGTTGTTAAAAATATAATATTTTTTAATTTTGAAGTTGCTTTTAGATTGTTGATGCTGCCGGATATTTGTATTTTGTATCACTAAAATTTTATTTCATATTAATTAGCTATCTTTATGAATTAGAAAAATATTTTATGTTAAATGTATAAAAAATTTTGATGTCTATTTTCAAAATGTCAGAAGAAAAAAAGAAATAAAGAATATTAACTAGCCACAACGCCAAATTTTTTTTCCTAAAATTATAAAGTTATCTAGATGATTATAAGAAATCTTAATAGTTTCATAATCACTATTTGAGCTTATGAGATTTATACCATCAACAGTTTGACGGATTTGTCTTATAAAAAAATGTTTATTGTAAGTAATAGCATATATTTCACCATCAATAGGTTCAACATCATTAGTGTTTATCATAACAATGTCATTATTTTCCAAGTTAGGAGCCATGCTGTTACCTTTTACACGCATAGCACGCAAATCATCAGGAATTAAATTTTTAGATTTGAACCAATTATTATTTATGAGTAGTGGCTCTTCAAATTCTGATAAAACCCATTTGGTATTTTCATGATTTTTTGATAAATCAATATTGTATATCATAATTTTTTTATATCCGTCACTTGGACTGGGGTTTTCAGTTGGTTTTGGATTTTCTTCTGTTTGTATTAAATTTTCCCCTGTATATAGCCATGTAACCGTTACTCCTAAAATTTTTGCTACTTCCTCTAACCGTTTTCTTTTTGGAGCTGTGGCTTTAGTCTCATCTTTATTTTCCCATAGTTGGATAGCTGTAATTGATATATTTAACTTCTCTGCTAATTCAGCTTGGGTTAAACCTTTATTAGTTCTAGCTTGTTTAATACGGCTATGAATAGTGTGCATAAATTTTGACTTATTTTTTATTTCAAATAATAAGAGATTCAAGAATACAATTAAATTATTAATTTAAATAATTATTTTTGATTAATGTGTAAAAAAGCGCCCGCTGCATCAATCAGCGGGCCTGTTAAGGTTTAGATGTTATTTTTGATCATATCAATAACTTCTTTGCCTTTACCTTCGAGGATGGCTTTAGAACCATACCAGACCATGTTTTTCACATTTTCATAGCTGATTGCTGGTGGCATTATCAGTTCTTTATCACTGATTACGACATCCAGTAATGCCGGACCTTCGTGTGCAAGAAATGTTTTTACAGCGGCCTCCAGCTCAGAAGATTTGCTTACGCTTTGAGCACTGAAACCACAGCCTTCTGCAATGGTTTTGAAGTCACCGTTTTTCAGGTCAACATAGACTTCTACCAAACCTTCGCCTTTTTGTTCCTGCTCCACGAAGTTCAGGGAACTGTTGTTGAAAACAACTATTTTAATCGGCAGATTTTCCTGTTTGGCAGTAAGCAGATCACCCATCAGCATGGCTAAACCGCCATCTCCAGATAAAGAAATGACTTGTCTGCCCGGAAAGGCTTTCTGGAAACCATAAGCCTGTGGCATACCGTTTGACATGGTGCCATGTTTAAGGCTGGTCAGGAAGCGCCGTTTGCCATTCATGGTTAAATAGCGGGCTCCCCACAGCATTGGAGTTCCTACATCTGCGGTAATCAATGCATCATCACTGGCATACTTATCTATCAATTCGATTAGTTGCTGGGGGTGAATTGGGTGTTTGTCATCTGGAGTGGCATACGTTTCAAATTTATCCATAATTTTGGCAAATAAAGCGGTATGGTGCTCCAGAAAACTGCTGTCGTTACGAGTTTGTATTTTCGGCAAAATTGTTTGCAGAGTGGTTTTAACATCACCAACCAGCCCCAGATTAATCGGATGACGCAAGCCTAACTGAGTAGCTTCATGATCAATCTGGATGATATTGGCCTTTTCTGGATAATATTCAGACCATGCAAAGCTGCAACCGAGTAATAATAAGGTATCGCAGTTTTTGATGGCATCATAACCAGCCTTAGTACCAAACATCCCGGTCATGCCCACCTGATAAGGATTATCCCAGGCAATGCTGTCTTTAGCACGGGAAGTGTGTACAACTGGTGCCTTTAGTTTTTCTGCCAGTGCAATTACTTCATCATGTGCATCTTTAGCACCAAAACCAGCGTAAATGGTGATTTTATTTCCCTGATTAATCGCTTTGACCAGTTCTTCTATTTCGTTATCATTCGGACGGGTAACTGGTTGTGGGTGCCATATTTTTACTGGTTTCTCAGCTACTTCCATTTTGCTGATGTCGCTGGGCAGAATAACAACGGCTACACCGCGTTTATTAATGGCAGCTTGTGCGGCCTGAGTGAATATACGCTGAGCTTCTTCCGGCTGGTTTACCATCTGGCAGAAAACGCTTGTATCCTGATAGACCTTGAGGAAATCCACTTCCTGCGGGAATCCGGTGCCCATAGAAGTGGCGGCCAGCTGACTGGCAATAACAATTACTGGTGCATTATTGCGGTTGGATTCGTATAAGCCGTTAATCAAATGCAAGCTGCCAGGACCGCAGGAACCGGCACATGCAGTAAGTTTGTTTGTAATCAGAGCTTCAGCGCCGGCAGCAAAGGCAGCTGCTTCTTCATGACGTGTATGCACCCAGTTAATGCTACTTTTTTCTATCGCTTTGCCAACAAAGTTCAGGGTATCACCGATAATGCCGTAACAGTTGCTGACACCTGCTTCAGTAAGAACATCAACCAATATTTCTGATACAGTTTTCGTTTTAGACATGCTGTATTTCCTCTTAAAATTGATTATTTATTTCAAAAATAATAAAGTAAATATTTTCTTACTATTTATTTATATAACTATATGTTATAAATAAATAAAATATTTATATTAATTCTTTATCAATATTGTTTGTATTGTAATATTGTGTAATCAACAAAACAAGATTATTGTTGAAAATCATTTAAAATCGATATTTTCGAATAAATTTTTATAAAAATGGCAGCCTTTATGTTTTGCCGGCTGCCAAAAAACTGCTTAATAATCAGATTGCGCGGTCATCAAACAATGGAATGCGAGTAATCCGGCTAATGCTGTGCATATAATCCAGCACCGGCGCAGTCCATTCTATTCCTTTGACCATAGTCATATTACGCAATAAAGGAAATAAAAGAATATCTTCCATTCCGAAAGTACCATTACTACCATGATCATTCACAATTAGCGGCGATAGTGCAATCAGATCGGCATTGAACCGGTTAATATAGGTTTGACTGTTTTGTAAATGGTGCTGAAAATCACCAAAAATAGCTGTTTTTTTGTTGATGAAATAGTTGATGGCATTCTGAGTCGCAAACTCAGGCAGGTTAATACTGATGCAGCGCGGTAAAGTCAGGAAATTACGGTAAGTATCAACAATTTTTATCCAGCCTTTAATTTCAGGGCGTACAGTATTGTTTATAAGAACTGTACCAGAAAGCTGATCAATGTAGTGAACGATATCCAGACTTTCACCCATGGCAGTACCATCATCTTTTACCAGAATCGGTACCATTTTTTTTCCGATTAATTTATTCGGGGTGTCTTCGTCATCATTCAGCAGATAGATATTTTCTACTGGTACTATTTTTTTACCGAATATCATTCTGGCTCGTACACAGTAGGGACAATGGTCATAAATATAAAGTTGCATTCAGATTTCCTTTTCGGATTTAGTGTGTTGATTAAATGTACAATATACAAAAATATCATGTTTTAATATTTATACTGATAGTTTCGTATTGTTAAATAAGCGATAAATACTGTCAGGTAACAATAATACTGATTAAAATAATCTGTTATTGTAGATTGTGTATTACAAATATTAATTAATATTATACATATATTAATTAAACTTAGTTTACGGTTTTTTTATGAGTTGCGATGTCTTTAATCAAAATCTGGATTTTTTTCAAAACTTACAATTACATTTGGCTGATGCCCTGGCAAAAGAAGATGGTACTGCGGGGTTTGTAACAGATGAATGGTCTGGCAAATTGGGAAACGGGCGCAGTATGGTACTCAAACAAGGTGCTGTGTTTGAACAGGCTGGCGTTAATTTTTCTCATGTTAAGGGTACCGCTATGCCGGCTTCAGCTGTGCGTAAACGCCAGTATCTGGCAGGAGCTCCTTATGAAGCAATGGGGGTGTCAATGGTGGTACATCCGTGTAATCCATATATCCCTACCAGTCATGCGAATGTACGTTTATTCATTGCATATCCGGAACGCAGTAATCCGGTCTGGTGGTTTGGCGGCGGTTTTGATTTGACCCCCTTTTATCCATTTATTGAAGATGTAGTGCATTGGCATAAGGTTGCTTATGATGCGTGTCTGCCTTTTGGTGAAACGGTATATTCTGAATTTAAAGAGTGGTGTGACCGTTATTTCTATCTGCCTCACCGGCAGGAACAGCGAGGGGTAGGCGGTTTATTTTTTGATGATTTAAACCGCTGGGATTTTGCTCGTTGTTTTGCTTTTGTACGTGCAATAAGTGCTGCTTATTTACAAGCTTATCTGCCTATTGTGGCGCGGCGCAAAAATATGGATTTTGGCGAGCGTGAACGTCAGTTTCAGTTATACAGGCGCGGACGTTATATTGAATTTAATTTATTGTGGGACAGAGGCACTCAGTTTGGTTTACATGCCGGCGGGCGAACAGAATCTATTTTGATGTCTATGCCGCCTTTAGCCCGCTTTGAATATCAGTATGAACCGGTACCTGGTTCTGCTGAAGCCGGTCTGGCTGGATATTTACAGGCGCGTGACTGGCTGGCAGAAGCAGAAAACTGTCTGGTTTGAGTAGTAAAATTATTATATATACTGTTTAACTTTGTTTTTTGTTCAATCCTTGTTGGCAGGATAGTGCTGTAAGCAGACACAGGCAAATTGGCATTATCATGTCGGGCGTAATATTGGTTATTTCCAATACAAATAATATGGCGGTAAGAGGCATTTTTTGCTGTACTGCCAGAAAAACGGTAGCTCCGGTCACAACTGCGGCGACTATGGGAACAGGTGGCAGCATGCTGTTCCATGCAGTGGCTGCGAGTAATGCAATCAGACCGCCAAGCATCATCGAAGGAGTAATAAATCCCCCGTATGCTCCGGCACGGGTGGCCAGTAAAAGCGCCAGCCATTTACCGATTAATAGTGCCAGAGCATAATGCCAGCTTATCTGGTCATTAAATAACAGTTCATTACCGGCTTTTCCGTTACCAAGTATCTCCGGCAGTTGCATGGACAAAACCCCGATAAGTATAAAGGCACCGATACTGATAAAGATCAGCTTGGGGCTGGTACGTACAGCCGGTTTGCAATAGGCGAGCTGGTATTGTAACAGCCATGAGAATGCAACAATCACTGGTCCCAGCAACAACGACCAGATTAACAGTGGACTGTTCAGGGTAATTGCCGGTAGCTGATAGGCTGGCTGGCTACCCAGTCCGATCCGGCCTACCCATGCTGCGGTTGTACAGCAGATTAAAGCCGCAATAACGGTATTGCGCTGAAAACTGAATAATAAAGTTTCCAGTGCAAACAGAGCACCGGCCAGAGGTACATCAAAAACCGCGGACAGACCGGCGGCTGCACTACAGGCAAGCAGGACTTTTCTCTCTTCTGTACTGATGTTAAATCGCCGGCCGATAAAATCTGCAATAGCTGAACTGATTTCACGTGGTGCTGTCTCACGTCCGAGAGGTGAACCCATGCCTACTGTGAATATCTGTAACATACCATGAAAGAAAGTAGAAACTAACGGTATAGGTGTGGCACTGTTGCCAATTGCTTCCCTGATATCAACCAGTTTGGGAGCAAAACGGTGCAGCAGATACCAGCCGGCGCCCGCTATTACGCCACATGCACTTAATGCAAGTAAACGATGTATGGCTGTGGTTTGTTCGACAATATTACGAAATGTGATGCCGTCTGTACGGACTATTCCGTACACTAACTGCTGAATTAAATGCAATAATCCGATAAGTGACATGCCTGTCACGCCGGCGATGGCACCACAAAATAGTAATAAGGCAATCAGTTTCGGATTTAATCTGAACATGGCATGATAAATTTGCGATAAATCAAAGGTACTTTTGCTTTCTAAATAACGATATTGTAAACGACAGCACAGACTTTGCCGAATTTTGGCACGTGTCTGTGTTAAAATCAGAATATTTTGTCAGGAATTTAAAGGAAGTATTGCAGTGATCAGTACCAATAATATTACGATGCAGTTTGGCGCGAAGCCATTGTTTGAGAATGTATCGGTTAAGTTCGGTGGAGGCCATCGTTATGGGTTGATTGGTGCTAATGGCTCGGGTAAATCAACTTTTATGAAGATTCTCGGCGGTGATCTCGAACCCACTAGTGGTGAGGTGGCCATTGATCAAGGCCTGCGTCTGGGTAAGCTGAGACAGGATCAGTTTGCGTATGAGGATATGCGCGTACTGGACGTGGTACTGATGGGGCACACAGAAATGTGGGCAGCCATGACAGAACGCGACGCCATTTATGCTAATCCGGATGCCACTGAAGATGATTATATGCGTGCAGCCGATTTGGAAACAAAATTTGCCGAGTATGACGGCTATACAGCTGAGGCACGGGCGGGAGAATTACTTGCCGGTGTCGGTATCGATGAACATCTGCATAATGCCAGCATGAGTGAAGTTGCACCGGGTTTTAAACTGCGCGTATTACTGGCACAGGCACTGTTTTCCAAACCGGATGTGCTGTTGCTGGATGAACCGACCAATAATCTGGATATTAATACTATTCGCTGGCTGGAAGGTGTGTTGAACAGCTATGAATCCACCATGATTATTATTTCGCACGACCGCCATTTTCTGAATGAAGTATGTACTTATATGGCCGATGTAGACTATGGTGGCATTACTTTGTATCCGGGCAACTACGATGATTATATGCTTGCCTCTGCACAAGCACGTGAACGTACTTTAAAGGATAATGCTAAAGCTAAGGAAAAACTTCAGGAATTACAGGAGTTTGTGGCACGTTTTTCTGCCAATAAATCCAAGGCAAGACAGGCAACCAGCCGGGCGAAACTGGCTGATAAAATTAAGTCAGATATGGTGGAAGTGAAACCTTCCAGCCGTCAAAGCCCGTTTATCCGCTTTAATTTTGATGATAAGAAAAAGTTGCATCGGCAGGCGCTTGAAGTTGAGGATTTATCAAAACGTTTTGATCGGCAATTGTTTAAAAAGCTGAGTTTGATGCTTGATGCCGGTGAACGTCTGGCAATTATCGGTCCTAACGGTGCCGGTAAATCTACACTGCTGAAATTACTGGCTGGTGCATATAATGAAGCATACACTGATGGCATTAAAGCAGATAGCGGTACTATAAAATGGGCAGAGAAAGCACAGGTTGGCTATTACCCGCAAGATCATGAAAATGATTTCGATGTATCTATGACTCTGACTGAATGGATGCGTCAGTGGGGCAAGGAAGGCGATGATGAGCAGGTGATTCGCGGTACTTTAGGCCGTCTGCTTTTTGGCAGTAATGAAGTCGGCAAGCAGGTACAGGTACTTTCCGGTGGTGAAAAAGGCCGTATGCTATATGGTAAACTGATTTTGCAGGAACCTAATGTGCTGGTAATGGATGAACCTACAAATCACATGGATATGGAAAGTATTGAGGCGCTGAATATGGCGCTGGAAAAATTCCCGGGTACTCTTGTGTTTGTATCTCATGACCGCCAGTTTGTTTCCAGTCTGGCTACACAGATTATTGAGCTGGATGGTGAAGGTGGTTATGAATATTATCTGGGTGATTATGAAGGTTATCTGGCTAAAAAAGGTGTAGTTTAATATTTGTAAGCTGCCTGTGTTTACAGGCAGTTTTTTATATGGGAAAAAAATGAATACCGGCAAAAGTAACGCAGTTGAGCTGATTGAATGTAATGAAAAGGAACATGCGGCAGCCATTCTGGCGCTGTTTAACGATACTATCGCCACCTCAACTGCACTGTATGATTATGAGCCCCGTTCACTATCATTTATGCATGGCTGGTTTGCAGCTAAGCGTGAGCGCAATTTTCCGGTTATCGGTGCAGTAAATGGTCAGGGTGAACTGATGGCTTTTGCTTCATGGGGTGCATTCCGTGATTATCCTGCCAATAAATATACGGTGGAACACAGTGTATATGTACGTAATGACTGTCGCCGGCAGGGGCTGGCACGCAAACTGATGCAGGAACTGATTGTACGTGCACGTCAGGCTGATTTACATGTGTTAATGGGTGTGATTGATGCAGACAATGACAGCAGTATTGCTCTGCATGAACAGCTTGGCTTCAAACATGTTGGCACATTGCCTCAGATTGGTTTTAAATTTGGTCACTGGCTGGATGCGGCACTTTATCAGTTAATTCTGGATACACCAGCTCAGCCTGTCGATGGTTAATAGTAACTCGTTTTTTTACAAAGCTCGCCATCAATACAAAATCATATCTTAGCCGGCTTTAAGCCACCAGTGCACAGTTACCAAACCCAGAATAGTCAGCAGTAAAGAACCGCCTGTATGCAGCAGTATATGTGTTACTGCCAGAGTATAACGTTGTGACAAAAGCATTTGCACGGCTTCGAGTGAGAAGGTGGAAAACGTAGTCAGCCCGCCGAGAAAACCAGTAATAACAAACAGACGCCATTCCGGAGCGATCTGGGTAAAATGTATACACAATGCACTGAACAGACCAATCAGATAAGCACCGATCCAGTTTGCCAGCAGTGTGCCATAGGGCAAACCGGAATGAAGCGTATTCAGCGAGATTCCCAGAAGCCAGCGCATGATGGCACCCAGAGCTGCGCCGGCAGCAATGGCAAATAAAGATAAATACATAATCAATCCAATCATACGACGAATATACAATTAATAATTTTAAACTAAAGCCGGACATGCCATATTGCCTTCTGCTGCTGAAATGACTACGCTAGTGTTTTTAGACATGTAGAAAGTATCAATATGGATCTGACTGAAACCAAAATTTCCAGTAAAGAAGTTTATCGCGGTTCCTTTTTAAATGTTTCCGAGGACACTGTTCGTTTACCCAATGGCAACCAGGCACAGCGGGTAGTCGTACAGCATCCGGGTGCCGCGGCTGTACTTGCGGTTACGGCTGAGCAAAAAGTGGTATTGGTACGACAGTGGCGCTATCCGGTAGGTGAGGCTTTACTGGAAATCCCGGCAGGTAAGCTGGACGGAAAAAATGAAGATCCTGCGCATGCTGCTTTGCGCGAACTGGCTGAAGAAACCCCTTATACTGCTGCTGAAGTAAAACTGATACATACTTTTTATACTGTTCCCGGTTTCGGTGATGAAAAAATGTATCTTTATCTGGCTGAAAATGTGCAACCAAATAGTGCTCTGGCGGCGGATGAAGATGAAATTATTGAACCAGTGTTGCTCAATCGTGAGCAAGTGCGTTCGGCACTGGCAAATAATCAGATTCATGATGGAAAAACGCTGATTGCTTTGCAGTACTGGTTGTTATATTGTTAATAAATTTATATTTGTCATGAAAATAATCCCGTTACCCGCTCTTTCTGATAACTATATCTGGCTGTTGCAGCAAGAAAATCAGGCTATAGTAATTGACCCGGGCGAAGCACCTGTTGTCATAAATTATCTGACTGAACACAACCTGACCCTGGATGCTATCTGGCTTACTCATTCTCATTATGACCATATTGATGGGGTGGCGGAATTAAAAAAACATTATTCGCAATGCCAGATTACCGGTTGCATTGATTGGCATATTGTGAATATACCCGTAACTGAAGGCAGTAAATTTCAGGTATTCGGTCAGCATATAACAGTTTGGCATATTCCCGGGCATACTACAGATCATTTGGCTTATTTAGTATGCGATTCTGTCGGTCGTTACAGAGTATTTTGTGGTGATACGCTGTTCAGTGCAGGCTGCGGACGAGTGAATGGGACTATGGCACAATTGTTCAGCAGTTTGCAGCGTTTAAACAGTCTGCCGCCTGATACCTTGTTTTATCCGGCACATGAATATACCGCAGCAAATTTGAAATTTGCACAAGCCGTTGAACCGAATAATTCTGCAATCAGAAAAGCATTAGTACAGGCAGATAAATTACCTACCTTACCGGTAAGTCTGGCACATGAACGCACAATCAATCCTTTTTTGCGTACCAGTCAGCCGGAAGTGATGGCCACATTACGCCAAAAAGGCCTCTCAGAGCATCAGCTTGCCCAACCATTGGCAGTGTTTACTTATTTAAGGGAGTGGAAAAATCATTTTTAAAATTAATCACAATGTGACTTTCTGCATGCTATGATTATTTCAACATAATAACGAAGGAATAAATGAGTTGAAACTGAGCTAAAGAATGGCGACTGATAATCTCAGCCGGCATATAAAGCTTTCAATTTATCTGAATATGAAAAAATCATCATATTGCATGGACTGGACTAAGTTGCTCAGTACCCAGCGCTTTAAGCCGGAAAATGGGTGTATTGTGCCTACAGTGACCGCTTCAAGTGAAGAGGGGGCGGATGCACTGCGTACTGATTTTCATATTGATTATGATCGTGTGGTTTTTTCCAGTGGTTTTCGTCGTCTCGCCCGTAAAACGCAGGTTCATCCGTTTGCCTTACATGACCATACACATAATCGTCTGACTCATAGTGTTGAAGTTGCCAGTGTCGGGCGCAGTCTTGGAAATCGGGTCGGTGTAATGCTGAATGCCGGTCATTTCCTGCCATCTGGCAGCCATGCTGCTGATATCGGGGCGATTGTACAGGTTGCCTGTCTGGCTCATGATTTCGGTAATCCGCCATTTGGTCATACAGGTGAAGATGCATTACGTGAGTGGTTCCGTGATCCGCAGCATGCTCATTATTTACAGGAATTGAGCAATACAGGACGCAATGATATCGAAACTTATGAAGGAAATGCACATAGCTTGCGTCTGGTAGCCAGTCTGGAAATGTATCAGAATGATGGCGGAATGCGTCTGACTGCTGCTGTTATCGGTGCTTTAATTAAGTATCCGTGGACCAGTTCTGCGCCGCATAGGCGGAATAAATTCAATATTTATCAGACTGAACTGCCCTTTATGCGTTGTATTGCAGAACAGCTGGGGTTACCGCAAACCGGTGAAAATCAGTGGATGCGTCATCCGCTTTCATATTTAATGGAAGCTGCTGATGATATTTGTTATGCCTTGCTGGATTTGGAAGATGCTGTCGAAATGGGATTATTACAGGTGGCAGACGTAGAGCAAATTCTATCCAGACTGACTAATAAAGAATATTTCTGGCAGTCTTATAGCAGTCAGGAGCGTTGTGCCCGATTGCGCGGAATTGCTATCGGAAGAGCAGTAGACGATATTGCACATACTTTTATTAAGCATCATCGAGATTTATTGAATGGTTCATTTCGCGGTAAGGATTTGCTTGCCCTGGCTAGTCCGGATGTTAGTGAAGCTCTGAACGCTGCAAAAGAGCTGGCTCGCACACGTATATTCCGCCATCAAAGTAAGCTCATTACTGAAATTGCTACTTTTCCTTGTCTGGGCTCGATACTGGGTTTGCTTGTACCTGCGGTGCATGCCTTTATTAAAACCGATCAGCTTAGTAAAAGGCAGGAGCTGGCATTGTCATTATTAAAAGAACAAAAACTGGATAAAAAGGATGGTTTATATCTGGGATATATGAAAGTTCTGGATTTTGTTGGTGGTATGACTGACAATACTGCGGCAAAGCTGGCGCGTGAAGTATCCGGAATCGGAATGCTGTAGATTTTTTTGCTTATATAGTTGCAAAATAAATATATAAAAATCAAGATATTTATCTATTTGTTTTCATTTTTATCTATTTTTGGCTTGCTAAAAGACCATTTATTGCGTATTATCGCGCTTCTTGATTTTCGGTGACTCTTAAACGAGTTCGAAAGCAGTGCACCCGTAGCTCAGTTGGATAGAGTATCTGGCTACGAACCAGAGGGTCGGGCGTTCGAATCGCTCCGGGTGCACCATCAAGCTAATGCGCCCATCGTCTAGCGGTTAGGACATCGCCCTTTCACGGCGGTAACCGGGGTTCGATTCCCCGTGGGCGTGCCAGATTTTAAAACCTGTTTGATTTTTCAAACAGGTTTTTTTATTTTAGCTTGAAATATTGCTGGTTTAATTGTTTAGTCCAGAGAATATAGCTGCTGAATTTTGTCATTAAATTTTTCAGGTTTCACTGGAGCTGTTAATACAGATAAATATTTTATACGCCCAAATAAGCAGACCGTTGAGATAGCCACCGTTGCAAGTGTTTATTGACTACTTCAGGTTGCTGGCTAATCAGAACAGGCGCTAAATCACGTGCTTTTTCCAGTATGGGCAGATCTTCTTCCAGATTGGCAAAACGCAGCATCGGCACACCACTCTGGCGTGCTCCCAGAAACTCTCCCGGTCCGCGAATATTCAAATCTTGTCGGGCAATTTCAAAGCCGTCGGTATTTTCATAAATTACTTTCAAACGTGCTTTGGCAACATCACTAAGAGGTTCACTGAATAACAATACACAGCGGCTGGCTGCTGCTCCACGTCCCACCCGACCGCGAAGCTGATGCAATTGTGCCAGCCCCATACGTTCAGCATGTTCTATTACCATCAGACTGGCATTGGGTACATCTACACCAACTTCAATCACTGTTGTAGCTACCAGTACCTGAATACTGCCTTCAACAAATGCTGTCATAACAGCTGCTTTTTCTGCCGGCTTGAGCCGTCCATGTATTAAGCCTATATTCAGTTCCGGTAACGCCGTCTGTAATTGAGCAACTGTATCTACGGCAGTTTGCAATTGCAGTACTTCAGATTCTTCAATTAACGGGCAGACCCAGTATACCTGCCGGCCTTGTGCACAGGTATGCTTTACCAGTTTTTCAACTTCCTGACGGCGGGCCGTGTTTACCAGACGGGTTATAACAGGTGTTCGTCCGGGAGGCAGTTCATCAATGACAGAAACATCCAGATCGGCAAAAAAACTCATTGCCAGTGTGCGGGGTATTGGTGTTGCGGACATCATCAGCTGATGTACATCTTCACCTTTATTTTTTAATGCCAGACGCTGGGCAACACCGAATCTGTGCTGTTCATCAACAATAATCAGACCCAGATTATGAAAAGTAACATCATCCTGAAATAGAGCATGCGTACCTATTGCCAGCTGAGCAGTACCATCTGCCAGTTCTTTCCGTGCTTCATCACGGGCTTTTTTGCGCATACTGCCTGAAAGTCTGGCAATCCGGATTCCTAAAGGTGAAAACCATTGTGTAAATTTCAGATAATGTTGTTCAGCCAGAATTTCTGTGGGTGCCATGACCGCTACCTGAAAACCGGCTTCTATTGCAATTGCCGCTGCCAGAGCACAAACAATGGTTTTACCACTACCCACATCTCCCTGCAGTAAACGGTGCATCGGGTGTGTCTGGGCTAAATCATCAGTGATTTCAGAAAGAGCACGCTGCTGAGCTTCTGTTAAGGTAAAACTCAGATTAGCCAGTAAGTGCTCACTAATATGGCCGTTACCAGTTAAAGCTTTTGCATGCCCGTTTAAGCGTTGCTGGCGTGCCAGCCTCATGGATAACTGCTGAGCCAGCAATTCATCAAATTTCAGTCTTTGCCATGCCGGTAAAGTACCTTCATGTAAATCACGCGCAGTGTACTCTGGTGGCGGAGAGTGCAGAAAAATCAGGCTTTCCAGCAGGGGAGGTAATTGTAATTGCTGTAATAATTCAGCCGGCAGTGTATCATCTGCCGGCAAGTGCTTAAGTGCAGCCTGAATCAGCCGGCGAAGAGCAGGCTGGTTTAGTCCGTTAACGGTGGGATAAACAGGAGTGAGGCTTTCTGCCAGTCCTTTATCAATATCAGTGCGAATCTTTGGGTGCACCATCTCATCGCCAAAAAAACCATGTCTGATTTCACCCAGAGCCCGAATCACATTACCTTCTGCCAGTTGTTTTTGCTGATTAGGATAAAAATGCAAAAATCGCAGGTACAAGACATGTCCGGATACGTCCTGAACTTGTACTACCAGCTGTTTACGCGGACGGAATTGTATTTGCTGATGAATAACAGTCGCTTCAATCTGTACCGGCACCCCGTTCTGTGCATCAGCAATCGTCGTAATATGTGTCTCATCTTCATAGCGTAACGGTAGGTGTAAAGCCAAATCCCAAATATTAGTAATATTGAGTTTGGTCAGTTTGGCAAGCGTATTGGCACTTACTGGAAAGGGAAAATCAGCAGCAGACATAGTGACAAACAGTAAAAGCATATTACAACATGGTTACGATAGCATGTTTGCACATATAGCGCTAATCTGACCACTTTAATCATATTTAAAGAATTGATCAGAATATCAAATTAATACACTGTGTATTTTGATTAAAAAAATAAACCCGTTTCGCTATCCGGACAGCGAAACGGGTACTCTGACAGAATGAATTAATCTTGTCGCTCTACTTGTGTTACATCACGTACAGCACCGGTATCAGCACTCGTAGTCATGGCTGCATAGGCACGTAAAGCAACAGAGACATGACGCTGACGTTTAACAGGTTTCCATGCACGAGCACCACGACTTTCCATTTCTGTGCGGCGTTGTACCAACTCTGCATCAGATACAGCCAGATGTATCCGACGTTCAGGAATATCAATTTCGATAATATCTCCTTCCTGTACCAGCCCGATATTGCCGCCTTCAGCAGCTTCAGGAGAAGCATGACCAATCGAAAGGCCGGAGGTGCCTCCGGAAAAACGGCCGTCTGTAAGCAGAGCACATGCTTTACCCAAACCTTTAGATTTCAGATAACTGGTCGGATAAAGCATTTCCTGCATTCCGGGGCCGCCTTTGGGACCCTCATAACGGATAATAACCACATCACCAGCTATTATTTGATTACCCAGAATGGCTTCAACAGCCTCATCCTGACTTTCAAACACCCGGGCACGGCCGGTAAATTTAAGGATGCTGTCATCTACACCAGCTGTTTTAACTACACAGCCGCGTTCTGCGAGATTACCGAATAACACAGCCAGACCGCCGTCCTGAGAATAAGCATGCTGTTTATCACGGATACAGCCATTTTCACGATCCAGATCCAGAGTAGACCACATCGCGTTTTGGGAGAAAGCCTCAGTTGAACGGATTCCGCCCGGTGCAGCCCGATACCGTTGTATTGCCTCAGTATTGTTCTGATTGCTTACATCCCAGTGCTTAATCGCATCTGCCAGAGTAGGCATATGTACAGTATGTACACTGGTATCTAGTAAACCGGCATGATTAAGCTGGGATAAAATGGCCATAACACCGCCGGCACGATGCACATCTTCCATGTGATATTTCTGTGTAGCTGGAGCTACTTTACACAGGCAGGGTACATGGCGGCTTAACTGATCAATATCAGCCATTTTAAAATTAACACCGGCCTCGGTCGCAGCTGCCAGTAAGTGTAATACCGTATTGGTAGAACCACCCATAGCAATATCCAGACTCATAGCATTATTAAAAGCTGCCTTAGTTGCAATACTGCGCGGAAGCACACTGGAGTCATCCTGTTCATAATAGCGTTTGGCTAATTCAACAATACGCCGGCCTGCTTCAAGAAAAAGTTCTTTACGTAATGCATGAGTAGCGAGTAAAGAACCATTACCGGGTAAGGATAAACCCAGAGCTTCAGTCAGACAGTTCATTGAATTAGCTGTAAACATACCAGAGCATGAACCGCAGGTAGGGCAGGCACTACGCTCCACTTGTGCAACCGTTTCATCGCTGATTTTATCGTTACCAGCCTCAATCATTGCATCAATCAGATCCAGCTTGCGGATTTGTTGCTCACCATTGGTGGCAGCGATAATTTTACCTGCCTCCATCGGACCACCGGAGACAAAAATAGTCGGAATGTTCAAGCGCATGGATGCCATCAGCATTCCCGGAGTAATTTTGTCACAGTTGGATATACACACCAGTGCATCAGCACAATGTGCGTTGACCATATATTCCACACTATCCGCAATCAGGTCGCGTGAAGGCAAGCTATAAAGCATTCCTTCATGTCCCATAGCGATGCCATCATCAACCGCGATGGTATTAAATTCCTTGGCAATACCGCCAGAACGTTCAATTTCACGTGCTACCAGCTGACCTATATCGTGCAAATGCACATGTCCGGGAACAAATTGGGTAAAAGAATTGGCTATGGCAATAATCGGTTTACCAAAATCACTATCAGCGACACCTGTTGCACGCCAGAGCGCACGTGCACCGGCCATATTGCGCCCATGTGTAGAAGTTTGTGAACGGTATTGTGGCATTATGCATTCCCTTGTATTGGTTTTTATCTGTAAATGTAAAACAACTGCCAGCATGGTACGCAGGCAGTTGATGTTTGTAAACTTAGAACTGAGTTGATTATATAATTTTAACAAGTTAATTTCAGACTACACAGAAATTAATATTGCTGAAACGACATATCAGTATGTAATATTCTTAAGTATATAAAATTATTTTTTTATGACAATTGTTTTGGCCAAATAATCTTGGAGAGTACGACGATTGGCCTCTGTTCTGAACAGCATAAAAAAACAAATAAATGTAATTAAATAGTTAAATATTTTCTCAGTAGATTCAGGATTAAGGTTAAAAATTTCAATCAATAAGTATGAAAAAATAATGATAATTGTTTGAAACAAAATTTCACGAATTAATACAGTACCGACAAATCCCGGATTGCGTCCGTCAAGGTTAATAACTTTAATTTTCATAATGCGCTTACCAAATGACTGACCAGTTTTACTCATCATAATCCATTGTGCTGTGATAAATGGTATTGAAGGTATTAAAATACATATGATCAAAGCTAGGTAATCTAGGTAATTTATTTGCATAGATACTGACTGGGAACCCTCATGAAATACATATAGCAGTGCAGCCAAAAATATACATAGAGAATATAAAACAGCGTTAATTATATACGCAGCGCTCCTTTCCCATGGACTGGCAAGTTCAACTTCTATTTCCGAATCATGAAAATCATCATAATCATAATTATTCTTTGAAAAATTCTTCTGAGTATTGGGCATAGTGTATTTCCTTAAAATTTGTTAAAAAAGTATTAAAGAAATGTATTGTTGCTCAAACATTAGTCGTAAGTACTTTTATAAAAACAAATTTAAATAATATTAAATTATAAATAGGTTAAATGTAGTAAATTATTTTATTTTGTTCCCTGTCAATCGTCAATCATTTGTTTTCAATATTTATTTTTCTATTTGTCATGAAAAAATATTCAATTAGTGAATTTTTAGCAAATTTTTTAATAATATATAAATATTTTATTTATTATTTTAAAATATTCAATTTATATCAATATCAAATAAAATGAATTAATTTGAGGTTAGCTTGAGTAAGATACAGGATTTTACAAAAATACAAGGTTTGAATGAAAAAGATGATATTTCTACACAAGATTATCTTGTTGCAACTTCATTACAACACGTGATAGCAGGTATGATCAATATACAATTATTTCTCGCTCCTGCAATTGTCATGTATATTATTTTATATATTCGTCCTTATTCTAATATTTTTTTCTATATTACTTTTGTTTGTATTATATTTTTAATAATTTTTCCAGCCTGGGAGAGTTACCGGATGCGGACACAGTGGCAGTTTATAGGTAAAAAGATAATGGGTTCAGGGTAATACGCCTTAATAATAGGTCGTCTGATTTTTGGATTAATGTGATAAAAAGGGAGATCATTTATTATTTATATATATTTTTTCTTGTAATAACTATTTTTTATTTACCAGGTCTGCATAATGAGGGTTTTTGGACCTTTTTCTTAGTGACGTTACTTAAGCTATGGTCATCAATAACGACACTTCCGTTATTATTTATCATTCTTTTGGTAAATATATTCAATTTGACGTGTCTATATCGCTTATTTCAGAATAGCTTTATAAAAAAATATATTAATATTATTTGAATAGTTTTAAATTTAGTCAGCCTCAAGAAATTTTAATTTTTCCCGAGGCTTCTTAGTTATTTAATTTTTACAACGATTGTATTAGCCAAAAAGTCTTGCAGTGTACGATAATTTGATTTTCTTATAAATAACATAATTATACAAATAAAAAGAAATAGAGTTGAAAATTCAGTGAATATACTTAAAATCCTATATAAATAATCTAAAAATTTATCAATAAAATTCAGATAAATACCAACATTTTTAGCAGATTCCATTTCACTGAAATATACATATATTCCTACTAATTTAAACAAAAGGATAAGAGTTATGAATGTATAAAAAATTTCACGGACTAATACTGCATTGAAAAAGCCAGCTTTCTCACCATTCTTTTTAATAACTTTGATTTTCATTAATCGCTTACCAACAGATTGGCCTGTTAGACTCATTTGTATAAATTGAAATACAACATAAATGAGTAAAGGTAATATGATATATAAGAATATTCGTAATGGTTGATGTACACCTCCCTCAAAATTATCATCCATAAATAAGAATGAAAAAATAGATCTTATTGGCTTATCAGTTTCATAATCTGCAAAAATCCATAATTCAAAAGGATTTATAATATTTTGTGAATAATTTGATTCATAATCAGTTTGAAAATTATAAACATGTAAAGAAATGTAAAATATAAAATAATATATTACATAATTAATCAGATATGCTGTAACTCTTTTCCATGGCGGAGCCAGTTCAACCAGGCCGCCTTTTTCTGTCATTAAGAAATTATGTTTATCATTTAATGCTGAAGATTGTTGAGTACGGGACATAAATCTATAAATCTCTTAGTGTGAAATCAAATTCAATATGCTTATAAATCAGAAATATTTTAAGTTAATTTTTATAAAAAATAATATTATATATTTACATAATATTATCTGGTAATAATATCAGGATTTATTTATATTTCATTAGATTTATTTGGTAAATATGGTTTTTTATAAATAAAAACAGATATTTTTAAATAAAATATCTGTTTTATGATATAGCTAATCCGTTTTTATATCATGCAGGTGTTCTCAACTCAGCTGAGAGTTTATCCAGAATACCATTAATGAATTTATAGCCATCGGTACCACCAAAGGTTTTAGTAATTTCGATAGCTTCATTGATAATTACCGGATGGGGTGTTTCCGGCATGGCAGAAAGTTCAT
Organism: Snodgrassella sp. W8135; assembly: GCF_016101225.1. Lineage (NCBI taxonomy): Bacteria > Pseudomonadati > Pseudomonadota > Betaproteobacteria > Neisseriales > Neisseriaceae > Snodgrassella > Snodgrassella sp. W8135. Next base: position 247,977 of record NZ_JACFQX010000003.1, read on the forward strand.
GGCAGGCCATCAGCAGTACAGCCCGTTCAACTGGATTAAGCTCATCTTCGTGGCGGTCCAGCAGAGGACGGATCCGTTTCATGTAATCACGCTGATTGTTATAGGCACCAAAAAATATCTGGGTAAACAATTCTTCATCAGCTTTGGCGAAATATTCATTATCACGAATATTCTGCGCAATAATAGCAGCTGATTCTTCGTTATTCAGTTGTGCCTGATATAAAGCCTGAACAGCAAACTGACGGGCACGACGACGTGGTGTAATCATTGACATGTATACAATGTCCTTGTTTAATAAATAATCAATATTGAATTTTAAGCAGATTGGCCATTTCTACTGCAACTATAGCCGCTTCACTGCCTTTATTGTGCATACGCGCCAGTGCCTGAGCATCGTTCTCGGTAGTCAGTATGGCATTGGCAATGGGTATATTGTGATCCAGACTAACTCGGGATACACCTGCGGCAGCTTCGTTGGACACCAGCTCAAAATGATAAGTCTCACCGCGGATAACCACTCCGATGGCCACCAAAGCATCAAATTTGCCGCTACCAGCCATGCTTTTCAATACCAGAGGTACTTCTAAAGCACCCGGCACAGTAGCCAAAGTTATATCGCTGTCTTTAACCCCCAGTTTAACCAAGCGGCTGCAACAGGCTTTGACCAGCTCTGCTCCGATAGGATTAGTAAAGCGTGCCTGTACAATGCCTATACGCAGGCCAGAGCCGTTATGTTCCGGGGTGATGGTATTCATTCAGTTTCCTTTTTTCATCTGTTACGCCTCAAGCACCATTGCATTGTCCGGAATAAAATACTTACATCACAGACATACAAGTATTTATGCTTAGCATTCTGATTTTACCGAATTTGCCAATAGGGTGGAATGTTTAAACCGTTTTTTTCTGTTTGTGTCTAGGCTTAAGTGAGCCCAGATAAATGGCCAGTAAGGTCAGTGCAGTACCAGTCCATTGCACAGTATTTATCGGTTTATTCAGCAAGAAAAAATCGATCAGAATCGCAGCAACAGGTTCACTTAATAGTAATAAACCGGTTAAAGTCAGTGACAGCAAAGGTACGGCATAAGCAATTAACCCCCAGGCAAAACACTGCATGACCACACCGTAAATCATGATCAGCAGAATATCTTTTGTGTTAGTAGGCCAGAAATGGCTTGAGTCAATGAGGATACTTGGCACAATTAATGCACCGACTGCTCCGACACTGACCAGCAGCATTAGCGGAAATAATGCAACCGGCTCTGCCAGATGTGCCTGACGAATACATGCCATGGAGGCAGCCATTGCTGCACCGGAAATCAGACCGATAAAAATACCATAACCACCATGTGAATTGTGTCTGAGTTCAGGGTGGGCGATCAGTAAAATGCCGATTACAGACAATATCATGCTGAATAGTTGTAATTTGCTCTGTCGTTCACCGAAGAAAAACCAGGCAATTGCCGCCAGAAAAAAAATCTGCATACTGTTGAGCAGAGTAGAAATTCCCGGGCCTACTGCATGAATGCTTTCATGCCAGAATGCCAGATCAAAACCTAAAAATACACCTGATAGCATACAAAACCGTTTTGCTTTATTGCTTTCAGGCAGTTTCTGACCAAAATAGCGACTTAAAATCAGAAAAACAATACCACCAATGAATACACGCCATAATGCAATGGCATAAGAACCAATAGATACAAATTTAACAATCAGGCTGCCGAGTCCGAAAACAACGCAGCCGAAAGTTAAACCGGAAGCAGCCCATTTTTGCGGGGTCAGTTGCATTAGATACCATCCTTAAATAACAGCCATTACAATAGGCTGTCGGAAAATACCCGATGCCGGTGTTCCATGGCAACAGATAATTCAGACAGCCTGAGGTGGGGTATTGTATTTAATTGTGTTACTAAAATATATACTTGTTTAGTAAAGAATTATTATCGGGATGGTTCTTCAAACCCGGTAACTTCCAAACCAAATCCATTCAGACCGGTAAAGGCAGAAGGCTTACCCATTACCCGCATACGTTTGACTTTTAAACCAGCCAGTATCTGAGCACCGATACCATAAGTTTTACTATCCCACTGTCTGGTCTGATGAGTGCCTTTGGGTAAGGTGCGGTCTAATAAAGTGGCTCCGGTTTCAGTACGGTGCATCAGTATTATTATACCGGCATCAGCTTGCTGTATACGTGCCATAGCTTCAGGTAGTGGCCATGTATGCAACTGATCCGGTTGCAGAAAATCCATGGCACTAAATGGTTCATGTACTCTTACCAGTACTTCACCGGCAGTTTCCGGATCGCCTTTAACCAGTGCCAGATGGGTTTCACCGGATAATTGATCAACATATACATGCTGAGTAAAATCTCCCCATGTTGTATGGATAGTATTTACTCCCAGTTCTTCTATCAGACTTTCGTGACGGCTGCGATATTCAATCAAATCAGCAATAGTGCCAATTTTAATATCATGTTTTTCAGCAAAAACCATTAGCTCCGGCATACGGGCCATAGTGCCGTCGTCATTAATGATTTCACAGATAACGGCTGCCGGAATCAGGCCGGCCAGTTTGGCTAAATCAACGCTTGCCTCAGTGTGTCCGGTACGAACCAGAACGCCGCCTTTTTGTGCACGTAATGGAAAAATATGACCCGGCTGGACAATATCTTCTGCTTTGGCTGTAGGGGAAACTGCTGCCTGTACAGTATGGGCACGGTCTGCTGCGGAAATACCGGTAGTAATACCATGTGCTGCTTCTATGGAAACCGTAAAATTAGTACCATACTGAGCGCCGTTATTCTGTGTCATCAGTGGTAAGCGGAGGCGATCTACTATTTCTTCTTCCAGAGGCAGGCAAACCAGACCCCGGGCATATTTAATCATGAAATTGATGGCTTCAGGTGTGACAAACTGTGCAGCCATGATTAAATCACCTTCGTTTTCACGGTTTTCTGCATCAGTAATAATAACCATTTTACCGGCTTTTATGTCGGCAATAATTTCAGGAATGGTGGCAATACTCATGATAGTAAACAACGCTCCCTTAATAAAATAAGAGTTATTTTACTCTGGATTACCGGGGCTGGTGCGCTTTTATCTTAGCGTTATTCGAATGCTGGCTACGAAATTACCGGAATAAAAAAATTAAAATAAACAGATTAAGCTGCAATATCATTAATCGGGCAGGAAATTATATAAATAATAATGTTTTTTTTACTCAAGTTACAGAATAGGCAATGAGATAATAAAATTTTACCGGCAGGCATTATTGATGAATAAAACATGAGTCAGTCGATTTCTTCGGTTATTCAGGTACTGGCAAGCTGAATTTTTGAACAAGGTAAAGTTCAGTCAGTTAGCGAATTTTTTCACAAAACTTGCCAACTAACCAACAAAGATTATTCTGACAGTCATAAGATTGTACAATCTGCTATAAAACAGATTCATAAATTAATTCTGCATGTTCAGATTAAAGTAGAAATTTTTTTGAAAGTAACGATAGAATGGTATTGGTAAATAATATTACGCGGTATACAAAAAGGTTTATAAAGGTTTCTGCTTCTGATTGCGTAAGGTATATAGCGAAACATAGCAGTAAGCCGTTTTGAAAACAGATTGAATGTAGAAGGGTGGATAAATACAAACTTGGCGGAACAGCTTTTATTATCGAGATAATGTAAATACCCCATTGTTAGCACACAAACCAAGTAGAAAATCATGCTATTTGTTTCATGTTTCTATATTCAATTGGTGTCATATT
>NZ_JACFQX010000004.1:0-173166 GCF_016101225.1 Snodgrassella sp. W8135
AAATTTTTTCATATTGAAATTCTCCTTAAAAATATCATAGAGAATTTTCTACTTTCTTGCTGTACTATTTTAGGGGATAGTTACACTTTTAATTCATCGGGAACTAATTTAAATAATTTTTTAATACATTCAATATGTATATTATAGTTTGGTGATATTCTATTATTACAATTTTCAAAATAATATTTAGCCTGATAATTCAAGAAATGCACATCAGATTCATTAAAATCTGAATTCAAAAGTTTTAATGGCAAATTATGTACCAGTTGAGCTTCTAAACAGCAGGATTTATCCAAAGCTTTTTTAAGCATACCATGAGTTTGAAGATTTCTAATATGAGGTAATGCCCAATAAAGCATCTCTATATAAATTTCTCTTTTATCCATTATTTTTTACCTTTTTGGGAATCGTCCAAACATACTTAGTGGGTATTCTTGCCTTGTCCAGCTACCATTTTTTAGTAGTCTATAAATATTTAAAGAATTAACGTTTTTACTGACTACCTTAGCACATGTTCTTTCACGATAATATTTTCCTTCTTAAAAATTTTCAGTTCCATTAAATAATAATAATTTTCCAGATTCTTTAAATTATAAAAGCCCAGCATAAGCTGAGCTTTTAATTAAACTATATTTTAGCTAAACATTCTGGGAAAATACTCACTAATTTTATCATTATCGAATATTCTATCTTTTGTAAAATCCACCGTATCAGATACGACGATTACCGGCCACAACTCTTTCGGTAAATCTTCGATTGAAGCATAGATTGTTGGAAGATAAGATCTATAATAATCCCCGGTTTTAATTTTTCCTATATAATCAACTAAAAAATAATTTTCCTCATAATCAAGAAATCCATAATATACAAACACCCCCTTTTTTGCAGATAGTCCCTCATCTAAAAGTACCTTCTGCTTAGATAACTTTGCTACTGACTTTTCAACATCTTTCCTTTTTTTTAAATCCGTATAATTATTAGTATATAAATCCAATATTGTTTGTCCATGTTTGTTGTATGAATATTGACTATATTCATCCAGACCTTCATAGATGTGTTCAAAAAAAGGATTTAGTAATGATTTTGCATTATCATTGGATAATAGAGCTTTAGGTAAATCTCCCCAAGATTCATTCACCATTATTGCAATTTTTCCATTTTTATCCATTGCAGGCCAATCATATGTTGATAAACCATCTGCTTTCCAGTTTATATTTAAATCTTCAATAATCATCTGAATTTATCCTTAGGAAATGTCACTCAACAACTATTACGATTTTCATACTACTAGTTTCTTTTCTTCAGAACTATCTCATCCCTTTCTTAATCTGAAGAAATCGATCAAATGAATCTTTTCTATAGCAATATCAATCTTTAATCAATTAATTTACTAAATCACTTGAGTAAATTCTTTTTGCGATCATTCCTTATCACTATAATGCTGTATAAATTTAATTCAATATCGTCTCTTAACAAGACATATTTAGAAAATGATATTGTTAACTGATTTACTTTTAATTATAAAGCCTCGGTTAACCGGTTTTTTTTAGTTATTAAAGCAAATAAAACACGACAATCCCTGATAATTAAACCGCTATAAAAGCGCTCCTTTTGTCTTTTGAATATATTGATAAAATTTTAATAAAAAACTAGTGAAAATAAAAAGTCACAACTAGAATTGTGTTTTGGAAATTATTTAGGATAAGTTATGAAAATTACATCTAAAATAAGACTTGAAAATTTAAACCTATTAGTCAAAGAAGCTGGAGGTGTAACGCAACTAGCTAAAAGAGCAGGATATAAACAGTCTAGTTACTTATATCAAATAATTAATCGCACACCTGTTCAAAATGGCAAAGCAAAAAATATCGGATCAAATATGGCTTCAAAATTAGAAGAAGCCATGAATAAACCTAAGGGATGGATGGATCAAGATCACCAAAAAAATTCAAAATCAAATTCTGTGTATCTCGGCACTCTAGAAATCTGGGGCTATTCTAAACCTTCAGGTGACGTTGAAATAGAAGTACCGTTTTATAAGGAAATTAGTTTTTCGGCAAGTAATGATTTTGCAGAATACATCAAAGATTACAATATATATAAACTTTGTTTTGCGCGTTCTATTTTTGCAAAGCACGGCATTAATCCAGAATCCGTTGTGTGCGTTACAGCAAATGGCAATAGTATGTATCCTGTTATTCCAGATAGCAGTACTATCGGGATCAATACAGATGATAAAGATATTCGAGATGGCAAAATATATGCAATAAATCATAATGGATTACTGCGTATAAATATTTTAAAAAGACGCCCAGGAAACAAATTATTGATCCAAAGTTTTAATTCTTCAGAATATAAGGACGAAGAAGTCAATCGGGAAGAAATACATATAATTGGTAGGGTGTTTTGGTGGTCTGTTTTAGCTTAATGCGTAGATCTATTTAAGAATAAATTATAATAAAACTTTCTATCGATATTTATTACAAATAAAATGCCTAGTACACTAAGAGATCGTTTAATAGAATTAATGGCTGAGTGTGGGCTCAGCAAACAAATCGAACTAGCCAATATTGCTAAGTTTAGTAAAGAATTGGTTAATCAATGGTTTAATGGTGATACAGGCTTGGTAAAAAACCTTTGTTAGAACTGTCAAAAAATACAGCTTTTTCAGCTCAATGGTTAGCAGATGGAACAGATCCAAAATATAAAACAAATGACACTGATTCATTAGCTCAAAAATCAAGCACATTGGAAACAGTAAATAGCAATTCTACAATCCTGAAATTATATGATAGGAGTGCTTTTTGCGGTCAAGGAACCATAATTTCTGAATTTCCAGTACAGTACTTCTTAGGACAGTTGAGATTCCTAACGATGCTATTATAAAGCTATTAGGCACAACAAATTTACAAAGTGTTTAGCTTATGCCTCCTGACGGGGATTTAATGGAATCTACTATACCCAGACTCTCCATAACATTCATTAAAACTGATATAGATAAATTTCAAGATACCGGAATTTATCTTATAACATTTGATGGTTATACCTATATTAAAAGACTAGCAAGAGGGAAATCGGGGGTAATCAATGTAATATCTGATAATAAACTTTATTCATATACAGATTTTGATATTGCACCAGATGATTTAGATCGATTAATAATTCACGGTAAATTTTGGAAAGCATTACCTTTAGATTTTTTTGATATATAATTTAAATTAACAGTTTATTTTCATTATTTAAATGATTTCAGCCGTATTAACACAGTATTTTTGCATGTAAATACCGGCAGCTGTTTACCGGTGTTTTTTGTTTGAAGGACATCTAAATCTCTATAGTATACATTCCAAGCAACCATAATAAACTTGGCAGAAAAACTAATTAATTCTAAATGTTACACAGCTGATCAATTTCTAGGTAAACAATAGATTTTACAATTAACTATAATTCACAACTCTAATATTAGGATTTAAAAATGGATAGACGAGATAAAATATTGTATTTAATAAATAATTCATTCAACGGAAGCCAAGTAAAATTTGCAGAGGCAATTAAAAGATCTCCAGCTCAAGTTAATCAATGGGTAACTAATCGCAGGGCTGTTGGCGACGTTTTGGCTTTACATATAGAACGAACTTTAAATCTACCATCAGGTTGGTTAGCTAAAGAAGAAGACAATAAAATCAAAATTAATCAATCAAATGCCTTTCATCTAGGAGCACCCAGATATATATATGACGAATCATGCCCATTGGGGAATGATGAGATTGAAGTTCCTTTTTATACGGATAATATTTTAAGCTCAGGTAACGGATTTGTATCAGATATACAAAATTTTAATAATATGAAAATGCGCTTTTCACGAACAATGTTAAATCAAAAAGGTATTGATCTAAGATGTTTAGTATGTATTGTGGCTGATAATGATAGTATGGAACCAGCTATTCCAGATGGAGCAATTGTTGGAATCAATACGAGTAATACTCAGATTAAAGATGGTAAATTATACGCAATTAATCATGACGGTTTATTATGTATCAAAATCCTAAAAAGACGACCTGGCAACAAAATTCTGATACAAAGTTATAATTTTAACTCATATCCTGATGAAGAGGTTGATACAGGAGCAATTACTGTTATTGGAAAAATATTTTGGTGGTCAGTTTTGCTATAACATAAATTTATGTTTTAAATTGCAAGAAAAGAAAAAGAGAGAGATTATTACATTAAATTGCTATTTTATCTAAATAGCCGAAAACCTAGTCATTTATAGTGTGGAGGACATCAAAATTCGCACATATTAAATGGCAATACCTTGATAAATGTTGCCGCCCCAGTTGATTTTTTTCGCCCAGCTCCTTGGCTGCCTGTTGCATGGTTTCATTAATTGCAGCGAATCTTCGGGTCGTTATCTTTCCTATTGATAGGGTACGGATAAATAATCACCGCGCGCCTTGTTGCGTGCTTACTCGCCAGCGGTGTACTTACCCAAGTCACTTTTTTTTCATTCGGCCGCGCGTATTTCGGATCAACTCCCTTTTTCACGCATTCATTAGGTGTACGCCCTTTACCGTAATTGATGAAACACTGTTCCTTACTTCTTTTCTCCTCAATAACGGTAAAATCCTGCTTAGAGATTTCAATGGCTCGCTTAACGACCTTAACCAGATTGGCATCAACGTCGCGTAAATTGTTCAGAGAACGACTGCCTAATTTGTACATATCAAACCTTTCATAAATAAAAAAAGCAGTCAGAACGGCTGCTATGTATAGACTATTTACATTTATTAATGTATTATTAAATTTAATCCCCTTTAATTAATTTAAAGCCCTCAAAAACTCCTCCGTCTTGAGGGTATTTTTTTGACATAAAAAAAGCTGCCTACTGGCAGCTTATTCAATTCACAAAAACTCACTTAGTCCATTTAATATCAAGCTTACGCTTATTTTCGGCGCAATCTTTTAAATACATATTCATTAAAACCTGATACGGTAATCCGGTTTCATCAGCCATATCTTTGAAATAAGTAATACTATCTTCATCAATCCGAATAGTGATTGTTTTCTTTAACTGTCCGGAATACGGATTGCGTTTTGCTTGACTAAAATCGTACTCTTTTTTCATAAATGTGCCTCGTATTGTTTGCGTTCTTGCTTGGTGGCTGTCCTTGCTGAAATCAAACGGATTGTATTACCTCTTTCACAATGAATAACCACTAATACACGTAAATTCTCACTCATCCCTAGCAATATGAAACGGTCTTCATCTTCGGAATGATCCGGATCATTAATTATTAAAGCATTTTCGTCCCAAAATACCGTAACAGCTTCATCAAATGATACACCGTGCTTTTGGATATTGCTTGCTGCTTTTTCCTGATTCCATTCAAAACCATTAATCATTTTATCCCCTTAGTTGTAAATATATTATATTTATATTTTAAATATACAACAAGTAGTTAATTTTCATATAGATGATTTTTTCACATCATCTATAGTTACAACTGTATCAATGGCACCAGCGCTCCAAATAGAAAAGCCGGCATTTAGCTGGCTTAAATCAGTTAAATAATCAAAAAACTACAATCAAATCACTATTTATGCTTATCATCTGTATCACCGATTATCTTTTCTGCCCTGTTACACACAGCATTAATCAGTTTTTTAGCCAGCTTCGGCGCAGTTGCTTTGAATGCGTCTAACAGAGATTTTGAGGCCATACCGGCAAACACACCAGCACCGGCAAACAGCCACAGGTGATCCTGTGTAAAGAAATACTCTGTTACTGCGGCTGAAAAAACCATGCCTATAATGATGAATGTCACAGTGAGCATGACGCCATAGCGTCGGTAATCAGACACTACCAGCGAGCCCAGAAAGCCACCGGCAAGGGCAAAATAAGTCGCCAGTGTAAATGCTTCATTCATCATTCACCGCCTTTTTTATCTTCTGCCTGTTGCGTGTTTTTAATCAGATTCCTGCCGGCCAGTGCGCATATGATGGCAATCAGCGGATAGGTGGTCATGCCTGTGGACAGTGGCGGATAGGCGGCGATAAATGTTCCGGATATCACAAACCAGATCAGTGCCGACCATAACAGGCAGCAACCGGAAAGAATATTGCTGCGGCTGGAATGACAAAAGGCAGTAAATAGCTGCCCGATGGCAACCACAATTAAAATGGTCACAAGCACCTTAGGGTATAAATGCGGGAATTTGCCGTATAGATCCTCCTTAATTATCTCGTCACCATGCAGGCCGAACACCAGCGCAAAACCCAGCATAGCGAATCCGTTCAGTACTTCGATTATTCGCGTGCCGGTACCGAATAGCCAGTTTTGCAGTCTGTCCGGTAAAAACCGGAAGTCCAGTAACCAGTAAAACCATTTAATCACTTTTGTCATGAAATATTTACTCCATAAAAAAACCGCTTTTCAGCGGTTATCAGTTAATAGTTGCTTTTAGCTTCTTCCCATAGCCGAAACAGCCTGTCCTGATCAATATCCAAGATATCAGTGAAAAACTGCCAGATATCATCATTTTCCAGTGTGAATGTCTGTGCTTCCATGATGGCATTGCGCACTTTAATCAGATGAATACCGGTCAATTCCCGCTCTGCAATTTCCACCAGTTTTTCTTTATTTTCCCCGTGCTCCAGCTCAATCTGAGTTAATATCTGGCTGCGATTCAGCATACCGGCATTTTTTCTTTTATCGAGCAGACGCAATTCATCGGCATTAGACACTTCTATCCATGTTTCTGCCTTTTCTGACCATTCGCTATAGGGTAATGGTGCTTGTGTTGTTACATCATCCGGAAGTGCTCCCAGTTCCAGTATATCCACGCGTTCACCGGTTTGCTTGCTATAAATGATCTCGCCGCGATGGTCTTCAATATATTTCCATGCATTGCCAAGCCATTGCGGAATATAGCCCGCTTTTAACTCAGGCTCATCGGCAATGATACACAGCCGTGGTATCAGGTAATTGCCATCCGTGTTCAGAGGTGCTAAATCTGCGACAGTCATGCCAACGAAATAGTTATTTTCGTCCAGTTGGCAAACGGAAATAGTTGGTGGATATTCTTTCATTCATTACTCCTTAAATCTTAATACAGGCAAGCAGTGCAATATTGCGTGGTCGTGTTTCTGCTGATGTTCTTGCTACTGCCGCATTGTCAAATTTAACTTTAAAGTTTAGTGTTAATGGTGTGACCGTTCCGATTTTTGCAGTACTTGCATTCTCTCTGCTAAAAACACCAGCGGAATAATCCTTACCCACAAAAGTGATATCACCAATTTCACCAGTCATACGCTGTACTGTATCGGACTGGCGACTCCCTAACTGCCTGCCATCATCAACGCCTCTACCCTCATCATATGCGCATAAAAACTCACCTCTTAAATCCGGCAGGTTAAAGGTAGTTTTCCCGTCCCCTGCACCGAAGCGTGTACCAATAGCCGCATACAGACTGGCATATGATGTGCGTGATACTGCTGCGCCATTAGCCTTTAACCAGCCGACAGGTGCGGTATCCATAGCGAAAAACTGCACAGCTCCGGCAGGTGTGGCATTAATATCTTTGCTACCGTCAAACGGTATGCCATTAATACAGACTGCATTCTGTAGCCTTGTAGCGGTTGCGGCATTGCCTGATGTGTCCTGATTACCCTTGATATTGACACCCGGTAAATCTATATCTGTTTTGGCATTGAAAGTAACGCCACCGATTTTACGCGCCGCAATCTGACTGGCATATGTAGCTGTAGTAGCATTGCCTGTAGTATCTTGGTTACCTCTGGTATTCACGCCGGGCAGATCTATGTCCTGCGTACCGTCAAAGAAAACCCCGCCAATATTGCGTCCTTCAAATAATTTTGAGGCTGAAACAGCGTTGAGTCCTATGCCGGCAATAACCTCCCAGTACTGGGGATTCTGATTAGGGTTATTGGTGTTCTTATCTGCAACTGAGATAAATACCTTCGAACCATCATCAGCCAGCAATACCGCACCTTTCTGATACCCGCCAAAAGCATCACAGTAGGCTTTATCAAAATAGAACAGATTGCCTTTCTGCATATGTACAATAGTGGCGGATAAGGCGTTAAGAATGCCGTTAAAGTCCATACCCTTTGGAGGCAGGCCGCCCGATTCTACCGGCTGCATGGTTACGTTCGGAAAACCGTCGCTCCATGTTGCATCCTCCGGATCTTGTCCGGGCTGTCGGGTGTTCTGAATATTGTTTTTACTGCCGTTAGCCGCAAATGCCTGCGCTGCGGGATTAATACTGGATTTTTACTCATGCGAAACTTCCCTGGTTAAATGGTTGAAAACCTGTTCCGGAAAAACCAAAAATCCCCGCAGGCGGGGATTCACGATAATCAATTAAAACGCCGGACGGGCGCGGTAATAATTGCAGATTATAGATAATATGCCTTTCAAATTTATTGGGTATAAATTCAAAAAAATACCGCCCTTTCATATGACCGGTAATTAAAAAATACACGCGCTTTTCCGGAAATATCATGCGCAGGTATTTATTAATATTCGGTGCTGTTGCATGAAGAATATTGGCCGCTGCCTTAATCACAATAAGTAACCGGAAACGCTCATCCGATAATTTATAAGCAGCAAACCGCGCTCCTGATGCACTGAACGGCTGGTTATTAAACGGCGTAAAAGCCTGCGGACTGGTTTTAAAGCCGAAAGTATCAATATCATCAGGTGGAATACTGATATTGCGATTCACACCCACAATCCGCCCCCAGATATCCAGCCCGAAACTCTGTGCAGTTTTCACATTGAAAGCCAGCCGGTAAAAATCATCAATTGATCTGGCAGGGTCTATGCATTCATTCATGCTTTCAATCAGATTGCAGATAACCGGACTGTTTGCATACTGTGACATTAAAGTGTCTTGAATATTTTTCATGATATTTTAATCTGATAAATTGAGACTGTCGGGTATTCATCCACGCCGATTTCGAGCATGTCTGCCCATTTTTTACCGTCCTTATTCACCCGCAGGGATACAATACTTAAATGAGGAATGGCTGCAGCAACCGGACAGATAAATTTAGAAGCGATAACCGGCTGTCCGATTGCAGCCTTTGCGGCTCCGGTTGTAAAACCGGTAATAATGGCCGCTTTTACAGCCTCGCTATCCTGATATGACAGCAAATCAGGATCATCAACCATAACCTGAAAAAAAACCGGCACAAAAGCCGGTCGTAAAAATTTTACGGTGTATGTCGGCGGTCTGACGGGGAAATTTTCTGTATCCGCTATCACGCATTCTGTATTGCCATTAAAAGAACAGCCCGAGCCGGCTTTGTTCAAAATGGTACGAGCAATGGTTTCATCATCTCCGCCCACTACAGAAACCAGAATACTGTTACGGATGACCGGATAATTCGTGGCACCAACCTGTATAGTCTCATCTGTCGGGTTGTCGATAACATACACATCTTTAACATCGGCTAAATCAGCCACTGCACCATAAGTTGAGGCATTGGTATTTTTGCTGTTAATCGCTACCGATGCCCGCCGGCGTTTTTCAAAATCCAGACGGCTTTCTTCCTCGACCCCGGCAATGGCAGCATATGGGTTGGTTACCCGATCTAAGCCGGTAATTGCTTTAGGGATACCGGTTATCGTATCGGGTACGGCATTGATATTGCCGGCAGATACGCACTGCGCATGCACGCTTACTTTACCGTCTTGAGTTATGGTTTCTTCGTTAGTTAACTGCCATTTATTACCGTTATTGTCATTAAATACTGTGCCGGCAGGAATAGTTACCCCAGCCAGCCCATTTAGCACCAGCATTACACTGGAATGCGTAGCCTGTTTGCGGGTCATAAAATAGATATAGCCCAGCCCGTCCTGCCAGATACCCTGCGCATAACGCGGGTCGAACTGATTCAGCAGGGTTATCATCTGATTGCGCTCATCGGTAATAATGGCAGCCAGAGAAGTTACTAACTGCCCTTGCGGTGTGTTCAAGGCAGTATTCAAATCCTGCCCGAAAGCATTTCTGAACAGCTCCCATAAGCCACTAATTACTTCATCTGCAGACGGTGCAATAATCCCCTTATCAATAACCTGTAATTGCGGAATGCTCATAAACCAATTACTCCCGTTTTATGATTGCTGTTAGTAAATTTAATCTGTCCATGGATAATCCGGTCACCGTCAAGCATTAATTCTGCCTGAGCTGTGACAACTCCGGGAACGCTGAGCGCGGCATCGTGAAGATGTTTGCGGTATAAAGCCAGCGGATAGCGTCCGTTGCCAAGAATGCGCGTTAAATACGGTATTCCCTCCTGCTGGTTAAAATACATATCTTCTTTCATGGTACGGCAGGCACTGGCAATGTCCTGCGCTTGCTGATAGGTGTTTTCAGCAACAGCAATGTTGCCATCAGCATCAAGCACCAGATCCCATGTATCAGGCATTAAAAATAACGTTTTCATGAATTGGGCTTCCCTGTATTGCCGTTGCCGGTGGTTACTCCCTGATGAGTGTGATTTTGCAAACTGACTGAACCGGCTTTAACATCTCCATCGGCACTGATACCGCCGCCACCGGTAAACTGTGCGGTCTGTAAAGCATTGACCGCATAGCTGCCTGTCGTAGTAGTTACCGCTGAAGCTTGCATGTTGATTGATGGTGCCTCCAGCGTGATACTGGTCGGTGAGTGAATCACTATACCGCTGTCTGAGAAACTAATGTACTGCTGCGGTGTGCCGTTTAAAAATCCGCCGATATACAGCCCGTCATTCCAGTCATGCTGGCGACGGCTGCCGGGTGCGGATTCGGCTTTATTGCGCTTAACTGCGGATATATCGCGTGAGGCAAATGCACATAAACCGATGTCGCCCGCGACCGGATCACAGATAACAGCATTGCTGCCGCCCTGTAAGCGGAAATACGGAACGCTGAATATTCTGCCTGGTGAGTAGACATTACCTGCACCGTCAAGCATCTGCACCAGCGGCTGTACGTTTACTTCACCCACCGGACTGACACCGATACCTGAAACCGCCAGCACTTTGACAAGGGTTACGGTCTGAACCCGCGATATCAGATTGGAAATAACCGCGTTAAATTCTGCTGCTCCGCCTAGTGAATGATTGATATTCAGGTTGTCCAGATTTTCATATTCTGCTGATTGCTGCATCTTTGCTGTCTCTCCATGTTGCGGCTATATCACAAAACCAGTTTCCGTCCGGCTGATTGGATTCAAGGCTTTTATGCATGCCGTATATGCGCCATTCACCGTTACATACTTCGACCTGACTGTCCTGTATCTTGCAGATACCGCCGAAACGCAATAACGGGTCGTACAGACATTTAAAGGTTACGCCGCGTATATCAGGTACCGGATAGCTGATCAGTCCTGAGGTGGGCGTAATGACCGGAATTTTGATGTTGCGTGAGCCGCCTTTCGGTGTAACCGCAATCAGGTTATTCTCAATGTACATATCAAACTCAAAATCATGTTCAAGCGTTTTAAGCTTATCCAGATTAGAGCCGTTTAAGGTCAAGTTTTTGGTGATTGCAGATACGCCGTTATTCTCAAGCTGATAACCCATACTGTCGCAGATATCCTTGATTGCATCGGCAATATCCACCTCACCTTCTTTTTCATATGGCGGCTGCGGTTTTTTGTACTCCAGAATGGCCGCCTGAGATTCAATAACCAGACAGACATCGGGAGCCACGGAAAAATCCATTGTCGCAAAAGTAATATTGCCCTCAAATTCAGTAATCAGCTGATCACTCTCTTCTCCGACTTCAACTTTTACCCTGTTCATCAGTGCATCAAGCGTATTCCAGTGCACACGGAACAGTTTGGCCATTTTCTCTAATGCCAGCCCGTAGATTCGTATTTGCGCTACCGGCATTACTGAGCCGTAACCGAACATGATGTTGCACATCACACGAAAGCCGGTTGCACTGATCTGGTTATAGTTGCCGGTAAAAACAATCTGCTCACCCTGTTTGTCCTTGTCCCGCAGGGTAACGGTTACTTTTATCTGTTTACGTTTCATCGGTATATACCAAAACAAACCGGCCATTCAGGCCGGTGTAAGTCGGGTTATCGTCGCCATGGGTATCTATGAATACAAGATTTCTGGTTATCGGCGTTCCGTTGAGACAGACGCGGTTTTGTACCTGTACGCCGTCTTTGTCGTTTTCTATGCTGGCAAAAAGCTGCCCGAGCCGCGTAAACAACCGGATATGCCAGCGACTGCCGTTAATCACAAAAGATATATTCTGATTAGGATTAGCATCCAGCGGTATGGTTACTGTTGTCATTTAAACCACCCTTTAATAGCGTTTACTGCCTGATATAGCAAAGATTCCCCGGGTTTTTCGGGCTGTTTTTCTCCGCCGTCGCTTTCTTTTGCATCATCAGGATTTTTTACCTCTTCGGTATCGTATTTCACTACCACTTCACGCACTTCTTCTAGATGGAGATTTACTTTGATCAGTTGTGCACCGTCTGACGCTTCACGCGCAGTGTCGTAACCAACAATACAGGCGTTGGTATAAACATATTCAGGTGTAATGATGTAAAACAGCAGTGTACTGGCCGCCAGTGTTTCAATCTGTCCGAGAAACACGCCGCGCATTAAAGTGCCTCCTGAGCCTTTGGTAAGCTGTACAGTGGCTTTATACGGATTAGAGACTTTGTTGTAACAGGCGAATGAGCCTTTTTCAACCGGTGCCTGTGCTATTTTGGCGGAATTACTGTATTTGAGAGAGGTAACGTTATCAGCCAGCAGAATAGGTATTCCATACTCGTTAAATACACCCCAGTAATTACCGAAAACGGCATTTATCAATGCCGCACCGCCCAGACTGATCAGGGCATTAGTACCGGCAACATTCAAGCCTTTAAAGTTTGGTATGTTAGGAATACCGTCAATTGGCAGCATAGTTTACTCCAATAAAAAAGCAGCCCGAAGGCTGCAATAGAAAAGCCAGCGTTTTGGCTGGCTTGAATCCGTTAAAATAAAAGAAAAAACACTAATAAATTAATTTTGAAGAAATTTTAAAATTAATTCCCATATTTTTCTTCTCCTTTGTATCTCACATCTTTTTTCTTCAAGGTTAATTATTCCATCTTCAATTATAATTATGTCATTTTCAAAAATTTGTATTTTATCGATGTCATTCAATTCTTTTGAGCCACTAATCATATCATTAGTTATTTCAGTTAACTCATTACAAATTCGAATTAAATCAAATATGCCTTCTTCCGACAATTTATAAATATTTAAAAGAGATTTAATCTTTTCACAAGTATAATCATTGTTGCTTACTAATTTAAAAAATAAATATTTTATTATTTGTTGTAAATCATTTTTATTAATTTCGTCATTTGCAAGCCATACAACCACTTCTTCCATCGCGATAATGAAATCTGCTATAAACTCAGATGGCCATCCATTCTTTAACAGAAATAACGCCCCTAAGCTAACTGATGCGCGTTTATTACCATCTATAAAACAATGATTTTTGTTTATTGAAAAAATTAAATGCGCTAATTTGTCATGGTATTTATAATAATAAAAATCATTCTGAATCATTGTTAACGCACTAATTAACAATCCCTCATCACGAAGCCCTAATAATCCTCCGCTTGCCAAAATTATTTCATCATGTTTGGCAATAGCTTCTTCTAATGTAATATACGCAACTAAATTCATTTATCACGCAAACGAATAAACACGTCCAAAATTTTTTGATCGTTTAATAATGCATTAAAAGCTTTATCTACGTTAACCGTTTTCATTCTCAACAGCCTTTCTTCCATAGATTCCTGAACTATCTTATCAGCTTCTGCTGAAACTTTATTACTAAGGGTTGTCTCTAATAACCTTATAATACTAAGATTTTTATCAATATTTTCCATAATTTATTCCTCAAGATTGTTTTTATTCTATCATACACTTTAATAAGAGTATAAAAAGCCGGAACTGTGCCGGCTTTGAATCTGTTACACAATCAAATAATAAGCTTATTATTTGAGACATTTTGTACTACCCTAGTTTTTGCCAGTTTATCCTGTAAAGTTACAGATAAAAACTTATTCGAAAATAAACGATATAAACACATCAAATTGAATATAACTATCAAAAGAAGCACAGGTACTAATCGAGCTGTCTCTACTGAAAAAAACAAATCAGGTGGCATAAACATGAGACATATATAAAAAAACACATCCTGCAGACCTTGTGAATAAAAACAACTTCTTGCAAGAATATACATATATATATAATAAATAAATTCCCTTTTTATCACATTATTCCAAAAATCAGGCGATCTGTTATCAAGGCGTATTACCTTAATACCCATTATTTTTTTACCTATAGACTGCCCCCGTTTCCACATCCAGAAACATTGCCAGAATGGAAGAATCATTAAAAATATAATGCTAGCTAGTGTGAGACAAACAAAAGGAATGGCAAAAATAGCTTTAATATATTTAGTATGAAAAAAGATATATACGACATTTGCAGGAATAAAAAATAATAGTATATTGATTATGCCTGCTATTAATCGTTTTAAGGGAGTAGCCGCCACATAATCTTGTGCAGTATTGTCATCTTTATTTAGATTTTGTATTTTTGTAAAATCACGTACACTCATACTATTCTCAATAAATTATTATAAAATCAATATACAATAATTATGTTTAGAATAACAATAGTACTGAATTTTGTTCTTTGACATAATTGGTTAAACGTATAGTTTATTTATGTCGTTGCTTTTTGATTTCAGTGCGATAAAAATCATCAAGACATTTAGATTTATCTTTTGTGAAAAGTTTCCCTCTTTCAAATATCTCAGTGATTTTGCAATCATTAGTTTCTTTTAGACATATAACCTGATAAGTAACCGAGCGTTTTTCAAACCCTTTTGTAGCTCCGATTGTTACTTTAACTTTATTTCCAGTTGGCTGGGTAAATGTTAGCTTAGTATTTGGATCTAAATCTTGCCCCTGCCATAAAACATCATAATCAATACAAGCTATACCACCAGTTGCCTTTTGGTATTCATCATCTCTTTCGTATATTTTTCTGAGGTTGCTATCAAAATATTTTAAATAAAAATGAGGGTTATAAGTTGTTCCTCCGCTTTCAAGTCTTATGCTTTCTTCATAAATTCTTTTTATGTAGTTCACTTTAGGTCTGAATATTTCGGCAAAAACGCATGAACTGATACATAATCCCAAAACAGCAAGTAATAGTTTTTTCATATAACAGAACTTTCAAGTTAATTAAATATATAATTGTTTATTTTCTAAATCGCACGCTGTCGATAGTGCACAGCATGGCTGTTGAAACAATTAATTTCTTAATCATGTCATCAATACTCTAAACTGATTAAACATATAGTTTTGTGTTTCTTTCATCGCGACTATAGTATCCAAGCTAACAGTATTTGATAAATATTTAACATTTATGCTTTTATATTAACATAAACATGCTTTTTATATTAACCAAAACATTACAACGCTCTTTACCGAACACTTTGGCTACAAATTCACTATCTGATAGCACTGATAATCTCAGGCAACCTCCACGCAATTATAATCATCAGAATAATTAACGCAGCCGTCCACATGGTTTTGCGTAATTCTTTGGGTGTGAAATTAATAGCTTCCATATGCACTCCTAGAAACTTAAATGTAAATCGTTTATCATTAGCCATGTTGTTCAAGCGCTCTTTGAATAACAAAGCCCACAAAGAGTACGAATCTTTGCGGGCATTTTTTGCCATAAAAAACCACTCCGAAGAGTGGTTTTGATTGTGTTACGGAACCAACTTTTAAAACAAATTATCAAGCGATTTGTTATCTTTCTTGTTTTTGTGCTTATCTGTTTTATCTACATTTTCATCATATCGAAGACGTCTATCAATTACTTTTTCCTCAATAGTATTAGGAGGAGGTAAATTAATCGATTTAACGGAGTCTACTTTTGGCTGAGAATTATGCTTTTGATAAATTGAATATCCCATGAATAAAACGAAAATAAAAAATATCCATTTTATTAATGTCCATAGTGAAGTAAAACAACCTTTTTTAGGGACTTCTTCATTTGAGTATGAATAACCTAAAATATCAGCACGTAATTGTTGATATTCAAAATCAGAAATCCTTCCATTACTATGCAGCCTTTCTAATTTTTCTAATTGGTTTATCTTACTAGCTTTCATATTTCCAGCCCCATTCAATTTTATTTTTTTACGATAAGATAGCCCCGTACCTGGAATACCTAAATTTGCATATGTCCCCTTTTTTCCAATATTTATACTAGCTCCACGCTTTCCTATCGTTGCACTTGTGATCCCTGTCTTCCCTACATTAATTTTTAAACCCGGTGCAAGTTTAATTGTTTTACGAAATCTCCATCCCATACTCACCTTATCCTCTGCGATAAATATAATTTTATATTGTATGTTCTTAATATTTTATTTAGTATCCAGATAAATCCTCATCAAAATTCACATATAAATCTTTTTTCCTTTTATCACAAATAATACTAGATATTTCTTTATCATTTCTCTTAACCGATACGCCAGCCTCAGTTGCAATTTTGCCGTTTTTATCTGGATTCCCTATATACGTTCTTGGCATATATATACTCTCCGTTTTTTAGAACAATCCATTGCTCATGATAATTCAGAGGAGGATTTTCTTTTGTCTGTTTTGCAACTTGTGTTTTAGAATTTTTAAAAACTAATTCAGGATTTCCCGGACGACCAAAACTATACTGTATATTTTGCCCAATCTCTTTAACCTCTACTTTTTTGCCTTGATTATTGGTACAAGAAAAAATTAAATGATTAGCTGCAAATCCAGATACAGAGATGGTCGATACTAAAACAGCCACAATTATTTTTTTATTATGTCATCGATACTCCAAGTTGATTAAACGTATAGTTTTGTACTTCTTTCATCGCTGCTACAGTATTTCCACTAACTGTATTTGATGAAGTGTTAACATTCATATTTGGTATATTAACATTAACATATTTTCTGTTGTCATTATGCGTCACAGGAGCAGTTTGCATTCGTTGCCCGTATGCAATCATACTTTGAGCCTTTAAAGCATTTTCTTGTATGTTGTTATTTGATAGCACTCCTTTCCCTTGCAAATATTGACCATACAGCCTCATGTAGTTATTCATACCAATAGTGCCGCCGTTTACCGTTTTTCTCGCACCTGCAATATCACCTGCTTGTGCCTGTTGTCCCGCTTTACTCCTTTTCATAAAAAACCAAGCAGCAGAATCGGCAGCTAAACGCGGATCTGTTGCTATTAAATCAGGGTTAGACATAATATCTTGCCTACCAGAATAATCCGCATAGGCTTGATAATTTGCACGTCCAGTAAGCTGCATTCCTCCGCGTCCTCTAAATTTCCACGGATCATCTGCATATTTATTGCCAATCATTTTATTGTACATAATATTAACCTTATCCTGTTGAGATAAAGCTTTAAATGCAGCCTCTTGATTATCTTTATGAGCATTAAGCCAATTTCTAATATTTTTTTGGTTACCAGCCAGTTCCCTCCAACGTTTAAGTGAAAAGTTTGGATTCTCAGTAAGTTTTTTCCCTCCACCGGTCTCATTGTCGACATTAGATAAGAATGAAGCGCGAGCCTTTGCGTCTTTTATTCCATATCTATCCATTGCTGCATTCAATTCTTGAACAAAAGAACCTTTACCTTTAGTAACCGAGCCTTTGGCAGTAGAACCTCGACTAGCATTACCCTCTACAGGCTTCTGAATCCCGTTCTGTTCAAAGTAATCCTTACCGCCATGAAACAGCCGGTACATACTTTCACCGATGAAATCTGCTACATTTTCTTTCTTTTCGCCCATTGCATCGGCAATTATGCCTGTTGCAATATCAGAATAATTGTCAATCATCTGTTTGGCTTGCTTAGCTGCACCGGTAAAATCGCCGCGCACCAGTTTACCCAGAATTTCAGCATAACCTTTCAGGGTAGGAATGGTATTATTTTTTACCGCATCAACCAGATTGCCAAATGCAGTACAGTATCAACAGACATTTTGCTGTCTTTAATACCGGCACTGAATGCACCCCAGTCAAACAGAGATTTACCGCCCTTAGCCCAAGTGTCGTAATCGTCGTACAGAAGTACAAAAGCACCTGCCAGAGCAGTTACCGCAGCAATAACCGGATTAATCGCGATTCCAAGGGCACCCATAAGGCGGATTAACGGCGTAAACGGAGCAATAAACGCCAGCAGTGCACGTCCGGCACTAAGTAAGGTAGGCAATTACAATAGCTGCGGTCTGGAATACCGCCTTAACAACCTTTTCATGCCGTTGCAGAAACTCAAAGAAGCTGTTTACTACCTTAATCAGAGTAAGCAGTATCGGCGTTAATGCATCACCCACCAATTGCTTCATGCTTTGCCAGTGTGCGCTCAATATCGCTTGCTGTTTGGTTAATTCGCGACTACGGGCAATGGCTTTCTCGTCTGAGTGATACATTCTTTTCTGAATATCCAGAATTTCCTGTAACTCTTTACGACCAGAAATTAAGGCGTTGATTGTGCCGTCATCAAAGCCCATTTTTTTGCCGATTGTATAAGCCTGTTCCTTTGGCATTTTCTGGAATGAATCAGCCAGATCAAGCATTACATCATCCAGTTTGCGAACCTTACCGGCATCATCAACAACACTGACACCCAAGGCATTGAAATAAGGCAGCATACTGGCGTCACCTAACATCACCAGCCCGTTCATAGCCTGTTTAATGCCGGTTAAAGAGGCTGTCATGCCCTGCGCACTGCCACCGAAAGCACCTGCCGCATTCTGCCAGTCTGTAATACTTGCAGTAGCCATACCTAGCTGCCCGGAAAGCTTTGACACTTCCATATTGGCATGCGCAGCATCATTAGCCAGTTTAAACAGCCCTGTAGAACCAATGATAGCACCAAAAAACTTAGTTAATTCCTTAGTGACTTTGGCTAATTCCTGTCCCATTGTTGCAATCTGTTCAATTGAACTGTGGTATTTCTTAGCTAGTTCCTCGTTAGCCTTTCCTGCCTGCTTTGAGGCTTTTTCGGTTTTATCCAGAGACTTTTCGAGTGCCTGATTTTTCTTTTCCGCCTTATCTGCCTGCGCAGCAAATTTAGACGTATCAAGCATCAGCTCGACAAGTATTTGTTCAACTATATTCGTTGTCATACTTATTCACCAACATTTTGTTATGTTCAGAAACCTGATAAACCTCAAGAATATTCAGCACATCCTCAAGCCCCAGCACACTATCAAGCTCAACGTAAGAAGCCAGTCCGGCTGTAATAACCTGACTGGCTAAAGAAGAGACATTTACTATTTGTGCAAGCACGCCTTCACGGAAAGACAATCCCGCCGTTAGTTCGTATCTGGGGAATTGCCGTCCGTTAAAAAATCGATATGCACCAGTAAAGCCTCTTTGCGTAATTCAAACAGTGTTTTTAAATCTTCAATGTCACTTTCTATATCCAGACTGCGCGCCAGTCCGCCAGAGGGCACTATCTGCACGCAGGTAAGCAGTTCATCCAGCAATTCACCGCCTATCTGCGGGTCTATCTTGCTGATAACACTAATGGCCAGTTTTGCCATTTCCAGCATGCCGCCGTTCGGATTGATACCCGCTGTATCAATGCCACTTCCGGCAAGGGCAAATAGTGCACGCTGTGCCCATTTATCTGCCTGCATAATCGGCATTTCGGTGATCAGAAAGGTTTTACCTTTATCTCGACCGGTATCTATGCAGATTGTTCTTGTTTTACATGCCATCAGTTAATCTCCTCTGCGCCATTCAGAACTAATCTGAATGTGTACTGGCTGCCTGCCAGTAATTTCTGACCGGAAGCCCCGCCGGTTAATTTAACCAGTGCACCAGTGGCGCTATAGCGTTTTTTTACAGACGGAATTTCAACCACAATATCAATCGGGCGTGTTTCCATATTGGCATTAAAGTCTTTGCGGATATTTTCCATGTGCTCGATTGACGGGCTGTTTGCTTCTAAATGCAGTATCCATTCCACTTCGTGCGGCGTATAGCCTATTGACTGTTTACCATCCACACCCATGCGGGTTTCTGAGATATTGGCATCACCAAAGCCCCAGGCGTTATCTGCCTGAAAGCCTTGCATCGTAATATAGTTGTCGTAAACACCTGCGCAGCGCACCATAAGTACGGAATTGGCTGATGTAATCGTTAGCGGGTTATGTCCCATTGGCATGATTTAATCTCCTAAAGCTTCAAAAGCTGTAACTGGTATATATAAGACTTGGTAAGCCCAAAAATGGGCGCACGCAAAACGTGCTTATGCTGTTTGTTTAAAAAGGTCGAGCTGATTAATTGCAACCAGTTGCATTTCAAGCTGCCGTTTTTCTAATTTGCGCTGATTTAAGGCTTTACCTGCTGCACTGCCGCGCGCCTCAGATTCAGCCTGCTGCTTTTTTAGCAGTTCCATTTCCTGCAAAATTTTTTCACGATTGGCTATGCCGGTAGTCCAGTACTGCCATAATGCATCGTCACATTCATTCTGATAGCGAATAATGGTTTGCCTTTTATGTGAGACTACTTTGTTTGGGTTAATGGTCATCAGCCAGCCAAAAAGTTTTCTTAATGGAAGGCAAAGCATTGAACGATTTCTTTCATCATTGGCAACCGTTTCGATCTCCATAACGGTTGATTTAAATCTCTCTTTTATCTTTATAAATTGACTACCCCAGCCCAGCCCCATGCCCTCAACAACTGTACGCATAGCCACATAAGGCTCACCATCGCGGTCAATTATCATTATTTCTGAACCTAAAAAATTAACGTTTAAATATTCCATGTTTAACTCCGAATGAATAAATAAAAACCCGTACATTTTGTACGGGTTTTCAGGGTGGTTTTAGAGTTGTTCCCTTATTTGATTTCAGTGTTATTGCACCGCGATAGAAGCTAGATTCACAGTATGAACACTGCCGCCGTCTGCATACCAGAGCTTTAACGGCAGTGATTCGCGCTGACCGCGTACCTGTGCTGAAGCTTTATTTATCAGCAGGCAGTAACCGGCTGTTTCAATCTGCCGAGCTGCATCAAAACCGGCCTCATAATTAATCTGCGATTTCTGCGCTTCTGAAAGGTTTACCCCGCGCTGGATACCACCAAAATTCAGCATTTCATTAATCGGGTCTTGTGCAGCTGCGCGGTGAATAGCTATACCTTCAGCGTTATACGGGATAGCTTTATAGCTGATAAGCATATTCATAAACGCCAGTTGCAGTTGAGCGTTGAAATACACCTGATTCAGGTAAGTATCCACCCAGGCAAAATCGCCGCTTACTCTGGTATTTCTGAAAAAGATAAACCGCTCATTCGCTGTTGCCCACGCGCCATAATAGGCGTAGCCGTTGCTTTCCAGTGCCGTGGCATCTTTAAGGGCGGTGACAGAGGCAGCGATACCACTTTGCCGCTTGAATTCCATAGTCGAGCGACCGTTTTTTTCACTAAAGTTGATGGAGGCGGCATAACCGCAGACCAGCCCTGCCTGTTCGAGTGTGCCGTAAATCGCTGTTGTTCCGGATATGGCATTTTCTTTAAGCCATGAGGCAAAGCAGTTGGTATTATTGGCAATCAGGGCAGTTGGCTCCTGCGCATAATAAACAAACCAGTAACGACTGTTCTGTTTGCTGTTCCACTTAGCCAGTGCTTTCAAAATATCCTGAGTAAATGCATCGCCAATGGTAGTAATAACAGCATAATTCAGGGTATAGCCTGATACTCGCTCCATTACAGAATCCGGACTGTCTGCCTTAGTGGCATTATCGGCAATCGCCCCAGTATTTTCAGTCAGGCAGAGGGCTTCTGCTGCTGTTCCGCTGGCAAAGGAAATAGCCGAACCTGAACCTGTACCGGCAGACGGCGAGCTGATAATAAATGCCTGCAACTGCGTATCAAAGACAACATCGTTAGTTAAAGCCTCTTTGATTTTTACCGCGGCATCACTGAAACTTTTGACTTTGCTTAAATCGATTGTTGCAGTGGTTGCCGTGCCGTCTATGGTCAGGGTTAACTCCCCTTTGATGGCTTGCAGTTCATTTAACTGCATTGATTTAACACTGGCGCCAATCAGCCGAGCATTAATATCTGTCTGATTGTATCGGGCGATAAACAGGGTTGCGGGCTTGATAGTTGAACCGACATAACCATCAAAATAACACTGAGCAAACTTATACTGTTCACTGTTATAACCGTATAAAGCACCCACATCGGCGGCACTGGCATACTGATTTATCGGATACACACTGCTGTCTGACAGTACGACGGTATTTAAGTCTAGCGCATCACCGCCTGTACCGATTACCGCCGGATTGACGGTAACAATATTACTTGCAGGAATTGAAGGTAACATAATATTTCCTATAGATTTTTCAAAGTTACAACCGGCATGTCCAGATAAGTCTGTTCATGCGAAAATTCAGGGTTGTATTGCAAAAGCAGCTCGACCATCCAGCGTTGCTCATAGCGTGACTGCTCATTGATAAACGTCATCTGTACAGGGTCTTTGCAGTAAATCGGCTGGCAGGATATAAGCCGCGCTGTGGAATAGTGGCTTTTCCAGAGATTGCACAACTTACGCGCTTTATCGCCTGAATCAGCACCATAAAAATCAATTTGCAGGGTTATCTCAACAGACTGCTGTACAAAGGTCTGATTGTCTGCCGGCTCGTAATAATGCGCGGAGACATCCAGTGCCTGCTCAAACAGAATTGACATAACAATCGCCTGATCAGGTAAAGGTGCATCATTCTGGTAACCCTGTATGACTGATTCAGGCGGGCATAAAAAAAGCCCGAGCAGATATGCGCGGACTTCTGTGTAAATCTGTTTATGCGTTACTGTCGCCATAGCAGCACCTTGCACCATGCCGGAAAGGATTCCAGCACCTGTTTAACCATCCATTCTGAGGTCTCGTTTTCGCCGTATGCGGTAAAAATTACCCGTTCCGCACCTTTACCCTGTGAACGGCGGATTGCAGCTATCTGACCGGTTAGATAGGCGTAGATAAACTGCCCTTGCTGGTTAATCAGGTTAAGGTGCTCAAGGTCGGCAGAGGAAATGCTTTGCAACTGAATAGTTATGGGCTTTTCCTCAAAGCATGGCGCAACGGAACCGGATTCATCTACTGCTGAGTCAGAATTGATTTTTAATACTGCCTCCTGATCAGGATTAACCCCGGCAATAATGCTGTTAGCCATCCCTCTAAGATTCATCATTATCTGATACCTCTACACCGATCGATCTGGACATCTGCATAGTGTCACGCAATGGAGCGTCTTTGCCTTTTCTGGCGATAGTCGCTTTTGAGTTAGGCGGGTCTGTCCATGTCATGATTGATTCAACCAGATTGCCTTTCATTGCCTCGCCGACCAGTTCCAGTCCTTTAACCGTGCCATGCTGGCTGACCAGCCCCGGTAAAGCCTTTATCCATTCGCCCTTATGTGTCCGTACTGTTTTACGAAAGAATGAGCGCGCCGGAATGTTGATTGTATGCGCCGGTACGGTATGAGTAGTGGCAAAATTGGCTTTAGAATGTTTAACAAAACGGCCGTTAAGCCGGAAATCCCCGGTTTTTTCACTAACCAGCCGGTAAACGGTTACCTGATGTTCCGGAACCTGAATCTGTGCGCCGTATTCATTCCAGAAAGCTACCTGTGCAACATGTAAAGGCTCTTTATCTGCTTGTGCATAGGTTGCACTCTCAAAAATACCTGCCCGCACCTTTTTATTTTTACCAGCTGCATATTTTTTCAGTGCATCCGATAAATCACCGATTTTTTTCATACTAACGCCTAACCGGCATGGGAAACTTGCCAAGCACATAAAAGAATGAGCGGTATTGTTTGATCAATGCCCAGTAGCGCGCCCCGTATGGTGTCTGCTGGTACCACTTTTCCGACTGGGTAGTCTGGCCGTTATCCAGTGATACAGATACACTGCCCTCAGAAGCACTGGCAATACGACCGACTGCCTCGTTACCGCTGTCTGTACGCTGCTGTAAGGTAGCAATATGCGCTACCAGCAGAAACAGTAGCAATTCACGCCCATCAAGATTTTTAATAAAACTTTTAATTTTTACTTATAAAAGTATTTAAATATTCTTCTTTTCGCAGTGTCTTTAAATAATTTAGTTGAGCTTTTGGAATACCTAATTTTTCCCATTGCGAAACAGCACCGCGTGTTATACCGCATAATTTTGCTACAGCCGTATCGCTACCTAATATCTCTATGAATCTATTATCCTTTTCATACATTTTGTTAGCTTTCTATTCTTAAACTATAAAAAGTATAAGTTTACTAAATAATGTAAAGTAAACTATACTTTTTATAGTTTAGAATACTAAACAAATGAAAGGACATTTATACTATGACAAATAAGCTAAAAGAACGTCTTCATGAATTAATGCGGGAGTATGGATTAAAAACCCAAACACAGCTTGCAGATTTTGCTAAGGTTAGCAAAGGATTAGTTCATCAGTGGTTTAATGGTGATACAGGTCTTGGGAAAAAGCCGTTACTAGAATTAGAGAAGAAAACACGATTTTCAGCACAATGGCTAGCAAATGGAACAGGAAATAAATATAAAGATAATGCTATTAATTTATTTGATTCATATAAAATGTATAATCCATTGGAAGCAGCCGATAGTAATACCACAACCCTGAAATTATATGATATGAGTGCTTCTTGCAGTCAAGGAATCATAATTCCTGAATTTCCAGAACTTCTTAGAACTATTGAAATTCCTAATGACGCTCTTTTAGAGTTACTAGGAACGACTAATTTACAAGGAGTACAACTAATGCCTCCTGATGGCGATTCAATGGAACCAACAATACCAAGGCGATCTATTACATTAATTAAAACAGATATAGATAAATTTAAAGATAGTGGTGTTTATTTAATTACATTTGATGGATATACATACATCAAAAGATTAGCAAGGGGGAAATCAGGTGTAATTAAAGTAATATCTGATAATAAATTATATTCAGATACAGATTTTGACGTTAAACCTAATGAAATAGACCAGTTAGTTATCCATGGTAAATTTTGGAAAGCTTTGCCCTTGGATTTTCTAGATATATAAATTTTAAAATGAATAATGAATATTGCATAAAAGCCGCTTTTAGTGGCTTTATATATTTAATTTTAAATACTTTGAACTACAGACCACCAAAAGGCTACACCGATGATCTCTATTTTATCAATTTTTACTAGCTCATCAGCATATACTTTATCTTCTTGATTGTAACAACTAATTTTTAAGACATCGCTTGCGATTCTATATAATTTTCTGATTCTAACAAGGCTGCCCTGTTTAATCGCATAAATCCTTCCATCCTTAATAATTTTACTTGATGTATCTATAGCTACAATAGAGCCATCTTTTAAAACAGGCTCCATACTGCTGCCAGCAACTGTTATGCAAACTACGTTCTCTTTTTGGACGCCAAATTTTTTTAATAATTCTTTGGAACATGGCAATTTGAAATCAGATTGATTAAATTGATAACGGTAAATACCTGTTTTTGCGTCAAGTGCATAAGTGTCATGATACAAAGGTATCAGTACATAATGCCCAGAAAAGAGGGAATTTTCATCATACAAAAAGAAATCACCATATAATTCGATATTTGATTGATTATTAATTCCGTCGTTTGGATTATCGATAATTAATTCATTCCCAACTCCTGATACTAACCAATCTGGATTGATTTTTAATTTTTTCTGAATCAGCAGCAATCCTTGTTTTGAGATTCCTCTTTTTTCCCAGTTTACAATTGATTGCTGAACGACACCAAGAACATGAGCTAATTCACTTTGCTTGTGTATATTGTTATTTTTCGCCACGACTTTATACAATCTTGCTGCTGTTTCATGCATTTTCTTATTCATGTAGCTCTGTCAATAAATTAATTTAATATCTAATTGTTACATATTTTTTACATATCACTACCATTTTTATTTTTAAATTTAGTTTTCTAAATTTTTATTGTTTAAAATCAGAATATAATGTCAATAATAGATAATTTGTTTATTTTTCTATACTCCAACCATTAAAACGATTTAATCAACTCAGTTGATTATTTTTATTCGTAGCATTATCCGCATCGGCTCAAGGCAGCGGAATATAAAAGCCTGAGGCAAATAGGAGCTTGCTGGCAAGCCGTTAAGCCTTCGCGGGCGGCCGAAACAAAATTGGTAAGTTCATGTAGGACTTACAAACAGAAAAGTCTAAAAATCCAAAGAACTTTATGAAAGGAGAACGACTTTAAATATTAATTTTTGATAGATTCATGAAACAACAAAAGTTAAATTAATATTAAATTTTCAAAGAAAGGAAACGTAATGAAAACTTACTATTTTTATAAATTATAAATTTAAATTCTTTTTCATACTTTAAGTTGATATACGGGCGAGCTAGTGAGTATGCCTGTTGGGAACATCGCCCGACCAGATTGCTAGTGCTGCAAGTTTCTAATTGACATTATGTTTTAATTTTTCCTAAAGAGGTGAACAAGATAACGCCTGATATAGAGGGATATTACAACGTCAGTAATTTAAGAAATGCGCGAACTATTATCAGAAAAGACTGGGAAGAGTTTGGCAGCTTAAATCAATCAGCATAACCAAAGATAAACAGAAACAATTTCTATATCTTTTTATCATTTTATTAATTCAGTTAATAAGTCCGGAGTATTAATCATGAGTAAATTTTCTAGTTATTATGATGATTTGGCTAATTTGATATCTAATGCTGATATTGTGGGAGTTGTAAATAGTTACGCAACGCCAATTGATGAGCAGTTTAAGCATATTAGCGAAGAGGACTTAGCGGATATTATATCGTGCTGCATTAACGTATCGGATAATTCCAACACGATACTAGAAGCATTAAGTATGCTACATATGGGATATGCTAATAAAGATGTTATTGCTTATTTAAAGCTTGAGGATTTTTTGGAGTTTGCAAGTAATATCACATCATTATTAGGCGGTGTTAATAATTGCTTAACACATATTATGTCTTTGGCGTGCCATCTGCAGAATGAAAGACAAGCCTCTGTATCTAATTAATTGATCTATGAATCAATCGAAATTTTAACAATTCAACTATGAGGTGAATAAAGCCAGCTAACCGCTGGCTTTTTAATTCTAACGAAAAGGAAGAAAACATGTAAATTAGATACCTAGGTTTAAAGTCTATTATTTAACCTTCATCGGGTGCTGTGTTAACATTTCATTACCCAGCAAAGGAATAAATAATGGACTTTAAAAACTTATATGCGCTTTTAAAAATAAAGCCGACAGCATCACAATCAGACATTGCCAAGGCAATGAGGCAAGCTGCGCAGCAACAGACAATCACTTTAGATGATTTAAAGCTGTGTAAACAATATCTTTTAAATGAAGAGGAACGCAATAAATATGACGAACGTTTATTTTCCGCATACCCGGAACTTTTAGCCCCTCCGCCTGAACCGAAATCCGAAAAAGCAGAAGAAGTTAAGCCATTAGAACCAGCAAAGACAAAGCAGGGCAATAAAAAGCTGTATCTGATTTTGGTTGTTGTAGCCGCTGCAATTGTGCTGATTGGTACTGTGGCTTATTTCAAACATTTTAAACCCATCGCAGAAGCAAAAGAGGCGGTTAGAGATTTATTGAAAGATCCTGATTCAGCCAAGTTTTATGATGTTAAAAAGGTTGTAAATACCCACAACAAAGAGATATATGTTTGCGGTGAAATGAATGCGAGAGCTCTTGCTGGAGGTTATGCTGGTAAAGAAAAATTTGTATATGAATTAAAATCTAAAAAAGCCACTGTAATCCCAGATAAAAGACCAGATAGTGTAATTGTTGAATATTATTATAGTACTTTATATAGAGTAGGCTGTTTAAATACTGATCCTGCAGAATTACTTAAGGCAATGGAAACTACAGGCGATTATGCAGGAAAGGTTTTATCTCTTATTGACAAAAGAAAAGTTTCTGAAAATAGTTTTGAAAGAGAAGAGCTAGCTAAATCTATAGCTAACTTATCCGCGAAGACAAAGGCAGAAGAGCAAAAGCTAACAATTTATACAAATAGTGATGACGATTGATTCAGTTATCACAGCATATGAATAAGTAACAAAGTAAGCAACACAAGCCAGCTAATAGCTGGCTTTTTTAATAGGTTAAAAAAATGAATAGGGTTATTAATAGTTGGAATGAAAATACAACAAACCCAGAACCTGTCGGATACCATGATTTGATAGCGTATGAGGAAGCCTCGCAAAGAGTAAGTGACGCAGCCAAAGAAAAGAAATAAGAAATACTGGAAAAGCTTGGAGACGATGAACTAGTATATATCGCTGGAGAAGCTACAAAATATTCTGATGAAGCGGACAGACTTATAAATGGAATAGTTAAGGCACTTGTATTGGGCTGCCATAAAGATATGACAGTAAGACAGCTATTAAGCCATCTGTCATTAGAGGCAGAAAAAATAGTAACTGATTATATTTTAATGCATGCTTATTAAATCAAAAGCCAGCCAAAACGCTGGCTTTAATTTTGAACTCAGGCTAATCAATCCAAGCACATTTAAACAAGTGCGCTTGTGTGGATTAGTAGACATATTTAACATTATTTAACATTTTCTGTGTGCTGTGTTAACATTTTGAAATGTATCAAGGGGAACATAATGGACATTAAAAATTTATATGCACTTTTAAATATAAAGCCGACAGCATCACGCTCAGACATTGCCAAGGCAATGAAGCAAGCAGCGCAGCAACAGACAATTACTTTAGAGGATTTAAAACTATGCAAACTAAATCTTTTAGATGTAGAGGCGCGCAAACAATACAATGCTCGTTTATTTGCAGAATATCCAGAACTTTTAACCCCTCCGCCTGAGCCTGAATCAGTAGAAAAAGCAAAACCACAGCCACCAGCAAAGACAAAACAGGGTAATAAAAAACTGTATCTGATTTTGGTTGTTGTAATTGCACTGATTACCGGTACAGCAGTTTACTTCATGCACTCTAAACTCATCGCGGAAGCAAAAGAGGCGGTTAGAAATACATTGAAAAATCTTGATTCAGCTGAGTTTTATCATGTTGAAATGTCTGTAAATACCCACTACAAAGAACATCTATATGTTTGCGGTGAAGTGGAAGGGAAAACTC
Source organism: Snodgrassella sp. W8135 (assembly GCF_016101225.1). NCBI lineage: Bacteria > Pseudomonadati > Pseudomonadota > Betaproteobacteria > Neisseriales > Neisseriaceae > Snodgrassella > Snodgrassella sp. W8135. The sequence continues at coordinate 29,285 of NZ_JACFQX010000004.1, forward strand.
TTGATGGTGGTTATACCGGTATAAAAAAATTTGTATATAGATTAAAATCTAAAAAAGCCATTGTAATTTCAAATAAAAGATCAAATGATATAATGCTTGAATATGCTGATAGTTTTACATATAGAGTAGGCTGTTTAAATGCTGATCCTGCCGAGTTGATTAAGGTAGTGAAAACTACAGACACTTATTTAGAAGAGCTTAGATCACTTACTTGGGGACCTGCTCCTAAAAATAATTTTGAAAGAGAAGAGCTAACTAGAGCTATAAATAACGTAATCGCGAAAATAAAGGCAGATCGGAAAAAGATAACAATTTATGCAGATAGTGATGACGATTGATTTAGTTATCACAACATATGAATAAGTAATAAAGTAAGCAACATAAGCCAGCTAAATAGCTGGCTTTTTTATTAGCTATAGAGGTGATATTCCAACACGATAAATTAACCCATGTAACAGCAACAACGAGGGAATTGTACATGATTAAAATTCTATAACTGGATTTATTGCAGTTTTTTTAATGTCTGCTGCTCTTTCAGTGTCCCCTGCTTTGTCTGATAAGGAGCAATTAGATATGCAGCGCAGTTATACAGCAAGACAAATGCAGCAGAAAGAATACCAGGCAGATCTGGAAGTAAAACGGTTAGCTGATACATATGCGCGCATGAGTGATAGCGAACGCATGAAAGGTGATGCAGAGCTTAAATGATTTTAGGTGATGATTGTTGACATTCCCGCCCAGCTAAATAGCTGGTTTTTTATGAGACGCGCTTAGAAAATGACTGGATCACAGGTGAATGTGATATTTATGACCCTAAAGAACGTTTTATTATTGATACAAAATGTTCTTGGGATATAGGCACTCACCCGTTTTTTATTGAAGAGGCGCAAAAAAAGGCAGAAAAAGCAGGATATATCTATCAGATGCAGGGTTATATGTGGCTATTTGATTGTGATAAAGCTGATATAGATTTTTGGCTATTCCCCTGCCCTGAAAATCTGCTGGGTACTTACGATAATCCGGCCATGTTGATTGATGCGGTTGAAGATATTCCTATCGCTAAGAGGTTAACAACGGTTACGGTAACAAGAGATGAAAAAATAATCGAAAAGATTAAAGAAAAAGTAGAAATTTGCCAGGAATATTATGACTTGCTGCTAAAACAGGTCGCATAAAAGGATTTCATTATGTCTGTTAATAAAGTAATTCTAATTGGTCGCCTTGGGCGCGACCCTGAAACACGATATATGCCCAATGGCGACGCCATAACGAATTTCTCGCTAGCAACTGATGAACAGTGGCGTGACCGTAATGGAGAACGCCAGACTCGTACAGAGTGGCATAACGTATCCCTGTACGGCAAACTAGGAGAAATAGCTAACCAGTACCTGAGAAAAGGTAGCCAAGTGTTTGTTGAGGGCAAAATTCAGAGCCGTAAATATACCGATAAAGATGGTATCGAACGCATGGCATACAATATTATCGGCAATGAGATGAAAATGCCGAGCAATCGTAATGATGGTTCTGATTCTGGCAATAATAACGCTGCACCACTTACATCATCGAACCCACCACCAGCACCACATCGGCAACCGCCTCAACATGAATCTACAACCGCGCCAATAGATGATATTGATGACGATATTCCGTTTTGATTGAAAAAAATTAAATTGATCAAAATCAAAAATATTAAACCTTTTAAATATTGAAATATTTAAAGGTTTTTTTATATACTCAAAGAAATGTAAATGTAATATTATAAATATATAAATTTTCTTATTGTGGAAAGAAAATAACTATGAAAAAAATCCTTTTTTTATTATTGCTTCCAATTACCTGTTTCGCACAAAGTGAAATAAGTAATTTTTGGGAATATGGCAATGGCACTCGGGCAATTAGTATTAGTTCCGTTATAAATGATAAAGTTGATTCATATATGATATATAAAGATGTAAAACAGGATTCAGATAGTTTTAGATTTCGTTATAGTCCAATTTTATATCTTAAGGCTGATGGTACTTACTTTTCAACGACCACTTCTGAATGTGGTAACGATTGTTTTTATTATTCGGACGGTATCTTTAAAAAAATTGATGAAACACATATACAATTACAAATTGAAGAATCCGGGCAATCGGATTTGTGTCCGGGTGGGAAAAAAGTCAATAGAAAACGACGAGATTTGGGTATTTTTGAAATTAAAACTGATGAAGATGATAGTATAGTAATGAAAAGACAACCCTCATTAATAATGAGGATCGAGCTGGACGAGGTGCTCAGAGCTATAACATCATCAATGAAAGCGGCTTTTACTGACTTATATTACATAGTCACAAAACTGAGGCTAAACAGTTTAAGAAATGGGTAACTAGTGAAGTCCTGCCCTCTATCCGTAAAACAGGCGGCTACTCTCTAACATTAAATAAGCAGCAGCAATATTTGATTAAAGAGGCTGTACTTAATAATGAATGCTGCCCAAACAGGCAAAACATATCAGTCTGTGTATAGAAGTCTCTATACCAAGTTTAAAGTACCCAGATACCAAGACATTCTTGCTAAGAATTTTGATGAGGCACTTTCATTTTTAGGTGGCTCAGTTAAGCCAATCAATAATCAGTCTGCATTATCTAATATGAATCAGGACGGACGCCGGCTGGTAATTGTCGAAAATTACAAAGTTACATATGCAGAGAATATCAACGGTTATAACCGTATCAAGGCCGATGTGTTTAGAAAGCTGCTGAAACAGACAAAGCAGCAGGCAGAGTATCTGGCAGAACTGGCAAGCCGCATGAAGGTAATATCAGGAGACTGCAACAGCTCAAGGTTAGATTACCCGATTGAGGAGCTACATCCTAAAATTATTATTTGATTCTGTAACAAAAATAAGCCAGCTAATTGCTGGCTTTTATTTTGGAGAAATTTATTTGTTGTTCTATAAAACAATATAGTTGAATTATCGAACCGATATAGCTGAATTATCGAACAGGTATAGCTGGATTATTGAACAAATGTCAAACTTGATAAGGAGGCACAAAAGGGACACATTTTACTGCATTTTGAAAATATCCCTATGACAGTTTTTGGCCTCACTTTAAAATAGCTACGTTGTAACCAAAATACAAAATAAGTAATCAATATTAAATTTTTTAATATGATAAGCCGCTTTTAAGCGACTTTTTAATGGGGATTACCATGATTGGCAATTATTTAAAGGAACCAGATAAATATTTATATGGAATTTTTGTAAGTGGAGATCCTGGAAATAATAAAAATTACGTGCATTGCTCTATAGAAGAAGCCATCTTTTTTGTTTTTTTGTTCGAGATATTTTAATTTATCATACACATGAAAATATAACAGTTTATATTTATCGGAGAGAGCAAATTGTACCTAGTGAATGTAACGGACAGCGAATACGGCAGGCTGCTGGGACTGACGACAAAAAACAAGCGAATGAATTAGCAGCTAAACATTATTATGAAATGTTTGAGGTGCAAAAGCTTGGTTATAGCCGTGAATACACATGGCGCGAATGTGTTGTTGAATGATTAAAAGAAAACCCGCATAAACAGGAGGATAAAACCACATTATCATATTTACGCTGGCTGGATCATTTTCTTGGTATGCTCACGGTTAATCAGATTGAGCGTGTAAATATTCGCGAAATACGCGACGCTAAGCTGAATCAAGGACGTAAACCAAGGACAGTAAATGCGTATTTAAATCAAGTTAAAACTGTTTTATTAGCTGCTAATAAATGGGGATGGCTGCCTAAAGTACCAGATATTGAGATGCTCAAGGAGCCAGAACCAAGGGAGCGATGGCTTACCGCTATGGAAAAAGAAAGATTGTTCAAGGAGCTGCCAGAGCATTTAAAACCAATTGTAACTTTTGCACTGGCGACAGGTTTTAAAAGGGCGAATGTTGCAGGCTTGAAATGGTCGCAAATTGATTTATCGCGAAGGATCGCATGGATTTTTGCTACTCAGGCAAAATCATCAAAGCCCATAGGAATTCAGCTAAATGATGAAGCCATGAGCGCAATTTTAAGCCAGCGAGGTAAGCATAAAACGAATGTCTTTACTTACAACGGTAAGCCAATTAAAAACCCTGCCGGCACCGCATGGAAAAAAGCATTAAAGCGAACCAAGATTGAAAATTATAGATTTCATGATAACCGGCATACGTGGGCAACTAATCACGCAGTACAAGGGACACCCACGCGGCAACTAACTGAGTTAGACGGCTGGTCTGGTGAAAAGATGGTAAAAAGATATGCGCGCATGAATGTATGATTGAGTTGACAAATAAAGTGCTGGAAACAGACCTGTAACTGAGCAAATCCCTAACAATCGTAAGAAAGAAAGTGCCATGACCCGCGCAAAACCCGCACAAAGATTTAGTAAATACAAAAATAGACGCTGGCGAGCGTCTAATTGTATTTACTAAACAATATGTTAACTGGTGGAGGTAAGCGGGATCGAACCGCTGACCTCTTGCATGCCATGCAAGCGCTCTACCAACTGAGCTATACCCCCACTGTGTGCAGCGAGTTACTGCTGAATAGGTTGCGCATTTTACCTGAACTACCGAATTTTGCAAGACCTGATTCAATCTTTGCTGAGAATGAGAGAAAATATGGTTTTCAACTGGTATGATTTTTGAATATAACACTTATCCCATAATAAACATGGATTGATAAAGTAGTCGCATCTGATAATTAAATTTATACTTACATGCTAACCCAGATTTTTTGTTCTCAAACAGGAAAGCGTTTATGCAGCGCAAAAAAAGACAGACTATACTTTTAATATTAACAGGCTTACTGGTATTTGCGCTGATGTGGGCAACACTTTTATTTCTGCCTAAAAGCAATACAGGCTATAGGTTAAAAGTACCGGCTGGCTACGGCATTAGCGGAGTAAGTCGTAATTTATCTGCTAATGATGTGATTTATAGCCGCTGGGTTTTTGTCGGTACTGCTTATATGCTGGGTATGGGAGATAAAATCAATCGGGGTAATTATCGCATTCCCCATTCAGCTTCCAGCTGGCAAATTTTACAAAGGCTGCGCAACGGTAAACCAGATAGTATTACGGTGCAGATTATTGAAGGCAGTACATTTGCGCAAATGCGCAGGTTAATTGATAACACACCGGATATTGAGCATATTACGAAAGACTGGCCGGACAGCAAATTGCTACAGCAGCTAAATGCTGAAAGTAATTACACTCAGGCGGAGGGGCTGTTTTTTCCGGCTACTTATGATATTAGTTCAGACAGTAGTGATTTATCTCTTTATCAGCAGGCATTTAATACGATGCAGCGACATTTACAGGCTGCATGGGAAGAGCGTCGCAGTGATTTACCCTATCAGTCTGCCTATGATTTACTAATTATGGCCAGCCTGATTGAAAAAGAAACCGGTCATGCTGAAGACAGAAACAATGTAGCAGCTGTATTTGTTAACCGGCTCAATCAGCACATGAGATTACAAACAGATCCTACTGTCATTTATGGTATGGGTTCCCGTTATAAAGGCAAGATTGGAAAAGCGGATTTACGCCGTGATACACCATACAATACTTATACTCGTTCCGGTCTGCCGCCTACTCCTATTGCTTTGCCGGGTAAAGCAGCGCTCGAAGCAGCGGCACATCCGGCCAGTAACAATTATCTTTACTTTGTAGCGCGAAATGATGGTACAGGACGCAGCCAGTTCAGCCATAATCTGAATGAACACAATGCTGCTGTTCGCCAATATATCCTGAAAAAGCATTAACCGGGTTTACTATAGATGAAAGCAAAATTTATTACTCTGGATGGAATTGACGGTGCCGGTAAATCAACTAACCTCAATACCATACGTAGCTGGTTTGAAAAACACCAGCTGCCGGTACTCTTTACCCGTGAACCCGGCGGTACGCCCATTGGTGAGGCATTACGCGAATTATTATTAAACCCGGCTACTCATGCTAATGCCCGTACTGAAACTCTGATGATATTTGCTGCACGCCAGCAGCATCTGGATGAGGTTATTAAACCGGCACTGGAAAAAGGCATACATGTAGTCAGTGATCGTTTTACCGATGCTACATTCGCCTATCAGGGAGGTGGCCGTGGTTTACCGCTGACAGATATCACTATTCTGGAAAACTGGGTGCAGCAAGGTTTTCAGCCCGATTTAACTTTATTACTAGATGTACCTCTTACAGTTGCACAGCAACGTCTCAGCCAGAATAGCCATCCTGACCGCTTTGAACAACTCGATGCTGCGTTTTTTGAGCATACTCGCGCTGTCTATCTGGAACGAGCTGCGGCCACACCCCAACGCTATTCTATTATTGATAGCAGTTTGAATCTTCAGGATGTGGCACAGCAAATTAACCACGGGTTAGCACAGTTGTTTGGATTAGATTCATGATTTATCCCTGGCTTGAACCAGTCTGGCAACAGATAGCCCGACACTGGCAGCAACAACCGCATGCATGGCTGCTTTATGGTCATCCGGGAATTGGTAAACGGGAATTCGCTGAATATCTGGCACAAGCATTATTATGCGAGTCTCCGGGTACTAACCATCAGCCGTGTGGTGAGTGTACATCCTGTCATTTATACAGTCAGCACAGCCATCCCGATTTTCTGCTGGTTACCCCCGAAGAAACTGATGGCGAAGGCGGAGAGCGTAAACAGCCACTGATTAAGGTGGAAACTATACGTAATGTTCTGGATTTTGCCCATCTGAGTGCTCATCGTGGCGGCAAACGTGTAGCTCTGATTTATCCGGCAGAAAATATGAACCTGCAAGCAGCCAACGCCCTGCTGAAAATTCTGGAAGAGCCGCCGCAAGGTATGGTATTTATTCTGGTAAGCCATCAGAAAGACCGTCTGTTACCAACAATTAAAAGCCGCTGCCGGCAAGTGGTGTTGACCATACCGGCGCCTGCACAGGCACTGGCTTATGCACAGCAGCAACACGGAGATAATGCAGCTGAACTGCTAGCCTTTCACGGCGGAGCCCCCTTGTTTAATGAAAACGACAGCCATACCCGGCTTCGTAACGAATTAATCGCCTTGCTGGTTAAGCCGCGTCTGATTGCTTTATTGGATTATGCCGCTACTTTTGATAAACACAAACTGGCACTGGCTACTTTTCTCGACTGGCTGGCTAAATGGTTACTTGATCTGTCACTAGCCCAGCAAAATATGCAACCCATGTATTACCCTGCATGGAGTAAAGCGTTAAATGAGATTAGCCGGCAAGCAGATACATTATCGTTGTTTGCCTTAATTGATAAAGTAAACAAACTTACCCCTTACGGTAAACATACACTCAATGTTAAAATGCAGCTGGAAGATTTATTAATTGAATATCTGAATATTTGGCAGCAAAAAAACACAAAATCTTAAAGGAAATCTATGGCTGAAGCTCCTGTTAATCTGCCGGGCAAAATGCTCAATTTAACGATACCCGACAAACCGGAACTGTATCGCAGTTACATGGCTTTTCTGCAGCATGGCGGTCTGTTTGCCCCTACCACTGATACATTTAATATGGGTGAAGAAGTATTACTGGTCGTTAACTTGCCAGAATTCAACGAAGCCAAATATTTGCGTACCACAGTAGTATGGATCAACACTGCTACCACTTCCACCGGGCAGCCACAGGGAATCGGGCTGGCATTTGGTAAAGATGAAGATAGCATTGCAGTAAAGCAGTCAATTGAAGATATTTTGCCCGGAATACTGTTAAGCGAACGCCCTACCTATACTTTGTAATCATGCTTATCGATTCACACTGTCATTTAAATATGCCTGATCTGGCAGCCAGATTGCCGCAAATACTGGACAATATGGTTCAGGCAGACATAGGTCAGGCTATTGCTATTAGTGTAGACCGTACCAGCGCTGCTGAAGTACTGGCGCTGGCAGAACAGCATACCAATCTGTTTGCCAGTGTTGGTGTTCATCCTGAAGATCAGAATTCAGTAGAAATGAGCGTGGATGAATTGGTTGCTGCTGCCCAACATCCAAAAGTAGTAGGTATTGGAGAAACCGGACTCGATTATCATTGGTGTAGCGGAGATTTGGCATGGCAGCATCAACGTTTCAGTACACATATTCAGGCATCAAATCAGACCGGCTTACCTCTGATTATCCATACACGAGAAGCTGCCAGCGATACATTGCGCCTATTGCATGAAAATCAAGCACAACAAGGTGTGATTCACTGTTTTACAGAAGATACTGCATTTGCCAAAGCTGTACTGGATTTAGGTTTTTATATTTCCTTTTCCGGAATTGTAACCTTTAAAAATGCCATACAGATACAGGAAGCCTGTCGCTATGTTCCGTTAGACCGGATACTAGTGGAAACTGATGCTCCCTATCTGGCACCTGTGCCTAAACGCGGTAAACAAAATGAACCGGCTTACGTGCGTTATACTGCCGAATTTGTAGCACAACTGCGCGGAGACAGCATCACCAGCATTGAAGAAGCTACAACGGCTAATACTTATCGGCTTTTTAATAAAATTCCGCCAGTCCGCAATTAGCCATGACACAGATTACCGTTACTGTACTTGGCTGTGGTAGCTCATCCGGTACACCGGTTATTGGGTGTGACTGTTCTGCATGTAGCAGCACAGATCCCAAAAATCGGCGTACTCGTTGCAGTGCGCATGTACAGATTGGTGAACAATACTGGCAAATTGATACTGGTGCTGATTTTTATCATCAGGCCTTACAACATAAGCTGCAGCGTATCGATGGGGTGCTTTATACTCATCCGCATGCAGACCACCTTAACGGCATTGATGATTTGCGTGCATTCTGCTACAGACAACGTGCAGCTATTCCTGTTTACGGACACCATGACACCTTGTCCAATATTCAGAACCGTTTCGATTATGCCTTTCTGGAGCAGAATAACCATTGGAACCGGCCGGTATTACGTGCATATGAACTGCCATTGAATCAAGGTAAGAATAGCGTTCTGACTATTGAAGGTGTACCTGTATGGCACTTTGGTGTCCCGCATGGTAGTTGGACAACCAGTGCCTTTCGTATTGGCAACATCGCCTGGTTTACCGATCTTAACCATATAGATGAATCTATATTTCCGTACTTAAACGGGCTGGATTATCTCTTTCTCGATTGCCTGATGGATACCCCATATCCAAGTCATCTGAGTACCGAACAAGCTTTTACTTATGCTAAGCGTATCAATGCCAGACAAACTTACTTTATTCATATGACTCATAGTCAGGAATATCACGCACTCAAACATCGCTGCCCCAAAAACTGCGCACCGGCTTATGATGGTTTAATTGTAAGCAGCTATTATTAATATACTTTTATCATAAATATCTTAACATTACTAATAATAAATTTTTACTATATTTTAATTATAAAAATCATCAATTTAAATTTTGAAAAATAAATCAAAATTACAATTCTGCTTGCTCATCATAATCATCTAATACCCCATCATTCATTCTGTCTAAATGCTTTTGTTTACTCAGTTCTTTCAGTTTACTATATGAAATATAGCTACAAATTTCAGATAAAGGGGCTTTCTCCAATAGAGAAAACACTGGTCTGAGTATTTCCTGAAAAACTTTTTCCTGCCGGTAATCGGGTGCAACAATATGTAATTTGATATTCATATTCGGTTGCAGCGCAAGTAAATCGGCCATTCTCAATAAACCTGAATAAACTGAAGTCGTATGCTCTACTTCAAACGCCCGAACAATTGAACGCCCTTTTAACCAAATAACATCTATTTGTTCAATCGTGCTTATTGTCGCTTCATCATAATTAAGTGGTAATCTGTCCAATAAAGCTTCGGTACCTTTGTTCCATTCTTTTAAGACTCTGCTGCGATCAGCCTTAGGTAACCAAATTCGATGTCCCATACAAGCTCCTATCTGAGCCAGTAATGCCTGCATTTTAATTGATTCACGAACATCATTATTTTGACTGCCTTCATTATCATCTATAGATTCATCATTTTCAGGCACAGAAACTTGAACTACCTTATCTATACGATTCACAGTATGTTTTTTTAAGTTTTTCAACTCTTTTTCATCTAAAGGATATGGAAAAGGATTATTAGCCTGCATCGATAGTATCTCTGCCAATAACTCACCGTCTTTATCATTAAGTTTATTTAAACTGTTTCGCAGAATACCAGTCCAGATACTACTATTTTTAGGATATGACTGAGTAAAAGAAAGATGATGCCAGATTTTATCGTCACGAATTGGGATTGAATCAGGCAAGGATAACCATACTTTTGGTCGTACATGAAAACACAAAACATGCTGATCGTCTGTTTCTACAAAATCAGGTTTAATAGCCCTAAACGGTTCGTTATCAAGTATTTCAAGTAAACCACACCAGCGAGAGATACGGGTAACATAACAAACTAAAATATCTCCGGCTTTAACCCGTTTCGCAACTTCTTTATGTCGTTCATAAAAACCATCAATCGATCGATCTGATTGAGTAAAAGCCTGATATGTTTCCGGAGTAAAAATTTCGGTGTAGTAAGCCATAGACCGCATCCTGTCCACATTTAATTATGATAACTATTATTGTCTATATCAGAATCACAAAAATTAATGACAGCTCTGAATAAAACTAAGTAAAACGATTATTTTTAATAATTACTGATTCAGATACAGAGTTATACACAATTTACTAAAATAAATTTCTCTATTAACTATATTATCCAAAAATAAAAAATATTTATACAAAAATTATTAAAAAATTAACAATAGCATTAGTTCATTTTAATCATTATCAGGATAAATATAAGATTGTATTAACTTAAATAATGTGCTGTTTGTTCTAATATCTGCTGTAATGTTTCTGCGCTCAACCCTAATGCACGTATACATAAAGCACAATCAGCCGCCTGAGTAATCCCCCACAGATATTGATTATTTTCTAACGGCCAGTCTGGCTGTAGTGCAGAATAGATTTCGTTAACCAGTTGCTGGATTTCGTTTTTGCTGGCAGCGGTATTGACATAGTAAAGACAAGCCTGATGGGTATATTGCTCCATCTGTCCCAGTACATTTAACGGCTGCTGGTGCGGATGCCAGTATATATTGTCATTAAGCAATATCTGCTGTCGGTAATCAATGTTAATGCGTGAAGACAGATAGCGAAAATCCCAGCTTTCCTGATTAAGCACGCGACCGCAGGCTATGATTTCACCTAGAATGAGCTGACAGTTATCTGCCAGAGTAATGTGCATGGTTTGTGTTAAAGCTGCATCACGATGCAATACCAAAGGATGAGGCAGATAGCATAGCCGGCTGTGTTCATGCAAGTAGATACGGGTATGCTGCTGTGCTTCCATAGCAGCCGGCATGGATTGCACCCGGGTAAATGCCTGGGTAAACAAATACAATTGGGTTTGTTCTGCCAGCTCTATATCAATATCAATACCATCCCCTGCCAGTAATCCCGGTGATGAACTCATTTGTATCGCCGGCAAAGCCTGCGACCATACCGGTGATATCATTTGCGGTAAAGGCAAAATTTTCAGCGGTGGTGTATAAAAGCAACTGGCAAAGGTAGTCTGTCCGTGCCGGTTTAGCTGAGTAGATAGATGTAAACGGCTGTGCATTAACGTATCAGACCGGCTGGTTCGTCTGTGTTCTCAAGTAAGGCGTATTTTTTAATCCATTTGATTACAGTGTTAATACCTTCCTCTGCCATCAGATTGGTAAATACAAATGGCTGCCCTTTACGCATACGCTGTGAATCATGCTGCATCACTTCAAGGCTGGCACCCACATACGGCGCTAAATCAGTTTTATTGATAACCAGCAAATCAGAACGGGTAATACCCGGTCCGCCTTTGCGCGGAATTTTTTCTCCTTGCGCCACATCAATAACAAACAGCGTAACATCAGCCAGATCAGGGCTGAAAGTAGCTGAAAGATTATCACCGCCACTTTCGATAAATACTATCTGAATATCTGGAAAGCGTGCTGTCATTTCATCTACTGCTTCCAGGTTCATACTTGCATCTTCACGAATGGCAGTATGCGGACAACCACCGGTTTCTACGCCCATAATTCGTTCTGGTGGCAACAGGCTGTTTTTGGTCAGAAATTCAGCATCTTCCTGCGTATAGATATCATTGGTAATCACCGCAATACTATATTCCTGAGCCATATGACGGGTAAGTTTTTCAATCAGTGCAGTTTTACCGGAACCTACCGGACCGGCAACGCCGATTTTAATGTATTCACGCATGGTGTTCCTTCTGCATCGATTCCATTTATTCGGATTGATACAGTGTTTCACGAATAACTCAGCTGCTTCTATTCAGACAGAACAGCTTGTTTATTAAACAATTAGTTCAGAAGCCACTTCTGTCTGAACTGATTTTATCCGGGTATTGTTATCAGCCTGCAAACAGCATACCGAAACCAATCAAACCAATCACGCTGCCGGTAAACCGCAACACCCACTGATGTTTACTCATTACTGTACCCAGTGCAAATCCAAGGGCATGCAAAGCCGCCGTTGCAATAATAAAGCCACAGGCATAACTGAATGCACCGTGTGAGCCCATTTCGGCACCATGTGCGATACCATGAAACAAAGCAAACAGACCAACCACCAGCATAGCAGCACCTGCCGGTACTTTTTTCAGCCAGGCCGCAGCTAGCCCCAATACCAGTACGGAAGCGGCAATCCCCTGCTCCAGCATTGGTATTCGGATATCCTGCGCTCCCATCACAAATCCGGCAGTCATCACACTGACAAAAGTAACAGGAATCAGCCAGCGTGCTTTACCCTGAAAAGTTGCCGCCCATAAACCCACTGCTACCATAGCCAGCAGATGATCCCAACCACTGAGCGGATGCTGAACACCTGCCATCCAGCCTTCGGTAAGGTGTCCGGGATGAGCAAAAGCAAATGCCGGGGTTAATAATAACAAAGCAAATATTTTTTTCATGTTTTCCTCCAGTGTTGAGACATTAACTCATATACAAACGGCTATACAAACGCTCGTGCTGCATTGCCCGAATGTCCGTTGCCAGTGTTGTAGCGCCAAGTTGCGGTTGTTGCGGTTGCATACTTGCAATAACGATATGAGCTATTACTGCATGCAATTCAATTAACATTTCCTGTCCGGCCATCTGGCTGAGCGGTATCAGCTTAACTCCGTTGGTAACTAAACCTACTACCGCATTGTAATAAAATGCCTGCAATGCTGCCGCTTTATCCAGTTGCAAGGATGCAGCAAGTAATCCAAATACCAGCGGGTAAAACCCGCGTACCTGCTGTGCTGTTAACGCAGCCTGATAGGAAGCCACTATTGCTGCGCTGGTATGTGGTGCAAAAATTTTCAGCAGACGTATGCCGAGCTTATAACTACTTTCCCGTAATTCACGTGCGATTTTTGTCGCCCCTATCTGCCTGTCCAAAGATATCAGAGCATTCAGATTATGTTCAGTAGCAGCAGTATAAGCCAGAGACATGTAAGCACCATCATTATGTAACCAGTTTTGCTTTAGCTGTGTTTCAGCAAATGCTTTCAGTGTAACAGCATCATAAATAATGCCCTGCTGAACAAAAGTCTCCAGCCCTCCGGAATGGTTAAAACCACCGATTGGTAGCGTTGGGTCGGCCAGTTGCAGCAATAATCCTGCGCGTGTCAGTGTTTCTATATCAATTTTTCGGTCTGAGCCGGACATATAGTGCAATTCATTAATGATGGTGATGGCCGGTTATATCATGGCTATGGCTGTGTCCTGCGCCGATACCAGGCGCTGAATTAGCTCGCAACTGTTCACTTAATCTTCGTTGCTGACGTGTCGGTGCGAATCCGGCAGCCTGCAGCCACTCAAATAAAGGTTTATCAAACGGCAACAGTAATTCATTACCATCCAGAAACAATGGTGTGTGTTTATTGCCGATTTCATAGCAGGCACGTGCCATTTCCGGCAAAGTTTGCGGAGCAAGTACCATGACTTCACTTAGCTCGATTTGCACTGCAATGACCAGCTGTTTATCCAGATAAACCACATCATCATGATGCAGTCGCTGCCCCTCTTTCAGCAGGCGAAAAGCAATTTCGCGCCCGCCGGCAGTTGTAGTACGGATAATGCGCCGGTCTGCTTCAAACCATTGCAAACAAACAGTGTCCAGCTTCTGAGTAATAATCTGCTTCTCCTGTGTAAGTGTTTGCAGATTACCGATAATGGTTTGGATAATTAGATTCATTTGTGATTTTATAAAAAATATTATTGCATATTAAAACAGAAAATATCGCTGCGCCAAAGCCACTTTATTTACTGGTTTACAGGTAATATGTTCGCCATTCACCCACACTTCATAAGTTTCCGGATTTACGCTGATTTCCGGCATAGCATTATTGTGAATCAGGTCTTTTTTACCGATTGCACGACAATTATGCACAGGCAGAGTCTGTTTATATAAACCGTATTTTTTGCGAATATCATTATCCACCCCTGCCTGAGAGACAAATAACACGGCAGTATCCTGAACAGCACGCCCCAGCGCGCCAAACATCGGCCGGTAAATAACTGGCTGCGGTGTCGGAATGGAGGCATTCGGATCACCCATACGTGCATAACTGATGCTGCCGCCCTTGATAATAATTTCTGGCTTAACTCCAAAAAATGCCGGTTTCCACAAAACCAAATCGGCAATTTTACCTGCTTCAATTGAGCCAACATAATCACTGATGCCTTGAGCAATAGCCGGATTAATGGTGTATTTCGCCAGATATCGCTTAATACGGAAATTGTCATTCGCACCTGTTTCTTCGGTCAGACGTCCTCGCTGCTGTTTCATTTTATCGGCAGTTTGCCATGTTCGCAGAATGACTTCTGCCACTCTGCCCATAGCCTGCGAATCTGAACTCATAATCGAAAATACACCCATATCATGCAAAATATCTTCGGCAGCAATGGTTTCAGGACGAATTCGTGAATCAGCAAACGCCACATCTTCTGCTACACTTTTATCCAGATGATGGCACACCATCAGCATATCCAGATGTTCGTCTATGGTATTAACTGTAAACGGACGGGTAGGATTGGTGGAAGCCGGTAATACATTCGGATACATCGCAGCCTTAATAATATCCGGAGCATGCCCGCCACCTGCACCTTCAGTATGAAAGGTATGGATTACACGGCCATTAATTGCCCGCATGGTATCTTCAAGAAAACCGCCTTCATTCAGCGTATCAGTATGAATTGCCACCTGTACGTCCATCTCATCGGCCACCCGTAATGATGCATCGATGACGGCGGCTGTAGCACCCCAGTCTTCATGGATTTTTAACCCAAGTGCTCCGGCATTTATCTGTTCACGCAGCGGCTCCAGAGTCCCACAGTTACCTTTGCCGAAAAAACCAAGGTTAACCGGCGCTTGTTCAGCAGCCTGTAACATTTTCTGAATATGCCATGCGCCCGGTGTGACTGTGGTGGCATTGGTACCATCGGCCGGACCAGTACCACCGCCAATCATGGTAGTAATACCCGATTCGATGGCATGAGTAATCTGTTGCGGAGAAATAAAGTGAATATGGGTATCAATCCCGCCTGCGGTCGCAATCAGGTTGGCACCATTATGCACTTCGGTAGCAGCACCAATAATCATTCTGGGGTGCACTCCGTCCATTGTATCCGGATTCCCTGACTGACCTACAGCAACAATTTTGCCGTCACGAATACCAATATCAGCTTTTACAATGCCCCAATAGTCCAGTATCAGTACATTAGTGATAACCATATCAAGCACATTTTCATTACTGCGCGTTGCTGTAGCCGACTGTGCCATTCCGTCCCGGATGGATTTACCACCACCGAATTTTCCTTCGTCACCATATGTAAGCAAATCACGCTCTACTTCTGCAAATAATTCGGTATCACCCAAACGTACTTTATCGCCTACTGTTGGTCCGTAGGTAGCAACATATTGCCGGCGGGAAATTTTCAGGCTCATAGCTGGTTTCTCTGTCTAAATAATTTGTATCGATTTTTCGGTAAGTTATTTTTGCTATTAATCAGAATATATACATCAATCTGTTATTGCTCAGTCAGATAAATTATTCACTGTTTACGCTGCCATTTATGGCATTATGAAAACCAAATATTTTTTTATGCCCGCCAAATTCCGTCAGTTCTACCGTTTTCGATTCTCCGGGTTCAAACCGGACTGCGTTACCGGAAGGAACATTCAGACGCATGCCGCGTGTCTGTTCCCGATCAAAATCAAGTGCCGGATTGGTTTCATAAAAATGATAGTGGGAACCCACTTGTATCGGACGGTCACCACGATTGATGACCACAATGGTCATTGTACGGCGGTTCTGATTGGCCATGATGTCATCTGCGGCCAGAATATATTCTCCCGGAATCATGCTGTTTCTCCTGAATTTGTTTTGAGCAGATATTATTTGCTGTTTAATAATAATTCGCCTGCAGCTAATCTCAGAATAACTGACGTTTATTTCAGCGGATAGGCTGATGTACGGTAACCAGCTTTGTCCCGTCCGGAAAAGTAGCTTCAATCTGGACTTCATCTACCATATCGGCAACACCTTCCATAACATCAGCAGTGGTGAGCAGTGTTGCTCCGTACTGCATAAGTTCGGCCACGCTCATACCGTCCCGTGCAGCTTCTTGTAGCTGGCTGCTGATATAAGCTATCGCTTCCGGATAGTTTAGTTTTACTCCCCGCGCCCGGCGTTTGGCCGCAAGTTCTCCTGCCAGAAACAGCATCAGTTTTTCCTGTTCACGACTGGTTAAGTGCATAGTTTCTCTCTGTAAATTATTGGATTGATGAATTAATTTTATATTACTTTATTATATATCTTAGATAGATTTATCTATCTTTGTAATATTGATAAATTTTATAAATGATCAGACTTAGAAAAATAATTAAAAATATTCTTCCTAAGATGGAGCCAGTTTTATAGGTGGTACTATTTTCATCCACATTCGCAAAAGCATTTGTTATAGGAATAGTAAATATGGCACTTGACCATAAAAAATGTTTTATGTATTTCATAATCTGATTAAATTTGAGTTAAAAAATTAGCTTTCAAAATGCTTATTTAAACTTAAATTTATTAAACAAATGTTATAAAAACATAATAAACTTAAATAAAACAGTTTGTACAGTTAAATCGTAGATCCTTATATAAAAATGCCTGTTCTGATTACTTATACCGTAACAGAAGCAGGCATTTTAAAATATTTAATTTTTAAGTCTTTTAACTTGCTTTACACTGATTAAATCACACCCTGAGCTTTAATCCGCGGCTGACTATCCAGCTTATTCAAAGCAGACAAATAAGCTTTGGCACTGGCAACGAGAATATCGGTATCAGCTCCCTGGCCATTAACTATATAGCCTTCGCGTGATAAACGCACGGTTACTTCACCTTGACTTTCAGGGCCAGCAGTAATCGCATTTACCGAATAAAGCTGTAAATCGGCAGAACTGTTAACTTTAGACTCAATGGCTTTAAACACCGCATCTATCGGTCCTGAACCATGACCGCTGGCCCGTTTTTCGTTTCCGTCCAGATTAAAAACAATTTCTGCCACCGGCTCTTCTCCGGTTTCACTGTGAATACTCAGAGATACATATTTGTAACGATCCGGTGCACGGCTAACCAGCTCATCTGAAACCAGCGCATGCAAGTCTTCATCAAAAATTTCACGTTTTTTATCTGCCAGCTCTTTAAAGCGGGCAAAGGCTGCATTCAGTGCTTCTTCACTATCCAGCTCGATACCCAGCTCCTGTAATTTAGTCCGGAAAGCATTACGACCGGAAAGTTTACCCAGTGTAAGCCGGTTTGTACTCCAGCCAACTGATTCAGCAGACATAATTTCATAAGTTTCGCGGCATTTCAGCACTCCATCCTGATGAATACCGGACTCATGGGCGAAAGCATTTGCGCCTACAATGGCTTTATTTGGCTGGACAGGATAACCGGTAACTGTAGAAACCATTTTTGAGGTAGGAACAATTTGTGTGGTATCAATATTGGTTTCCAGACCAAAAATGTCGTGACGGGTCTTCAGTGCCATGACTACTTCTTCCAGACTGGCATTACCTGCCCGTTCACCCAGACCATTAATAGTACACTCTACCTGTCGTGCACCACCACTTACTGCGGCCAGTGAGTTTCCTACGGCCAGCCCGAGATCATTATGACAGTGTGCCGACCAGATAACCTTATCACTGCCGGGTGTTTTCTGAATCAATTCACGGAAAAATGCCTCAGTCTGAAAAGGAATGGCATAACCGACTGTATCCGGAATATTAATAGTAGTAGCACCTGCCTCAATAACTGCCTGACAAATTTCGGCAAGAAAATTGATATCACTGCGCAATGCATCTTCGCAGGAAAACTCCACATCATCAGTATATTCGCGTGCAATTTTTACTGCTTTAACTGCGGTTTCTTTAACCTGTTGCGGTTTCATGCGCAGTTTATGTTCCATATGCAACGGGCTGGTAGCAATAAAAGTATGAATGCGTTTGCGCTTTGCCGGTGCAATGGCTTCGCCGGCCTTACGTACATCTCGTTCATTAGCTCGTGACAGTGAACATACCGTTGCATTCTGAATAATTTCGGCAATACTGTGAATAGCATCGAAATCACCCGGACTGGCAGCAGCAAATCCTGCCTCAATGACATCTACACCTAACTTCTCCAACTGGCGTGCGATGCGGATTTTTTCTTCTTTGGTCATGGCTGCACCCGGCGACTGTTCTCCATCGCGCAGAGTGGTGTCAAATATAATGACTCGATTATTGGTACTGGTCATTCTTGGTCTCTCCAAGGTAGTGTTATTGTGTTGCATAAATGCATTGATATCCAGCGGCTTATTTTGTTTCTCAGCCATTAGAATAATTTTTTGTAACTGATTTAATGGTAATGAACCACGCTTACGCCATTTATAAATAGCAGCTGTAGAAGCAGCATTATCCGGATAATGTTGTTTGAGTGCTTCTGCCAAAGCATTGACGCCACCAAAATAGGCAATTAAGCGGTCTATATTCAATTGCATAACTGACCTTTTGTCCAATTTACTCATTTTATTGTGCTACAATATATTCCGTTAAGCTAATATACGTAAAATTAGACATTAAAGCAAGTTAAATTTCTATTTTTCTTAATAGAATAATTTTATTTAGACATTTTAGACAAAAGAGAGATAATTATTTTTGAGTTTATACTTGTGATAAAAAACCGCCGGTTTATCTTTTACTCAGATAAATGGCGGTTGTATGGCAAACAGCTGTGATTTTAATTTGCCAGATCCCCTTTCAGAGCAACACCTGCAACCACTCCGCCGGCATGACACTCATATTCTTTTGTACTAGCCATACTGTTTTTCTTATAATAGCTGACAATATTGGTT
Source organism: Snodgrassella sp. W8135 (assembly GCF_016101225.1). Taxonomy (NCBI): domain Bacteria; kingdom Pseudomonadati; phylum Pseudomonadota; class Betaproteobacteria; order Neisseriales; family Neisseriaceae; genus Snodgrassella; species Snodgrassella sp. W8135. Next base: position 48,733 of record NZ_JACFQX010000004.1, read on the forward strand.
ACTTTACTGGCATTATGAGCAACGGCCTGTTCCTGTAGCTGTTTTACAGCAGATAGAAATGCCCAACGGCAGGCTTCTTCATCTGTTTTGCCTACACTATTGGTTTTACGGTTGCTAACCAGACCGGCACGCACTACCCGTCCGGAACTCTGAGCAAAATAAACTTTTATTTTCGGATTCAATACCTGTGCAGCTTCCGGTGCATTAATTGCATCCTGAATAGACAAAAGCAATTTATCATCACGTGCATAAGCAGCAGACACACAAGCCAGCAATGCTGCCAGCGTTATTATTTTAGAAAACTTTTTCATTCCTTACTCCTTTTAATTAATGAAGTGTACTACATGATGAATCAAGATTGTCTGATTTTGCTTACATCATCCGAAGTCTCCGGACAATATAGTAACCTGAAACTGGATCAGGCAGACAAACAGCGTTTACAGAAAAATCCGCATTTAGCTCAGCGTACCGACTGGCAAAGCAGCCGGTTTTTGAAACAGCAGCTTTCAGCTTTCTATAAACGGCTTTCTCTAACACATAAGAAAGGTTTTGCCGGTTTAATCGCCTGTTCTTCAATACAGCATATTCCGGGTATTGATATGGAGTATGCACAGGAACGTGATTTTATATCACTGGCAAAGCTCTGCTGTACAGATAACGAACAGAAATGGCTATCTGAACAGCAGAATCTATCTTGCTCTTTCTACCAGTTATGGACGCTTAAAGAAGCATTGATTAAAGTCAGACACGGTCAGTTATCTGATATGCACCAATATAATTTAATACCTGACGGATATGATGGAATTTATATTCCGGCATTGGATAATCCGGTTCAGGCATACAGCTGTATTGTCGATAATTGCTGGCATATCAGTGTAGTCTATCCTGCTGTCTGCTCTGCATCCCCGTTAAATTGTACTTATGGATTTGGTCACTGGCATAACTACAAATTTAACTGGCATCAATGGCCCGTTAGCTCATCCGTTTAAATATCAGAGATGAATTTACCCCTCCGAAAGCAAAATTATTATTCATAACAAATTCTGTATCAATTTTGCGGGCTTTGTTGACAATATAATCCAGCTCACCGCACCGGCTATCAATCTGATTAAGATTCAAAGTTGGTGCAAACCAGCCTTCATTCATCATGTGAATTGAAAACCATGATTCCAGTGCACCGCAGGCGCCAAGAGTATGTCCAAGATAACTTTTTTGCGAACTGAGCGGCACGTATCCGAATACATCCGCCGTAGCAAGAGTTTCCGCAATATCTCCCTGTTCAGTTGCTGTACCGTGACCATTAATATAACCAACCTCAGCAGGCGGCAGATGCGCATCTTCAAGTGCCATCTGCATACAACGGCGCATTGTCGTACGTTCCGGTCGGGTGATGTGCGAGCCATCACTAGTACAGGCAAATCCCACAACTTCAGCATAAATTCTGGCTCCGCGTGCTTTAGCCATTTCGTACTCTTCCAGTACAAGAATACCTGCACCTTCACCAATAACCAGACCATCACGATCAGCATCATAAGGACTTGGTGATAGCTCCGGATTCTCATTACGCAAGCTTGTTGCATATAACGAATCAAACACGAAAGCTTCAGAAACACATAATTCCTCACCACCTCCGGCCAGCATCATATCAATTTTGCCAGATTTAATTGCTTCATAAGCATAACCAATTGCCTGATTACCTGAAGCACAGGCACTGGATGTAGGAATTACCCTTCCGGTCAGACCAAAGAAAATTGACAGATTAGCAGCCGTAGTATGCGGCATTATACGTACGTAGGTATTGGCATTAAAATTTGCAGAGCTGCCATTAAGAACAAGTTCGCTGATGTCGCGAATATCCTGCGGACTGCCTGTAGACGAACCACATGCTACACCCATCCGCCCGTCCTTAATAGACTCATCTCCGAGCAGTCCTGCATCTGCCAGTGCATTTTCAGCAGCCTGTGTACACATCTGGGCTACTTTTCCCATACTGCGCAGTTGTTTGCGCGTCCAGTGTGCAGGAGGAGAATAGTCTGTCACCGGCGCAGCCAGTCTGGTATTTAAATCCTGATACCGATCCCAGCTTTCCATACAGACTACTTTATTTTTATAAGCCAGCAAACCGCTTTTAACTGTAGACCAGTCATTTCCCAGCGCGCTGACACCGCTCATGCCTGTAATCACAACACGTCTCAACATAAACCTCCGTTTACAGCCAGCACCTGCCGGGTAATGTAAGCAGCCTGTTCTGATACCAGAAAAGCTACTGCATGGGCTACTTCCTCTGCCCGTCCCATACGATTCATAGGTATAGCCTTCAGAATCTCAGCAACAGGTACATGTTCATCAATCATTTCTGTTTCGATCAGCCCGGGCGCTACGCAATTAACAGTAATTTTGCGTCTGGCCAGCTCAACTGCCAGTGCCTTGGCTGCCCCAATCATACCGGCTTTGGATGCACTGTAATTTACCTGCCCCCGATTACCTATTATTCCGGAAACAGAAGCAACGCAAACAATACGCCCGGCTTTCCGCCGGCGTATCATGGGCATCATCAGCGGATGCAGTACATTGAAAAAACCATCCAGATTGGTATCCAGCACCTGATCCCAGTCATCGTTACTTAGTGCCGGAAAAGCGTTATCACGAGTAATACCAGCATTCAGTACCACACCATAATAAGCACCATGCTGTTCTATATCATTTAGTAAAACTTCCTGACAGGCTTGCCGGTCACTGATATCAAAAGTCAGTATGCGGCTGTGAGAGCCAAATGCCGCTATTTCAGCAGCTACTTTTTCAGCATCAGCACGCCGGCTGCGACAATGCAGTACAATATCCCAGCCAGCCTGAGCCAGCGTCAGTGCAATTGCTCTGCCAATTCCACGCGCGGAACCGGTAACCAGAATAGTTTTATCATTATTCATCATGTATTAGATCATTTTCAGTAGGACTGTATACATTAAGTGCTGCTTCCGCCAGCAACTGATTCGGATTTCTGGCTTCATCACACAACCATAACTGGCTGTCAAAAACGCCAAAGCCGTTTGTATCCTGTAAAGAAGCATGAATTTTAATCTGCAAAATAACGGGTACTGGTAATGCTGAAAAATAAAGTTGAAGCTTTCTTGTTCCCAGTAAAAAACCCAGTCGCACCGGTTCACCGGCGTCATGAGCTAATGCTCCGGCCCATGCTGCTACGCCCTGCGCCATGATTTCCATTGCTGCCCATGAATGAAGACATTCTCCCTTTACCAGGATCTGATCTGGTTTTACGTATGCATAGGCTGTTAAGCTATGTTCATCATAATTTACAATTTCATCCAGTAGCACCATTTTGCCACTATGCGGCAGCAGGGAAGCCACATCATAAATCGGGGTTTGCATTATTGCTCCCCATAATCAGTGCGGTATTATTACCACCAAAAGCAAATGAAGTACTTAATGCTATGCGCGGACTATCAGCATTGAATGCTTCTTGAAATTGTGTCAGATGAATGAATGCTAATTCGGGATCAAGATTTGTTTTTGCCCGATGCGGGGGTAATTTACCATCAGGATTAATTTGGCGACTGATTACTGTCCATAAAAAAGCTGCTTCGAGTGCACCTGCTGCCCCAAGTGTATGACCAGTAAGTGCTTTAGTTGAAGCACAGGATACTTCCTCACCCAATTCGTTATGAATAGCCAGCGCTTCCATAGCATCATTCTGAGTAGTGCCAGTACCATGCAGATTAACCCAGCCAATAGCACTGGCCGGCAACTGTGCTTTATGTAAAGCCTGCTGAATTACTTTTCTGGCTCCTTCTGCATCAGGTCGCGGACTGGACATATGATAGGCATCACTGCTTGAACCATATCCTAATAGAGGCAGACCTCTGGACGGATTCCGGGTCATTACAAATACAGCTGCTGCTTCACCAATATTGATACCATCACGCATGGCGGTAAATGGCTGACATTGCCCGGAAGATAATACCTGTAATGCATGAAAACCATTAATAGTCAGCGCTGAAAGAGTATCTACTCCGCCACAAATTACAGCGTCGCACATACCAGTACGCAATAACCGTGCCGCACTTATGAGTGCTCGTGCTCCTGAAGTACAGGCAGTTGATATACCATAGCGGACATTACGCAGCTGATACATCTCAGCCACAAAATCTGCCGGTGAAGACATTAACTGCAAGGTCTGATTATAACCACTGTTTGCCCAGTCCTGCCGCGTAAAACCATACTCAATAGCGGCCCTGTTATCATCACTGCCAGTTGTCGATGTACCGAGTACAACTGCTACCCGATCGGTCCCATATTCAGTAATGGCAGCCTGAATGTCATCTTCAATCTGTAAAAGTGCGTGCCAGAGCAACTGATTATTACGACTACAGAAATTCGGATTCAATCCGGCCGGAAAAGGTCTTAATGCTGTCTGGACTGATCCGAATAAATATGATTTACCGTTTACCCAGAAATCGCTACGGGTAAGATAGCTGTCTGCTTCACCCAGCAAAGCACTTATATGCTCATGCACACCATAGCCAAGAGCACTGACCATAGCAGGACGACTTAGAAAAACCGGTTTATTCATCAGTCACCTCCCGGATTTTCCAATGCTGTTTATGCCATTCTATTTCTGCAGCCATACCATCTGTACCAGAAGAAACTCTTACATCATTCAGTTCAGCAGGTACAGACCAGTGATACTGATGACCAAGATAAACATAGGCAGCAGTAAATAGCTGACGTGCTTTGGGATTAGGAGGTAAAAAACCGTCATTATGCCATTTTCCCTGTTGCAGAATCTGTCTAGATATCGGCGCACCTAAACCATCAACCTGTACAAACCGCCATTGCTGCTCCGACAACGGTTCTATTAACAGCAAACTGTTACTGCCATCTTTATCTGTAACCTGCAAAGTGAGCGTTTGCTTCAATACCGGTAACGAATCAATCACAGGTAAACTTTGACAGGCGCTCAGACAAAACAACATCATCAGCCAAATAACAAAATTCTTTAACATATTTTGGCTTGACCACAAATTTCTGCCAGAACAGCCAGACGACGTTCTGAATTGATAACATAAGGGTTGGTTTCATCCCATGCATAGCCGGCAAGAATAGAGCTTATCATACGTCTGATTTCAGGATTTATTTTTTCAGCATATATAACATCCTGAAAAGCTGTGCTATACCAGCCATTGACATAAGTCTTAAAGGTGTTAATACCTATCTGTAATTTATCAGCAAAATCCTGCTGCCAGTTTACTGTTTCTCCGGAAAACTGCCGGTGCAACACATCTGTAGCCAGTTTGGCCGAATGCATGGCAATCGTTACGCCGGATGAAAAAACCGGATCAAGAAATTCTGAAGCATTTCCTAATAAAGCAAAGCGTTTTCCATACAGACTTTTAACGTTAGCAGAATAATTGCGTAAGGTCCGGAATGGTACATCGTTGTGCCATTGTGCATTGACCAGAATGCGTCTAAGCATTGGCACTTCACTGACAAATTTTTGTAAAATAGCCTCCGCTCCCTCTGCTCCATGATTGTTCAGACATTCCGGCAAGCCGACCACACCAATAGAGGTACGATTGTTACTGAACGGAATAAACCAGAACCACACATCACGTAAATCAGGATGGGTACATATCAGAATTTTGTTACGGTCAAATACCGGATCTGTAACATTATCATCAATATGAGTAAAATAAGCCATGCGTTCAGGCAAGAAAGACGGCTGTTCCAGATCAAGCAATTTTGCCAATACCCGTCCGTATCCGCTGGCATCCAGCACAAATTGCGTCCGAATCTGATAAGGCATTCCCTGTGTATCCGTTACTGACAGAACAGCAGCATCCTCCTCAAACTCAATCCCGTTAACACTATGCTCAAAACGAACTTCTACGCCCTGTTTCTGTGCTTCACTAATAAGAATATGATCAAAACGCCCCCGCATTACCTGAAAGGTAGTACCCGGACCCGGTGAAAATTTATCGGTAAAATCTATAGTGGTATAGCGATTACCCCAGCTAAATGCCGCACCATTTTTAAACTGGAAACCATCGTCAACACCTGCATTTACTGCTTCCAGCATTCCGGCCTCTGCAATAAATTCCATGCAATGAGGTAACAGGCTTTCACCAATCACAAACCGGGGAAAAACTTGTTTTTCAAGTACACAAACCCGATAACCTTTTTTATTTAATAAAGCACCGGCAATAGCTCCGGACGGACCTGCACCAATTATTACTACATCAAACTGACTCATTACACCTCCCCCTGTTATCGGCTCCGGGCAACAAGGCCAGAGCCAGTATCATGCTAAAAAATACCCCAAGAGCAACACTGCGACCAAAACTGGCAATAGCCGGAGTTGCGCTGAAACCAAGAATAGCAAACGAAATCATTGTTGTTGTCGCAGCCAGCAATACACCGGCCAGACGTTCGGCTACTGCCATCTGTTTGACGGAAACATAGATTGCATAATCCATACCTATTGCCGTTACCAGAAACAGACCAAAAATAGCAAATAAAGACAATGGCCAGCCTGCATAAGCAAATACAGCCAGACAGGCTAATGAAGACAGAACAGGTACAGCCAGCATTAAAAGTCCTTTACGCCAGCCAAAAGCATAAGCCAGCAATACGATGGCCACCAGATAAGAAGCTATCTTCAAAGCAATTGCCTGATTTCGCGTATGTGTAAATAACTGATTTAATGCCTGTAAATTATTAACAAAATAAATACCGTTATTTTTATCGGCCAGCTTCTGTAAAGCAGTAACCTGACTTACTCCTGACAAACTGACAATAGCCGCAACTTTTCCGTTACTCATTTTGCCCAGATACAAATCCTGCCATGCGGTTCCCAGTTCATTATCAAGACTTTGGGAAATTGTTTGCAAAGGTAGTTTTTGTAAACCAGTCAGATAATCCCGGATACTGTGATCATCTATGCCCAAATTAACTAAATCACGCCAGTTATCTGTATTGCTTGACAGACGACTTACATCCTGCTGGCGCTGCTTTTGGATGCTAAGCGGCATAACCCACTGATCAAGAGACTGAAAACCAGATAATTGTTTTTGTATAACCAAATCCTGTAATGATTTGCCCAGAGTACGACTTTTCAGTAACAATTCATCATCATTATCTGCCTGTAATACAAAATACTGTCCGGACGGCATCGTCTGAGTAAGTAAACCGATTTTTTGTGCCTGTGCCATCCATTGTGGTGACAGATTGGCCCACTGGCGGATATCATCCTGAGTGTTCAGCCGCAATAAGCCTCCGCCAATAAGCAGCAGAATCAGTAATACCGGCCATTTTTTCTGTACCATAATCTGCCTCTTGCGGACGATAAATTTACCGAAAGACAACATGGCACTCAAAGCCTGAGGATAGATATATGCCTGAGTAGTAGAAAAAAATGCAGGTAAACAAAGTAAGCTGAATAAAAATGCACTAATCAGCGCAGCAGCAGAAAATATCGCCGTCTGCTGCAATATCGGCAAAGGTGTAATCAGTAAAGCCGCATAACCCAGTAAAGTAATAATCAAACTTAATAAAAAGGCTTTAGCTGCAATATGTAAAGCCTGCCAGCGATTCCATTGCTGCTGAATCACGCCACTGGCCAGCCAGTGCAAAGGAAAATCCAGCAATACACCCATCAAACTGGTTCCCACTACCAGAGTGAGAATATGGATATGTCCGAAGAGCATTACGGTAGCTGCCAGACCAAATAAGATGCCTACTGCCAGAGGAAGTAATAAATATAAAATACGCAGACTGCGGAAAAGCAACAACAGCAGCAGAAAAGTTAAGCCCATACCCAGTATACTCATATACTGGCTTTCCTTCTCTCCGGTGGCTTTATTTTCTGCGGCAAAAATAGCACCACCAGCCATCAGTACCTGCACATCCTGAGATGCCTGAGTATCATGAATTACTTTAAGAAGACCATCTGGTACATTAATCAGTCCGGCTTTTTCCGGTAAACGCGCCCGTAGTAAAACCCATGTAGTATCACCATCATCTATATTCAGCCAGCCCGTCTGAAAATTATAATAAACAGGTCCGTCCTGACTGGCCTGATGCATAATGATGTTACCCAGTCCGAGCCAGTCCTGATCAACAGGCAATATGCTACGCTCAGCAAACGGATTAACGAGTGTTTGCGCCTGTCTGGCAAAAGCTTCTTCAGGCTGATTGATAATATTGCGCCAGCTTTGTTCTGAAACGACAGCCAGGCTCAGTCGTTGCATACTGGCCTGCAAAGCGGCAATATCTGGCTCAAGTTTACCTGTAACAGACTGGAATATATGACTATCCTGCCATTTTTGCTGAATCATCTGTGCCGCCTCAACCGCCTTGTCAGGCGATTTACTGCCCACTAAAACCACAATATCACGGTTCATGCGCTGATTCATGCGCATTTTAGCCATTTGCTGTGCCTGTGTATTCTGCCCGTCATCAGGCAACAGGCTGGTTAAATCAGTATCCAGACGATTCTGTTGCAGAAAGCTATAAAATAACGCTGCCGCCACAAAAAATATCAGCAGTAAATAAAGACCAGCCCAGACGCGTTTACGGTAAAACGGCATTTTGCTCAAACCTGTTCAGGGCTGTATTAATTTTCAAAGCGGAAAATGTAATTTCTGTACGATCGCCCTGCACTTCAAACAGTACAATTTTTTTCACCGACTCATCACCCTGAATATCAATTCTGGTGAAAATTTGTTTCATCAATACACTTTTCGGCTGTAATTGTAATTTCCAGTTTTGAGCAGTACCTTGCAACTGCATAGTAAACTGGCTTTGTATGCTATTGGTTTGCCCGGCAAGCAGATCCAGAAAAAGCTTTACCTGATTTTTTTGCGCACTGGCTGATTGTTTGCTGGCAATCCATTTATTATTGGCGTTTAGCTGATCAATACCTGATTTACGCACCCTCATGGTATCTGCAAAAGGTTTTTTCATCTGCCATAATAAGCCGGCTTTTGGTACCAGTACAAACTGTCCCTGTGCAATAATGGGTTTATTGGTACCGCGCAAAAAACGCTGCTGCGTGAAATCACCTTTTATATTTTGCGGCCGTTGCAATTGATTTTGTAGCTCAGTTAAATCAAAAGCCCATAACAATCCACTAAACAGGCAACACCAGCAAATAAATAAAATTTTTCTCAACATATTAATCTTCCCCTTTCAAACCATTTTGCATGGCATTTCGCACTGCCTGTAACCAGCTTTCAGGCGTCTGAAACTGAGTTTCCCGTGTCTGCATACACACAGCAACCTGCATACTTGATGCCTTGGTAAGCTTTTTGCCGCTGATAATGTCACTAATGACATAATCAAACTTCAAACAGCTTTCATATTCTTTTAATACAACTTCAACGCGGATTTTCTGTCCGAAAACAGCCGGTCGTACATACTTGAGATTCAGTTGCACAATCGGCCAGCCATAGCCGTTGGTTTTCATGACGTTGTAATCATAACCTATAGCACTTAAAAAAGCACAGCGTGCTACTTCCAGATATTTGACATAATGTCCGTGCCAGACAATATCCATTGAGTCGACATCAAAGAAAGGTACTTCAATAATCACACTGTGCCGTAACTGCTTATATTGCTCTGTCATTCTGATTCCAAAAATCAAAAAAATTAAACCATTGTCTTGGTGCTTTACAGCAATAAGTACCTAACAATTGAGCATATTGCTGAACATATTGTTTAATACAATGCTCCCTTTTTTGCCGTTTCCAGTTCACATTTGCTGCAAAACGCTGAATATGTAAATGATACTTACCCTGCTGTTTAAAGCAGAACAAGGTATTGACTGGTACTTTTAATAATCCGGCTAATAACCATGGTCCCTGCGGCCAGTTTGCTGTCTGCCCGAGAAATGGGATGGCTACAATTTTCTCTCCTCTTACCGGTACACGGTCAGCAGCAATAGCCAGCCACTCACCACGCTGCACTCTTTCATTCAGCTCCATCATTACCTTTGTATCCAGAGATGTCACCTGAATTAAACGAATCCGTGAAGCACCGGCGTCTTTTAAAGCCTGATTAAATTTCACTGCATGGCTGCTATGAATCAGCACATTCAGTATAAGACTCTTATGTTTTTTGACTAATGCACGGCAGATTTCTGTATTTCCTAAATGTGAACAGACAAATATCTGACCCGTAGTACCTGCAACAGGCTGATCAATATACTGAGTAAGATTATCCGGATCATGAATAATCAGATCTTCATATCTGATGCGCCCCTGCCAGACCGCGAAGCGGTCGACTATAGCCTGAGCAAAAGCATAAAATTGCCGGAATACAGATCCTTTTACGGACAGAATCCGGGACAGCTCTGTATGGTTTTCTGCTAATAAATGCTGATAACAGGCAACATTTCGGCGTGCCGATGACGCGGTCAGATAAAAATATGCCACTACTATACAAACTATCGGTGACAAAAGCAGTACAGGACAATATTTAACCAGATAACGGGTCAGAAGCAAGGCAAAGCTACTTCCCCGTTCCTGCTGATTAGCCCAGTGTCGGATTGAATTAGCCATGGAGCTTCCTTTTCCGGCGCTGCCTCAAAATCTCCGGTAAATTCAATAACATATTGACAAATAAACGTGCATGCATTCTGGAAATCAGAACATTATCCTTCCAGACCCGAAAATGGGAAATACCATCGGAAGCATAAGTAATCGGGGTATCAATCCAGATAAAGACACAGCCCCGCCGATGCAGATGCACCAGAAGCTCAGCATCAAAATCCATGTAATTACCGATTTTTTTTTCTCTGATCACATCAAAGGTAGGAACCAGCGGATAAATACGGAATCCGCACATTCCATCTTGAATATCCATTGATAACGTATTTACTGCCAACCAGAAATTAGTAATTTTACGTCCATAAAGACGTGCTTTTGGTGTATCGTCATTGTAAACCGGTCGCCCGCAAATAACTGCATGAGGCTGTGCTTCAGCGGCAGTTATCAGTTTTTGCGTATCTTCCAGACAATGCTGTGCATCAGCATCTACCTGCAAAATATGTGTATAGCCATGTACGGCAGCATACTTTATGCCATCCTTAACCGCTGCACCTTTGCCACCGTTACTGGCACGATAAATTATTTCAATGCCGGGTTGTAATAATTCACGTAATTGCGTACGAATTGTTTCATCAGAACCGTCATCTACAATCAGACAATCTATCCCGTAGCCCAGCATCGACTGAGCTACCTTACCTACTGTATGCAAATGGTTATAATGCGGAATCAATGCCAGCACTTTCATGATGCATCACTTTCACTATCAGGTATCACCAACCGGCCGGAAGTAATTTTTTTATCCTGCATTGTGCATTGAAAGGAAATTTTTCTGCGGACACAATCACGCTTAAATACCAGTTCAACAACATCAGCCGGCCGAAGAAAATGTTGAAATTTCAGATTTTCCATTTGTAACGGTGCCTGAACCAGCCACGAACATTGTTGTAGCAGTTCTATTATCCATTTAATCTGAATAACGCCCGGTACCAGATGAAATACATCGAAATGACCTTTGAAATACTCCAGATCCAGAGGGACCTGAATACGTAACCAGTATTCATCTGCAGAAATCATTTTCTGATCCAGAACAACAGGATTGATAACTGGCTGTAAAATGGCCTGTTGTACATCCTCCGGATTCAGTTTACTTTGTGTATTGCGCGGTAACACTGTTGTAAACCGCCAATGGCGCGGCAAGGCAATTTTTTCCTGACTTTTAGCCAGATAGTTTTTTAACTGATGAATAATAACTTTGCGCCCCTGTTTGCACCATTCCTGAATGCCGGCATCGGTCAAAGCCACCCATGCAGCAAGATGAGTACCCTCAGGATGCTTTAGAATATGAATATCAGCAACCCATTCATGCTGCATAAGCTGATTTTCCAGTTGCATAAGGGAAATACGTTTATCTGCCAGTTTGATAATCCGGTCTATCCTGCCTAACAAATCAAAACCATTTTCATGTTCCACCACTGCATCAGCCAGTAATTGCTCGGTAGTACAGCGCTGCGACTGAACAGCCAAACCATTCTGACTAACGCTATAACTAATATCAGGAAAAAACTGCCAGTATGGCTGTTTGATTCGACTGGCTACCGCGCCAGTTTCAGTACTACCATAAATTTCAATTACTTCAGAGCAGATGTGTTCATGCAAAAAATCTTTATTGGTTTGTGCCAGTATTCCGCCGGCAGAAATAACAGCACTTACATGCCCTTTAGCCAGAGAGATATCATGAGTTTGCCGGAATGTATGCAGTAAAGTCGGACTGCTGATCCAGATCACTTTTTTAAAAGCCTGACTAGTTACCAGCAATAACTCCGGAAAAATAAGGCGCTGGCGATAAAGCGGCAATCCAAGATACATGCTGAGCATAATAAGAAAGCTCAGCCCATACATATGCTGTACACTGACACTGCCCAGCACAACCGGCCGGTCTTTGATAACTGAATCCGGTAATACCGCTGCCAGAATCTGTGCCTCAAGACACAGTACGTTCCAGTCTTTTTTAATCAGTTTGGCTTTACCGGTAGAACCTGATGTTTGCAAAAATACCGCGATATTATTTATCGGCTTTCTGTCAGACTCACTGTAACTCTGTGAAATCCATGCAGATGCCGGTAATGACGGAATATTCAGTTGATTATTAATTTCATCAGACAGATAAATATCTACAGTCTGCTCCAGCCACTGAGCATTTTCATCAGAAAGATTAGCCGGCAGATAAACATCTGTACCGGCCTGCACACATGCCAGTAAAGCGATAGCAAAATGAGCACTATCATCAAAATACAGACCGGCACGTTTGACAGAATGATCAGACAAATACTGGCTTAATGCCGTTATTTGTGCCATGGCCTGCTGCCAGCTCAGGCTGCTCTGACCAGTAGTAAATAAAGCCTGACTTCGGGCCCGCTCTGCCCAGAATTGCTCTGACGTCATCATATTTATATTTTTAATATTAACCGCCGATACAGAAACTCTCCGCCAAACAGTATTCCCATCAGCAGATAAGAAATCAGCCCTGTATATACAGTCCATGCGTGCCAGTATTCACCGGTAATCAAACCAGCGGTAATTATGATATTCACACAAAAAAAACCGCACCATATCTGAGTAATACGTCTGGTATAGCGTACACCTGAAGCAGGCAGATCAGGACGCTGTAAGCGGGCAAGACGCTCAATTAAAGACTGCCGGCTATACAGACTTGCACCAAATACCAGCAAAAGCAGCGCACTTACCATTACCGGATACCAGTACATGGCTTTAGCTGAATGCAGCCATGCTAAAACGATAAACAGTAACATTACTGCACATGACAACAGCTTTTGTAATGGCTGACGATTAAGTAATGCCCGTAACAGCCAGATCAGCGCCATTAATACTGCAACCGGAATAACACCGGTGTATTTTTGACCAAAATACCAGATAAACGGGTAAAGGATACTGACCAGAACGAGTACAGTATTAATTACCGGATATAATTTAGGCATTCTCGGCCTGTTTGGCCTTGTTCATGACTGCCTGAATCACATCAGCTACCGTACGCACATTGCGAAAATCCTCTGCCTGTAATTTGTGTCCAGTCTGGCGCTTGATATAATCAATCAGATCAATAGCATCAATACTGTCAATTTCTAAATCTGCAAATAAATCGGCTTCCGGCTTGATTCGCTCTGGAGCAATTTCAAACAGATTTTCCAGTGCATTTGCCAGAATGGCATAAATTTCCTGTTCAGTCATACACAGGTTTCCCTTTTAAAATAAAAACAGGTTATCTTTAACGTTTGCTTTGGATGTAATTTGCTAATGTATTAACACTAAAAAAATACTCGCGCAGCTGGCTGCTGTCACTTTCCATTTGCAAACCAAATTTTTTCTGAATGGCCAGACCTAACTCCAGAGCATCTACTGAATCCAGTCCTAGACCATCATCCCCGAATAAGGCCATATCATCACCTATATCATCTGTTGTGATATCTTCCAGCCCTAAACTGTCAATAATTAATTCTTTAATCTGAATAACTAAATCGCTCATTTACTACTTTCTTCTACTGCATTCCTGCTGGAAATATTCCTGCAACTGCTGGTTAAGTTGTCTTGCCGCAATTGGCAAAGGTTTGTGTTGTAACCACTGCTGTGGATCGATATCATCACCAACATAAAAATCATAATGAATTTTCTGTTTTGGTATCTGATACCAGGGTTGGTTTTTTTTCAGTGCCGGCGGATTCATGACAATCACGACCGGAGTAATTACGCTGGCACTGCGTAATCCGATAGACACAGCACCACGATTAAAACAAATTTTATTATCCCATCCGGTACGTGTGCCTTCAGGAAAAATCAGCATACTCTGCCCGCTGCGCAGTATTGCATCCGCATCCTCAATAACCTGTAAGGATTCATCATTCGGTAAAAATCCACAGGCAAGTATCGAGTTTTTCATTACCGGATTATGCAACAAATCCTTCTTAACAATACAGTTGAGCACCGGTACTTTGGCCAGCATAAACACAACATCCAGTAATGAAGGATGATTCACTAAAATCAGTTGCCCGGGGCGACCCAAACGTTCAAAACCATGATAGCGGACAGCAATAACTCCTGTGATACTCAGATAACGGATAAATAACGCCCAGACAGATGCAACCAGCCGTCGCGCCTTTATCTGGCTGCCTGCATTTTTTCTTGCAGCAGGTAAGGTATAAGGCCACAGAATTATTTTAAACAGCAGCCCGAATACACCAAAAATTACAAAACCCATTGCTGTTGCACACCAGCGCCACAGCCAGTTACACCAATCCGTTAACCAATTTGCCACTGCCAGATACCTTGCTCCGCAGATTGATGACGCACCGGTTGCGCTGTAATCTGCTGTGTAATCCATTCCAGTGCACTACTGTAATAATTCAGTTCACCAGATAATAATTCGTTGCCAGTATCTGCTGTTGAATAAGTCAGGCTTACCTGTTCACCTCTGGTAATAATTAACCCCAGTGCCAGCGGAAACGGAGCACGTACAGCAGCTACGTTATATTCCTCAGCCAGAGGTTCTTCTACTACGACTACCAAAACCTGTGATGCCCCCTCTTCCAGCAGACCTACAGCCTCAGTAACTCCGATTTCCAAACCATTGTATCTGGCAGTCAGCGCAATACTTTCGCTCATATCACCCCGCATCAGCGACCATTGTCCGATAATGGCATTATGTACTGATAAGGCAAACGAAGTGGGTGATAACTCTTCTTGCTGTATCAGGCTTTTCCACAATTGAAAACTGCGGTTGATCTCACCATCATGAGAAACAAAAACTACCGGACAGGAAGCATCCTCTTGCAGCAGCGGCCATGACGCAGCAAACATCAAACGAGCAGCAGAGCTTAAGCGGCGTCTTTTCATTGCCGGCAAAAAAGATAAATCCACATCTTTAACCGGTAAACCACCTACATTTCTGCGCTGAGCAACCCATTTTTGCCAGTCTTCCGGCGTATGATGAAAAGGACTAACAGCATGCCAGTCAGATATTGAAAATTTCATATATCTGTTGAAAATCTTATAAACTTGGCATTATATGTAAATATATAACAATAAACAATAAGATTTTTTGTTAATTGTTAATGTCATTTGAATCAATTTAATTTCAATATATTTGGTAAATTTTAAAGTATTTGATTATACAATATTAAATACCATAAATATCTAATAGTGAATGATTAAAAATATTAAGAGTAAATGGTTAAATGTAATTTAAAATTTAAATTAAGTGTTAATTATTATTTGGATTTTAAATTAATTTATTTGCAGATATTAGTATATACCTATCAGCACATAAAAGCCGTGCTCCTCTGTTAAAGCGCTTATTTATGGAAATTTCAATGTCATATCCGCAAAGTAATGCACATCTAATCTTACTGATTACTTCGATAATAGTTTGCTAGTTAGTCTTTATTACTTATTGTTACCGTACCATAGACCATGAATATTTTCGTTGTGTCTGCCGAACCGGTATAGCAGCCTTCACCGCCGCTGAGGTAACACGCAAGTGCAGCAAATCCCCATGCATCATCCATAGAAATCTCAAGTTTGCGAGTGGTGAGTGCTTCCAGATTATATTCTGTACCAAAATCTCGTACTTTTTGTGCAGCTACACTGAGCGATTCACTGACTGACGGATGATCCCATCCCCATAACCAGGTATTGTCTTCAGTATTGTATGTACCAACTATTTGTACTGGGGCAGTTACCATCAGTTTTTTTTCATGACTGACAAAAGTAATCGTACCGGTATCAAGGTCTGCACTCCATTCAGCAGTATCAAGACCCCAAGTATCTATTGCTATCTGCGTGCGTAATTGTATCTCGTTATTTGCGCGTGCAATGGTAAGCTCTGGCTCGGAAAGCTCTGTTGTATGCTGATCAGTATTTTTCTCTTTGCTGCCAAAAAGTTTTTTTAAGAAATTACCCATGTTTTATCCCCTGTTTATAATGCTGGTTAAGAAACAATTATTTTACATAATTTATTGATTGTTATAACTAGTTGAATTATATCACGATAATTATCAACTTCTAAATCAGTTTTATATAGTTAATTTAACAAAGTATATACCTACAATATTATTTAAGCATTATTATTAGATACTTACCACTTTATTAGCATGCATGACCGGATTAAATTTTTCGGCAGAAACATCAACGATTTATTTTTAAGTTGATTCTTTTCTAAAAAACATTGATGCTCTGGCTAAAAAATGAATTCAATTTGTAAGCAATTTAATCCATTGCGGTTTTATTCGAGCCAGATTGCACTAAGCATACGTCCGGTTTTCCCGTCACGACGATAAGAAAAATAACGCTCACGCTGCAATACAGTACATTCCGTTCCACCATATACCTGATGCACGCCGGCATCTGCAAGAGCCAGCCGTGCCAGAGCATAAATATCAGCCAGATAGTGCTTATTACCAATATCTGTAAATGCAGTCTGTGCCTTTGGCTGTTTCAGACAAAACACCTCCCATACCTCAGCGCCGACTTCAAAAGCTTCCGGCCCGATTGCAGGACCAAGGTAAGCTAATATTTCCAGAGGGTTAACCTGCATAGCCTCTACAGTATTCTGCAATACTCCGTTTGCCAGTCCGCGCCAGCCGGCATGTGCAGCAGCAACAACAGTTCCGGCACGGTCACACAATAATACCGGCAAACAATCGGCTGTCATAATCGCACAGGCTGCCGATTCGCCGCGGTGACAAAAGCTTGCATCAGCATTGGCCGGTGTACCTGACTGCAACGCAGTTAACGCAGACACAGCATTAATAACATCTGCGCTGTGCACCTGATTCAGATAAGCCAGAGGTTTTGCTACCTGTTGTTGTACTAATGCACGATTATGCTGCACGGCATCTGCGTTATCACCGACATGTGCTCCGACATTCAATGAACTGAACGGTGGCTGGCTCACACCGCCCTGACGTGTTGTAAACAAGGTATGCACACTGGCTGGTGCCGGCCATTGTGCATTAAAAAAGACATTTTTATTCTGATTCAGACCGAGTGCCCGATTCATGTCCCACTGATTCATTCCTCTGTCCTATTCGCGTACATAAATAACATCCACATCATAATCATCGTCGTCCCAGTCTTCATCTTCAGATGCTTCCGCACTCAGCCGCTGCTGCCATTGGTCTTCGGTTTTAATGGAAGAGTCCATGCCAGCCTGTAAACGCAGTACAGACAGTAAATGATAAATATCAGCCGGTAACGGAGCTTCAAATTGCATGTTCTCCTGAGTTTGCGGATGAATAAAACTCAGCCGGTAGGCATGCAGTGCCTGACGTGCCAGCATTTTAACAGCGTCTCTGA
Source organism: Snodgrassella sp. W8135 (assembly GCF_016101225.1). Lineage (NCBI taxonomy): Bacteria > Pseudomonadati > Pseudomonadota > Betaproteobacteria > Neisseriales > Neisseriaceae > Snodgrassella > Snodgrassella sp. W8135. Next base: position 66,660 of record NZ_JACFQX010000004.1, read on the forward strand.
CTTCTGTTGTGGCGTGATGGCGCGGATTACCATAAAGAGCATCTCCGGCAAGCGGATGTCCGGCAGCTTTCATATGCACGCGAATCTGATGAGTACGGCCGGTTTCCAGCTGACATTCGATATAGCTGAAATCAGCATAACGTTCGAGTACTTTTACATGCGTAATGGCCTCTTTGCCGCCAAAAGGGACAACAGCCATACGGGTACGATTATGCGGATCACGTCCGATCAGTGTTTCAATTTTACCGTCAAACGGCACTACCCCGTCAGCAACAGCACGATAGGTACGTTTGACTGTCCGTGCCTGTAACTGACGAACCAGATGAGTTTGTGCGACTATGGTTTTGGCAACAACCATTAATCCGCTGGTATCTTTATCCAGACGGTGCACGATACCGGCTCGTGGTACTTGTGTCAGTGCCGGGCAATACGCGAGCAGACCATTGAGTAATGTGCCCTGCCAGTTTCCTGCTGCAGGATGTACAACCAGCCCGGCCGGTTTATTCAGTACCAGTACACTATCATCTTCATATATAATATCCAGTGACATAGCCTGCGGTATGAAAGCCAGCTGACTTTCATCCTGCTGGATGGCAGCCTGTATGGCTTCGCCGCCAATCAGTTTATACTTGGGCGGGACTACGCTGCCATTGACTGTGACATGGTCGTCTTTTATCCACGCAGTCAGCCGGCTGCGGGAAAATTCCGGTGCCAGTTTTGCCAGTGCGGCATCCAGACGCAGGCCGGCCAGTTCATTAGGTACTGTCCAATTTTTATAACTTTGTGTACTATCATCTGCCGTAAATGGCAAATCATCGTTATAATCGTCATCATTCTCTAACAAAGAAGTGTCTTTCATGAAAAATTTGTTTTTGGCGGTGGCCTTAGGCCTGTTACTGAGTGCCTGTGCCAGCACAAGTACGGTAGATAAAGATTCCCAGATTACCCAGGACTGGTCAGTTCAGCGTCTGTACAATGAAGCACATGATGAGCTGATGCACCGTAATTATACTCATGCAGAGAAATTATACGAAATTCTGCAGGCACGTTTTCCTTATGGTTCTTATGCCGAACAGGCTCAGCTGGATACGGCTTATGCTTATTATAAGGATGATGAGAACGATAAGGCACTGGTTGCTATTGAACAGTTCCAGCGTCTTTATCCGCAACATCCGAATATGGATTATGCGCTATATTTGAAAGCGCTGATTCAGCTCAATGAAGACAAATCATTTGTCAGCAAACTGGCAAAACAGGACTGGTCTGACCGCGATCCTAAAGCAAACCGTGAAGCTTATGCTACTTTTGCTCTGCTCGTACAGTATTTTCCACAGAGCAAATATGCTGACGACGCCCGTGCCAAAATGCAGAAACTGCTGGATGCACTGGGTGGTAATGAACTCTCCGTGGCACGCTATTATATGAAGCGCGGTGCATGGCTTGCTGCGGTAGGACGGGCACAGACTGTCATTTCTCAATTTCAGAACACGCCAAATGTTGAAGAAGCTCTGGCAATCATGGTTTCAGCATATGCAAATCTGGGCGAGCAGAAACTCAGTGATGATACCAAACGTGTACTGGCACAGAATTTCCCGAACAGCCCGTATTTACAGAAACCATGGCAGGATCACAATACCATTCCATGGTGGCGTTACTGGAAGTAATTACGGCTGATATTCCGGTACTCAGTCTCAGATAAGCTACACTTCTTAATCAGACCAATGCGCAGATGTTGGTCTGATTTTTTGTATATGCGCAATTGATTATTCTGCTCTGTATAGTTATTGCACATGGTGCACAGAAGTCATCAGGACTTACAAATACAAGTACAAGTAATCTGTATTCTTTTTTACAGCAAATATTTATTCAATATGCTCGGAATTTCTGCAGGCATCGTTTCGGAAATTGAAAAGTATGTTTTGATTATTATTACCCTGATTTCAGTTCAGAAAAAATTTTATCCTTTTGGCAAATATTCGCGTGCTAACCAGCGAATCTGCATCTGTGCATCCGGTAATAATTTTTGTAATTTTGCCACAGCAGCTTCAGTCAGTAACTGTCCGCACATAAATATATCAATGGCAGCATAGTGATGTTCAGGCCATGTATGGATACTGATATGTGATTCAGCCAATAACAATACACCCGTAACACCACCGTTGCCGCCGAAAGTATGAAAATAACTGGTAAGAATATGCGCCTGTGCTGCCTGCGCAGCCTGACGCAATAATTCTTCGATGGCAACAGCATCCTGCAACCAGTTACCGTTTGTTTGATAAACATCCAGTAAACAGTGCTGCCCTACACTATGACTAAGCTGTTTTATTTGTGCCATCGCCCGCTGCTACTATAATAATGCCCGCCCGAAGAGTTTGTATCTGTTTCATGCGCGGCATAATCCATCCATGTAAATGCAATTAATAGTATTGCAGCAATATAAATATTATATTTTCTGGTTTTATTTAATTGACGAGTTTTTAATTTGGGCACAGTCGACAGTAAACTAAAAGCAAGTATAAACACTAGTACCGCATCAATTCCATAGTCATAATCAGCCGGTCCGCCGACCAATATTATAAAAATTACTGGTAAATTTAAAACAACAAATAAAGCTATCCAGAAATTAGGGTTATAAATATTAAACAGAGAATTTATAAAGGTTTGCCGGGACCATTTTCTGATATTGTCGGCATTAAAATCTTTTGCTTTAATGCCTTGATGTTCACGCACAATTTCAACAGCTTTATCCCGCTCAAGGGGTTTTGCTTTAATACTGATATTTTTATCATTTTGAAACCATGCAGCCACCAGAGAAGCAGGGATGGTGCTGACCACAGACCATGATTGTTCGTTGTCCGTGAGCGTTGTAGACAGTTTATGCGCCTTACAACCATAATCGATATAATACATTCTGTCGCCCGGAGCAACCTGCCAGTAAAATGCACCGGCAGCATACATTACATGGGCAGCATAATCATATAAAAACGGAATATCTTCTCTTTTTAAATCGAGAGGTTGCAATGGTCCGTTTAAAATAGGCCAATCGTCCAGTGTTGAAGCCATTGCCCATTGATTATTTTCCAGCTCCAGCAGCCATAAAAAGCCTTTTCTGGGTGAGTAAAGCAGATATTCAGTCCAGCCAAGACTGTCTTCTTCCTCTGTCTCTTCACGCATAACCTGAACATACAAAGGTACATCCGGAAAAGCTATCTGTACTGGTAATTCCACCAGTATCATTGCACCCAGTACCCACCAGTCTTCATTGTTGATACGTGCTTTACTGCCAATTTTAATGGTTAACTGACGCTCATACCATTCACGCTTCTCACTGATGTTTTTCTGTAATGCCGCGTCTTCACTCATATCCATCTGACCGTGGCAATACTGGCATAGTACGTAATCGGTTACCCCGCTTACCCAGAGAATTTCACCGCCGCAACTCGGGCATTTACCTCTTTTAGTACTGCCTTTTACATAACCGGCCTGGCTGCGTATCTGTTCTTTTCTGCGAGTGTTTTGCAGTTTCAGTGATTTCAGGCTCACTCCCCGGCCTGCAAATACTTCAGGCTGTTGCTGACCGGATGAGTAATCCAACGTAATAAATGACAAACCATTACGGCAATCAGCTACCAGTGCTGTTTCAGAATTTGGCAGCGATACAGGTAACTCACCTTCAGCCACATACTGACCCCGGCTGGTTTTGTGAATATCAGCTACAGCATACCAACGTGACTGATACTTAAAAAATGTTTTACCGACTTTCAGACTACTGAATTCGGGTAATTTTTCCTCACCGGCAGATGGCGGCTGCAAACGGGTGAAAGCAAAACGGTCATTAGTTTCAGACAGCCATGCACTGCTGCCATCTTCTAACAGTGCATGCCACTCATTCCATAAACCTGCTTCATAATGTACTTGTATACGCCCGATCAGAATAAATGATTTACCCTGCCACTTACCGGTAGTACCGATTTGCAGCGGAGATAAATCATTCAATACTGCAGAATGGCGCCCTGACTGAAGCAGTTTATTCTGATTAACTAATAAAACAGAATGACAATAGCCGCAAACCGCAGTGACAGCGGTCGCTGAACGGATTCCGATTTCAGCCCCGCAGCTGGGACAGCTTGTGTGCAGCAGATAAGAGGATGAACTATTCATACTGCGAATTAACCGGTGATTTTTTTGATAATCTCAGCCTTGGCAGTATCATAATCATTCTGACTAATCAGGTTTTGCTCCAGCAATGTTTTCAGTTGCGCGAGCCGGGCAGTTAAATCTGAAGTTCCGTTTTCAGTACTACCGGCCGGTGCAGTCTGTGCAGCCACCGTTCCGGTCAGACCGGAAGTCATCACAGTGGCTATATTCATACCGGCAGCCAGTCCGGCACCAATTCCGGCAATACCGCCTTCATTCTCCGCTGCCAGCGGAATGGCCTGTGCAGTCTGATACTGGGTGTAACGTGCTATATCCCCGACAATACCCATGCCGATACGCTCATCGAGACGCTTTTGCAGATTTTCCGGCAGAGTAATGCTTTCCACAGTAAACTTTTCCAGCTCCAGTCCGAGCTCTGCAAAAGCTGGTTTCAGTAATGTTATCATTTGCTGTGACAGCATTAGCTGGTTAGCAGCCATATCCAGAAAAGGAATAGAAGAATTGCCAAAAGCAGTGGCCATCTGAGTAATAACTAGATTACGCAGCTGCTCTTCCAATGTTTCAGTTCGGTATTCTTCACAGACACCGCTTACTTCACGAAAGAAAACTGCCGGCTGGGCAATGCGGAAAGTGTACATGCCAAACGAGCGTACAGCGATGGCACCAAAATCACTGTCGCGAATGGTAACCGGCTGTGCAGTTCCCCAGCGTCTGGATAATTGCTGACGCAGATTGAAAAAATACACATCCGATTTAAATGGAGACTGAAATAATTTACTCCAGTTTTTCAGATTGGTGAGTAAAGGCAGATTCTGGGTATTAAGGGTAAATGTTCCTGTACCAAACTGATCTGCAATCTGACCTTCATCCACAAAAAGAGCAGACTGTGCTTCACGCACCACCAGAGCAGCGCCATTTTGAATTTCCTGATCCTGTAAGGGAAACCGCCACATTAACACATCCGGTTCAGGATTTTCCCACTGGATAACGTCAATAAATTGTTTCTTAATGAAGCCACCCAGACCATTACTGCCAAAAATTGAATTCATTACCATTGTTCGTATCCAGTTTAAATAAAGTTAATTTTTAACTTAATGCTGCAGCATTGAGAATACCGATAGCCACAGACAAACCAAAAAACAGAATCCCGACTGCAATATTATTATTTACCAGTTCCTGATTAGCTTTAGGTATCAGCAATGTAGCAATCAAATACACCAGAATCTGAATAATCATGGCTGCTATGCCCCAGATAATAAAACTGACCAGATTAACTGATTGCAGCATACTGGAAGTCAGAGTGATGCAAAAACCAATCATTGAGCCGCTCAGTGAAACAGCACAGGCAATATTCCCCTGTTTAATTAATTTCAGCTCAGCTATAGGAGTAATACGCATATATAACAAAGCAAATGCGATTAGCATGGATAGCGCCACCGCAAAATATTTTAAATATTGGAGATATTGCAATAAAGGAATTGTCATTATTTATTATCCCGATTATTTCTGATGTTAAACATACCGTATAATAATTATTTTGTATAGTGTTGAATTTACTTTATTATGCAGAAATTTAACATCTGAATATAACTGCTGCCTTATCAGTATATACAGTTTAGTCAGACAGGATGCCTCACAGCAGCCTGTGCCTGAAGCAGACAAAATGAATAAAAGGATAAATGGTGAATCCTGCTTTAATTGTATCGGTATTTGTGGTAGCCAGCTGCGGTCTGGCATATGAACTGATTATTGCTGCTCTGGCCAGTTATCTGCTTGGTGATTCGATACTTCAGTTTTCTTCAATTATTGGCGTGTACATGTTTGCGATGGGTATCGGTGCACATATGACACGCTATATCAGGGACAAAGATGCATTAAGCCGTTTTATTGATATCGAAATTCTGGTGGGTATCGTTGGCGGTATTTCTGCGCTGCTGCTGTTTGTTCTGTTTGGTTTCTCTGAGACACCTTTTCGTTCGATACTGTACGGAATGGTGCTGACCATTGGTATTGTTACCGGAATGGAACTGCCACTGGTCATGCGGGTACTCAATTTGCGGGAAGTTGAATTTAAAGAAGTCGTTAGCCGGGTGCTGACTTTTGATTATCTGGGTGCACTGGCTGTTTCCCTGCTCTTTCCTTTGATTCTGGCACCCAAACTCGGTATGGCCAGAAGTGCTCTGCTGTTCGGTATTCTGAATACGATTGTTGCATTATTAACTGCGCGATTATTTAAAAGAAACTTACGCCGCTACCGCAGCCTGTATCTGCGCGGTAATGTAGTTCTGCTTATTCTGATTCTTCTTTTCTGCTATGCCAATAAAATTACCGATAAGGCAGAACAGCATTATTTCGGCGATCCGGTCGTATACAGCACAGCCTCTCCTTACCAGCGTCTGGTCATTACAAAATGGCATAATGATACCCGTTTATTTATCAACGGCAATTTACAATTTTCTTCAATAGATGAAGCCCGTTATCACGAAGCACTGGTCTTGCCTGTAATGGAACAGAATCCTCAGACTGCCAGTGTTCTGATACTGGGCGGCGGTGACGGACTGGCTGCTCGTGAAGTACTGAAATACCCTCAGGTTAAGCAGGTTACTCTGGTCGATCTGGATGCCAGCATGACTAAAGTATTCCGTAACTCTACTCATTTGCGCCAGCTAAACCAGAATTCACTGAATAATCCGAAAATGCATATTATCAATGCGGATGCGGCACAGTGGCTGGAACACAATCAGCAGAAATTTGATGCAATCATTATCGATTTTCCCGACCCGTCTAATTTTTCTCTGGGCAAGCTGTATTCAGTTCCGATGTACCGGATGGTTGCACAGCATCTAAATCCGCTGGGCAATATCGTAGTGCAGTCCACTTCACCTTATTTTGCCCCGAATGCGTTCTGGTGTATTGTGAACACGCTGGAAACGGCCGGCTTAAAGACTCTGCCTTACCATGTTTATGTTCCGTCATTCGGTGAATGGGGTTATGTAATAGCAAATCAGAGCGGTGAATTTCTGATTCCTGATCATTATCAGGTACCAACACGCTATCTGGATGCCGATAGTACAAAAGAAATGTTTATTTTTCCGAAAGATATGCAACGCCGCTCTGTTGAACCCAATCATCTGAATACACAAAAGCTGGTAGAGTATTTTGAGGCTGACTGGCGCGCTGTCATGCGCTAAAGGAATAGCAGAAATGAAAATCAGTCGTCGCCGTTTTCTCAGCCATGTGCTCGGTGCCAGTATGGTAGGTCTAACCGGCTATGAGGCATGGCGCTATTTCAGACCCGGGCAACCGCCAGTCAGTATAGATTTTCCCGGTAAGGCAACCGGCCATGCTATTCGTGATGCCCGTATAAATGTCCCGGCAGAGATACCCGGATTCAGTGTGAATACTGTGATTGTCGGCAGCGGGGCGGCAGCTCTGGCTGCGGCGTGGCAATTATCCAGACAAGGCATGCAGGATTATATTTTACTTGACGGGGCTGAACGCAATGGCAATAACCGCGGCGAACAGCAGTTTGGCGTAAACTATCCGACCGGAGCCCATTATCTGCCCCTGCCTTCGCCTGAATCAGAACATATTCGCGAACTACTTAGTGATTTACAGCTCTGTCAGCATGGTGTCTATGATGAACGGGCTTTACTTCAAGTACCTAATGAGCGTCTGTTTTATCAGCAGCAATGGCAGAACGATTTACTGCCGCATACAGATGCCGACAGTAAACGCTTTTTTCAGTTTATACACAGACTCAGTAATCAGCGTGGTACGGATGGTAAGCGTTTATTCACTATTCCGCTTGATTTAGCCAGCATGGATAGCCAATGGCGCCGTCTGGAAAAAATAACATTTGCTGACTGGCTTGAGCAGCAAAACTATCGTTCGCCGACATTTTTATGGTATCTGGACTATTGCTGCCGTGATGATTACGGACAAGGTATCAGACAAATCAGTGCCTGGGCAGGTTTGCACTATTTTTGTGCGCGCGGTAATCAGCAAAATGAGCATGGCACAATAATGACATGGCCTGATGGTTTGAATGAACTGTCACAACGGATACGCACATTCTGCCGCCTGCATCCGGCAACCAGTCTGGCGAATATTAGTTTGTCACGCACTCAGCCATATAGTATCAATGCCTTTGTTGTTTCAATTGAGGAGCATAATCAGGGTGTTCGCCTGCTTATCTGTACAGAGCAGCAACAATATTATTGGCTTGAGGCACAGCATGCTATATGTGCCATGCCACTTTATATTGCAGCCCATGTGGTTAAAGATATTCAGCAGTACGGATTCAAACCGGATATCCATATGCCGCAATATGCACCATGGATTGTGGCGAACTTTCTGCTGCGTGGTTTTCCGGCAGAACGCAAGGGCAGCAAACTCGCCTGGGATAATATCCTCTATCAGGGAAAAGGACTGGGTTATGTGGTGGCAACCCACCAGCAAATCCGGCAGGGGCCACCAGCCTATACCTCATTTACCGCCTATACTGCACTGAATCATGATACCCCTGCTAATGTGCGCCGCTGGATGCTGTCTGCATCAACCGATGAAATTTATCAGTGTGCGGCCGCAGAACTCGAGCAAATCTATGGAGTTAAACTACGCCGGCGTATGTTGCAGGCGCGTTTAAGTTTACGTGGCCATGCCATGGCTGTACCGCAACCGGGCTATCTGTCCAATCAGGGTTTACAGTCACTGCGTACTTATACCGGTCGCTTACAGTTTGCACACAGTGATTTATCCGGTTATTCGATTTTTGAAGAAGCCTGCTACTGGGGTAAACGTGCGGCAGTTCAGATACTGGCACAACACTAATATGCGGTATCAGAACAAACAAACAGCCTGCTGCCAGAAATATGGCAGCAAGCTGTTTGATTCAGATAACAAAGTTTCTAAACTTCAAGATAATCCATAATACTTTGCGCCGCATCACGACCCTCGGCAATAGCAGTAACCACCAGATCAGAACCACGGGTAATATCACCACCGGCAAAAATTCTGGGGTTGGCTGTCTGCTGTTTATATTCACCACAGGTCTGAATCCGGCCGCGTTCATCCACAGTAACACCAACACTGTTTAACCAAGGCATACTGTGCGGAGCAAAACCAAACGCCACAATCACCGCATCGCAGGCAATCACTTCTTCACTGCCGGCAACAATTTCAGCACGCCGGCGCCCGCGTTCATCCGGCGCGCCCATTATGGTTTTTACTACCTGAATACCGCTTACTGTACCATCAGCATCAGTCACTACTGCCTGTGGCTGCACATTGAATTTGAACTGAACACCTTCTTCACGCGCATTATTGAATTCTTTTTTTGATCCGGGCATATTGGCCGCATCGCGGCGATAGGCACAGATAACCTCTTTTGCCTGCTGACGTAAAGCTGTACGCACACAATCCATGGCAGTATCACCACCGCCAAGAACCACTACGCGTTTATCGGCCATAGAAACATAATCTTTACTGGGAATATTCAGCAAATGTTCGGTATTGCCGATTAAATAAGGTAATGCCAGATAAACACCAGCGGCATCTTCATTTTCAATACCTGCACGCAGCCCCTGATAAGTACCTACACCCAGAAATACCGCATCATACTGCTGTTCCAGTTCTTGCAGGGTAACATCTTCACCTACTGTTACCCCCAGTCTGAACTCAATACCCATATCAGTCAGTACATGACGGCGGCGCATCATCACTTCTTTTTCCAGTTTAAAAGCCGGAATACCGAAAGTCAGTAAACCGCCGATTTCTGTCGCCCGTTCGTAGATCGTAACATCCACACCATTGCGAATCAGTACATCGGCACAGCCCAGCCCGGCCGGACCGGCACCGACTACCGCCACTTTTTTGCCTACTTTTTCCACCTTACTGATATCAGGATGCCATCCCTGTGCAAAAGCCTGTTCAGTAATGTATTTTTCAATGGCTCCAATCGTAACCGCTCCGAATTCAGCATTCAGCGTGCAATCACCTTCACACAAGCGGTCTTGCGGGCAAACCCGTCCGCAGACTTCCGGCAGACTGTTGGTAGAGTGTGCCAGTTCAACTGCTTCGATAATTCTTCCTTCATTGGCCAGTCGCAGCCAGTTGGGAATATTATTGTGTAAAGGACATTTATTCTGACAGTACGGATTACCACAGGCCAGACAGCGGTCTGCCTGCGCAATAGCCTGTGCAGTAGTAAACGGCTGATAAATTTCCGCAAACTCATGCCGACGTACAGTCAGCGGTTCTTTCGGGGGATCGACACGCGGCACATCAATAAACTGATAAACATTTTCGCGTTGACTCATCTGGTGTTCCTTGCAATATTTCTAATTATTTCTGCATTATCCGGCGGGCTTACTGGGTCACTGCACGCAGTTCTGTAACTGTACGCGGCTTATGTCCCAGTAACGCATCAACATCATTGGCTTTCGGTTTAACCAGCACAAAACGGCTGACATAATTATCCCATTCTGCCAGAATGCGCTCCCCTAACGGACTGTGGGTATTCTCTACATGCTCGGCAATTAACCCGCGCAGATTTTCCTGATGCATAGTTAATTCACTGATATCCAGCCCTTCCACCAGCTCCGGATTGATCCGCTGTTTAAAGCAGCCGTCTACATCCAGTACATAGGCAAAGCCACCGGTCATACCGGCACCAAAATTAATTCCGGTTTTACCGAGTACGCATACCACACCACCAGTCATATATTCACAGCCATTGTCACCAATGCCTTCTACGACCACCGTAGCGCCGGAATTGCGCACAGCAAAACGCTCTCCGGCCTTACCGGAAGCAAAAAGCTTGCCACCGGTAGCACCATACAGACAGGTATTGCCGATAATAGTCGTGTCCTCAGGACGGAAAGCTGTGCCGCCGTGCGGATGAATCACAATTTTGCCGCCGGCCATACCTTTACCCACATAATCGTTGGCATCCCCGGTGAGATATAAATTTACCGTTCCGGCCAGCCATACGCCAAAACTTTGTCCGGCTGTTCCGGTCAGATAAATATCAAAACGCTGAGGCACGTGACCGCGATTACCGTAAGTTTCCGCAATCCGGCCGGATAATGAGGCACCTACTGAACGGTCGGTATTATTAATATCATAATTTAATTCAACATCCTCACCGCTTTGTATCGCACCGCCAATATCCTCCATGATGGTACGGTTAAGGCGTCCCGGATCAAACGGAGGATTAGTCTGGGTACAGTAGCGTGAGCTGCCATCCGGTACTTTCGGGGAATACAGCAGCTTGCTCAAATCCAGCGTACCTTGTTTAGGCGTAATTCCGGAAACAATTTCCAGTAACTCAGTACGGCCGATTAAATCCGTTAACTGAGTTACACCGAGCTGCGCCATAATTTCGCGTACATCCTGTGCGATGAATTTGAAATAATTCATTGCTTTCTCAGGCAGGCCGTGGAAATGTTCATGGCGCAGAGTATCATCCTGTGTCGCTACACCGGTAGCGCAGTTATTCAGATGGCAAATGCGCAGATAGCGGCAGCCCAGTGCAATCATCGGTCCGGTACCAAAACCAAAACTTTCAGCCCCCAGAATAGCTGCCTTCACAATATCCAGCCCGGTTTTCAGACCACCGTCGACCTGTAAGCGCACTTTGTGGCGCAGATTATTTTCTACCAGAGCCTGCTGAGTTTCAGCCAGACCCAGCTCCCACGGGCTGCCGGCGTATTTCACACTGGTTATCGGACTGGCACCGGTACCGCCGTCATAGCCGGAAATAGTAATCAGATCGGCATATGCCTTAGCCACACCGGTAGCAATCGTACCCACCCCCGGTAAAGACACCAGCTTAACTGAAATCAGCGCACGCGGATTAATCTGTTTCAAGTCAAAAATCAGCTGTGCCAAATCTTCAATTGAATAAATATCATGATGCGGTGGCGGCGAAATCAGCGTAGACCCGGGTACGGCAAAGCGCAGCTGAGCAATGTACGGAGTCACTTTATCCCCGGGTAACTGACCACCTTCACCCGGCTTGGCACCCTGTGCCACTTTAATCTGAATAACATCTGCACTCATCAGATAAGCCGGTGTTACACCAAAACGGCCGGAAGCCACCTGTTTAATCCGTGATACCCGTTCAGTACCATAACGGTTCGGATCTTCGCCCCCTTCTCCTGAATTGGAGAAACCACCCAGACGATTCATCGCAGTAGCCAGCGCTTCATGCGCTTCCGGACTCAGTGCACCGATAGACATTGCCGCACTGTCAAAGCGCTTATACAGATTTTCTGCGGCTTCTACCTGTTCCAGCTTAACCGGCGTTGCATTATCAGTTTTCAGACGCAGCAAATCTCGCAACATAGCAGGCGGACGGTGGTTAACTGCATCTGCATAGCGACGGTAACGGCTATAGTCTCCGGTATTTATGGCCGCCTGCAATGTATTCACCACCTCAGGATTATAGGCATGATACTCACCCTGCGGCTTGTATTTCAGATAACCGCCGATTTCCAGTCCGCGGCTTTTCTGCCATGCCCGCTTGTGAAGCCATCTGAGCTCATCATCCAGCTGGGCAAATGTTGCACCTTCAATCCGGTTAATCATATTCTTAAAACATAACTGCATCACTTCGTGATGAAAGCCCACTGCTTCGAACAAACAGGCACAACGATAGGAAGAAATCGTTGAAATACCCATTTTGGAGATGATTTTATACAGTCCCTTATTAATACCATTGCGGAAATTCAGCATTACCTGCCGTAATGGTTTGGTAATTGCACCAATGCTAACCATTCTGGCCAGACTTTCATACGCCAGATACGGATACACTGCCGTGGCACCCAGACCAATCAGTACCGCAAAATGGTGCGGATTACGTGCCGAGGCAGTTTCAACAATAATATTGGCATCACAGCGCAAATTGGTTTCAACCAGACGCTGCTGAATGGCACCGACACTGAAAACAGCAGGAATAGCAATAGCATTCCGGCTGACATTGCGGTCTGATATCACCAGCAGAACAGCACCGTTTCTGACAGCAGCCACAGCTTCATCGCATAAATGTACCAGCGCTTCCTGCAAACTGGTTTCGTTCGGGTTATAGACAGCATCCAGATGATGATGCTGATAATGCTCAGCTGATAGCTGCAATAACTGCTGCATATCAGAGTACAGCAATACCGGCGATTTAAAATTCACCCGGTGTGACATTCCCTCAGCCTCAAAAAACACACTCATTTCGCGCCCGATACAAGTATTCAGGCTCATCACATGTTTTTCGCGCAAAGGATCAATCGGCGGATTGGTTACCTGAGCAAAATACTGACGGAAATAGTCGTACAGTACCCGCGGCCGTTGTGACAACACCGCAAATGGCGTATCGTCACCCATTGATCCTACCGGTTCCTGTCCGTTTTCTCCCAGTATCCGCACCACATTTTCCAACTCTTCCATGTCATAACCGAACAGTTTCTGGTAAACCAGCAACTGGTCTGCTGACAAACTGGAGGTACCGGCCTCTTCATCCGGTAGTTTTTCAAACGGAATCAGCGATAATACATTTTTATCCAGCCATTCTTTATACGGATGCCGGGTTTTCAGCTCAGTATTGATATCCGCTGAATGCATCAGCCGGCCTTCACGCGTATCAATCACCAGCAACTCACCCGGTCCGACACGGCCTTTTTCCAGTACTTCATCCGGTGCGTAATCCCAGATACCTACTTCAGAAGCAATCGTAATCAGTTTATCCTGAGTAATAACATAGCGCGCCGGCCGTAAACCATTTCTGTCCAGCGTACAGGCCGCATAGCGGCCGTCACTCAGTACAATACCGGCCGGACCGTCCCATGGTTCCATATGCATGGAATTAAAATCGTAAAATGCACGCAAATCCTCATCCATATCCGGATTGTGCTGCCATGCCGGCGGTACCAGCAGACGCATAGCCCGGAACAAATCCATACCTCCATTCACAAACAGCTCCAGCATATTGTCCAGAGAGCTGGAATCCGAACCGGTTTCATTTACAAACGGCGCAGCAGTCTGCAAATCGGGAATCAGCGGTGTATGGTATTTATACGAGCGTGCGCGCGCCCAGGCACGATTCCCTGAAATAGTATTAATTTCACCATTATGTGCCAGATAACGGAATGGCTGAGCCAGCTGCCAGCGTGGCAATGTATTGGTTGAAAAGCGCTGGTGAAACAGACAAATAGCACTTTGCATGCGCAAATCAGCCAGATCAGGATAAAACCGCGGCAAATCCTTGGGCATACACAGCCCTTTATAAATCATCGTCTGATTGGATAAGCTGCAAATATAAAAATCACGATGATTAATCCGTTTTTCAACACGCCGGCGGGTCATAAACAGCCGCCGTTCCAAATCACGCGGCAGCCAGCCGGCAGGCGCATTAACAAACACCTGCTGAATATAAGGCATATCCGCCAGAGCAATGGAACCAAGCATTTTCGGATTGGTGGGAACAGGCCGCCAGAATGAAATATTCAGCGTTTCACGGGTCAGTTCTTCCTCAATTATTGCTTTATATTCTTCTAGCAAAGCCTCATCTCGGGGAAAGAAAATCATCCCTACGGCAAAGTTTTTGGCCAGCGTAATTCCTTCTTCTTCGGCAACAGCCTGAAAGAATTTTTTCGGCATTTGCAGTAACAGGCCACAACCATCACCTGTTTTGCCATCCGATAAAATCGCACCGCGATGCTGCATGCGTGACAGCCCAAGAATTGCGGTACGCACCACCTTGTGGCTGGCTTCGCCTTCAATATTGGCAATCAATCCAAAACCGCAGTTTTCTTTTACCAGAGAGTGGTCGTATAAGCTGGACATCGGGAAACCTCATTTGCTGCACTAACTGCAAAGCACAAATTAATTAGACAAGGTAACAAACATACAAAAATTTACCTATAAGCGTCAAAACCTTTTTTCTCCGGCACCGCAAAAAAAACTCTGTGATTTCATTTAAATTTAGATTAAATCACTACGATAATCCGTTTTACTGCGTATAAAAATGGAATTGAGTACAATATCTGCTATTTTTCACCAATTTAGAGATAATTAATAATAACTGTCTAAAAGGCTAAAAAAATTGCCAAAAGCACAAATTATGCTATTGGCAAATTATTTTAATTGAGAATAATAATCAATTATTATTCTAATTCAACAATATAAAATTATCTGATTTAATTATTTCCGGCTTTAAATATAAAAAAACAGGCGCATCCTGTTTTTTTACTTTTCGGCTGTAATAAATAAAAAAGGGAGATGCCGGCATCTCCCCGATAAATATTATTCATTAACGACACCCGCATGTTCAGCCTGAACATCAGCATGATAACTGGAGCGTACCATGGCACCAATGGCACCATGCTTAAAGCCCATCTCGTAAGCACGCTTTTCAAACTCCTTAAACTGCTGCGGCGTAACATAACGCAATACCGGCAAATGGCTGTTACTTGGCTGTAAATACTGGCCGATAGTAATCATTTCCACATCATGAGCACGTAAATCCTGCATAACTTCCAGAATTTCCTCATCACTCTCTCCCAGCCCTACCATCAGACCGGATTTGGTTGCCACTTCCGGCCTTAATGCCTTGTACTGTTTCAGCAGTTTCAGTGAATGCTGATAATCAGCTCCGGGACGAGCCTGCTTATACAGACGCGGAGCGGTTTCCAGATTGTGATTCAGTACATCCGGCGGTGTCTGCGCCAGAATATCCAGCGCGGTATCCAGACGGCCGCGAAAATCAGGCACCAGCACTTCTATCTGTGTATGCGGGCTGGACTCGCGAATGGCAGTAATGCAGTCGGCAAAATGCTGTGCCCCGCCATCGCGTAAATCATCACGGTCAACCGAAGTAATCACCACATAACGTAAATTCATTGCTTTCACTGAAGCAGCCAGATGCTTTGGTTCCTGCGGATCAAGCGGATTAGGACGGCCATGTCCCACATCACAGAACGGACAGCGGCGGGTGCAGATATCACCCATAATCATAAAGGTTGCCGTACCCTTGCTGAAACATTCTCCAATATTCGGACAGCTGGCTTCTTCGCATACAGTATGCAGCTTCTGCTCACGCACAATGCTTTTAATTTCAAAAAACTTCTGACTGCTTGGCAGCCGTGCCCGTATCCATTCCGGCTTTTTCAGTTTTTCTTCCAGCGGCACAACCTTAATCGGAATGCGCGCAGTTTTTTCCGCACCTTTATGTTTTACCCCTTGGCTGTTATCTTGATTCATAGTACAACTTTCTGTGTAGATTTCCGCTCAGGCGGAGGTGCATTCAATTCTAAAGTCAGGTAGCCGGTTAAACGCTCAGCCACATCGGCCAGCTCAGGGCAGGGCTTAACAAAATCCGCTATCTGGGTCATATGCAAACCGGCATAACCGCACGGATTAATATGTGTAAACGGAGTCAGATCCATATTCACATTCAGTGCCAGCCCATGATACACCGCGCCTTGTTTAATACGCAGACCAAGCGAAGCAATTTTCTGCCCGTTCACATAAACACCGGGACGTTTCGGATCATTTACCGCTGTAATTCCGTAATCAGCCAGCGTAGCAATAATACTGTTTTCCAGCCGGCTGACCAGCTCACGCACAGTAATATGCCGGCGCTTGAAATCAATCAGCGTATATACCACCAGCTGCCCCGGACCGTGATAGGTAACCTGTCCGCCCCGGTCAATCTGCACTACCTCGATATCATCATGCACCAGAATATGTTCGGGCTTACCAGCCATACCCTGAGTAAATACCGGCGGATGTTCAACCACCCATAATTCATCTTCAGTATCAGCCGTACGCTGTGCAGTAAATTCCTGCATAGCCGCAAAAACCGGCTGATAGGAGCGTAAACCCAGCTGTACCACTTTCATAGTACAACTTTCACCATCGGATGGCTGCTTAAAGCACGATAAATATTATCCAGCTGTTCCTGATTTTCAGCACGAACCACCACCGTTGCACTAATATAATTACCCTTACTGCTCGGACGGGTATTAATATTTTCTGCCGCTGTATCCGGTGCATGCTGCTGCACCACCTCCAGCACTTTAGCCTCAAATTCCGGATGCTGTGCACCCATTACCTTAATCGGGAAATCCAGCGGAAATTCAATAATACTGGTTTTCAGATTATCACTCATTTCTGTACCTTTCCTGTCTGCTCACGTTTGTACCATGTAAATCCCATGCAAAACAGGCTTATTCACGTAAATTTTTTTAATCCAAAGCTAAGAACAGCTGTACAGCCAGACTAAACACCTGTTTTTTGTGCCAGATAGGCCTGTAATCCCCGTTCGCGCAACACACAGCTCGGGCATTTACCACAACCGCCCTCTATACCATCATAACAGGTATGTGTGTGTTTCCGTACATAGTCCAGATAGCCCAGCTCATCCGCCAATGCCCAGGTTTGCGCCTTATCCAGATACATCAGCGGCGTTATCAGCCTGAATTCATAATCCATAGCCAGATTCAGCGTTACATTCATAGACTGGACAAACACATTACGGCAATCAGGATAGCCGGAAAAATCTGTTTCACAGACACCGGCAATAACATCATGAATACCCTGACCTTTAGCAAAAATGGCTGCATACAGCAAAAACAGCGCATTCCGTCCGTCAACAAAAGTATTGGGCAACCCTTCAGCCGGTGCCTCAATCGTCTGCTGTTTATCCATCAGCGCATTATGGGTAATACTTTGCAACAACGACAAATCCATCACTGTCTGTGCCACACCCTGATCCTGTGCAATCCAGCGTGCTTTTTCCAGCTCAATCGCATGACGCTGACCATACTGAAACGTAATCGTCTGCACATTCTCACGCCCGTAAGCAGCAATAGCCTGCAACAGGCAGGTAGTTGAATCCTGACCGCCGGAAAAAATTACCAGAGCCTTAGAATATTGTTTCATTATCCAGATTCCTTAGTTTTGATTTCAGAACCAGCCGGAAAGCCCTCTTTCCGGCCGCCTGACGTGGGAGGTTTGCGAACCACGCAGTCATTTATTACAAATTATAAAACATTTGCCCTCTTATACTGACAGTTTGGTCACGAAAGCGTGTAAAACAGGTAAAATAACCGGCTTTATTGCTGATATTTCAAATACACAAACATGTTGGTACTGGGAATAGAATCTTCTTGTGATGAAACCGGCGTCGCCCTGTACGACAGCACGCTCGGTCTGCTGGCTCATCAACTGCATACACAAATTGCCATGCATGCAGAATATGGCGGTGTCGTGCCCGAACTGGCCAGCCGCGATCACATCCGCCGGCTGACACCGCTTACTCAGGCCTGTCTGCAAGAGGCAGATAAAACATACAGTGATATCGACGCTATTGCCTACACACAGGGACCGGGTCTGGGCGGTGCACTTTTGGCCGGTGCCAGCTTTGCCAATGCTCTGGCATTCGCCCTGAACAAACCGGTTATTCCGGTACATCACCTTGAAGGACACATGCTCTCACCATTACTGAGCGAAGACAAACCTGCCTTTCCCTTCGTCGCCTTACTGGTTTCCGGCGGCCATACCCAGTTTATGGCCGTAAAAGGGATTGGCGACTATACCCTTCTGGGTGAAAGCATCGATGACGCTGCCGGAGAAGCTTTTGATAAAACCGCCAAACTGCTTGGCCTGTCTTATCCCGGCGGTGCCAGACTGTCTGAACTGGCAAAACTGGGACAACCGGGCAGCCTGCATTTTCCCCGCCCCATGCTGCATTCACACGACTTAAACATGAGTTTTTCCGGTTTAAAAACCGCAGTATTGACCGCAGTAAACAAAATCCGCACAGAAACAGGCTGTAAAGAACAGCTTCCGGAGCAAATTCGCAATGATATTTGCCGCGAATTTCAGAACGCCGTAGTAGATGTACTCACCAGCAAAGCCAGACAGGCATTAAAACAAACCGGTTATCAGCAGCTGGTTGTTGCCGGCGGTGTCGGCGCAAACTGGCAGTTACGCCAGAGCCTCAGCAACTTGCCGGGAATACAGACATTCTTTCCGCCAATGGCCTACTGCACAGATAATGGCGCCATGATTGCTTTTGCCGGTGCCATGCACCTGAGCAACGCACAGCCTGCTGCCGGTTTTAATGTAAAGCCGCGCTGGCCGCTCAGCCAGATTGTTCAGTAATACCGTGCACCCTCAGCACGGTTAACCGCACAGATTAATATGATTGAAATTAAAAACCTTAGTTTACAACGTGGTAATAAACAACTTTTAAATAATGCCAGCCTGACCATCTATCCGGGTCAGCGTATCGGCCTGATTGGTAAAAACGGCACCGGCAAATCCAGCCTGTTCGCTCTGATTGAAGGTAAAATCAGCCATGACAGCGGTGATATCCGTTTACCCAAACACTGGCAACTGGCCACTGTCAAACAGGAAACACCGGCACTGGATATTCCCGCCCTGGACTATGTTTTGCAGGGCGACAGCGAATTGCAGCAACTGCAACAGCTACTGCAACAGGCCGAAGATGACGACGACGGCTTCAAACAGGCAGAATATCATGCAAGGCTGGATGAAATCGGCGCATACAGTGCACCGGCACGTGCAGCCAAACTGCTCAACGGTCTTGGTTTCTCACAGCAGGAACAGCAGCAACCGGTAAAATCATTCAGCGGTGGCTGGCGTATGCGCCTGAATCTGGCTCAGGCACTGATGTGCCGTACGGATTTACTTCTGCTGGATGAACCTACCAACCATCTGGATCTGGAAACAGTATTGTGGCTGGAACAGCATCTGGCCGGTCTGGATACCACCCAGATAATCATTTCGCATGACCGTGATTTTCTGAATGCCACCACTACCCAGACAGTTGAACTGACACAACAGCAGCTTATCCTCTACGGCGGCAACTATGATTTTTATCAGCAGGAACGTGCACAGCGGCTGACTCAGCAGCAGGCTGCCTATCTTAAACAGCAGGCTCATATTCAGCACCTGCAATCCTTTATCGACCGCTTTAAAGCCAAAGCCACCAAAGCAGTACAGGCACAAAGCCGAATCAAAGCACTGGCACGGCTTGAACGCATTGCCCCGGCACATCTGGACAGTGAGTTTTCGTTTCAGTTTGCGCAGCCTGACCATCTGCCTAATCCGCTGCTGAAACTGGAACACATCAGCCTTGGCTATGGTGACAAAACCGTTCTGCACGATATCGACCTTTCAGTTGAATCCGGAGCACGTTATGGTCTGCTCGGGGTAAACGGCAGCGGTAAATCCACCCTTATCAAAGCCATTTCCGGCAGCCTGAAACCACTAAGCGGCCAGATTATCCGTGCGGAAAAACTCAAAATCGGCTATTTCGCCCAGCATCAGCTCGAAACACTGCGTGCAGACCAAAGTCCGGTCTGGCATATCCAGCAGCTGTCACCGGCCGTACGCGAACAGGAAATCCGCAACTTCCTCGGTAGCTTTGCCTTCATCGGAGATATGGCTTTACAACCAATCGCCCCCTTTTCCGGTGGAGAAAAAGCCCGTCTGGCACTGGCAATGATTGTCTGGCAAAAACCGAACCTGCTGCTGCTGGACGAACCGACAAACCATCTTGATCTGGACATGCGCCATGCATTAACTGTAGCATTACAGACGTTTAAAGGCGCACTGATCGTAGTCTCTCACGACCGCAGTCTGCTTGAATCCACTACTGATGCCTTAATTTATCTCAGTGATGGCGAACTGAAACACTTTGATGGTGACCTCAGCAATTACCGCCAGTGGCGTTTAACTCAGGATCAGCATAACGGTGAACAGCCGCAGGATTCGCGTGATAACCACAATCGCAAAGAGCAGAAACGCATTGAAGCACAACAACGTCAGCAGCGTGCCCGTCTGATTAAACCGTTATTGAAAAATATCGAAAAAGCCGAACGGGATATGGGAAACTGGCAGCAGCAACGCAAACAACATGAAGCATTTCTAGCCAGTGAAGAAGCATATCTTGACGAAAATCAGACAAAATTACAACAAACCCTTACCCAATTGGCCGAGCTCAAAGTAAAATTAGCTCAGACTGAAGAAAAATGGCTTGAATGGCAGCAAGAAGTCGAAAACATTAACCAGACTACTTGAATTATTGCAGTATAAGGCTCAATAATGACATACAAAAAAATCATTCCCATACTAATATTTACCAGTGGCCTGTTTATAGGACAGAGTGCCGTTGCAAAAGTGTATACCTGTCTTGAAAACGGCGAAGTTGTCTATACCTCAAAACTAAAGGGTAATTGTGCCGTAGCCAACTTACCGGCTATCGGTAGCTACAGCGACAGCCGTCCCAGTTACCGCAACAGTAGCGCTTCGGCCACAATACGCAGCCGCCCGCGGCCTGCAACCAAGGTAGCAACAGCCTATAGCGGCCTGCAACCCACAGTTAATATCGTTCCTAAAGGCAGCGACAATACCCGTCGTGCCATTTTGCAGCAGGAGCTGACCAATGAACGTAATGCTCTTGCTCAGGCACAGCAGGCACTGAACCGCAGCCGTACCGGTAAAGGCGGTAATATTACCGAACTGCAAAGTGCGGTACTTGACCGGCAGCAGAACATTCAGGCCATACAGCGGGAACTTGGTCGTATGTAAACCCAGATAAAGGATAAATCATGAGAAAATCCCTGATACTTGCCACATTGTGTACACTGATAAGCACTTCTGCACTGGCACAGATATATGAATGCACCGACAGCCGGGGGAATCACAGTTACAGCGAAGTTCCGAAAGGTAAAAACTGCCATTCTGTCAGCAATCTGGGCGGGAATTTCTCAACAACTTCTGCCTATAAACCTGCGGTAGCTACTCCTGATACCAATTCCAAAGATGCAGATTCAGCCGCCCGCAACCAGCCCGATCAGGCCGCAATTTCTGCTGCCCGTAAAAACCTTGCCGATGCCAAAAAAGCACTGGAAGACGGTAAAAAAATTCGTATGGGAAATGAACGCAACTACGTGCGCTATCAGGAACGCATAAAAGGTCTAGAAGATGCCGTAAAATCCCGGCAGCAGGATTTGGATAAAGCTCTGAATGGCAAATAAAATCTGCTTAGAATTTACCGGCTTAAAATACTTTTTAGCCGGTAAATAACTTGAATGATTCATTAAAAGTATATATCTGAGAATTAACTCTATTATTCAGGCAGTATTATCAATTATAAATCGTAGATAAAACCATATAAAAGCATTTCTGATATAAAGTAATAACATCATCCTCAGCCTCAACGCATCAATCAAATATCTGTTAAAACTACTATCAATATTGATTAAATAATAGATAAGCATCACTATCAGTACAAAAAGATTTTTCTTTTTCTGATTAATCAATCTACGTCTAATGATTCTTTTCTCAAATTTTTAACTTAATTACTTTGAGAATAATCCTGTAGATTTAATTTTATCGCACTGTTTGGTAACTCCACACGTAAACCTTTTGTCTTATTCTCTATTGACGGAATAAAAATTAAAGTTTTGGAGCCAACGTTAGTTAGTAGAATATCTATATGTTCTAGTTCGCAAAAATTATTATCACATGTAATTTTGAAGTTGGATTTAGAATCTTTCGAATTTAATTCATTTATATTTTTTTGTAATACTTTATAATAATTTTTATCTATTAATAGTGATACATTAGTTTTTCTAAGACCATATATAGTAAAAGAAAATTTAAATGAATTAGTTGAAAACGGACCTATTCCTATTAGAATTATAATCAATAAAAATATATAAAATGTAATATTTTTAATTTTTTCATTTTTATCAGATTTTTCTTTTTCAATTTTTTGAGTTGGTACTTTTTTTAATTTTTTAAAGATATTATTATCAACACAGAATTTTAAACTAAAAAATATAAATATTAAAATTTGTACTATAACTATTTTTTCTAAACTAAAAATATCTGATCCAATACTAAATGCTAATATAAATATTTCTGATATTATTCCATAAACTATTATAAATATTATAATACTTAATGACGGAATTCCTTTTAATTTATAATTTTTAATTTTATAATCTTTTATTTTATAATAAATAATAGAAGGCAATCCTATTATTAATATATAAACAAAAAAGAAAATTGCTAAATTTGTCAAATATAGCAAACCAACAATCAATGCATATAGCATACCAAAACTTATAGTTATTAATATAAATATTAAAGTTTCACTAATTTGTACATCTGGGGGAATAAAATGTATCTCCATACAGTAAAAAGTAAAAATAATAATTCCAATAGTTGGACATGTAATACTTATAATCTTAAATATATTTAGTATTAATTGAGTAATTTCTTTAATTTTTTCCATAAATTAAATTTGACATATCATCATGTTATATCAATAAAAAATCAACTAATATTAACATACACAAGTTAACATCAGTTGATTTTATTTTATTCCATCTATTTAATCATTCACTCCAGCTTCGGATGTAAATCAATATATTGCTGCTTACGCTTTTCCAGCTCACCTATCTGCTCCTGTAAGCGGGCAATTTCTGCATCAATATCATCCACACTCTGCTCAATATGCTGATAAGTCTGCACCAGCAGCTCACGCGCTTCCTGCTTATTCGAAGCAGAAGGAGACACACCGCGCAGCGGGCGGTTGGCCGTTTCTTTCAGGCAGATACCGGTAACAATACCGATAATTCCTACCAGCATCAGATAATAAGCCGGAATAAACAAATCATTAGTAGCATCCACCAGCGCAGCGGCAATAGTCGGCGTTAAACCGGCAATAATAATCGCAATATTAAATGCACTGGCCAGAGCACTGTAACGGATACGGGTAGGAAACAGTGCCGGCAGCGTAGAAGCCATAACACCGGTAAAAGAATTCAGAATCAGCGCCAGAATAAACAGCCCGAGAAAAATCAGCCCTACTTTGCCACTGGTAATCAGCTGAAAACACGGAATAGCCAGAATCAGCAATGCAATTGAGCCGCCAATCACAAATGGCTTGCGTCCGATTTTATCGCTGACAAAACCAATAATCGGCTGCATAAACATCATACCAATCATAATTGCAATAATAATCAGCACACCGCGATCTTCACCATAATGCAGATTATGCGACAAATAGCTAGGCATATAAGTCAGCAGCATGTAGTAAGTGATATTTGTGGTTAACACCAGCCCGACACTCACCAGCAGTGTAGGCCAGAAACGCTGCATAATTTTCTTAAACGAAACCTGAGGCCGGTTACCAACGTCTTCCTGCTCAGCCTTTTCCATCATATCCAGATGTTGCTGAAAAGCCGGAGTTTCCTCCGCAGCATGGCGCAAATACAAGCCCAGCAGACCTAAAGGAGCAGCCAGAAAAAACGGAATGCGCCAGCCCCACGAGAGAAAATGTGCCGAACCCATAATATTTTCCAGCAATACCACCAGCCCTGCACCAAGCACAAACCCGCAGATTGAACCAAAATCCAGAAAACTGCCCAGAAACCCGCGCTGCCTGTCGGGTGAATATTCCGCGACAAAAATAGCCGCTCCCGTATATTCACCGCCCACAGAAAACCCTTGAGCCAGCTTAC
Organism: Snodgrassella sp. W8135; assembly: GCF_016101225.1. Lineage (NCBI taxonomy): Bacteria > Pseudomonadati > Pseudomonadota > Betaproteobacteria > Neisseriales > Neisseriaceae > Snodgrassella > Snodgrassella sp. W8135. The sequence continues at coordinate 91,376 of NZ_JACFQX010000004.1, forward strand.
ACAACAGCAACAGCACAGGTGCCCACATACCAATACTGTTATACGATGGAATCAGACCAATACAAAAAGTACTGAGTGCCATAATAATAATGGTAGTCGACAATACTTTCTGCCGGCCGAAGCGATCGCCAAGTATCCCGAAAAATACACCACCAAGCGGGCGCACCAGAAATGGTACGGAGAAGGTACCCAGTGCGGCGATTATCTGCACACTGGGCGAAGCAGACGGAAAAAATACCTGTCCCAGCGCATAAGCCACAAAACCATATACCCCAAAATCAAACCACTCCATGGCATTACCCAGTGCAGCGGCAGAAATGGCCTTTTTAAGCTTATTCTGGTCAACAATAGTGATATCGTGTAATTCCAGCGTTCCGTTCTGAGTAGGAATCAGTGGTGGAACATGAGAAGAAGCCTCATTTTGTTTATTAACAGCTGTCATGATAATCCTCTCATTATTAATATTTAAATGATATTTCAATTATAACATGCGTCTGAAAAACGCTTTGTAATTGAATTTTAAAGAAAACTATCTACAGCATAATCGATAAAAGAGCGCTTGTGCTACAATTATTTTATTCCACCCCGATTTTTCATAGTTTATTAATTCACTTTCACAGCCTGTTTGCCGCATTACTGTGCCGCTATCCTGCCTGCTCCGGCATCAGCCCGCAAAGCCTGCCTGTACAGTGGCAGCTGTACATGAATCTGATGCAATTGCCGCCATAATACCTTTTCAACCACATCATCATCCGGCAGCGGCCTGCTCACTTTTAACAGCTCTGCCAATGCCTCCCACTTAGTTTGAAAAAGTGCGGAATCGGGTTTCTGCTCCATCAATTCTGCCAGACTGCTGGCAATCGTCATCCAGTATTGCACCTGTTCCGGCGTCAGCTGTGGACGCAGGCGATCTACCTGAGCACGAATCGCACCCAGTGCAGAAATACAGCTTAACAATACATAATTCAGTTGCAGCAAGGTTTTACCCTCAGCCAGATGTTGCCCGTAACGTTTTGGCTCCATCGACATATCAGCTACAGTATTACTCAGCGTAACCGCCAGCTCGTGTGCATTGCGTCGCGCCGCGCGATAAACAACATCGTCGCTTAGCCCGTTCTGCAACTGCTGCGCTACCTGTCGCAGATAGACACCATCACTACTTAAGGCGCGCCCGGCAATCCGCCCCAGCGTCAGATAACGCCAGTCCGGCCACAAATACGATACCGCACACCATGCCAGCACAGAGCCAAGAATCGTATCCGTAAAGCGTGACAGCATGGCTGACTGCGTATCCATACCGATAATCGCAAAACCCACCAGCACCTGAACCGTAATAAAAAACGTGGAGAAACTGTAGCGGCGAACCCTGAATGCAAAAAACAGCACCGTACTAACCACCACAATTATCAGCCTGCCAGACAGCGCAGGCACAAAATAAGGCAATGCTGAACCCACTACTACCCCAAGCAGCGTACCCACAATTCTTTGTTTCAGCCTGGCTGTTGTTGCCGAATAATTCGGCTGACAGACAATAACCCCGGTCAGCAAAATCCAGTAACCCATTTTCAGATGGAAACTTTCAACCACCACACAGGTAACAGCAGTCAGAATGGCCAGACGCACAGCATGGCGCAACACATTCGACTGAAAAGTAAAATGTGCTTTTAACGCCGGCAGAATATCGCGTATCCGGTCAACATCCAGCCCGGCAATCTGCAAATCACCGATGTTTTGTTCTTTACTGTTATTCTTTACCTGTTCCAGCCACAACAGCTGTTCATTAATCGCCAGAATATTAGCCGTTAACTGCTGTAAACCCGGTAAATCCTCATCACTGCCATGTTCTGCACAATAACGTGCCACAGCCTGCTGTACACCTTCACCGGCACGCTGAAGCATCAGATTAAATGCATACGGCTTATCTTCCTGCAGGCATTCACCCATCTGCCGGCAAGCCTGAGCCTGCAACACAATCAAGCGCTGAATACGGTAAATTAAATCAGAATGTGCCAGCTTATGCGCCAGTGCCGCATAATCAACATGGCGCGAACTGATACGTTCATGGATATTCTGTGCAGTCAGATAATATTGCAGCAGCATGCCAATACTACGCTGCCGGTGCTGCCGGCGCAGACGGTAAAACAAAGCAGTACGGCACTGATTAAAACCATTAATCACCGCCGTATTTTTCATTGCCAGCTCAAGTTCCCTTTCTGCAAGCAAATCCACCTCATCCGGGTCAAAAAACTGAGCTTTTACCAGCATATAATCGGCCAGTCTGGCAAAAGAGCCGGCCAGATTGTCCTGCACCGGCCGGTTGGGAAACAGCAGATGCAGCACCAGCGTACACAGACTGAACAAACTGGTACCGCAAACCAGCATAATCGGATTGGTATACCAGGGTAAAAGCGGCGAATAAGTCAGCACCGTATACAGCATCACCAGCAGCGTACCAAAAGCAATCGTGCGGTATCGCACATCAATAGCACCCATCATCGTCATACTGAATGCCGCCCACACCATCAGCAGCGAAAACGCCAGCGGATGCCCGAATGTCCACTGCACCGCAGTAGCAGCCAGAGAAAAATGTATCAGCGTAAAAAACAGATTGCGTAAACGGCCGGTAAATCCATCATCCAGATCCACCAGCCCGCCGGCAATAATTCCCAGAAACAGTGCCGTACTTTCTGCCGTATTGCCCGTATACCATACCCACAGTGCCGCCAGCATCATACTGAGCAGCATCGGTAAATTGGCCAGATAACCTGCACGTACCGGAATTGTTCGCATCTAATCGCCTCTAATGACCAGAAAACACAACCTGCCCCATTTTAGCAAGCTGCCGGATAAACCGGACAGATTATTTACAGCATAAAAAAACCGGCTTCAAAAAGCCGGTTTTCCATATACAGACACAATTATTTCTTCTCAGCCTGTGCCTGCCAGGTATCACGCAAAGTTACAGTACGGTTAAATACCGGATTTTCCGCAGTATGGTCATAGCGGTCAGTCACAAAGTAGCCCAGACGCTCAAACTGATAGCGCGTTTCCGGTGCCAGCGTATTTGCTACAGGCTCCACCAGTGCATCAATTTCTGTTACCGAGGCCGGATTCAGAAACTCAGTAAAATCACGATACTGACCATCATCACCGCGTACCGCATCCGGACGTTCCACAGTAAACAGCCGGTCATACAACCGCACCTTAGCCGGCACAGCATATTCAGTAGACAGCCAGTGAATAACACCTTTCACCTTACGTCCCTGCGGCTTAGAAGCCAGCGTGTCATGGTCTATCGAGCATTTCAGCGACACCACCCGTCCGGACGCATCCTGCACCACTTCCTCACACTTAATCACATAGCTGTAACGCAGGCGCACTTCACCGCCCAGCGTTAAACGCTGCCAGCCTTTAGGCGGCTCCAGCGCAAAATCGTCTGCTTCAATATAAATCGTTTTCGTTAGCGGTATCAGACGCTCGCCCATTTCCGGATGATGCGGATGAAACGGTGCTTCACGGCTTTGCGTTATCGCCTCATCAAAATTAATCAGCTCAACTTTAATCGGATTGAGCACCGCAATCATCCGAGGTGCCACACTTTCCAGATCTTCACGAATAGCACCTTCCAGAACACTCATATCCACCACATTTTCGCTCTTGGAAATACCTACCCGTTTGGCAAACAGACGCAGCCCTTCCGGCGTATAACCGCGGCGGCGCATACCGGAAATAGTCGGCATACGCGGGTCGTCCCAGCCGGACACATGGTCTTGCACTACCAGCTGATTCAGCTTGCGTTTGGAAGTAATCGAATACAGCAGTTCCAGCCGTGAAAACTCATACTGATGCGGCTGATGCGCAATCGTAATATTCTCCACCACCCAGTCATACAGCGGCCGGTGTGATTCAAATTCCAGCGTACACAGCGAATGAGTAATATTTTCAATCGCATCCGAAATCGCATGCGTATAATCATACATCGGATAAATAACCCATTTATCACCAGTGCGATGATGATGCACGCGGCGGATACGGTAGATTACCGGATCACGCAGATTAATATTGCCCGCAGCCATATCAATTTTCAGCCGCAGCGTTTTACTGCCATCCGGAAACTCCCCATTGCGCATACGGGCAAACAAATCCAGATTTTCTTCTATCGTACGCTCACGATACGGGCTGTTTTTACCCGGCTCCGTTAACGTACCTCGATACTGACGCATTTCCTCAGCATCCAGATCATCCACATACGCCTTACCTGCTTTAATCAGCTCCAGCGCATACTCATACAAACGTTCAAAATAATCTGAAGCAAAACGTTCCTCATGCCACTGAAAACCTAGCCACTGCACATCTTCCTTAATCGAGCGCACATACTCATCCGATTCTTTCTCAGGATTCGTATCATCAAAGCGCAGATTACACAAACCATCATAAATATAAGCCAGACCAAAATTCAGGCAAATCGATTTAGCATGGCCGATATGCAGATAACCATTAGGTTCGGGAGGGAAACGCGTAATTACCTGCCGGCATTTCCCGCTTTGCAGGTCTTCCTCAATAATAGAGCGTATAAAATGATTATCGGCAAACTGATCTTTATTAAGCATAGTTCTTCTGAATATGTGCAAATGTGTTTTGCAGAATAAAAACGCCTGAAAACACCAACTAAAAGGTAATAATTATATACCCAATTTATATAAGCAATATACAATTATACTAACCAAAAACGTATCAATTAAACAGTTTAGTAATAATTAAGCAAATACTAAACCAAATCAGATGAAATACAAACAATAATTTACCGATTAATTAAATTCAGCATCCATCACCGGAAAAACCCAAATTGCCTTTGTCTGCCATCGGGCAGACTCAACAGCGACAATACCTACCTGTCAGACGCACACTGCCCGTACCAAATAAAATATGCTTAATATTCAAAGCATAAAAATCCAGCCAGCCGTAAAGCACAGAATACAACACACAAGCTGTAATACCACATCCGTTAAAATGGCATTGCGCCTTCAACACAATTCATTCCGTAAACATATTTTCAGCAAAACATCTTCCGGAAACGAACCCCATCACATCAGCCAGTTACAAAAAGCCATAATAAATCACTGAACCGCCATAAACCCATGCATACATTAATATCAGCATTAATTTATTTCATATAATAATCAGACTACAAAACAAAGTTTTTATGTACAATTATCAGAATTAAATTTGAAAATTCATTCAAATAAAAATACACACATCTTTACCCGCACAATCAACAACCCGAAATTTTTATCAACACATGCTTTCTTCCAGTTTCAGTGCCAGACACAATCCGGCATACAGCCTGCGCAGTTACCATCTTTAGTGCAGGTGTTAATACCGGCAAATAGTTATTCAGGCATTAAGAGCACGAATATCCGGCAGGAAGCAACTGATATCAAAGGATTAATCATGGTACGAGTAAACAAATTCAACCGGCAGAATAAATTTAAAAAAATAAACCGGCAACAAACAGGCAGTGATAAACAGCCCCAAAGCAAAGGGAAAATCAGCCCGGAAACACAGACATCTGCACGCACCGCAACCCCTTCCCTGCTTTTGCGCCTGTATCATTACTATTTCAACCCTGATAAAACCGTAAGAAGAAAAAACCGCATAAGCTCACTGCAAACAAGCGCCAGATTCTCCGTATTAATATGTATTGCTTTAATTATCTTTGCATCGGTCAGAAATATTATCAGATTAAAACATGCCAGCATCACCAACACACACACTTTACAGAATTCCGGTATCAAAAATACACCTGCTCCCATCAAAATCCGCAATAGCAGTACACAATCCCGAAACAAAGAGCACAAAATCCGGCAAGAACATCATTAACCAAATAAATTTTTAATAGTCACATACCGTATTATTAGCGAGAGAATAATAACAGAGAAAATAATTTATAATATCAAATAAAACCATCGGCATATCTAACCAATCCGGCAAAATTAACAGCTGAACGTTTTATCTTTATATTCAGGATTTAGCTGTTAATTTATTTTTCCACTGGTCTGTATTCCTATTTATATTTATTGCTTTATTAAAAATAATTAAATACATCCATCAGCATTTTATGCAAATATATTATCAATAACCAGCACGGAACTGGAGATTTGTTATTATTCAAACGATATTTGTCATATTCACTGCGGATAATAAAACGCCACTGCCCCAATAGAGGAACAATAGCGTTATTTTAATAAAATTCCAGATTCCGGCCATGGCTAAATCAGCCGGCTTTTTTGCAAAGACAACAGTTCAGGCTTGCCGGCGCAAGCTTACTTGCACCGGTAAGTTGTCAGCCGGCGACCATAGCAAGCCTGCAAAACTTATTTACTGCTAACCGGCAGCTTGCCCTGCTGCTCCAGTTCCTTTATATATTCCGGTAAAATTACCTGCTTAATATTTGCTCTTTCCTGTTTGATTGCATCCAGCTTAGCTTTATTGCGCCGGTAATCCGCCATAGATTTGATAGTCGGGCGTGGTGTACACAGTTTCTCACTTTTCGCATACAATGCAAACTGTTTCTTGACTGCTTCTCGGGTATCATCATCTTTGGTTCCATAATCAATATATATTTGGTTACAAGCTAGGAAATGAACTGTAATATTACTTGTCTTACCAAAATCATCACCCATAGATGGAGGTGGAGGGGGTAAAGGTATTACGGCTGAATGATTTTCATCATACTGACTAATAATGGCTGATTCTTTTTCGTCAAAATTCACGCCGGGCAAATTTAACATTTTAGGATGCCAAGCAGGATAAGGTAAAACCCGCCAATAAATACGTGCGGTCATACCCGGTTTCCATTTCGCCGGCAAATAGGCTGCTCCACAGGTAGAACCACCTCCGTAGCGCTTTTTACCTACCTCATAATCATCTACACCATTGGTACCGGGAATACAACCACCATTGATTGAACCGCCGGACATATTTTCATAGTTGTATTCCAGAGCCTCAACCGGCGCGGCATAGGATTTGTTTTTACCGGAAGTAACGCCGACAAACGGTTCAAAACCGCCGCCGCAGGAGGTGATGGCGCTAGCCGACAGCAGTAATAAACTTAGCCGGATAAGACAGCTTGCCGTAAATATTTTTCTTCCAGACATTTGATTCTCACTATTCTTGGATTGATACGGTATTTTTATTCAATATTCGGTGTTAACTTTGTATTAGCAGCCGTGTCTGATTTGCCGGCTTTATGCCGGTTCTAGTTAATGGTATCGCTTCCAGCTTTTATTACATATCAATATTTTACACAATTACAACTATCGGCACAGAATATTGTTTACATTAATATACTGAATATAATTAATTTTCCGGACTAAGACATTATTTATGTATATATTAATTTTTTACAGCATTATATTGCGATATTCTGGTTTTTATTTGTTTTTATGGCTATGCGGGATTAATTCCGTTGTGGTGAAAGTGCCGGTTGCAGCGCCGGCGATGGCTGTCACTGTTGCCAAATCAACCGGCGCACTAAGCAGCAAAAACCGCCAGTCTATTTACCAGTAACCGGCAGCTTGCCCTGCTGCTCTAATTCTTTAATGTATTCCGGCAGAATCACCTGCTTAATATTTGCCCGCTCCTGTTTGATTGCATCCAGTTTGGCTTTATTACGCCGGTAATCTGCCATGGATTTAATTGATGGGCGCGGTGTGCATAGTTTCTCACTTTTCGCAAACAGCGCGAACTGTTTCTTTACTGCCTCACGGGTATCATCATCTGTAGTACCGTAATCAATATATAACTGATTACAAGCCAGAAAATGGACAGTAATATTACTTACTTTGCCAAAATCATCACCGGCAGATGGTGGAGGCGGGGGTAATGGTATTACTGCGGAATGATTTTCATCATACTGAGCTATAATAGCTGCTTCATTTTTATCAAAATTAACACCAGGTAAATTTAAACCTCTGGGATTCCACCTAGGATAAGGTAAAACGCGCCAATAAATACGTGCCGTCATACCCGGCTTCCACTTCGCCGGCAGATAAGCAGCGCCACATGTAGAACCACCGCCGTAGCGTTTTTTACCAACCTCATAATCATCTACGCCCGGTGTTTTGGGAATACAGCCACCATTAATCGAACCACCGGACATATTTTCATAGTTATACTCCAGTGCCTCTACCGGCGCGGCATAGGCTTTGTTTTTGCCGGAAGTAACACCGACAAACGGTTCAAAACCGCCGCCGCAGGAGGTGATGGCGGTAGCCGACAGCAGCAATAAACTTAGCCGGATAAGGCGGTTTACGGTGAATATTTTTTTAGCAGACATGTGATTCTCACTCTTCTTGGGTTAAACACTGTGATTACTGCATGGTGTATTTAATAATTGATTTCATCGCTGCATCTGCACCTTCCCCTTTATTCCGGTTTTTGTTATCACCCTGTTGACGGTACTGCTTACATCTGTCAGTTTTTATGCAATGATATTACCAATATCTGGCGCAGAAACGGAAATTTTTTATTAGTCGAACCTGTATTTACACTGCGGATAATAAAACGCCACTGTACCCGTATGGGAACAATGGCGTTATTTTCAGAAGATTCCGGCTATGGCTAAATCAGCCGGCTTTTTTGCAAAGAGAACAGTTCAGGCTTGCCGGCGCAAGCTTACTTGCATCGGTAAGTTGTCAGCCGGCGACCATAGCAAGCCTGCAAAACTTATTTACTGCTAACCGGCAGCTTGCCCTGCTGCTCCAGTTCCTTTATATATTCGGGCAGAATCACCTGCTTAATATTAGCCCGTTCCTGCTTAATTGCATCCATTTTTGCTTTTTTACGCCGGTAATCTGCCATGGTTTTTACTATAGGGCGTGGCGTACATAATTTTTCGCTTTTAGCAAAAAGTTTATAATGCATGGGCGTATTTCTGCCTTCTTCTACTGTACCGTAAGTAATATACAATTGATTACAGGCCAGAAAATGCACGGTGATATTCCTTACCTTGCCAAAATCGTCACCGGCAGATGGTGGGGGTGGTGGTAAAGGAATCACCGCTGAATAATTTTCAGCATACTGATCCATAATAGCTGATTCTTGACTATCAAAAACCAATCCGGGTTTATTTAATACTTTTGGTTGCCAATCAGGATAAGGCAAAACCCGCCAGTTAATACGTGCAGTCATACCCGGTTTCCATTTTGCCGGCAGGTAGGCTGCTCCACAAGTAGCACCACCTCCATAACGTTTATGACCTACTTCATTATTAGCTATACCATTAGTTCCGGGAATACAGCCACCATTGATCGAACCACCAGACATATCTTCATAATTGTATTCAAGAGCCTCTACCGGCGCGGCATAGGATTTGTTTTTACCGGAGGTAACACCGACAAACGGTTCAAAACCGCCGCCACAGGAGGTAATGGCGGTAGCCGACAGCAGCAATAAACTTAGCCGGATAAAGCGGCTAGCGGTGAATATTTTTTTACCAGACATTTGATTCTCACTCTTCTTGGGTTAAACGCTGTGATTACTGCATTGTGTATTTAATAATTGATTTCATCGCTGCATCTCTGCCTTCCCTTTATTCAATTGTCAGCTATCGTATTACTTCCGGTATTTATTCCATATATCAATATATTACACAATCATACACAATAGCGCAGTATATTTGTTAACAGCTTAAGCAATTAAGCGGCGATGATAAAAATTCTGGCTATGCGCTTTACTCACATACAGGCAAAGCAGCAGAATAAAACGCCATTGCCCCGGCATGGCGGCAATGACGTTGCAACAAAAACAGCGTGAATAAACGCTGCGTGCCGCTTACGGCTACAGCAGCCAGCTTTGCAGTACTTTTTTAATCAACTCCATCTTTTGCGGCGAAATCGCCTGCATCTGCGGCGGAATATTACCGCTTTGCAGCTGCTGCAACAGGCTGGCAATTTCCGGCTGGCTGCGGCTGGCAATATTTTCCGGCAGATACTGGTTGATTTCCAGGTCGCCGAGACCAAGACGGTTGAGCGCGGATTTACCCATCTGCTCTACCGCCTGATCGTAAATATCGCCGCCGCTGTTGTTGTAAAAAGCCTGCGCAAGGGTTTGCGGATCCTGTGCACCGCTCTCCAGCAAGGCAGTACTGTTTTGCGCGCTGATGCGGCTGTTTTGCTGGTACTGGCTGATTTGCTGGCGTAAATGCTCGGCCAGACTGTCTTTGCTGATGTCTTCCAGACCGGGCGGCTGCATCAGGCTTGCCTGCGGCAGCGCCGCTACCGGATCGGAATAAACAGTCATCCCCTGCTTCAGAGCTTCCTGCAACTGCTGCTTATCCAGTGTGCCGGCTTTAGCCTGCTGCACCGCATTTTCCAGCTGTTTCTGATTTTCGGTAACCTTATCCAGCATTTGTTTCACCTGCTCAGCCTGCTGCTTCAGCTGCGCATTGGACTCTTTCATCTTATCCAGCGCTTTTTGCTGCTCGGTAAGCAGCTCGCGGATTTCATTCAGATTCTTGATGGTTTCATCACTGCTCTGAATAACCTGACCGAGGGTCTTATCGAGAAATTCCTTATCGGTCCACGGCTTCTGCTTGTCATATTCGGCTTTAATCTGCTGGGTGGCGGTTTGCAAATCCTTGGTGAACTGACGCAGCTTTTTCAGGTTGTCAGCAGTCGGCAGAATTTTACCAGTATCCGGATCAATGGCCAGTGCCTGATAGTCCTGAGTAAGCAGATTCCATGCGGCTCTGTCTGCATCGGTAACAAACAGCTCGGGATTATTCAGACCAATCAGAATATAGGCCGGATTGCCGTATTTCACGCTCATATAGGCGCTGCGGGCAATCCCGGCTATCCCGACCACGCGATTCGCCAATAGCACCGGCGACAGCGGTTTATTCGAAAAGCCGCCGCTGAACACCAGACGGTGGGCAAAATAGCTGGTAAACGGTTCGCGGCTTTGCAGCAGCGAATCATGCATAAACCAGGCACGCGAATCATGAATCTGGTCGTCGAAAATCTGCACCATCTGCGGATAATTGGCGGAATATTTTTCTGCATGGGTTTTCAGCCGGTTTATAATCGCCGTTTTCTCACTCAAATCTGCCTTTTGCAGCCGCTGCCAGATATCCATCACCGAACTTGTAGCCAGTTCGAGGCCGTGGAGATTCTTCTGATAACGCTGGCGCAGGACATCGAGCAGAGTACCGGTAACCAGTGCGCCTTTATCGGCATTCTTGAACATCTCGCTGATTTCCTGCGTTGAATAATCCCATGGCATTTTGGTTTTATTCTCGCCTTTCTGCCCTTTACCGTCTGCCGGTGCACTACCGCCTGCCGGCGGGCCTGAGGCAACAATATTTTTCGCCAGTGGCGGCAGCGGAAGGGTATTGGTATTACCTGATGCAGGCGTTTTAAGATCAGCAACTTTCGCGCCGAAATACAACTCATCGCCATTATCATGGATGTCTTTGTATTCGGCAGCCTCGTCGTCGTTATTCAGCATATACATGCTGCCGGCAAACAGGGTATCAAGCAGGAAACCGGCGGAAAGCATATTCTCCAGATGAAATTCATGCAGATAATCGGCTTTGAAATCCTTGGCGCCTTCAATCAAGTCCCAGCCGTCGTTACCGGGTACGTAATTTTTATTGATAATGCCATCGAGAAATTCCTGCCGTTTCTCTTTTGGAATATCTTCCAGACCGGCCTGCTTCCACATTTCATCATTATCCGCAACCGGCTTATCGGGGAAATTGCCTTTACCGGCTTCGTTGGCTTCTTTACGCCCTTTATTGATAATATCCGTACGGCCGTTTTTAGTTTCTTTGTCTTCCTTTTCTCCGACGCTGCCATCCTTCGAAAGCTGTAAACCAAGGAAACGCGCATAGCCGGCGATACCGGAACGTACCCAGCGCAGAATCCGATAGGCAGTAAAATGATGGACTTGCTTTTGCAGTGCGGTGCTGATATTCGAGGTTTCCAGCGTTTTCAGCCAGGCATTAAAGCGCTCAACCATTTCTGGTTGTGTGTCAAATTCCCCTTCTGTATCTTTATCCATGAATTCATAGTTTTTTAACTGAAAACGCGGATGTTTCTGCATATCTTTTTTTAAGATGGGATGATCCTGCCATACTTGCAGCGGCATACCATGCTGCCAGCAGCGCGCATACATATCATGCAGAGCAATCTGCGAAAGTACATGCCCCATACCATAATTACTCTTAAACTGCTCGCCGGGCGGATAGCCGCCGCCGATATCAGAATGCACACCGGGGTAGATATATTCCTTAAAATTGCCTTTCGGATAGCCGCCGTCGACACAGATACTGTCGACCGAGAAACTTTTGCGCTGCTCATGCGCCGAAACAAAGTGATAGCAGTTTTTAATAAAGCCGGCGCTGCCGGCGCGCTGCAGCGACATGGTGCGGTGCGCCCATGAGCAGTGACCGGTTACCATAGCCACCAGCGGCGACATACCGACTGTGGCAACGGTATCAAACAAGCCGCACATCTCCACATAAATCGGGATACCGAGCAGCTTCAGCTCTATGCCTTCATAAGGTTTTTCTGCCTTCTTATCATCGGTCTTAGCCGGTTTGTTGCCTTTCGGAGCACTGGCGCTCATGCTGGCAGCCTGCGCCTGCACCCGCTGCATGGCGGCTTTGGTAGCGCTGCTGTTTACCGGTGCGGCGGCGGTAGGAGCTGGCTGCTTGACTTTATCCTTGTCCTGCTCGTCTGATTTGTCTTTGTTTTTCGCCTCGGCTTCCTCTTTGGCTTTAGCCTCTGCCGCAGCACGGTCGTCTTTACGCTGTTTGATGCGCTCTTTCGCCTGCTCCGCCATCAGCTTTTCCAGCTGCTCGCGTGCGTCAGCATTTTCATCACGGTCGAGCAGATAGTCGAGCAGCCAGTTCATAAAGGTGCGCGCCTCGGCGGCACCGCGGGAAAAGCCGACCACATACAGCTTAATTGCATCGGGTAATGGTTTGGAATCCGGGCGCTGCAAGGTATCCAGAAAGCTGTCGAGCTGGCTTTTGCGCCCGGCACGCGAATCCATGCCTTTTACCATTTTCTGCGCGGTTTCCAGTGGCAGCTCTTTTTCATTAAATATTTTACACATACCTAAACTGGCACATAAACGGGTTAAGCCCCAGTTAATCCGCGCCTGGCCGAATTTAGCCAGCGCCTCGCCGAGCATCCCCGGATCATCATCGCCGATTTCCTCAAAGCGGGTGCCGACGCCCTGGATATAATGCTTAAACCAGCCGTATTTAATCATTTCCTCATCACGGTTACTTTCTCCCGGTGTACCGCCGGCACCCATACAGGCATGAAACAGACGCGCCGCATTGGATGTACGCGGATAAGTATACGGCTTAATCAGCTTTGCCTGCTGAGCCGCAGCATCTTTAAGCGGATCAAGCTGCTCTGCGGTCGGCGGCGTGGCGCCGGAAACTACTTTATCGGCTTTTTCATGATTATTGGTGCCATCAAAAAAGAAGTTGATTTTAAGCACTTTCTGGCACGGCTTGGCTTTAGTGCGGTCGACAAAATTATTGTCTTTGCGGTTTTCCTGGATGCTGCTGATTGAAGCCGGCAGGCGGCCACCGGCGGCAGTGGGAAACTCATCCGGCTTAAGCACGCCCGGCCACTGAAATTCAATCGGCTTAATCGTCGGCAAATACGGCTTAAGCTTATCGCCGATCTTTTTTCCGATACTCGGCGGTTTGTCCAGAGGGGGTACTCCCGGCCCGGTTTGCGGCAGAAATTTGTCGTCGGGCTTGTTACCATTCGCTGTTGTATTCGCCGGTGTTTTAGCGCCCGGTTTTTGACCTTGCTGCGAAGCTGCCGGCTTATTCGGCTGGTTTTGCCCGGACTGCGGCTTATTCTGCTGATTTTGCCCAGACTGCGGCTTGTTCGACTGGTTTTGTCCAGACTGCGGTTTATTTGGTTGGTTTTGCCCGGACTGCGGTTTTTTCGGGTTGGCAGGAGGCGGATGATTGGCAGCATCGGCAGCGTCACCATCCTTATAAATTCCGAAATCATTCTGCTCTGGCGAGTGGCCGGCAGTGATGCTGTCTATACTGATTCCTTTATTGTGCGGATTATTCGGCGTTGGCAGTGGCGCTTTGCCGCCACCCGGCTTGCCCGCTCCTGCGGCACCGGCAGGTTTATCGCCTGCACCCGGCTTACCGCCTGCGGCACCGCCACCGGCTGGTTTTCCGCCTGCACCCGGTTTACCGCCACCGGCACCTCCCGGCTGCGGAGCACCAGCAGGTGCATTCGGCTGTTTTTTATTATCGTCGTTACTCGCCATAACTGGTTTCCCTCTTTAACTAAGAAATACAAATAAGCTGAGTGCCGGTGGCCGGTAGTACTTCGTATTGTGAGGCAGGCTGATTCTGTTTGCCCGGATGCCGACGCTGCTCCCTGGTCTGTGCATTTATGCCGATATAAGCGCTATCTGAATGCACTGTTTCCGTAACCACTTATTTTAACATATTTAATACAATTTCTGTAGTTTTATTTACATAATTATAAATAAAAACACAATATAAAAAACGCAGCCATACCGGCAAGCTGCGGTATGGCTGCGAAAAATTAAATGATGTTTTATTTACTCGGCGTAGGTAATTTACCCTGCTGCTCGAGTTCTTTAATATATTCCGGCAGAATCACCTGCTTAATATTTGCCCGTTCCTGCTTGATTGCATCCATCTTGGCTTTATTACGCCGGTAATCCGCCATGGATTTGATTGACGGGCGCGGTGTGCATAGTTTCTGGCTTTTGGCAAACAATTTGTAATGCATGGGCGTATTTCTGCCTTCCTCAACTGTACCGTAAGTAATATACAATTGATTACAAGCCAGAAAATGCACTGTGATATTTGCCACCTTGCCAAAATCATCACCCGCAGATGGTGGCGGAGGTGGTAATGGTATTACTGCCGAATAGTTTTCATCATACTGATCAAGAATGGCTAATTCTTTAGGATCTCTAACCATACCAGGAACATTTAATCCTCTGGCATGCCAGCCAGGATATGGCAAAACCCGCCAGTTGATACGCGCCATCATACCCGGTTTCCATTTCGCCGATAGATAAGCTGCTCCACATGTAGAACCACCTCCGTAGCGCGTTTTACCTACCTCATAATCATCTACGCCCGGTGTTTTGGGAATACAGCCGCCATTGATTGAACCTCCAGACATATTTTCATAGTTATACTCAAGTGCCTCCACCGGTGCAGCATAAGCTTTGTTTTTACCGGAAGTAACGCCGACAAAAGGTTCGAAACCTCCGCCACAGGAGGTAACCGCGGTTACCGACAGCAGTAGTAAGCTCAGCCGGATAAGACGGCTTGCCGTAAATATTTTTCTTCCAGACATTTGATTCTCACTATTCTTAAATTGATACGGTATTTTTATGCAAAATTCGGTGTTAACTTTGTATTAGCAGCCGTGTCTGATTTGCCGGCTTTATGCCGGTTTTGGTTGATGGTATCGCTTCCGGCTTTTACTACCTATATCAATATTTTACACAATTACCACTACCGGCGCAGAATATTATTTATATTAATATGCTGAATATAATTAATTTTCCGGACTAAGACATTATTTATATATATATTAATTTTTTACAGCATAATATTGCGATATTCTGGTTTTTATTTGTTTTTATGGCTATGCGGGATTAATTCCGTTGTGGTGAAAGTGCCGGTTGCAGCGCCGGCGATGGCTGTCACTGTTGCCAAATCAACCGGCGCACTAAGCAGCAAAAACCGCCAGTCTATTTACCAGTAACCGGCAGCTTGCCCTGCTGCTCCAGTTCTTTAATGTACTCCGGCAGAATCACCTGCTTAATATTTGCCCGTTCCTGCTTGATTGCATCCAGCTTAGCCTTATTGCGCCGGTAATCTGCCATGGATTTGATTGACGGGCGGGGGGTGCATAGTTTCTGGCTTTTGGCAAAAAGCTGGTAATGCATTGGCGTATTTCTGCCTTCTTCTACTGTTCCATAGGTAATATACAATTGATTACAGGCCAGAAAATGCACTGTGATATTCCTTACTTTGCCAAAATCATCACCGGCAGATGGTGGCGGAGGTGGTAACGGTATTACCGCTGAATAGTTTTCATCATATTGATCAATAATAACTGACTCTTTACGATCAAAAACTAATCCTGGTTTATCTAATACTTTTGCGCGCCAACCTGGATAAGGAAAAACCCGCCAGTTTATACGTGCGGTCATACCCGGTTTCCATTTCGCCGGCAAATAGGCAGCTCCACAAGTAGCACCACCCCCGTAACGTTTTTTGCCCACCTCATAATCATCTACACCATTAGTACCGGGAATACAGCCACCATTGATTGAACCACCATCTATATTTTCATAGACGTATACAAGTGCCTCCACTGGCGAAGCATAAGCTTTGTTTTTACCGGAAGTAACGCCGACAAAAGGTTCGAAGCCTCCGCCACAAGAGGTAACCGCGGTTACCGACAGCAGTAATAAGCTCAGCCGGATAAGTCGGCTTGCGGTGAATATTTTTCTTCCAGTCATTTAATGCTCACTTTATAGATACAAAAGACAATATTAGTTTCTGTGGCCTACAGATTTAATCAATAATAGATAGCGGACTATCATCCGATAAATGTGCTTACTGTATTTTATCTGCACTAAACCTGTTTGTTATTGAATTAAACAAACAGTATAGCAATGGATTAATCATATTGAGCAATGCTAATTCACTCTCAACAGATTGAATATTATATTTAATTTTTGCTGATGAAGGTTTGATTTATGTCGAAAATTTGTATATGAATCAATTTATTAAGATTGATGGAATTGATATTTCTTCTTTAGGATTGGTTGTTGAAATAATTTCGATAAAGTTGATTATAAATAATTAATGAGGATCGTTGAAAGACGCGCCGGCTCTCTGTAATCATTAATATATAATTAAAATGTATCTGTTAATCATTTGATATATAAATGAAAATATTCAGGACTATAATAGTGACCTGATTGTTAAAATTTTTTCGATATGTAACAAAATGTATAACTCAGAATATTAAGCTGAATTAATGATGAATTTTATAAAAAATTTATTTTGTTCTTATCTTACTCGGATTTACTGGGTTTATTTCAGCCGCAGATAATTGGGTGGCTTCACTTTTTTTACCCGATATTTCAGTGGATTTTGGCAGCCCTATTTCTCAGGCAAGTATTATTTTAACTGCATATCTCTTTCCGTATGGTGTGCTGCAACCGTTTTATGGTTTTTATAGTGATTGGTATGGCTGTAAGAAGATTCTATTACTCCTCTTCAGAAGCAGAATTGACTAAATGTTTAGAAAAAATTTTTTATATCAGTCAGGCTGAGTTAAATAGATTCGCTGCAGAAATTTTTTAATGTATTTTCAAATTATTATGAAGAAAAAGTGTACATCGGTAATTGCAAAAAATAAACTTAAAAAATCTGATAAAGAATTGATTAAATATCGTGATTTACAGTGTGACTTTGCTTATTCGTTAGGGGGTGGAGCAATTGGTAATGCTCTAAATATGTTAAAATACACATGTTTAGCTGAACTAAATTTTCAACGAGCAAAACAACTTGATCTTTATCGGTCTGATTGTTTGTTACTGCTATAAATTTTTTTCTACTTATTGTTATTGCATCAAAATAAAGTTATGTATTGTTATTCTCAGTATGTGATAAGACATTCAACAAAAGATTGATATAGTTATGAAACTCACTTTTTTAGGAACAAGCTCAGGTTCACCAACCGCTGAGCGCAATGTCAGTAGTATTATGCTTGATCTCCGACAAGAAAGAGGACGATTATGGCTTTTTGATTGTGGTGAGGCAACTCAAATGCAAATGCAGAAAGCAAAATTCAGCTTAGCCAAATTAGAGATGATATTTATAACACATTTGCATGGTGATCATCTGTTTGGTTTACCGGGTGTTTTAACTACACGTTCATTAACTCAAAATCAATCGGAACTAACTTTGATTGGCCCTAAAGGTATCAAACAATTTATTCAAACTGTGATTGATATTAGTTATTCCTGGATAACTTATCCTTTAAACATTATTGAACTTGATCAAGATGGTTTGGTATTTGAAGATACTAAATTGCGGGTTGAAGCCAAATTATTAGCGCATCGGGTACCTTGTTTTGGTTATCGTGTTATTGAAAAGGATTCATCACCTGTCTTAGATATCGACAAATTACAGCAAGATAATATTAATCCTGGTCCACATTATGCCTATTTAAAAGAAGGTAAAACAGTAACACTAGCTGATGGCCGTGTCATTGATGGTCGTAATTATCTTGGTGATTTTAAACAAGGGAAAAAACTGGCTATTTTAGGTGATACAGTACCTTGTGATGCTTCAATTGAATTAGCTAAAGATGTTGACGTACTTGTGCATGAAGCAACGCATGAAAGTGCATTAGGACAAAAAGCAATTGAGCATGGTCATTCTACCACTGTTCATGCAGCCACGATTGCTAAACAAGCCAATGTTAAAAGATTGATTATGACGCATATAAGCCCTCGATATTCTCTCAATGACAATGCTAAATTAGTTAATGAGGCTAAGAGCATTTTTATCCATACTGAAATCGCAACTGATTTTGCCACGTTCCAGGTATAGAAGAATATGCCGACATTATCGGCTAGTTTGCTGATGTTTCAATGAGTAATAAAATTTCGCAGGAAAAGCTCATTGAGCCTGAAATTTACAGATTCTGTAAAAAATATTCAGGAGTCTGTACCGTTTCATTTTTTATTCAGAATAAAATCATTAAATACCCATTACTTTAGAAAAAATAGGAAATATGCTGTATATTTCTTATTTTTTGTCCATAGCAGATTTTATTTAGTAATAAGCTTGGATAAACTTTAATGATCTGTTTTAAATTAGCATTCCTAATTTTTTCATCCAGTTCACATAATCATCTGCACTTTTATCTATATCTTTTTGTGTAATTTTATCCGGATAGTCTGGCTCATTATTTGCGCCATAAATTGCAAAAACGGGCTGATAATCAGCCTGAACGTAATTTATTGTTAATTCAAAGGGGCTGAGAATTTGCTCAAGTGTATATTTATAATGTCCTGTTTGAGAATAGTCCGCTTTCTTTATACCTGCCGAAACAGCTAAACCTACTTTTTTACTTTTTAATTTATCGCCTAAGGCACCAAATGCCCATCCGTAAGTGAAAACGTCATCTAACCATTGTTTTAATAATGGTGGACAATTAAACCAATATATCGGAAATTGAATTACCAAATTTTGATGATTTTCAATTAAGTTTTGTTCGAAACCAGAGTCTATTTTATAAGAGGGATAGTAAGAATATAAATCATGTATGGTTACTTGTTCATGATACTGATTTAATCTATTAACCCAGCATCGGTTAACACTTGAAGAGGCTAAGTGAGGATGAGCAACAATCACTAAAGTGCGTTTCATTGTTAAATATTCCTTCTATATTTTTATCAATAATTAAGTCATACTAATATTAATACGATTATTTTTGAAGTACGGTAATTACTGTTATGTACTATCTTTATGGAAAGTATCTACATGGAAAATCATCATTGTGCCGAAGATCATTTTGAGGATAGTGGATTTAATTACACTCTCTCAATGATTCGAGGTAAGTATAAAATTGTTATTCTTTATTGGTTAAACGAAAATCAACCCTCAATGCGATTCAATGAACTTAAACGAAGCATTAATCATATTTCTTTTAAGACACTGAGTAATACCCTAAAAGAGATGGAAAAAGATAAATTAATTTTTAGAAAAGAATATCCGCAAATTCCACCTAAAGTGGAATATGGGTTATTAGAACGAGGTAAATCTTTAGTTCCTATTTTAGATATGCTTTGCCAATGGGGAAATAATCATAAAAATGACTCATTATCATAATCTGAAAAAACTTTATCCGCCGACATTGTCGGCGTATTTATATGACTAAAGGCAGAATTTGGTGGCGGAGGGATTGGTAATCCTGGAAGCTTTAAATTATCAAATTCTATTTATGGTATTTCTTTGCCTGATCTTTATTCCTCTGCTGATTACAATACGCAGTAAAGATATATAAATCAATATATCAGACTATATTTAAGCTTTAGTATCAATGTGATAGCTGATGTCGATGCAGTTATACGGAATTCTTGCATAATCAGTTTGTTTGTTTATCCTGAGTTTATTGTGTTATCGATATAGCGGTATTTTTAGGTGTATGGATTTTCTATATAAGTTTTAGCGATAAGCACGGATATGCGGCTATTGTTCAGAAAATAAGATTTCTGCTGTGTCTGATAGTGATACACGGAAAAAAACATTGTCCTATATCCGCTGGATTAAGCGGTATTATTATAAACGGAATATTGCTTGAAGATGCCGGATTGACGGTGAATGCAGGCTCTGCCCTGCTATCAGGAAAAATTTTTATCCGGCGGTATAAATCATACCTGTTGCGACCGGGCTGATACAAAAAAACGCCACTGCATTTTTGAAAAATGAAGTGGCGCTTATTACTGCACTATATAGTTATAAGTGTTAGTTATAATTATATATTTTTGTATGTCTATGTTATTTACTTTTAACTTATACTAAATAAATTTAATCCGTACAGCAAGTGTTTTTTTCAGTTTTATGCTTTAGTTGCGATTTTAAAATTATAGTGTTGGAAAGTAACTACAGTATAACCAGTACAGTAATAATTACGGACGAAACTATCACTGTATACCGGTACGTGTATGCTCTAAATTGCGGCAATAACACAAAAAAAACCAAATTCAGCAAGAATTTGGTAAGGAAGTTTATGGCAATAATGGTTTTTAGTATGTGTGTGTTCAGTTGTTTATGGTTTGTTGTTGCGGAGTATGTAAGTTAAGCGATTTAATTGTCCAGTCGCGAATACGCTGTACCAGCTCGGGGTTTTGTTCCAGTTTCTGACCATAGCTCGGTATCCATTCATGCAGTTTTTGCTTCCATTCGCCGCTGACTTTATCGGCAAAGCAGTGTTCGAGTAATTCAAGCATAATGGATACGGAAGTAGAAGCACCCGGAGATGCGCCTAACAGGGCAGCCAGTGTACCATCGGTAGATTTTACCAGCTCAGTACCAAACTGTAGCACGCCACCTTTTTGCGGATCTTTTTTGATTACCTGTACGCGATTGCCGGCAACGGCCAGATGCCAGTCTTCATCGCGGGCTTCGGGATAAAAGGTACGTAATTCCTGCATGCGGTCGGTAAAGCTTAATCGTACCTGCTGTATCAGGTAATGCTCAAGGGCGAAGTTATGTACGCCGACGGTGAGCATGGGGCAAATATTGGCAAAATTCAGGGTCTGGAACAGATCTTTAAATGAGCCGCATTTGAGAAATTTGGTGGTAAAGCCGGCAAAAGGACCAAAAAGCAATGCATCTTCGCCATCGATAACCCGTTTATCAAGATGCGGTACACTCATCGGCGGGGCGCCGACTGATGCTTTGCCATATACTTTGGCATTATGCTGTCTGACAATTTCGGGATTTTTACATACCAGCCACTGACCGGATACGGGAAAGCCGCCGTAGCCTTTGCTGGCTTCAATCTGGCTTTTCTGCAGCAGTCTGAGGGAGCCGCCACCTGCGCCAATAAATACAAAGCGGGCAGATACTTGTTGGCAGGTTTGATTAATTAAATCTTTGATTTTCAGGTGCCAGCGACCATCTTGCTGTTTCAAGTCGATAATTTCGTGTTGCAGATGCAGTTGACAGCCGTGACTGGTGAGGTTGTTAATCAGGATGCGGCTTAAGGCGCCGTAATTGACATCGGTACCCAGATCCGACCAGGTAACGGCTATTGGCTCACTGTTATCCCGCCCCTGCATCATGAGCGGCACCCACTGGCTAATCTGCTCTTTATCTTCGGTATAAACCATATCCTGAAACAGGCGGTATTGCTGCAAGGCGGCAAAACGTTTACGCAGAAAAGCAACATCAGTTTCACCGCGTACAAGGCTCATATGCGGCACACTGCGGATAAATTCACTGGGATTGGCAATCATGCCGGCATCGACAAGTGATGCCCAGAATTGTTTGGACAATTCAAACTGTTCGATAATTTTAATTGCTTTGGATACTTCGATTGTGCCGTCTTTCAGCTCAGGGGTGTAGTTGAGTTCGCATAGGGCTGAATGACCGGTACCGGCATTATTCCATGCATCTGAGCTTTCTGTAGCCACTCCAGCGAGACGTTCGTAGATATTAATCTGCCAGTCTGGCTGTAACCCCTTAAGAAAGGTTCCCAGTGTCGCGCTCATTATGCCGGCGCCGATTAATACTACGTCTGCTGAGCTATCGCTATTGGTGTTTTTCATAACGCAAACTCTTTTCTCTTCTCTTCAGGCTACTCTGATTAAATGTTTATCTGGAAGTTCGCACACGGAGTAATCAATATTGGTGTGATTTACTTGTTTTTGACTTAAATCATTGACAATAACAAGTGGTTAATTTAAGCACTTTTACTAACAGGCAGCAATAGCAAAATACGGTATGTACCAGACTCTATGGCTTTTTATTAACTATTTTATTGTTTATTAAGAAAATTGTTTTTTATTAGCATGACAATGCTATTTTATAGTAACAGCAAATGATTATATCTTTATTGTTTTAAATTAATTTTTATATATTTTTATACAAATTTTTACAAATCAATAACAAGGGTATTATAACTATGCCGGCTATGACCGCTGCGGTTATGGCTATTTTTTCTGTGCCTGTTGTTGCAAACGGCTTACACACAGCGCACTGATGGCGGCGACCAGTGCATTAAACAGTATCGGTATCCAGTCCAGCGGCCAGCTAAATAGCCAGTTTTGCAGGAGTGCGACTGAAAAGGCAATAATGGCTGCGGCTGCGGCTGCGCTGAGCAGAAAGCGCGGCAGACGCCAGATAAAATAAGAGCAGAATACGGCCGCCAATAGTGAAGGGACTAACGCAAAAAGCATGCAGCCACAGATAAGTACAAGAATAAGCTTGATATCATTGAAATTAAGTAAGCTGATCTGCATCAAGGGCAGTTCACTATTGGCGCGCCAGTAAAATAATATAGTACAGAATAAAGCGGTGATGATTACACTGCTTAGCGTTTGCAGCATAATTGCGGGCAGTCTGGCCAAAGCTGATGGATGATGGGTATGGATCTGCTTGTGCTGCATGATGCTGTCCCGTTCTGATCGGCCGGCTAACAGGAGCCGGCTTGTGTTATTCAGTGTACCTGACAATGCCGTATGCAAGTATGCTGTTTGGTGTTAAGTATCTCTGACTACTCCGGCATGATACTAGATACTTTACCGCAGCCGGTGCAGAAAAAGCCAGTGATTAAGCTTCGCTGGCACCAAATAACAGATTTTCTTTAATCGCACGGATTTTGTCCCGAATCTGTGCTGCCTCTTCAAACTGTAAATCACGTGCAGCAGCCTGCATGGCTTTTTCCAGTTTGGCGATTTCTTTAACAGCATCATCTTCGTTATGGATTTCTCCAACTTTGAGTTTGCTGCGACCTCGCCCTTTGCTGCCGTTTTCATCGTGGTAAACGCCATCTATCAGGTCGCGTACCTGTTTTTTAATTTGCTGAGGCACGATACCGTGTTCTGCATTAAAGGATATCTGACGGGCACGGCGGCGCTCGGTTTCGTCTATGGCGGCTTTCATGGAATCGGTAATTTTATCGGCATACAGTATAGCTTTACCGTTAACATTGCGTGCAGCGCGGCCTATGGTCTGAATCAGGCTGCGGTGACTGCGCAGAAAACCTTCTTTATCCGCATCCAGAATTGCCACCAGTGAAACTTCGGGAATATCCAGCCCTTCACGCAGCAGGTTAATGCCTACCAGTACATCAAACAATCCCAGACGCAGGTCACGAATGATTTCTACCCGTTCGACGGTATCAATGTCACTGTGCAGATAGCGCACTTTTACACCCAGCTCGGCGTAGTAATCGGTAAGCTGTTCGGCCATGCGTTTGGTTAGCGTGGTGACCAACACGCGCTCGCCCAGCTCGCGGCGGATATTGATTTCCGAGAGTAAGTCGTCTACCTGTGTGGCCACAGGACGGATAATGATTTCCGGATCCGCCAGACCGGTGGGTCGCACCACCTGCTCGACTACCTGACCGGCATGTTCTTCTTCATATTTCGCCGGTGTAGCCGACACAAATATGGTTTGCGGCATCACCCGCTCAAATTCATTGAATTTTAACGGCCGGTTATCCCGCGCAGACGGCAGGCGAAAGCCATAATCCACCAGATTCTGCTTACGTGAAGCATCGCCCTTGTACATACCGCCAATCTGGCTGACGGTCACATGGCTCTCATCGATAAACATCAGTGCATTTTTGGGCAGATAATCCATTAATGTAGGCGGCGGCTCTCCTTCCGGTTTGCCGGAAAAGTGGCGTGAGTAGTTTTCAATACCTTTGCAAAAACCCATTTCATAGAGCATTTCCAGATCAAAGCGGGTGCGCTGTTCAATGCGCTGCGCTTCGACCAGTCGTCCTTCATGGGTAAACCATTTAATCCGGTCGCCCAGCTCCTGTTTGATGTTTTCGCATGCCCGCAATACGGTTTCGCGCGGGGTAACATAGTGGCTGGACGGGAATACGGTATAGCGCCCGACCCGCTGTTGCAGGCTGCCGGATATCGGGTCGAACAGCTGCATGCGGTCTACTTCGTCGTCAAACAGGCTGACACGCAAAGCCAGCTCAGAGCTTTCCGCGGGAAAAATATCAATCACATCACCGCGCACGCGGAAAGAACCACGGGCAAAGTCGATATCGCCCCGCTCATACTGCATGGCTACCAGACGTGCGATGATATCGCGCTGGTCGATTTTCTGCCCTTCTTTCAGGTGCAGAATCATCTGGTGATACTCATTAGGGTCACCAATACCATAAATGGCCGATACAGTTGCCACAATCACCACATCCTGACGCTGCATCAGGCTTTTGGTGGCACTCAGACGCATCTGCTCAATATGCTCGTTAATGGCCGAATCTTTTTCAATAAACAGGTCTCGGCTGGGGACATAGGCTTCCGGCTGATAGTAATCATAATAGGAAACAAAATACTCGACAGCGTTTTCCGGAAAAAACTCACGCATTTCCGCATATAACTGGGCGGCAAGCGTTTTGTTATGCGCCATGATAATTGCCGGCCGGCCGCTTCGGGCAATCACATTGGCCATGGTGAATGTTTTACCGGAACCGGTAACGCCGAGCAGAGTCTGGCCGGACAAACCGTCTTCCAGCCCCTCCAGCAATCCTTTGATTGCAGCCGGCTGATCACCGGCAGGGGGAAATGGCTGGTGCAGTTTAAACACACTACCCGGATACTGAATAACATCCATAAGTTTGTAACCTAAATAAAATTCAACTCAGCAAAAAATCACGGCTGAAACAGCCAAAACCGCCGGCAGCGGTTTTGGCTTACAAATAAGGCCATTACAGGTAAAAAGCAAGTTTGAACATAATGCTTTATATCACTTCTGCCTGCTGAAATACCGGCTGCTGCCAGACTTTACTTTTTATGGTGGTTTTCTAACAAATCAGTTATTTAATCAGAAAGTTAATATTCCACAGCAACCAATCAGGCATATTATGCCGAGCCTGCCCTCCCGGCCGGTGGTTTTGCGTTGACCAACAGCAGGCAAGAGGTAGTTGGTGAAATCATACTGCGCCATGTCTGGCTATGTTGTAAAACCCGCTAACGGGTATATTTTTATGCGCCTTTCCGGATTGATTTCTGTATTACAGCCATTTAGAAACATTATAATCAAGTCATTGATTACACCAACCAGAATAACCGGTGAGTACCGGCAGAATATTGTTATACAGGGGAAAAAAAATCATGGATAAACTCAGCCTGAGCAAATGCCAGCCAATCGAAATTGATGCCGATAATCCGTTTAAAAACGATGCACTGGGCAGAGAAGAGAATATCGAGAATCTAACCCAATTTATTACCAGCTTTGAGCAGTCTATTGTACTGTGTATTGATGGTGGCTGGGGACAAGGTAAAACCACCTTTATCAAAATGTGGCAGCAGTATCTGAAGAAACGGAATATAACTACTATTTATTTTAACGCATGGGAAAGTGATTATACTGAGGATGCCTTAATTGCGCTGATTGGGGAAATTAGTTTATCTATAGAAAAATTAAAAGTTCAGGATAAAACTAAGGCCGAAAAAATCATTGCGCCTATCTATAAATATGCAGCCAAATTTGCTAAAGCTGTTGCACCTTCTGCTGCCAATCTAAGTATTAAAGCTATTTCAGGTGGTTTAACCAATGCTGATGAACTAGCCAAAACCTTAGGTGCATTAGGTGAATCCCTAGTGAAAGAACAGATTAAAAAATACGAAGAATCTCGGAGAACTTTAAGCAAATTTAAAGAAGAATTAAGTAAGCTAGCACAATGTTATACGGGCGGCGATAAACAAAAGCCGTTGGTAATTTTTATTGATGAACTGGATCGCTGTCGCCCTGATTTTGCGATTGAGGTGCTGGAAAAAGCCAAACATTTGTTTAATGTCGATAATATTATTTTTGTACTGGCGACGGATAAAACTCAGCTCGGTCATTCTATCAGGGCTGTGTACGGTCAAGGGCTGGATGTTAACGGCTATCTGCGCCGGTTTATTGATTTTGATTATCAGCTTCCGCTATCAAATCGAAAATATATTACTCATTTAATAAATAAATTTTCACTTGGAAAGTATTTTCAAACAAAAGATACAAACGTTCCGGCTAGTGAATTTTTAGTAGATATTGTTCACAAATACACATTAAGCTTAAGAGAACAAGAAGCTCTTTGTAATATTTTTAATGTCGTTATTAGAACGAAAATTAATATTCGTTTAAAAAATTGGACACTTATTATATTTATCTTTTTAATTATATTAAAATTAAAATTTCCGGATATTTATAAAAATTTGGGTAATAAAAATTTTAGTGATTTTCTTGATGAAACAATAAAAAATATTGATTCACATTGTGCTTCAGATGATAAAAATTCTAATTATTATTTGGAATTATTAGAATTTTTATTGTTAAGAACATCACCATATATTTATGATTTATATTCATCAGAAGATGAAATTGAGCAAAATGTAAGAAAATTTAATTTTGATGAAAATAAAATAGAAAGACTAATTGACATTGAAATTGAATATGAATACGAAAAACCTAGCATAAATTTACAAATGGTGTTAAACATAAAAAAAGCCATTGAAATTTCTAATTCATTCAAATTTAATTAATTTTCCGGATAGGTACTTATCTACATTTTTTATCTTTTTTACGAATAAAGAATTAATATCTGAAATATTGAAACCTGCTGGCAAAAATAAAATTTGAATAAAAAAACCGCCATACAGGCGGTTTAAATATTTATTTTTTCGGTGTACGTTTAGAATAATCAATGGCTTTGTAATAATCTGCACCACTGCCTGCCGGCGGTTTGGCTGCCTTTTTAAGACAGGCATTAATCACTGTTTCATCATTCAGTCTGAACTGTTTACTGTCCAGTTTACCGCTTAAGGCCTGATTTTTGATTTTTTTAGCGATATTGATTAAATCCTCACGTGACATAAAACCGGTCAGATTATAAATCCGGTTCTCTGCAATTTCCTTTTCAAGACCGTTTCTTTTTATCAGATTATAATATTGCAGCATGCCATTATTCAGATATTCTTCCGGCGTGCCTTTCAGAAACGCTGCTCTGATTTCGGTGGAAACAACATTATCGGCAGCAGATAAAGATTTCTGCCCTTTGTAGGCCATGTCATACTGATTGTTGGCTGTGGATACAAAAGCTTTTAATGTAATGCACTGCGGCGGCAGATCATTCACATCGCTGGTTTCATAATTGTATTCTTTGGCAGCAGCGCCTGCCGATATACAAAACAATAAGACAGAGGTAAGCAGCAGTTTGTTCATACGGTTTTCCTGGTTAATCAGATATTGCTTTAACTTTATATATCAAGTCAGATAAAGCCAAAGCTTCCATGCCAACAGCGGACAATAAAGCTTAAATTCTGTTTCTCTTAATCCATGATAACTTTACAATAAAGATATCAATGAATGATTAATATTTAAACATATAGTGTGTATGGTAAATAAGTTTTATATTTTTTTGTCTGCCGAAGTCATTTTCTCCGCATACTGAGCTGATTACTTACCTAAGTGATTTCAGTTAGTCAAATCAGCATTTTTTAGATAAATCTGAATAGCTTTGCCGGTGTATCCCAGAGTATATTGTGTGTCAGCTGTTTATCCTGCAACAGCATATTCAGCTGTGCAGACAGATAATCAGGGGTAATCTGCTGTTCAAATTGGGTATGCGGCCAGTCACTGCCCCACATCAGCCGGTGGCTGCCCAGATTTTCTACTAATAAAGGGATGGCAGAAGCAAAGAATTTGTGACCTTCTGCTGCGGCAGCACTAATCCGGTATGCTCCGGACAGTTTGCACCATATCATTCCGCTACGCCCCCACTCGAGTAACTGCTGAAAACCATAATCTCGGGCAGGCAGACAATCCGAAGGACGGCCGAAATGATCAATCACCACTTTCACATCCTGTTTGAGCAGTGTTGCAATCATGTCACTGAGTTTGTTACTGCGGCAATGTACTTCTACATGCCAGTTAAGCTTTTTTACTTTATCAAGCAGATTTTGCCATGAACCGGTTTGTAAATCCGGCTGGACACCATCAATAATATTCAGGCGTATACCGACAATACCGCCTTTATCCAGTGCTGCAAGTTCAGGCATTGTGATAGAGGGCTCAACACAGGCAACGCCTCTGAGACGGGGTTTAGTCTGTGCAATAGCCTGAAGCATAAAGCTATTGTCATAACCCAGAAAACTGGGCTGAATCAATACGCCATGTGTGCAGCCATGAGCATCCAGATGTGCCAGATAATCAGCGAGCGGCGCATTTTGTGCCGGTGTGTAGCGGCGGCCGGACACCATCGGTAAATCCAGCATAAAAACATGGGCGTGGCTGTCTATAATACCCACCGACTCCTGATTCATGTTATTCCTCTTTCTCAATCTGCTATTTGTCTGATATCTGACCGTCCTGATTAATTTCGCTTAAGTTGCGCCCTTTGGTTTCCGGTAACAGCAATACGCTAATGACCACGATTGAATAAGCCCAGCTGGCATCTATACCGATGGCGGAACCCAGCGACATTGAAGCACTCATATGCCCGACTAGAAATGGAAATACTGAGGAAAGAATACGGCCGAAGTTATAACAGAAGCCTACTCCGGCACCTCTGTACTTCTGCGGATACAATTCATTAAATAATGCGCCCAGACTGGAAGGAATACCGGCAGCAAAAAATCCCAGCGGAAAACCCAGAAACAGCATCTGGGTATTGGTTAAGGGGACAAACAGATAAATACGTACAGTAATCACACAACATATAGCAAAGCAGGCAACATTAAAACGCCTGCCAATTTTGTCGATTAAAACTGAACTGGCCATACAGCCACACCAGAAGGCAATGATGATTACTGCCAGATAAGCACTGGAATTGAGCACAGAAAGGTGGCGTTCTGCTTTCAGATATGTAGGCAGCCACGACATGATCGCATGATAACCGCCATGGGCGCCCAAACCCAGTAAACCACCTAGTAAAGTAGTACGAATCAGTGAAGGAGAAAAGATGCCGAACAGTGCTTCGGTAATAGGCATGCTGTTTTCGTTTTTCGAAACTACGCTAGTTTGTTTTACCGGCTCCTGTACATGCCGGCGTACATAGAAAATCAGTAATGCCGGCAATAAACCAACCGCAAACATGATGCGCCAGGCGAAAGTTTCCGGAGCCAGACTGAATACAACGGAAAACAGTATAACGGCCAGTCCCCATCCCACTGCCCATGCACTTTGTACTGTTGCCATCACTTTGCCGCGATACTGGCTGGAAATGGTTTCTGCCATCAGTACAGCTCCGGCTGCCCATTCACCGCCAATACCAAATCCCTGTAAAGCTTTCAGCGCCAGCAACCAGTGATATTCGGTAACAAATGCCGCCAGAAATGTAAAAATTGCAAACCATATAATCATAATTTGCAATGTTTTAACGCGTCCGTACCGGTCTGAAAGAGCTCCTGCAAACCAGCCACCCAGTGCTGAAGTGACAAGTGTGGCACTACTGAATAAGCCGGCCTCCCCTTTACTGATAGCAAAATATACAAGTAGTGACGGAATCACCAAACCAAACATCTGTGTTTCCAGAGCATCGAGTGCCCAGCCACTAAAGCATGCCCAAAAGGTTTTTCTTTCATTTCCTGATACTGCTCGGTACCACGTAAACATAAAGTTTCTCTTTCTTTATCTAATTTAGAGAAGATCAATTTGTTGTGCTTGCAGCAGAGATAGAACTTAATTTTTAAAACTTTATGTCTTTAATTTACGCTTAATAGCATTTAAAGCCAATAAAAAAACATAATGTTATTCAAAACAAAATAAAACAGATGAAATTTTTCATTAATAACCCTTTTTTTGATAATCAATCTATTAAACATTAAGATATACAAAATTTATCTTTCCAGATATATACACTAGTATATTAATCTTTTTCCATTTAACTACAATTATATACAATAAAGTTTTGATTTTAAGCAAATCTTTAAGTCTTTATTGCACACAAAGGTTATTAATTAATAAATTATTTTAATTCTAATAAAATTGGTACATTTTGTGCACCTTTTTTTCTATTACATTTGTTTTAGCAACAAATTATGAAAATTTATTCTTAATAAAGAATATTATTTTAATAATAATATTTTTTTAAAAATAAATACCAATAAATATCCAATATCTATCCGTAGTTGTCCCTGACAAGCGTTAAAACATTCATTTTATTTGGCATACAATTTATGCAAATAATATTAAATGATTATTATGGTGAATGAACCATTTTATGGTCAGACAATATATATTTTTATTTTATTTTTATAAAAAAAAATTATATATCTCTGTCTTGATGTTTATTTATCATCCATCTTACTCTCCCTGAGTTTAAACTTTGATTAAATTAAAACAAACCCATATATCAGATTATATTTTTAAACAATATATCTAATCAAATTAATTTTTACATAAAAAATTTAATTTTAACATTAAATTTCTCTTACTTCATTCGATTTCTCTCACATAAATTTTTAATAACCACTGCTTATCTTTTTAAAATTGATTATTTCAACCTCAAAAAAATACAGGTACTAATTAAAACTAATATTTTGAGAATTTTTTATTAAGTTATGTAATATTTTTCTTTACAATATAAGTTATATTAATAAAATTGTTGGTATTTTAAAAAAGAAATCATATTTAAATGGATATTAAACAAATTAAAACTGATTCAGACAAAACAACTGAATCAATTAACGCTGAGGAACAACAAGTAGTAAATGAGCATTTTAAATTACTAGTGCATAATGCAGTGGATTATTTAGAAAAATCATTAAATTATTTTAACAATGATTTGAAGGTTTCTATTATTTGCTTTTGCTCTGCTTTTGAACTTTTTCTCAAAGCTCGAATAATTAAAATTGACTGGAAACTAATTTTTAAAAAGCAAAAAAATGCAACGATAGAAAATTTTATTAACAAAGAGTTTAGTTCTATTACCACTTCCCAAGCTCAAAAAATTCTCGGAGAACATGATGAAGATAGTCTTTGTTTAATTAATCATGAAGTTTTTAAAGAATTAAGAAAACTTAGAAATAAAATTATTCATTTTTTTTCAGAAGAAACTCAAAATGAAGACAAAGATAGGATTATCATAAACCGATATAAGGCTCTTTATTATTTAGATAAATTATTACAAAATCAATGGAAAGAATTCTTTAAGGATTTCTATAGTGAACTTAAGATTATTGCAATAATGCTATTAAAGCATAAATCATATCTGCAAATTAAATATGACAACTTACAGGATGAATTAAAAAGTTATGAGATTAAAGAAACATGTAATGTTTGCAGCTTTAATTCATCAGTTAAAACAAATACATACCACAAATTGATTACAGAATTTACCTGTAAAGTATGTGAAACAATTGAATTACAAATTAAATATAATTGTCATAATTGTAAAACAGATATACTCTTAAAAATTCCATCCTCAATAAAATTACAACCCCAAGAATTAAACACACTAGTTTGCACGAAATGTGATGATGAAATTGTGGCTGATGATATTCATACCTATTTAGCTAATAATAAAAAAGCTATATATGCTACTGATTCTGATAATTTATACCAAGAATGGGTAAGTTGTGGGTACTGTGAAAAAGAAGGTTCTTGTGTCGAATTAGAAAAAGATTATTATTTTTGTTTAAACTGCTTTGCTTTTGCATCAGGTATTTCTAAATGCCAATACTGTAATCACTCATTTACGGGTAAAGATACATTAGATGAAGAAGATAGTTATGTTTTTGGATGCCGATTTTGTGAAGGATATTTAGGGAATAATTGCCATAATTAATATTATCTGTTAAAACTGTAGTGATGAAAAAAACACCATCAATACTGGCGAAGTAATATTAACAATAAAACCAAAGCTGATTGCCACCGGTACGGCAGTAATGCCGCCGGAAGACTGTATTACCGGCAAAGTAAAATCCAGACTGGTTGCACCGCCTACGCTGACGGCTGTAGTGGGATAACGACGCATCAGTACGGGAATAAAAATAAGCGCAAAGAATTCGCGTGCCAGATCATTAAACATGGCAATACTGCCCCAGACTGCCCCGTAAGCCTGACTCATGATAATGCTGGAAAGTGAATACCAGCCATAACCGCTGCTGAGTGCCAGCCCTTTACTTACAGACACATCAGGCATAATCAGAGCAAATAGCAAACCGCCAAGCAGGCTGGCCAGTGTGAACAATCCGGCACAGATAACGCCGCGGCGATTGAGAAATACCTGATGCAGGGTAATGCCGCTGCTGCGCAACTGCATGCCCACCAGTAAAAGTAAAATTATCAGTGCTTTATTAACAGCAGCCAGCGGGCTGCCCAGCCAGTCAAAAGAGAGGTAATTGCCGGCGATCAGCCCGGCAAGCAGACAGCCAACCTGCTTGAGACTGCCCATAATACTGGTATTGCCGGACTGGCCTGTTTGCTGCTGCCGGTTCAGCCGCCACGGATAACGACGGTCAAACCAGATAAATATCAGGAGGTTGGCTGCGATAAGGCAGACGAATAATACCGCTACAGTTAAGCTGATATTAGCCAGTTGTGCGCCCAGATCGGGCTCTTGCGCCAGAGATAATCCTATTAGAAATAAAATCAGATACACCAGCCATGCCAGCCCGTAATTCAGCCAGTTTACAACCCGTGCCGGCGTGGGTATGCAAAATCCGATAAACAAGGGAATCAGGATGATTAGCAGGGAGATTAAATGTTGCATGGATAATTGTGTACGGCAGAATTAGGGATAATAAACGGTTTAGCTACAGGCAGGTACAAAACAGGCAGCACATTGTGTGACAATGGCTGCCTGTGAAATACACGTTCAGGTTTTACTGGTCAACGAAAGCGCGTTCGATAACGTAGTCACCACGCTGCCCCATTTTCGGGGAAATAGTCAAACCAAAACTATTAAGTGTTTCACAGCTGTCTCTGAGCATTTCGGGGCTGCCGCAAATCATCGCCCGGTCGTCAGCAGGATTAATCGGCGGCAAGCCAATGTCGGTAAACAGTTTACCCGATTTCATTAAATCAGTCAGGCGTCCGTGATGGATGAAATCTTCCCGGGAAACCACCGGATAGTAAATCAGTTTTTCACGTACTAATTCACCCAGATATTCATGATTGGGTAACTCTGTGGTGAAATGATCAAAATAGGCCAGATCTTTTTTATAGCGCACGCCGTGAATCAGAATAATTTTTTCAAACTGTTCATAGATGTCCGGATCTTTGGTTACGCTGAGAAATGGTGCCAGACCGGTACCGGTAGACAGCAGATACAGATGTTTGCCGGGGTTAAGGTCACCGACAATCAGGGTACCGGTGGGCTTTTTACTCACCAGTACTTCGTCACCCGGTTTCAGATGCTGTAAGCGGCTGGTTAACGGACCATCCTGTACTTTAATACTGAAAAAAGCCAGCTCTTCTTCCCAATTGGCACTGGCAATACTGTAGGCTCTCATCAGGGGTTTACCGTCTACCATCAGACCAATCATCACAAACTGACCATTCTGAAAACGTAATGATTCGTCCCGTGTGCAGGTAAATGTGAAATATGCGTCTGTCCAGTGGTGTACAGACAATACTTTTTGTGTGTTATAGGCTGCCATTAATTATCCATGGTTAAGGAAAGCGGTATTATTAGCGTAAACCGAAAACACGCCAGCTTTCTGTTGCCATTCAGGGACATTTTATGCTCTGGTTGCTGACGTAAGGTGTGAATTTTAAGACAATTTGATGTGCTGTTCAATGGGTTTTAGAGTATTCACTTTAATAAAAGTACTCTGTTTCAGGCAGTTTTATCTAAACAGCAGTAAATATATCAACAGGTTGCCATAAATATAGCAACCTGTTGATGTTAAGCTGGTTTATCCGCAGTTACAGACGGCCATGGCACAGTTTGTATTTCAAACCGCTGCCACACGGGCACGGATCGTTACGACGAATAACAATACCGCGTGCTTCCAGAGCTTCGGGGCTGAAATCTTCATCTTCTGCTACATTATCAGCAGCGAATACTTCTTGCTGCTCTTCTTCAGAGGCCGGTTGAAAACGCACTGAAATCAGCAATGAAGCAACGGTATGGCGAATATTGCTCCACATGGCCTGAAACATTTCAAATGCTTCGCGTTTGTATTCCTGTTTCGGATTTTTCTGGGCATAACCGCGCAGATGAATACCCTGACGCAGGTAATCCATATCGGCCAGATGTTCACGCCAGCGGCTGTCAATGATTTGCAGCATAATGTCGCGTTCAAATTTGCGCATGGTGTCGATGCCAACCAGTTCGACTTTATAAGCATAATCTTTTTCTACTATATCCAGCAGACGTTCAGAAATGCTTTCGTTGTCGAGGCTGTTGTCTTCTTTAAGCCAGTCATTGATGGAAACTTCAATATTGTAATCAGCAGCCAGTTTGTTTTCCAGACCGGAAATATCCCACTGCTCCTCCATACTATCCGGCGGAATAAAGCTGTCTACAGTATCAACAATTGCATCATGGCGTATTTCCTGCATCATACCGTCAATATCGTTGCTGGCCAGAATATCGGCACGCTGATGATAAATAACCTTACGCTGGTCGTTGGCTACATCATCGTATTCAAGTACTTGTTTGCGCATGTCGAAGTTACGGTTTTCGACTTTGCGCTGTGCTCCTTCAATCTGACGGTTGAGCATTCCGGCTTCTATGGCTACGCCGCGTTCAGGAGCCAGACGGTTAAGAATGGCTGTTGCACGGTCAAGTGCAAACAGGCGCAACAGCGGATCTTCAAACGACAGGTAAAAGCGGCTGGAACCGGCATCACCCTGACGACCGGCACGGCCGCGCAGCTGATTATCAATACGGCGGCTTTCATGGCGTTCGGTACCGATAATGTGTAAACCGCCAGCTGCAATCACGGCATCGTGGTCAATCTGCCATTGCTGCTGTAACTTGTCGATTTCGTTCTTTTTCGCTTCTTCGGTGAGGCTGTCGTCGGCATTAATGGCATCTATTTGCGGCTTGATATTGCCACCAAGCACAATATCCGTACCACGACCGGCCATGTTGGTGGCTACGGTAATCATGCCGGGGCGGCCTGCCTGAGCAATAATATCCGCTTCACGCGCATGTTCTTTGGCGTTGAGAACATTGTGCCTGAGGTGCTCTTTATCCAGCAAGGCGGATACCAGTTCGGAATTTTCAATACTGGTGGTACCAACAAGGATTGGCTGACCTTTGGCATGGCGCTCTTTGATATCGGCAACCACAGCTTCGTATTTTTCTTCGATAGAACGATATATCTGGTCGTTCAGATCTTTACGTATCATCGGGCGGTTTGGCGGGATGATAACGGTTTCCAGACCGTAAATATTCTGGAATTCAAAGGCTTCCGTGTCGGCAGTACCGGTCATGCCGGCCAGTTTGTCATACAGACGGAAGAAATTCTGGAAAGTAATGGAAGCCAGTGTCTGGTTTTCTTTGTTGATTTCCACGCCTTCTTTGGCTTCAACAGCCTGATGCAGACCATCAGACCAGCGCCGGCCGGCCATCAGGCGGCCGGTAAATTCGTCAACAATAATTACTTCACCATCCTGTACCACATAATGCTGGTCGCGCTGGTAGAGTGTATAAGCACGCAGCGCAGCCATCAGATGATGCATCAGCATGATATTGGTGGTGGAATACAGGGAATCACCTTCCTGCAGCAAACCCATTTTGGTGAGAATCTGCTCGGCATGCTCATGCCCCTGATCACTGAGCACTACCTGCCGTGCTTTCTCGTCTACCCAGTAATCGCCCTCACCGTCTTCGCTTTTCTGGGCAATCAGCTGTGGCGGAATCTGATTCATTACCTGATAAAGGGTGACGTTATCGTCAGCCTGACCGGAAATAATCAACGGTGTACGGGCTTCGTCAATCAGAATGGAGTCTACTTCATCAACTACCGCAAATGAGAGCTCACGCTGCACTTTTTCGCTTTGATCACTTACCATGTTGTCGCGTAAATAATCGAAGCCGTATTCATTGTTGGTACCGTAGGTAATATCAGCCAGATAAGCAGCTTTTTTATCGGCATGATCCATGTTGCTGATAATGATGCCGACAGACATGCCCAGAAATTCATACAGCGGACGCATGATTCCGGCATCACGTGCAGCCAGATAATCATTCACGGTAACTACATGTACGCCTTTACCGGTCAGAGCATTCAGATAGACGGCTGTCGTGGCAACCAGTGTTTTCCCTTCACCGGTACGCATTTCGGCAATTTTGCCATAATGCAGTACCATACCGCCGATAAGCTGCACATCAAAATGCCGCATACCGAGTACACGCTTACTGGCTTCACGGCATACGGCAAAAGCTTCTACCAGCAGGCTATCGAGTTTTTCCCCATCAGCCAGACGTTGTTTGAATTCAGCAGTTTTAGCCTGTAGTTCAGTATCGCTTAAAGCTTGAAGTTGTGGTTCGAGCGCATTGATTCTGGATACTTCTTTACGATATTGTTTCAAAAGCCGGTCGTTGCGGCTTCCGAGAATTTTTTTTGCTAAGTTTTTCAACATAAATCAACAGTCCGGCACCTGCTGGCGCAATAAATAGTAAGCTGGAAATAGGAGATTTTAACACAAGCGCCTACGCTGCTGTGCGGCTGTTTGCATGCCTGTGTCAATTATGTGCAATCTGAAGCTGTTCAGAAGTTACTGATTGCTGTTTATGGTGCTTAATATAATGGTAAAACCCTTTTTTCCAAGCACTATCTGACACAACAGAAGCTGTTCATGTCTTTAACGCTGCTATGTGAAGAGGAAAAAATTTATATGTAATACCGATTATTACTGTTCCGGCAACTGAATTTTGTTTAAAAAATAGTTGATTGCACACCAGTAGAAGAATAATGATTCACAATCAGGACTGAATAAATATTATTTATATTTATTTAATTTTGTCATACTGATTGAATTGATTTCTCATTGCTTAAAGCATCTGACAAATATACAGACTGAAATAGCTCAATTGCTCTTTTCACTTAAACGGCGCAGTGCTGCCGCTAGCTCTGGATGATGTGTTAAAGCCTCTGCCGAACGTGCCAGCGTATCACGCGCCACAGGGCTTAAGCTGGCATGCTTTACTGCTTCCGGTTTTGATTCTGCCGGCTGAACTTTAACCTTTACAGTTTCAATTGAAGCATCAATCTGTCGCAGTTGCGGCAATAATGCCGGCAACACCATACGTAAACGTGAAGCAGCCATACTATTTTGCGCAATCACCACCAGACAACCGGTGCGTACACAGGCGACATTAAACTGAGTTCGCATACTTGCCGGCAACTCCTGTTTCAGACAGTTACTCAGGCGTTGCCAGTGTGCAGATTGCTGCAATAATTGATTAAGCTGGGCGTTTTTTTTGCCGAATTGATTCAGGTTCATACTGCCATACTAACTTAATTTGCCGGTGACATTAGAATATTTGGTTTAATTTGAAAGTTATAGCCAAATTTACACTTGTTATATCAAAAGCTGATTTTATCCGGTGATTAAAAGCCGTTTTCCATAATAATCTGTCCCGGTACTCTGTTACGGTGCATGCTATAGCCCATATCCAGTAAGGTCTGAAAAGTATCGGTAACCATGGCCGGATTACCACACAGCATAAAACGGGTTTGTTCATGGTTGAAATTCAAACCCAGTCCCTCTGCCAGCGTACCATTCTGCAATAATTGCGGCAGACGCTGACCGAGTGCTCCGGCAGTAGGTTCACGGGTAACCACCGGTTGGTAAGTCAGTTGGTCTGTATATTCGCCAATCAGAGGGTGATGGATTAACTCGTTGATATGCTGACTGAAAATCAGTTCATTGGCATGTGAAACAGAATGTACCAGCCCGATATGCCGGAAACGTTCCCAGACAGCAGGCTGTTGCAGCATAGACAGAAACGGCGCAATGCCGCTGCCGGTACTGAGCATAATCAGCTGCTCGCCGTCAGTAAACCGCCCCGGCAGAAAAAAGCCAAAAGCGGTTTTATCCAGCAGTATAGAATCGCCCGCCTGCAATTGTGCCAGCCGGGCACTCATCGGTCCGCCTTCAATCAATACTACAAAGTATTCGAGTGTATCTGCATATTCGGCAGATACAACAGAATAGGCGCGCCAGATAAAACCTGCGCCGTCACGAAAGCCCAGACGCGAAAACTGACC
Organism: Snodgrassella sp. W8135; assembly: GCF_016101225.1. Lineage (NCBI taxonomy): Bacteria > Pseudomonadati > Pseudomonadota > Betaproteobacteria > Neisseriales > Neisseriaceae > Snodgrassella > Snodgrassella sp. W8135. The sequence continues at coordinate 130,352 of NZ_JACFQX010000004.1, forward strand.
GGCACTGAAGCGATAGGCTTCAGGCCGAGTGATGGCAAAAGTCAGCAGTTTAGGGGTATGCTGTTTAACCCAGAGTACGGTTTCTTCAGTAAATTTGGCTTCTACGGCAGCCTGCATGCAGTTATTCCTGTGTATGTACCACCGCCTGAGCGGTGACAGTATGATTACAGTCTGATATCAATATCCTGATATTTTCGGCTGGCTTCGGTATGACTGATTTCAATACCATCACTTACTGCCCATTTTCCATCATTAATACGCTGGTATTGCAGGCTGAAACTGCCATCACCGATTTTATGCAGGGTAAAGGTTTCGCCCGCCGGAATATAAAAGGTGCGTATAGCAGTAAATTTACCGGCGTGCAATTCGTATAATTGGGCAAATACCGGCGATTGCAAGGAGGTGGCATGTACGACAATATTGTTATTGCCGCGCTCACGCAAAACCGGATAGCCGGATACATAAGCAGCTTTAAGCGGGAAAAGCTGCCCATTGGGTGCCGTGGTAACTGGCATGCTACTCTGCTCATTAACGTTATTAGCCGGCGGATATGCCAGCCTCCACCATACTCCGCCCATAGCAATCAGTACGGCAATCCCCACAATCCATAACCAGCCGTGACCGCGTTCGTGCAGGTCGACAACTTTATCCTGATGGTTAGGCAATAAAACCGGAGGCGCAAATGGTGTCTGCCGGCGCGCCAGCAATGCCGGTGACAACCTTGCCTGCAGGCTTTGCCGCGCAATCCACACATCATGATGATGGCGCTGCTCCGGATCAGACAATACTGCATATGCTTTATTAATCTCAGCCATACGCTGATGTGCCTGCGGATTATGCGGATTGCGGTCAGGATGGTATTTTTGTGACAAAGCCCGATAGGCCGCACGAATGACTTCGTCGGATGCCCCTTGAGCAACATTTAATACTTCATAATAATTGTGCACGGATTTTTCACTTACACAGGTTAAATCAAGGTATTGAGTGCATGATTGATATCATCCCAGATATCTTCAATATCTTCGATACCGGCTGAAATACGCAGCAGGCCTTCACGGATGCCCAGTGATTCTTTAACTTCTTTACTCATGCCGCTATGCGACTGGCTGGCACTGTGATTAATCAGGCTTTCGACGCCGCCAAGGCTGGCCGCCATCCGAATCATGCGCAGATTTTTTATCACACTATTGGCTGCTTCGCGACTGTTCTGACGTAAATAAATGGAGACCACTCCGCCAAAACCATGCTGCATCTGTTTACAGGCGATATCATGGTGTTCATGTTCCGCCAGACCCGGATAAAATACTTTTTCTACCGCAGGGTGCTGCTGCAAGCGTCTGGCCAGCTCAGCCGCATTGGATAAATGCCGGTCCATACGTACAACCAGTGTTTTGATACCGCGTAATACCAGTGCACAGTCCATCGGACCGGCCACGCCGCCGGTATTAATACTTAAGGCACGTAATAATTTTGCATGTGCAGGATCTTTTACCACAACAATACCCATCAGCACATCTGAATGTCCGCACAGGTATTTGGTTGCGGAATGAAAGACGATATCCACACCCAGATTCAGCGGATTCTGTACGTAGGGTGTCGCAAAAGTATTATCCATACCGACAATGGCACCGGCAGCTTTGGCTTTAGCAGACAGTTCGGCGATGTCTACCAGACGCAGCAGCGGATTACTCGGGGTTTCCAGCCATACCATTTTTACTTTGGTCTGTGCCAGTATCCGGTCCAGATTATCCGGATTGGTAAGATCGGCAAAAATAACGTTAACACCCCACTGGGCATATACTTCGGTTAATAAATCATAAGCTCCGCCATAAATATCGGCTACCGCAACAATGGTATCACCCGGCCGCAGAAAAGTACGCCACACAGCATCGATTCCGGCCATACCACTGCCATAGGCAAAACCGGCACAGCCATTTTCCAGCTCGGCGACTGTGTCTTCAAGTACTTGCCGTGTCGGATTGGAAATACGCGCATAACGGAACGGAATATTTTCGCCGATTTCATTCATGGCGAACATGCTGTTCTGATAAATAGGCGGCATTAGGGCACGGTTATGCTCTTCCGGCTGATAACTGGAATGGATGGTCTGTGTGGCAAATTTCATATTTTCTCCGTTTGATTACTGGTTTTGCTGTTCAGACAGCTGTTTATACGGGTAACGGCATTAATACTGAGGCTGCTAGTTTAGCACGCACTCTGGTTATCAGGCAGCATGCTGTTTCTTTTACACTAATCCCGACTGATTTGCTCGGAATTAAGGCATACAGTATAATTTTATGCCTTATATGCCGGCGGTTTCTGTGGTTTCACTATACTGCGCCGGCTGGATTCAGATTTGTTTTGCAAGGAAAAGTATCAGAATGGACACTATTGCCGACGTGCAAAGCAGTGTTGATAAACGCAATATGCCAATCAATCAGGTTGGTGTGAAAGGCTTACGCCTGCCGCTGAGTATTATTTGTGCTGCAGGTAAACAACATACTGTTGCTGATTTAACCATGACTGTGTCACTGCCGGCCGAACAGAAAGGCACACATATGTCACGCTTTATTGAGTTAATGCAGACACAGCATGACAGTATTGATTTTGCTGTACTGCGGCAGCTGACTGCCGCCATGTTAGAAAAACTTCAGGCAACGGCTGGTAAAATCAGTATGCGCTTTCCTTTTTTCCGGCAAAAGCAGGCTCCGGTAAGCGGCATTTCCAGCCTACTGGATTATGAAGTGGTACTCAGTGGCGAAATTCAGGCTGGTATTTATCAGCAAACATTACAGATCATTATTCCGGTTACCAGCCTGTGTCCGTGCAGTAAGGAAATTTCTGCTTACGGGGCGCATAATCAGCGTTCACATGTCACTGTTACGCTGGTATGCACTGAATCAATTGCTATTGAAGAAATTATTGATCTGGTAGAACAACAGGGTTCATGTCAGTTATACGGTTTGCTGAAACGGCCGGATGAAAAGTATGTCACTGAATATGCTTATGATAACCCCAAATTTGTTGAAGATATGGTTCGTGACGTTGCTACTGCGCTAAAAACTGATACACGTATTCAGTCTTTTACTGTAGAAAGTGAAAATTTTGAATCTATTCATAACCATTCTGCCTATGCACTGATACAATACCCGTAAACTGATTGTTTGCAGACTTAGCTTTATCTGGTAAACGAAATCAGAAAGCACTTAAGGGGAGATAATGACTACCCTTCGGTTCTGCCGGTAGTCATTTTCTTTGTTGATTGTTCAGGTTGAAATTACACTGGTTACAGTGACCATTTTTTATGTATTACAATCCTACCCGTTCTCGTGTCTGTATGGCTTCCCTGTTAAAACTGCTGTTTATGCTGCTGGTATTGCTGCCGGGGCTGAATAGTGCGGTACTGGCTGCGGACAATAAAAATTTATTACCGCCGGAACAGGCTTTTGTACCGGAACTGATTGTTCATAATCAGGATATTCGTGTACATTTTGTTATTGCCGACGGCTATTACCTGTACCGGAATAAAATTCAGATTACTACTGAACCGGCGGATATCTTTGGTGAAGGACAATTTATCCGGCAGGGACAGCAAAAGCACGATGAGTTTTTTGGTACCCAGCAGGTTTACTACAATCATGCAGATGCAGTCTGGCACTATAGGACAGATGCACAGACTGTTCCGTATCAGTTAACTTTATCTTATCAGGGCTGTGCAGATGCAGGAATCTGTTATCCGCCGGTAGAAAATACATTTACCATCAGCCGTACCGGCAAATATCGTATTACGCCACAATCAACACATATTCAGCCAGTTTCGCCGGATACTTTTACTGATCCTCCGGTTAAAGCTCCGCCACCGGAGTGGTCAGGCAGCTCAGGCGGAGACAGTCTGTTTCAGCTTTCCCGAGCAACACTGATTACCAATTTAATGACTTTTTTTATTGCCGGGATGGGATTGAGTCTGACAGCATGCATGTATCCGCTGCTGCCGATAGTATCAGCCATCGTAATGGGCACCCGCCGGAAAACCACTAAATTGCGGGCATTTATCCTGTCATTTGTTTATGTACAGGGGCTTGCTTTTACATACACTATTGTTGGTATTGTTACTGCCCGTACCGGTGCGTTTCTGACCGGATGGCTGCAACAGCCTGCGGTAGTGCTGGCTGCCGCAGCCATACTGGTGATACTGGCTTTATCAATGTTTGATTTATACAGTATCCAGTTGCCGGCTCGCTGGCAGACGTTTTTTCAGCGGGTCAGCGGCCGCTTTCATGGCGGACATTTGCTCTCTGTGCTGATAATGGGGGCATTGTCAGCGCTGATTGTCGGCCCCTGTGTCGCACCACCTCTGGCTTTTGCACTGGGTTATATTGCTCAGAGCGGGGATGCTGCTCTGGGCGGCATGGCTCTGTATGTTATGGCACTGGGTACCGGCATCCCGCTGATTCTGATTTCTGTATTCGGTGTGCATATTCTGCCCCGTGCCGGTAAGTGGATGATTGGTGTCAAATATCTGTTCGGTTTGATGCTGCTGGGTGCCGCTACCTATATTGCCACTCCGTTTCTGAATTACTATCTGGTAGTCACTATTTATACTTTGCTGATGCTGATACCGGCAATCTATTTAGGCTGGCAGTGGTATCATTCATCAGCACGCCAGCGCTGGTTTAATGCGATTACCGGTATACTGTTTCTGGCTTGTGGAATTGGTTTTGTTTCTGCCAGCATAATGAACTGTGTGACACCTTTACATCGTTTTCTTACTTTAACTCCGCCAAACGGTCAGCATTTCGGTCGTTATTTCGATAAGCCGGAACAATTGCGTCAGGCTATGCAAGAGTTGTTTGATGAAGATCCGAATAAGCCGGTACTGGTAGATTTTTATGCAGACTGGTGTATATCCTGCAAGGAAATGACTGCATTTACTTTAAGTAAAGCTTCAGTCAGACGGGTAATTGAAGAAAAGCGTTTTTTACAGATTGATGTAACCAATAATACGCCGGCACAACGCAGAATGATGCAACGCTATGGTCTGTACGGACCGCCGGGATTATTTGTTGTACACAGAAACGGCTATCGCAGCCAGCCACTGATTGGCTATGTACCGGCATCAGAATTGTTAAGCTGGTATGACAAACAAGTACAGAAAGCACAATAAATTAACAGCCTCTTTGCAAGCAAAGAGGCTGTTACACAGAGAGTTAACAGTGCATACTTTTTCTGTTTGAGTGTGCTTCAATCCTGATAATGACGATCAGCCACTTTTAAAGCGCGCCGTGCCAGTGCCAGATTGGCTGTTTTGCGGTCGAGTACCATAAACATAAACACACCTTGAACATTCTTCATCGGCCGTAATAAATAATATTGTTTATGCAGGCTGATAAGAATATCGTCTATAGCATCTTCATTGTTGTCCTGACCATAAAGGCGCTCAATAGCCTTTATTTCTGAACGTACAATTTCGGTATTGCCGGCGGACAGAATGTCAAGATCCATACCTGACGGACTAACCCCGTCTATAAACATTCCGCTTTCATAATCCACGACAGCACACGCCATGACACCTTTAGTTGCCGCTAACTCACCAATGACGCCATCAAATCTCACTGTGATATCCTTCTTTATATTGCCAGTATTTTAATATGGCAGAGTATTTAATTACCTATTTTCCAATTTTTTCCAGCTTTTGACCAGTATTAACTAATTTTTATTAAAATTTTTTAGTTTAAATTCTGTAAATATACTTTTATGTCAACGCAATAAAAACAGCTAAAGGCACAAAATCATTTTGACTAATCGCTCAGGCAGCTCCGGTACAGCTATAATAACAACCTTAACTGGTGCCGGATGCTGTTATGCTGTATGTTTATCAATCCAATCAATTATCTGATTTAGCTGCTTTATTTGCCAGCGTATATCAGCATACCTCACCACAGTCAGCATGGGCTGCAACAGAAATCGTGGTACAGAGTCAGGGTATGCGCCGCTATCTGAATCACTATCTGGCTCAGGAGCACGGTATTGCCGCCAATCTGCATTTCAGTCTGCCGGCCAGCTACATCTGGCAATTAACCCATCGGGTATTACCGCAAACACCAGCGCTTAACCCGTTTCAGTCAGAAGTATTGCGCTGGCGCTTACTGGGATTGTTTTATAGCCCGGTATTCAGACAACCCCAGTTATGCCAAACTGCTACCGCACTACATTCTTATCTTGATAGCAGTACTCAGGCACCTTACCATCTGGCCGGAAAACTTGCTGATATGTTTGACCAATATTTAATCTATCGCAATGATTGGATAAATAATTGGCAGGAAAACAAATCTGCGAATCTGGGTGAAGATGAGCAATGGCAGGCAGAGCTATGGCGCTGGCTGAATAATGAATCAGATTTACCACACCGTGCCGGCTTAATGCAGGAATTTCTGAGCAAACTTGGTTCTGAACATTTACCCGAGCGGATATTCGTATTCGGTATTGCCACAATGGCACCGGTTTATCTGCATGCATTACAGGTAATAGCCCAATATACTGATGTGCATATATTTGCAGTAAACCCGTGTGCTGAGTACTGGGGCAATGTTCTCTCAGCAGATATGCTGCTCAATAGTCAGGAAACTGACCTGAGTGTGGTTGGCCATCCTTTACTGGCCAGTCTGGGCAAACAGGGGCGGGATTTTTTTGATGCGCTCAATGATCTGGGCGAAGTAGTGTATATGCCTTCTGTCTATGCTCAGTGTGATGAAGTGGCAGATACTCTGTTACACCGTCTGCAAAACGATATCCAGTGCCTGCAACATCCGAAACAGTCTGAACCACCCTACCGGCTGCAGGAATATGATAATTCCATTCAGATTGTAGCGGCGCATTCCTGCCTGCGTGAACTGCAAATTCTCAAAGAGCAGCTGATTCAGGACCTGGCCGCACATCCGCACTGGCAGCCGCAGGATATTGCGGTACTTACACCACATATTGGGCCTTATCTGCCTTTTATCCACGCAGTATTCGGACAAACGCAGGGCGACACGCCTGCTCTGCATTACAACATCGCCGACGTTAAAATCAGCCTGCATGAACCCCTACTGCAATTATTCGAAAAACTGCTGCAACTGATGCAGAGCCGGTTTGATATTGAAACTGTGCTGCCTTTGCTGGATGAATCTGCTCTGCGCGCACGTTTTGACTTAAACGACAGCGATGCAGAACTGATTCACCGTGTCTGGAGCGAACAAGGGGTACGCTGGGGCGTGGATGCAGATATGCGTCATGAATATGGCGGACAGGGTAAGCACTTTACCTGGCAGCAGGCGCGTGAACGTACGGTACTCGGCTGGTTGCTGCCGGAAAATAAATATACGGCACTGTGGCAGCAACAGCTTCCATGGTTCGGTGATATTGGTCAGACTGAAATTCTGGCATGCGCACAACAGTTAATAGACTGTCTGATTAAACATCATAGCTGCTGGCAAAAAGCAGCTACTATTTCCGAATGGATTGCACGTACACGACAACTTCTGCGGGATTTAGCCGATACCGATTCTCTGGCCGGCCACGCTATGCAGCAACTGGAAACCAGTCTGGCTGAATGGCAGGCGCAGGCAGCACTGGCACAATTTGATCTGACTATTGAACCGGCCATTGCAATCGAGCATTTGCAGAATTATTTATCCACTACCCGTCAGGCCGGATTTCTGCGCGGCGGGATTACCTTTTGCAGTATGGTACCGATGCGCAGCCTGCCCTTTCGCTGTATCTGTCTGCTCGGTCTGAATGACGGCGAATTTCCCCGTACTACCAAATCTGCTGCTTTCGACCTGATTGCACAGCATCCGCGCCGCGGTGATCGTGCCCGTCGTAATGATGACCGCTATCTGTTTCTTGAATCTATTTTAAGTGCGCGCGAAAAACTGTATTTGTCGTATATCGGTAAAGATACTCGCAAAAACGAAGAACTGGCCCCCTCTGCTCTGCTTTATGAGCTGACCGATGTTCTGGCCGCCATGACCGGCTGTAATCCGCTGGTATTTAATCAGCAGCATATCATCCGACACCCGTTACAACCCTTTTCCTATCGCTATTTTAACGGCGATTTAGTCAGCTGCCGCAGTGATTACGCCACGGCACTGAATCAGAATATAGTTAAGCCTGAGCCATTTTATGCAAAAATAACTGAACCGGAAAAACAGAATCAGGAAGTTGATATTGAATCTTTTATCCGGTTCTGGCGTAATCCGGTACGTCACTGGCTTCAGCAGCAGTTACAATGGCAGGCACCCTATCAGGAAACACCAGTCAGTGCAGCAGAACCGTTTGCAATTGAAAACAGTGCATCGATTTATACTGCCTATACCCGTGCACGCCGGCAGCATCTGGATTTTGCTGAGGTAGATGCAGCACTGGCAGTAAGCGGACTGGTGCCTGAAGGCGAGCTGGGTGTGATTGTCAGCCAGGTTTTACGCAATCAGACACTGGCTCTGGACAGCAGCATACTGTTCAGTCCCGCTGTCGCCGATATTGCCTTTATTTTTGAACACGAACAGTTACAGCTAAGTGGCAACATCAGCCGTTTACATCAGTGCGGGCAACTGATTGAACGGAATCACACCCCGACAGCACCGGATAATATTGAGTTATATCTGCGCCATTTACTCCTCTGCGCTACTGAAAGCGAAGGTGCACAGGACACATATGAGCTTTATCCGGCCAAACCGCGCATGCTGGCAGCAATGAGCCTGATTGATGCACAAGCACAACTGGCTTTATGGCTTGAGTATTACCGGCTGGGACAAAGCCGGCCACTGCCCTTTTTTCCGAAAACCAGCCTTACCACTGCCCTTAAATGGTATCGTAACCGGCAAAAGAAAAACCGTGCACCCGAATATGGTGCCGAAGAACGCAGCACCGCGTTTAAAGTCTATGCAGACAGCCATAATGGAAAACCGCAGGCCGACTATCCCGAAGTAGCTCAGGTATTTGGCCGCGATGAAGAACTGCCGATTGACACCCCACTGTTCTGGCAACTGATTGAAGAATTACTGCTGCCCATGACAGCAGTGCTGGAAACCGCTGATAAATTATAATGAGCCAAGCATTAAATCCGATTACCATGCCCTTAAACGGCAGCAGCCTGATTGAAGCTTCTGCCGGTACCGGGAAAACCTTTAACATTGCCGCCCTGTTTGCACGGCTGGTGTTACTGGAACGTATGCCGGTTGACGCTATTCTGGTGGTCACTTTTACCAAAGCAGCTACAGCGGAGCTGAAAACCCGTCTGCGTACCCGCCTTAATCAGGCTCTGGCTCTGTTACAAAATAATCTGCCTGCGGAACAGAATGACCCGGTACTGCAACAGCTGATTGACTGTGCCCGCAGTCAGGATGATGATGCCAGCCTGATTCTCCGTCTGCAGGCGGCCATTACCCAGTTTGACCGTGCAGCCGTTTACACCATTCACGGATTCTGCCAGCGCGTACTCACTGATTATGCCTTTCTATGCCAGACACCATTTGATACGGAAACTATTGAAACTGATCCGGAAATGCTGTGCCGGTTTGCCGAAGACTTCTGGCGGCAGCAGGTAAGCAATAACAGCAGTATGGCCACGCTGGCTGTCGCTTACAAACTTACCCCTGCCCGGCTTATGCAGGAAATGGGACGGCACTGCGGCATGGTAGATTTACAGGTACGCCAGCCGCCGGTTGCGGATATAGCCGGCATAAATAACTGCTGGCAACAGTCCTGGCAGAGCGTATGTACACATTTCAGCCTTATTCAGGATTCATTCTGGCAGTTACATCAGCAACTAAATGGTAATATTTACCGCCAGAAAAGTTATCAGCAGCTTTTCACCGACCTGCAGCAGGTAATGGAAAGCGAAGTAAACTGTCATTCTTTTTCTTCTTCTGTACTGGAAAAATGTGCCAAACTGGCTTCATCCCAGCTACAGGAAAACACCAAAAAAAATCAAACACTCAATAATGAGCTGATAGCTAACATTGCCCCACTGGTCGAACTGGCAGAAGCTGTTGCTGCCATGCTGATTGCAGAAGACAGCATATCACTGCAATTACAGCTGGACTGTTTTAACTACGTGCGCCAGTGTCTGAATCAGCACCGGCGCAACAGCCACCAGCGCAGCTTTGACGATTTACTGGCAGATCTGGGTCTGGCACTGTCTGCGGATAATCCCATGTCTGAAACACTGGCCGCAGCACTGGCGCAAACATGGCAGATTGCACTAGTAGACGAATGTCAGGATACTGATCCGTTGCAGTACCGAATTTTCAAAACCGCGTTTGCCGAACAAAACCGCCCGCTTATTATGGTGGGTGACCCGAAACAGGCTATTTACCGTTTCCGTGGTGCTGATATTCACGCCTATCTGCGTGCCGCTGCCGATACCCCGCCACAGCAGCGCTATACCCTAACTACTAATTACCGCAGCCATCAGGCACTGGTACAGGCCATTGGCCTCCTGTTCAGCGGCAAAAAGCTGCCTTTTATTCTTGAGGGTATCAGCTATCCTCAGGTTCAGGCACAGGCAGAAAATAACCGTCTGCATTACAGTCACGACAATACTGTTATACCGGCGGTAGTGGTGCGCTGGCTGCATGAAAAAATAGATGTCAGCGATAAGGGAGCGGAAATTATCCCGAATAAAGACAGTCTGCGGACACGTGCGGCCGAATATTGTGCCTATGAAATTGCCGGCATGATTAATCAGGGTATGCGCGGAGAACTGCTACTGAGTAACCGTCCGTTACAGGCTGGCGATATTGCCGTATTGGTGCATTCACATAATGAAGGCCGCATGATTGCCGGCGCATTGAAACGCTGCGGCATCATGAGCGTCTCTCTTGGAAACCATTCAGTTTTTTCCAGCACTGAGGCACAGGCTGTCGAGGCTCTGTTACGTTTCTGGCTGCAACCGCAGCGCACTGAAACATTACGCTTTATCCTTGGCGGTGTATTGTTCGGCTGGACAGCAGCACAGCTGGCAGAACTGAACCGGAATGAAAATACACTGAGCGAATGGATACAGCTGGCACTGCAAACCCGCGAACAATGGCAGCAGTATGGTATTTATCCTGCCATACAGTGGTTTGCCGGCCAGACCGGCATGGAAATCAGATTGCTTACACAGCGCAATGAGCGCAGCCTGACCAATCTGTGGCAACTGGCCGAATTACTGGCTGCTGCTGAACAAACCCTGCCGACGGCCAACGCCCTGCTGAACTGGCTGACCAGTGCCATCAGCAACGAACGGTCAGCAGGTGAAAGCAGTCTGCTGCGACTGGAAAGTGATGAAGCACTGGTTAAAATTGTGACCATGCATGCTTCCAAAGGGCTGGAATATCCGGTGGTATTCTGTCCGTTTGCATGGGATGGTAAAGAGACCATTAATAATCAGGAACACTGGCAACGTCTGCATCAGCAGGATAAAGTGGAATTGATTGCCAATAGTTTGCTCAGTGACAGCGACCGGGATGAGCTGGAATGCGAAAGTATGGCCGAACGTTTGCGTCTGTATTATGTAGCCTTTACCCGGGCACGCGAACAACTGATACTGTACACTGCCGCCTGCAACAATACCGCCAGTAACCCCATGGCATGGCTACTGGACGGACAGCCGGACAATACCCTGAAAGAATCACGCCAATTCTGGCAGGAAACCCATAAGCCCAATCTGCCCAGTACTTTACGTGCTGCATGGCATCAATGTCTGGCTGCCGGCAACCCTGAGCTGTTTCAATGGTGTGAAGGTAATGTAGACCCTGCCTGTATTGATATCAGTAAAAAACCCGAACAACCTTATCGTGCACTAACACCGACAGTAAGGACTTTTCAATCCATACGCTATACCAGCTTCACCAGTCTGAGCCGGCATGATTACAGTCACCGCGAATCTGCTCCGGAAGAAGAAAAAATAGCACCTGCGCTGGATCAGGCTGAAGTACAAATTCAGCCGCTGAACCCCGATACAGAAGCGGAAACACCTGTGCTCGCATTCGAACGCGGTATCAACGCCGGACTTTGTCTGCATGCCATACTGGAACAGACCGAATTCAGCCTGCCGGCTACTGCAACGGAACAGGAGCATATTCTCGACTGTCTGGCGCGTTATGGTTTCGACAGCCGGCACAGCACCACCATGCAGACGCTTACTGATACCGTACGCCAATGCCAGCTGTCACCACAAACCATTATTGCAAACATACCTAAAGCACAACGAGTGGCTGAAATGAATTTCATGCTGCGGGTTGCCGATTTCAGTATCGCAGATTTACAACAGTGGTTTACCCACACATCCGGATTACCGCAATGCTGTGTTCAGGCGGCACAGGAGCTGGATTTTGCTACGGTAAACGGATTTATCAACGGGGCTATCGATCTTCTAGGCGAAGACCGGCATGGTCAGGTATATGTTATTGATTACAAATCCAACCATTTGGGAAATCGTCTGTCAGACTATACCCGGGAAAACATGGACGAGGCTATTGCCAGACATCACTACTATCTTCAGGCACTCATTTACAGCATTGCCTGTGCACGATTTCTGCACAGTCGCCGGCAGCTGCCGCCCAGTATCAGCGTACGTTATCTCTTCCTGCGCGGACTTAATCCGCACAACCAGAATGGCATATGGAAATGGGATATAGACACAGCCAGTCTCAGACCATGGCTGGTAGAACATGACAAAGTATAGCAGCTGCGGTATATTAACCATTCCAGCCGTATTTTTCGCTAAGGAAGCAACAACATGCTCAACAAGCCCGAAGAATTTATCATGGCCATACTTGCCGGCATATGGGTCGTTATCACCTTTATTATCTGTCGCTATCTGCATCTGCCAACTGATACGGGTTTATTAGTTACTACCCTGACATTGATATGGGCGCTGGTATTTTTCCTGTTATGGCAGCGCGGGCGTACATGCAAAATCTGGCCGGTTTTTCTGGGGCTTCTGGTTATGTGCTGGTGGCGCGCTATTTGTTACTCATCTACCGAGATTATTCTTAACAATGATAACAGTACCTCCACACTGGTACACTGGTACGGCAGCTGGACAGCTCTGATTATTTATGCGCTGATTCCGGTCATTGCCGGTTACGGATTCAAGTGGTGGCAATATAAACGCCGTAAACCACAAGTAACGGCTTGAGGTTGCAGTTTACTGAGATAGTCTGATACATATTGTTAAAAATACAATTAATACAAAAATTCGGATTAATGAGATTATAGGTAATCAAATTAAGATTATCGCTAGGGGCTGAATAAATTGAAAAAAAATCGATTTATTGAATTTTTTAACCCACAAAACTCCCTGAAGCTTTCGTTAATTTATTTAACTATCCTTTATCTTTTCGGAACGCTTTTGCGACCACCTTTCTGGTATCCCTATTTTAACACTGACATTGAATTTCTCTTAATTTATGGCTGCTTATATCTCTTTGGTCTTTTATTAATATGGATATTCGGGTTAACAATAAAACAGATTTTTTCTGCATACTTTAATGATAAACACAGTCCGAATAAGACACCATCAACCGTTACACTATTGTGTTATTCAATCAGTAATTTTCTGATTTGTGTTTTCTTTATTTATTTACAATCAATCACATATCAAGTTTTCATTTATTTCAATAATTTCCTTGTTTTTATTTATACCTTTGTTAACAGCATTGGTGCTTTTATTATTTTAATATTTAAACTTATCTGTCAGGTTTTATCATTTAAACGTCGTAGAACAGTTTCTGCTTCCGATAATTCATTAGCCATCCAAAAAACTAACACTGACCAAAAAGCCAGTATGGGTAAATTCAGTATTAAAAAATTGCTCATTTTTGCGGCAGTTTATTTATTTGTGCTGACTTGCAGTAACAGCTTAATTGGCAGAGGATTAATGATTCCTTACTTTGAAGGCGACATACTTAATATCCTCTCTGTAGTAATGTTTCTGTGCTTTATACTTTACTGGATTGATATATTACTGGCCTTTGCTCTCGCTATCAAAGATAGTGTTACCCCAAAAAATCAAGTTGCATGGTCTGATTTATTCAATTATTTAACTTACAGCTCGGTCTATTATTTACTGGCACTCACTATTTTATATCCACTAACAGGCGAATTATCTGGCGCAATAGCCGAAGAGCAATTCGAAAATATATGGCTGATTAACTATTCGCTCTATATAATTTTAAATTATATTGGCGTACTCATTATTTTGTCGGTAAAAGCATTCCAAAAACCATTACCCGAATAATCAGTTTCCAGTAATGATTTATACCAGCTAAAAAAGCATAATGTTATATCAATGAAATATTCATGGAATATTAAATAATATGTATTATTTAATATAGGGTCCGAGTAAAAAATTTATTATAAAATCAAATCCAGCTAACGATACCAACCTTTAACTACCGGCTATTTCTCCCTTATTAAGATTGATACTTTTATTCAGTTGAGTAAATTCAGGAAATCACACCGGCAACAAGACCAATTAACCAGTAAGCTTATATACTGAAAAATTTTATCCGGATATCTGAAACACACCGATATTATGAACACAGCCACCATTACCAGTCTGATACAGCGCCAGCGTCTGCGACGCATGCGAATACTGGCTAGCAGTTTGCTGATTATTGCCTGTGTTTTATTTGTTTTAAGCTGCCTGCTGCAAAAACAATATCCGGCTCTGGTCTATCTTAAAGCATTTACCGAAGCCGCCATGGTAGGTGCACTGGCAGACTGGTTCGCAGTTACTGCCCTGTTTCGCCATCCCCTTGGTCTGCCTATTCCTCATACCGCAATTCTGCCTCAGAAACAGGAAAGAATTGCCAATGAATTCGGACATTTTATTGAAAATAATTTTTTACAGGATAAAGCAATTGCCGGACGCATCTATCGTATGCATCCGGCCAGAAGAACCCTGCAATGGCTATGTGCTCCGCAAAATCAGCAAAAATGGCTGCCTGTTCTGACCAGCCAGATTCCGCTGCTGTTAAATACCGCCAGTGCCCGTGAAGTAGCCGGATTTTGCAGTCAGCTACTAAACACCCAGTACAGCGGTGCCCGTCTGGGCAAAACACTGGCAAACTTTCTTCATTTAATCCATAAACAAGGTATTGATACACTACTGATACGATCTTTACTGCAACAAATACGCCAATGGCTGCAAAACGAACAGACACGGGCACAACTTGAAAAAAGTCTGTTATCTTGGGTAAGTAAAATTGAAAAAAGCGATCCCAGTACTTGGGATAAATTTAAGGCTTCGCTGAAAACGACACTGACTGCACGTATTGATGACTGGGTCGCCGGCAAAGCACTCGATTGGGCAGACTCCTATATAGATGCGGTATTGGCGAACCCAAAGCATTCTTTCTGGCGCGCCTGCCGAAAACAGCTTCTCGTTACCGAACGCAAATTACGTCGCAGCCGGAGCTGGCACAGATGGCTTGCGGCCGGACGGCAGCAACTGCTGCGCTCTACAGCATTGCAACAAAGCATAATGGATTTATGGGATAGTTTTGTGGCATGGAGTGAACACGATACCAGCCAGAGTAATTCATGGTGGCAGCAGCAGCTTGGCCGGTTATCTACCCATATACAGCAGCAAGCCATGCAAAACCCGCGATTTATGCAGCGTCTGGATACCCGAATTACATTGTGTGCAAAACTCATCACTCGCCAGTATAAAAATCGCGTCAGTCAGTTCATTGCCGATAAAGTCAAAAGCTGGGACAGTAAACAAATGGTTGATAAACTCGAATTGAGTGTCGGGCGTGATTTACAGTTCATTCGTATCAATGGCACGCTTGTTGGCGGTTGCATCGGTCTGCTTATTTATATTGCATCTCAATGGATAGCCGCCTGAACATACATAAAATTACATTGAGTTAAAAAATTAAATTTATTCAAAGATTCATTTATATTTTTTAAGATATAATAAATTACATTATTTCAGCCATTCAGGCACTCCCATGCATTATCGTGACAAATCTCTTTTCTTCTTAGCCCTGTCCTGTCTTATTTCTACAGTTCGTGCCCAGCCACAACCAGAAAATACAGAACCGCATACAGCAGAATTAAGTCCGGTAGTGGTGGTCGCTTCCAAACAAAGTACCTCGGGAGTTGAAGTAATCAACCCCAAAACAGCCCTTCAGCCTTTACCCGCACAGGACGGTGCTGATTTACTTAAATCAATTGCAGGAATGAGTGTCACGCGTAAAGGCGGTAGCTCAGGTGATCCTCTGCTACGCGGTTTGGGCGGTTCACGCCTGCTGATCAGTGCTGACGACCAGTTTGTACTGGGCGGCTGTCCCGGACGCATGGACCCGCCCACCTCCTATCTGTTTCCGGCCAGCTACGACAGAGTCATTATTACCAAGGGACCACAAGCAGTTAATCAGGGGCCGGGAATGATTAGCGGTTCTGTACGTTTTATCCGTGATGAAAAACCACTATCTCAGCCTACTGCCAAATTAGACAGTGCCTTTACAAAAGGATCATTCGGGCGCAGTGATGCTTATATCGACGGTACACTGGGTAATCAGTATGGCTGGCTGCGGCTCAATGCCAGTCACAATGAGTCTAAAGATTACAAAGACGGTAATGGAGACACCATTCATTCTGCATTCAAACGCAATAATCAGATGGCTCAGGCAGCTCTCACCCCATTTACTGACACCCTGCTGGCTGTACAATATGAACACAGCACCGGCCATGCCCGCTATGCCGACCGCAGCATGGACGGCACCCAGTTCGACCGCCATGGCTGGTCAATGAAATTGCGCCAGCAAAATATCACCAACTGGCTGAGTCAGCTACAGTTTGAATATGGTCGCAGCAAAATCGACCATGTGATGGATAATTTCAGTCTGCGTACTCCTGCACCAATGAAGATGGCTTCCGGTATGAGCAAAATGGCATCGGATATGCCAAATATGAATGGTATGCATACCACCATGCCGGTACGCCGCATGTATTCAGTAATGAATCCTTCGCGTGAAATAAAATCAGCTAAATTGTCAGCACAGATAGAGTTGGGAAATACACACAGTGAAATCGGTGCAGACTGGCAGAATGATGAAGTCAGTACCCGGCCGATGGTAATGAGTACCAATAAACAGCAGGCAGAAAATTATTACAAACTGCCCTTTATCTGGAACCAGACTTATAAACGGCACGGTGCCTATATTCAGAGTGAATGGAATATAAATGATAATAATAGTCTCTTTGGCGGTTTTCGTCATGACTGGACCAGTACCCTATTTAATCCGCAGAAAAATGCCATTGCCTCAAAGTATTTGCGCCAGCATCAGGGACTGAATGCCGGTTTTATCCGTCTGGAACACCGCAACAATAAACTAACCAGCTATCTCGGCTATGGTATTGCCGAGCGTGCTCCTGATTACTGGGAACGCAGTAAAGCCAACGGCGAAAAATTGCGTAAGGAAACCAACCATGAAATCGATGCCGGTTTAAGTTATCAAGGTAACAGTATCAGCAGCTCAATTGATATTTTTGCAGGACAAATCAATGATTTTATTCTGATTGAAAGCATTAACAGCAAAAATTCAGCCCGCCAGATAGATGCGCGCCGCTATGGCTTCGAAGCCAGAACCAACTGGCAGTTCGCACCACACTGGAATCTTGGCGGCAGCCTCGCCTATACCTATGCCAGTAACCGCAGTGATAAACGACCACTGGCACAAACCCCGCCACTGGAATGGCGTACTTACCTCAACTGGGAAAACGAGCATTTCAGCGCCGGTGCCTTGTGGCGTGTTGCTACCAGTCAGCACCGCTATGCCAGAAATCAGGGCAACATTGTTGGCATGGACTTAGGTCAGAGCAGCGGCTTTGGGACACTGGCATTAAATGCCGGCTGGAAACCCGGTAAAAATATGCTGGTACAAATCGGTATCGACAATGTTTTTAACAAAACCTATGCCGAAGCAGTAAATAAATCTGCTTATGATTTTGATACCTATTCCGTACAACAATACCGAGTTAACGAGCCAGGACGCACACTGTGGGCACGAGCACAGATTAAATTCTGATAAATATTTCTTACCAAAGAAAAATAAAAACCCCGCAATGCGGGGTTTTAAATCACAAAACCGAACTACAGTAACAATAAATTATCGCGCTTTGGAGTGCAGCAACTTCTGTTGCTGACGCAAACGCCAATATTGCTGTTGCTGTTTCGGAGTTAGAATCTGATAGATATCATGTTCGCGTTTTAACTGTAAAAAATCATAATCAGCACGTGCCTGTTGCTGTTCAGCCCAAAGACGCTGTTCCTGTGCAATCATATTTTTAGCTTTAACATCATCAAATTGCTTATTTAATACTAGATTTTTACGCTCCTGTTGCAAATTAGCCAGAATCTGACGATTTTCATTGCTCATAAGCGGACGCTGGCTGGCATACTGATGATCAATTTTCTGTACCAGTGCCCTTTGCTGATTACTTAAATTCAACTGAGGCAAAATTGAATGTGGATTTACCGGACCCAAAACCGGTTTCTGCTCATGCACAACCACTGTTTCAGTTTCAGTGACTACTGCTGTCGGCGGCTGTTCTGTTCCAGCAGCAGCAAAAGCACCCATACTCATTGAAGACAAAGCAGCAAGCGTTACTACACGGATAAAAGTTTTCATAACACAACTCCTTGTTATTTGAGTTAAGAATACATTCATATTTAACAAACAGTATTTCATAGTAGTATGTAAAATCATGAATATAATTGAAATTAATTAGTAAACAATTTTATTAATTCTTTAAAAAACAGCACCCGTCCCAGGTGCTGTTTTTTAGTGCTGGTCAGATTTACTTTTTATCCGGCAACGCATAAGCAATTACATAGTCACCAACATCATTTGAATGGCTGGTACCGCCGGCTGAAATAACCACATACTCCTTACCGGTTTTCGGAGAGACATAAATCAGCGGAGCAGCAACCGAACCCACTGGCAGGCGTGCTTTCCAAACTTCCTTACCAGTTTTGGCATCTATTGCACGCAGATAATAATCCTGCGTACCGGCAAAAAATACCAGACCTGAGGCAGTGGCTGTCGGACCACCCAGTGTAGGCATACCAATCGGCATTGGCTGTTTTGTCTTAATATTCAGAGGTCCGGTATCCTGAACCGTGCCCATTGGCACCTGCCATACTAGCTGCTTGGTGTTCAAATCAATGGCACTCAGCGTACCAAATGGCGGCTGCTGACATGGTACACCCAGCGGAGATTGCAGAATGTCGATTTTCACACCGCCATAAATACCGGCAACCTGCGGCCGAATCGTACCCATAAATCCCGGTACTTCATCAGTAGAAACCTTGAACTGTTTTGCCTCCTCACGGGTAACCAACTGCATACGCAGTGCCATGCGCATATCGTTCACAAACATCAGATTCCGTGATTCATCAATTGAGATACCACCCCAGTTCATGCCGCCAAGCAGACTTGGCCATTCAATATACGGCTGTGCACCCGGTGGCGTAAACCGGCCTTTGTATACAGAATTCTTAAACAGAATACGGCAATATAACTGGTCAAACGGTGTGATACCCCACATACTGCGTTCAGTCAGCGGCTCATTACCAATATTGGGCATACCCACAGAATCAGGCTGCGTAGCAGACAAATGTTCACCTTCGGCTGCCGGAACTGTAGGTACAGGGCTTTCCACAACTTTAGTGACAAATTCCCCGTTTCGCCGGTCAATTACAAAAATCTGCCCGGTTTTAGTAGTTTGAATCAGAGCAGGAATTTTCTGGCCTTTATCATTGGTAACATCATACAGTACAGGCTGAGAAGGCAAATCATAATCCCATACATCATGGTGAACCAGCTGACGTACCCAGCGTAATTTACCGGTGCTGGCATCCAGAGCAACCACTGCTGCCCCGAATTTTTCCTTAATATGATTGCGGTCACCACCCCAGTAATCCGGCGGTCCATTGCCGGTTGGTAAATAAACCAGATTCAGTTCTTTATCATAAGTAGGAATAGTCCAGACATTAGGTGTTTCAAGTGTGTAATTCTGACCGGGCTTAGCCAGCCCCTCAGGTTTACCAATATCCCATGTCCACACCAGCTTACCGTCACGTACATCAAATGCCCGTACCGCACCAGATGGTTCACCGTGAACAATATCGCGAACCCAGCCGCCTACAACAGTTAAATGTCCCATCATTACCGGCAGAGAAGTCGGATGATAGCGCTTACTGTTTTCAGTCGGCCCCATATAAGCCTTGAGATTCACATAACCATTGTCACCAAAACCCGGACATAACGTCCCTTTATCTGCATCCAGAGTAAACAGACGTGCATCCACTGTAGATACAACAATTCTGCGCCGGCATGCAGACTGTGTATAAGCGGCTTTTTCAGCATTGGTCAGGCTATCATCCTTATCCATATCATAATAGCCTACCCCGCGGCAGGTTACATGCTCGGCAGTACGTGCTTTAGGATCAAAGCGCCAGATTAGCTTACCGGTATCCGCATCAATTGCAGATACCAAATTTTCCGGTGTGCATGAATACAGCTTGTCACCAATCTGCAATGGTGTATTTTCGTCTACACCGATTGCTTTACCAGAAGTACGGCGGCCAGTATGAAATGTCCATGCTACCTGCAGATTACGCACATTATCCGGATTTATCTGGGTATACGGCGCAAAGCGGGTACCGCGCTGATTTCTGCCAAAAAATGCCCAGTCAGACGGATTTTGAGCATTTTCATGTGCCGCATCAGCATTCTCACTGATATTAATCTGATTACGAATCTGACCATGCGGATAAAACGACGCAATCAGCGTAGCCAGTAAAGCCAGAAATATAACAACACCGCTAAAATTATAAAAACGGCACCCGGAAGCTGAAACACCCTGATAGCCACTGCCCGACCACAAAGTCATCATAAGAAACAGTGCAGGTATAACCAGACGCGGCATCAGAGCCCAATAAGTTAACTCCGTTGCATCTGTTAATGCCCAAATTAGCGTTGCCACAAACACTGCCAGCGAAAACAAGGCAGTATAAGACTTACGCAAACCAACCATTATCGAAAGTACCAGATAAGCAATACCAGCCAGTAAATAATAGCCGGAACCGCCCAGTATCAATAGCTTAATTCCGCCATAGCCTAGCGCCAGACCGCCAGCCAGCAATATCAATACAAGCAGCCAGCGTGGCAGATTACGCCAGCAACTTCCTGAAGAACCAGACATCAACTACTCCTAACCTGAATGTGTGAATAAATATTGCTAACCAACATGCAAAGTACATAAAACTTTACTTATCAGGCAGCAATATTTTTAAATTATTTAAAATTAGTTATTTATAAATTAATAAATACAAAAAGATACTTTAAATAAACATAAATAAATTAAAATTTACAAAGTAACTAAATTATTAACCTTTAAATAAGCCATTGTCAAAAAATTAACACTCAGTTTTTTAATACAGGAGGGATACTCGAATAATGTACTTATCTCAGTACAATCCGAGTTTTATTCACATACAACAAAATATGTTTCTGCCGGAAAGAAGTTAACTTCTTATGTCATTGAATCATCATAAAAACAACAGACATGAAAAAAGCGAAATTGCCGTATTAAGCAATTTCGCCTAAAAAAGCATCCGTAACGATGCCGATAAATAAAATTAGCAATCAGGCTCGTGCAGTCAGCGCGGCAACGGCCGGTAAAGTCTTACCTTCAAGAAACTCCAGAAATGCCCCGCCACCGGTACTGATATAACTGATATCATCAGTAATACCAAACTGAGCAATTGCAGCCAGCGTATCACCGCCACCGGCAATTGAATAAGCATCACTATCAGCAATTGCCTTTGCCAGCACCTTAGTACCATGAGCAAATGCAGCAAATTCGAATACACCTACAGGACCATTCCAGACAATCGTTTTTGCCTCTTTCATCATCTCAGCCAGTCTCTGTGCTGATTGCGGACCAATATCCAGAATCATATCGTCTTCGGCCACATCAGCTACGTTTTTAATTTCAGCAGCTGCATCAGTAGCAAAACGCTTGGCTGCCACCACATCAACAGGCAAAGGAATATCACCGCCCTTAGCAGCTATCTTGGCCATAATCTGCCGTGCACTATCAACCAGATCAGCTTCAGCCAGCGATTGCCCTACAGGCAGTCCCTTTGCCAGTAAAAATGTATTGGCAATTCCGCCACCTACAATTAAATGATCCACCTTATCGGCCAGACTTTCCAGAATCGTCAGTTTAGTTGATACTTTACTTCCGCCCACAATAGCCACTACCGGAGCCTGCGGATTCTGTACTGCATGAGTTAATGCTTCCAGTTCAGCTGTCAGCAGCATACCGGCACAGGCCAGCGGTGCAAATTCTGCCACTGCGGCTGTAGAAGCTTCTGCACGATGTGCAGTACCAAAAGCATCATTAACATAGATATCACCAAGCGCAGCATAAGCTGCAGCCAGAGCTTGGTCATTTTCCTTCTCGCCGATATTCAGACGAACATTAGGCAGCATGATTACATGTCCGGCCTGCAACTGTGGTTTGTGTTCACGCCAGTCTTCTGCCACACTGACATTCTGACCTAATAATTCTCCTAATCGTTGCGCCACCGGAGCAACACTGTCTTCCGGTTTTGGAGCGCCGGCTTTCGGTCGTCCCAGATGTGTCAGCACCACAACTGCTGCACCCTGCTGCAAACAAAAACGAATCGAAGCTAAAGAAGCACGAATACGCGTATCATCAACAATAACACCATCTTTAATAGGCACATTCATGTCTACCCGAATCACAACGGTCTTGCCAGACACATCCTGATCAGCTAACTTTTTAAACAACATGGTTGAGTTCCCACAATAAAAAACGCTGATAAATTTGCTATATCACTCCGTACCTCCCAAAGAATGACAACATCAGCGCATCACAAACAGATAAAATAGTTATAAATCACAAAAAGCTTGAAAAACTTTGAATTATCTTATAATTTACCCATAGGGTAAAGTCACAGACAGGATAAAACTGCCGGTACTTAACCAGCCTCATCACATAATTTATTTAATTGCAGTACACACATACTACCGAGGTATAACATTATGACTCTTGCTTACTGGTGTGTTTTAATAGCCATGCTTCTGCCATGGATTGCAGCATCTTATGCTAAAAAAAGTGGTGGATTTAAAGCTAATGATAATCATCAGCCCCGTGAATTTATGGCTAAAGCTCAGGGTAAAGCTGCACGTGCTAATGCTGCACAGCAAAATGGTTACGAAATATTTGCACCTTTCGCTGCTGCGGTCATTATTGCCCATGCAACTGATAACGCTGCCCAGTTCACCATTAACTTCTGGAGCGTATTGTTTATTCTCAGTCGTCTTGGTTATTTTTATTGTTACATTAAAGATAAATCTTTTGCCCGTTCATGTATCTGGGGAGTGGGCGTTATCTGTATCATTGCACTTTACATAGCTGCAATCTGAATACAATACTGGCAAGTAATTTTGATAATTTAATCTGCAATAAAGGGGGAGTATATGAGCAAACAATCAGGTTCATGTCTTTGCGGCAAAGTTAAATTTTCTCTGGAAACAGATAACCACTCACTGAGTGCCTGCCATTGCAGTACCTGCCGCAAATGGAGTGCAGGTCCGCTGATGACAATTATGCATAATGGTAAGATTCAGTTTGAAAATACAGAATTCATCAAAAATTACAATTCATCAGAATGGGCGGAACGCGGATTTTGTTCAGAATGCGGTACTCATCTGTATTATCACTTAAAAAATAGCGACCAATATAGCCGCATGGACACTTAACCAGCCTGACGCCCTGGATTTCAATCTTCAGGTTTATATTGATAACAAACCGGAATGCTATTCTTTCGCCAATCAGACACATAACCTGACAGAGGCTGATATTCAGCAAATGATAGCAGAGCAGCAGAAATAATCACGGCCGGATTAGTCTATCCAACAGTTCTTATCCGAATAAATAACTATATTGTTTTATTTAGTTTAATTGCGACCATTCAAGCGGTCTGCATTATAGATTAATAACGCATTATAGATAGAGTTTATCTAAATTAAAATAAAAATAGGAATTGGAGTTGGTATGAATGTAATTAAAAAAAGCTTTTTAATTGGTATTTGTTTGTTGAGTTTCACAAGTGTTGCCGCTGCAAAAGATTTAAAGCATAGAAATATCGCTCGAGAAGAAGAAAATCGAACACTGGTTATCAATTTTTATAATAACTTCTTTAATAAACATCAACTTGCTGAGGCAACTAAAACACTGGCTGAAGATTATAAACAACATAATCCTTATGTCGCTAATGGTAGAACACCTGCGATTACTTATTTCGAAGATTTCTTTAAACAAAATCCGCAATCAAGTGCCATCATAATTCGTTCATCTGTGGAGGGCGATATTGTATGGTTACATGTCCATTCTAAAATCAATAAAGATGATCTTGGTAAAGCAGTAGTTGATATATTCCGAGTTAAAGATGGAAAAATAGTTGAGCATTGGGATGTGATCCAAAATGTACCAGAACAGGCAGAAAATAATAATACGATGTTTTAATGATTGATCCGATAACTTATAAGCGCCTTAACGGCGCTTTCTTCGTTCAAGCAAAAACAGACTATATATGTTTAATATATAGTCTGTTTTCAATTGGATATTCAGTGAAATTAAACTGTATTACATACGCTCAACAATCATTGCAATACCCTGACCGCCGCCGATACACAGCGTAGCCAGCCCGAACTGAACATCTTTTGCCTGCATACCATATAACAGACTTACCAGAATGCGGGTACCACTGGCTCCAATCGGATGACCAATCGCAATCGCACCACCATGGATATTGGTTTTATCCATATCAAAATGCAATTCGCGGCCTACTCCGAGGAATTGTGCAGCAAAAGCTTCATTTGCCTCAACCAGATCAATATCAGTCAGTGCCAGACCGGCCTTCTGCAAAGCTTTCTGTGTCGCTGGTACAGGTCCCAGCCCCATCAGTGCAGGGCTTACACCAGCACTGGCATAACTGCGAATACGTGCCAGAGGCTGTAATCCGAGTTCTTTTGCTTTGCTTTCCGCCATCACCAACACAGCAGCAGCACCATCATTAATTCCTGATGAGTTGCCGGCAGTCACCGTTCCATCGGCACTGAATGCCGGTTTCAATTTAGCCAGTGCTTCAGCAGTTGCCTCAGCCCGCGGATATTCATCACGTGCAAATACAGTATCACCTTTACGTGACTTAATTGTTACGGGCACAATTTCTGCATCAAATACACCGGCTGCAACCGCCTGCGCAGCCAGCTGCTGAGAACGTAAAGCCAGCTCATCCTGTTCCAGCCGGCTGATCTGATATTTCTGTGCAATATTTTCAGCAGTAATCCCCATATGATAATGATTGGTAGCACAGGTCAGCCCGTCGTGTACCATAGTATCAATTACCTGCTGATTACCCATACGATAGCCCCAGCGTGCACGGCTATCCAGCAGATATGGTGCCCGCGTCATATTTTCCATGCCGCCAGCTATCACTACCTCTGCATTCTGCGCAGCAATAGACTGAGCGGCCAGTGCTACCGTTTTTAATCCCGAACCGCATACTTTATTAACAGTATACGCCGGTACACTATCAGCCAGTCCGGCTGCCAGGGCTGCCTGTCGTGCCGGATTCTGTCCCAGCCCGGCCTGCAGCACATTACCCATCACTACTTCATCAACCAGCCCGCTTTCAACACCGGCACGGTTTAAAGCTTCAGCAATAACCAGCTTACCCAAATCTACCGTACCTACACTGGCCAGCGAACCATTAAAGCTGCCTACAGGCGTACGCGCTGCACTGACAATAACTGCATTTTCCATATTTAACTCCTAAATCTGACTGTTACCAGCCTATAAACCACGCTGGCTGATTGCCATTTCACGGAAATCTTCAGCCACAGTAAATTCAGCCTGAGTTTTAGCCTTAATTGTTTCCAGATCAACGCCTGGGGCATGTTCCAGTAAAACCAGTTGTCCGTCTTTAAAACCAAACACAGCTAATTCAGTAACAATCAGATTAACTTTGTTTTTTGCTGTTAGCGGTAAAGTACATTCTTTCAGAATTTTGGATTCACCATTTTTAGTACAATGCTCCATACCAATAATAACCCGGCGCGAACCAGTTACCAGATCCATTGCACCACCCATGCCCGGTACCATTTTTCCCGGCACCATCCAGTTTGCCAGATTTGCCTGCTGATCGACTTCCAGACCACCCAGTACACAAGCATCAACATGGCCGCCGCGAATCAGTGCAAATGAAAATGCACTGTCAAAAGTACAACCGCCGGCAGCGATACCACATGGCTGACCACCTGCATTCACCAGATTAGGATTGGCTTTTTCAGGATCCAGTGCAGCCAGACCGAGAAAACCGTTTTCAGACTGCAAAGTAATATGAATATCTTCCGGTACATAATTGGCTACCTGAGTCGGCAGACCGATACCCAGATTCACCACATCCCCGTCATTGAATTCCAACGCAATTCTGCGTGCAATTAATTCTTTTGCATTCATGGTGACTCTTCCTTTATTCCGGATAAACAATATAATCAACCAGCGCTGCCGGTGTAGTCGCCGCATCAGGTGAAATCTCACCCACTTCAACCACATTACCTGCTTCAACAATTACCTTTTTCGCAGCCAGAGCAACCAGCGGATTAAAATTCTGAGCAGACAGTTCATACACCAGATTACCCAGCTTATCTGCCGTTTTTGCTTCCACAATGGCCAGATCAGCCTGTAATGGCAATTCAAGCAGGTATTCCTGTCCGTTTACCGCGATTTTCTGTTTGCCTTCTTCGACAATTGTTCCCAATCCGGTAGGTGTCAGCACACCACCCAAACCTGCGCCGGCAGCACGAATCCGCTCTGCCAGCGTACCCTGCGGTACCAGTTCAACTTCAATCTCACCGGCAATCATTTTCTTACCGGTTTCCGGATTAGTACCGATATGCGAAGTAATCACTTTTTTGACACGATTATTCGTAATCAGCGGGCCGACACCGGTTTCTACAAACGCAGTATCATTTCCAATAATAGTTAAATCCTTAACCCCTGAATCCAGAATAGCCTGTACCAGTCTGGCGGGCGTACCGATTCCCATAAAACCGCCAAACATAATGGTCATTCCATCCCACAGATGATTTTTCACATCCGCTAAACTGAGCTGTTTTGTTTTCATACTCTTCTAACCTGAGATAAACCAAAGACCGGACAAATACATAACAACTGATTTTGTTATAGATCCATGACAATATTTGATTTGCCGGCGATACCCTGAAAAGCACCGCCGGCAAGTGATTAATTACTCAATGTCCATATCCAGAATTGCTGCACTCAAACCTTTACCATGCATATCATGTGCCAGCGTACGGGTAACACCGCCACCCAAAGCACCATACATAACAAAATTCAGTGCACCAATATTCGGTAATTCATAGCGCACAACATCACCAGTCACGATATCTGCAAAAAACGCTTTAACCTTTTCCGCAGTCACTGCTGTTTTAATACGTTCATAATCTTCAGGCCGATAAGCAATTACCGAAATATTTGAAGTATTACCTTTATCACCAGTACGAGAGTGTGCAATTTCACGTAACTTCATTATCAAACCTCCAGATAGTCAATACTGGTTGTCACCAGATTACGGGGAATAAATGTTGAATCCATAGCCACAATTTCTTTTACAGATTTCATAGCACCGCCACCGCCGGCCGGACCATTGGTATATAAAGCTTCAACTTCATTACCCACAACTGCTGCCGCAGCTTTAGTTGCGAAACGTCCGGCTACACGCACACGAACTTCATACGGCTGGCTGCTCTGTGACAAAGTTGCACCGTGCAGAGAATCAATACCAATCAGATCAAAACGCACCTCTTGTGGTTCTGCATGTGCAATTTCAAACCGCTCTTTTACGATGGCCAGTGCCAGACGACCGCGCTCTACCGCTCCCGGACCGGCATAGCTCATCTCACCTTCACCAATAAAACCATCTTCATAACCTACAGATACCTTCAGCGTCTCAGGACGGGCACGACCTGTACCGCCAGTAACAGCAACACGGTCTTTACCTACTTGTGTAAAGGTTACCTGCGTGAAATCTGCGGTGACATCCGGTGTTTTATATTCATCCGGGCGATGAATTTCATACAGCATCTGTTCCTTACAGGTATCAGGAGTAACCATGCCGCCAGAGCCTTCAACTTTAGTAATTACTGCATCACCATCGGCACTGATTTCGGCAATCGGAAAGCCCAGACGTGCCAGATCAGGTACATCGCGGTAACCCGGATCAGCAAAATAACCACCAGTGATCTGGCCGGCACACTCAAGCAAGTGTCCCAGAATAGTGCCCTTACCCAGATGCTCCCAATCTTCTGCACCCCATTTAAACTCATGCATCATGATTGACAGGAACAGAGACGGGTCAGAAACACGGCCGGCAATAACAATATCAGCACCGTTGTCCAGCGCCTGTAACATTGGTTCAGCACCGATATACGCATTGGCTGAAACAATTTTCTTACCGCATTGTGAAACCGGTTTTTGCAGCTCATCCAGTGGCAGATCCTGCTGCATAACCTGTTCGTAAACATCATCGCCTTCAATAATGGCAATTTTCAGATTTTTTGCGCCCAGAGAACGTGCGATTTCGGCAGTTACTTTGGCTGCTGCACGCGGATTGGCAGAACCCATATTAGTAACAATCTTGATTCCCTTTTCCAGACAGGCCGGTAATACTGCCTGCATACGCGCTGCCAGTAATTCATTAAAACCGGTTTCCGGATTATGCTTTTTCTGGCGCTGACCGATAGCAATCGTGCGTTCAGCCAGACATTCAAATACCAGATACTGAATATCCCCTTTTTCCGCCAGCTCTACAGCCGGTTCAATCCGGTCGCCACCATATCCGGCACCACAACCAATTCTGATTTTTTTCATATGTCATATCCTTTTTACATTCAACAACTTAAAAACAACCTGTTTATATCGGGAATACTCCGAATAACATCGCACCTACAGCCATCACGATAGAAGCCAGCCAAAGTATCGGAATAGAGAATTTCTGATGGTCAGCCAAATCCACGCCGGACAGACTGCACAACAGGAAGGTAGCCGGAGTCAGCGGACTAACCGGGAAACCAGTAGTCATTTGCCCAAGTAAAGAAGCCTGAGCTACCTGAATAGGCGGGAAACCACCAATATTGGCCACCACCGGCATAATGCCGAAATAATAGGAATCAGGGTCAAACACCAGACTCAGCGGCATTGCTACCAGACTGACAATAAACGGAATATGAGAAGACAAACTGTCAGGTACAAAATGACCGGCTGAATTTGCCATAGCTTTGAGCATACCGGATTCACCCATAATGCCTGTGAACACACCGGCAGCAAACAAAATGGATGCCATCATCAGCGCGCCCTTAGCATGAGCATTAATCCGTGCAGATTGTTCAGCAGGTTTGCGGTAATTTAATGTCAGCGCAATACAGCAGGCCACCATAAAAATAACCACTGGTGATATTTTTGTGGCTACCATACCCGTAATTACCAGAATCACCAGAGTAATATTCGCCCAGAATAAATGCGGCCGACGCAGCTTTTGCTCTTCTTCGGTTAATTCTTTTGGCGCAAAATGTGTTGCTGTTTCTTCATTTTCACCACCGATTACTGCACCAGCACCGGCTCCGGCCAGACCTAAGCGTTTTTCTTCTTTGCGTCCCCAGTACCAGCCCATAAACACCATAAATGCCAGCCCGCAAATTTGCGCCGGAATCAGTGGCGTAAACAGATCATGTGTAGATACCTCCAGTGCTGCGGAAGCACGAATCATCGGTCCGGTCCATGGCAGGAAATTTACACCGGCACTCAGTGCTGTAATCCCGGCAAGAATTCGCTTATCAATACCAAGTTTGTTATATAAAGGCAGCATGGCCGGTACTGTAATCAGAAATGTCACTGCTCCATTACCATCCAGATGCGCAATCAGTGCCAGAACACCAGTACCAATAATAATTCTCTTGGGATTAGTACCTACCACCTTCAGAATCTTGGCAATAATCGGATCAAACATCCCGGCATCACTTACCACACCGAAGAAAATAATGGCAAACACAAACATCGCTGCCATAGGTGCCAGTTTGGATATTCCTGTCACCACCATTTTTGGTATAACGGTGTAATGAGGTACTACATCCAGACTACCCTGAAACAACGGTACGATATATAGTGCGATTACAGCCCCTAGAATAGGAATAATAATCAAAGCGACTATTGGCGATAACCGCTTGCTCATAATGCAAAATAGCAAAGTTGCAATAGTTAATATGCCTACTAAAGCCAGCATAAGAATCCCCTTTTTGGGTTATTATTAAAAAAGAATAAATGAATAAATATTTAAGAAAGCCTTTGCATTCTCACCATAACGACACACCCTGTCTAATCGATAATAAAAATCGATTAATAAACAAATTCGATAAATCCGGCAGCATATGAAAAATTTGATAAAACTCAATATGTATTAACGCTAAATATGCTATTGTAGATAGCAATATGGATTTAAATACGGCAAATAATGCTATATGAATATATCAATCAAGCAGATAAAAGCCTTTCTGGCGCTGGTAGAAGAAGATAACTTCACCCGTGCAGCTCAGAAGATCCATTTGTCTCAGCCTGCATTTAGTAGTCTGATTGCCAATTTGGAACAGGAAATCGGCTATCGCCTGTTTGACAGAGATACCCGTAAAGTTCAGCTTAATGAAGACGGAATCCACTTCATCAAACTGGCACGTGAACTCATGTTTGCCTATGAGCGCACTACCAAAGAAATCCGCTCACATGCCAATAATCATAAGGAAAAACTGGTACTGGCAGTTATGCCGTCTATCGTCGTACAATGGGTTTCACAGCTACTGGCTACTTTTCATCATCAGCATGCCAATGTCCAAGTTGAATTACTCGATACACAATGGGATTTGTGCCTGCAAGCCCTGTTACAAGGACATGCAGAACTGGCATTAACCGCAAAATCTCCCTCTTTAACTGAAATTTCTGCTGAGTTCCTTTTTTCTGACAAATTTCATCTTATATGTCATATCAATCATCCACTGGCCAGCAAAGCAGATATTGAATTAAAAGATTTACTTGAATATGGCATGATTGGATTTACTAAAGGTACCAGCATTCGCCATTTCGTTGATAAAATTGTAGATTTATTTGGAATAAATTATGTAGTAGAAGTTAGCCAGCTCACCACCATGATGGGATTGGTAGCGGCTAATTATGGCATTGGCATAGTACCGAGACTAACATTATTTCAATTTGAACATAAAAATCTCGTAGTCAGAGATGTCAGAGACATGAATCTGGAACGTTCCATTTATCTGATTAAACATAAAGAGCGCAAACTATCACCGCAGGCTGAGAATTTTTATCATCACATTAAAGCCAACATATTCAGAGACTAAAAGTATATGCAGATAGCTAATACTATCTGGATGCAGCGGTAGCAGGTACAGCACGACGATATTTAGAAGTTGGGTTCGAATTAATCGTTACACCCCTGACACTAATATCATTTTGCAATTTTTCATAAGTTGCTTTACCAATGCCTTTTACACGCATAATATCTTCCGTGGAATGAAAAGGTCCATGGGCATTGCGATAATCAATAATTGCCTGCGCTTTAACTGCACCAATATTCGGTAAAGATTGTAACTGCTGTGAAGAAGCAGTATTAATATTAACAGCGGCCCATAACGAGGCCATAGCAAACAACAGTACCAGAATCATACAAATCTTTTGCACTCTGTATTCTCCTTTGATTGATAAAGTTACCTGATCAAATCATACCTATGAATTGACAATAGCATAAAATATAAGATTAATTTATGCAATCATTATTTTATTTACTGAAAATACGATATTTTTAATCATTTCCAGCATATACCTCAGCTTAATTAATCAACCGTTTCAAACCATCAGAATCAGACAAAAAACAGTCTTTCCTTGAAAGGTTTGTGCAGATTCAGGATAATTCGCACTGGATACCTTTGTCTCTTGCGGCGGAGTACAGTCCATTAACTCACATCGCTATTGCAACCAGCAATCCCCTCATCAAAAGGCAACTTCATGGCTTCACATCTCGCTAATGCTATTCGCTTCCTGGCAATGGACGCAATTGAACAGGCTAACTCAGGGCATCCGGGCGCACCAATGGGTATGGCCGAAATGGCTACTGTAGTGTGGCGCGAATTCCTGCAACACAACCCAGCTAACCCCAAGTTTTACAACCGCGACCGTTTCATCCTTTCGAACGGACACGCATCCATGCTGCTGTATAGTCTGCTGCATCTGAGCGGTTACAATCTCAGTATTGAAGATCTGAAAAACTTTCGCCAGCTGCACAGTAAGACCCCGGGACATCCGGAATATGGCTACACTGATGGTGTAGAAACCACAACCGGACCACTTGGACAAGGAATTGGTAATGCCGTTGGTATGGCACTAGCAGAAAAAATTCTGGCTGCCCGATTTAATAAACCGGGCTTGAATATTGTTGATCACCATACTTACGTATTTGTCGGCGATGGCTGTCTGATGGAAGGAATATCCCATGAAGTATGTTCACTGGCCGGCACGCTTAAATTGGGCAAACTCATTGTTCTGTATGATGACAACAACATCTCAATTGATGGCAAAGTAGACAATTGGTTCAGCGAAAACATTCCTGAACGCTTTACCTCTTACGGCTGGCACACAGTTGCCAATGTAGACGGCCATGATGAAACCGCTATCCGCGCAGCCATTACCGCAGCAAAAGCCGAAACCGAGAAACCATCGATTATCTGCTGTAAAACTAGAATCGGCAAAGGTGCCGCTAACAAAGAAGGTAGCCATAAAACCCATGGCGCACCATTAGGTGCCGAAGAAATTGCCGCTACCCGCGCTGCTCTGAACTGGACACATGAACCATTTACCATTCCGCAGAAAATCTATGACGACTGGAGTGCAGTTAAAGCCGGTACTCAACTGGAACAGCAGTGGCAAAATCTGTTTAATCGGTATCAGCAACAATACCCTGTTGAAGCAGCTGAATTTATCCGCCGCATGGACGGTAAACTGCCGGAAAATTTTGAAGAACACGTTCAAAATGCATTAAATGAAGTATGCAGCAAAGCTGAAAAAGTGGCCACCCGCAAAGCCAGTCAGAACAGCATCGAAATTCTGGCACAAATTCTACCTGAATTTGTAGGCGGATCTGCAGATCTTACCCCCTCAAACCTGACCGACTGGTCTGGCAGTACTGCCGTGACAGCCACCAGTGGCGGCAATTACATCCATTATGGCGTACGAGAATTTGGTATGGCAGCCATTATGAATGGTTTGAGCCTGCACGGTGGTATCAAACCATTCGGAGCTACTTTCCTGATGTTCAGTGAATACGCCCGTAATGCTTTGCGCATGGCTGCACTAATGAAAATCAACCCGATATTTGTATTCACACATGATTCTATCGGCTTGGGAGAAGATGGTCCGACACACCAGCCGGTTGAACAAATTGCCACCCTGCGTCTGATTCCGAACATGAGTGTATGGCGACCGTGTGACAGTGCCGAATCACTGATAGCGTGGGCAGATGCCGCCGCTGCAACCAATCACCCCAGTTGCCTGATATTCAGCCGTCAGGGGTTACCATTTATGCCACGGGATAACCAGCAGCTAGCCAATATCCGTCGTGGCGGTTATGTACTGAAAGCACCCGATACAAAGGCTGCACAGGCGGTACTTATTGCCACAGGATCTGAAGTGGAGCTGGCTATCAATGCTCAGAGCAAATTAGCTGAACAAGGTATTGCCACAACAGTTGTATCTATGCCTAATACCCATATTTTTGATCAGCAGGATCAAGCCTACCGTGACAGCGTCTTACCTGCTCATCTGCCTCGTATTGCCATTGAAGCCGGTGTCAGTGATTCATGGTATAAATACGTGGGTACGAATGGTGCCATTATTGGTATTAATCGTTTTGGTGAATCCGCACCAGCTGAGAAACTCTTTCAGGAATTTGGTTTCACTATCGAACAGGTTGTTGAAGTAGTGAAAAATATCATTTAAATGAGCATATAAAAAAAACGCCGGCATTGTTTGCCGGCATTTTTATATCATTATGATAGATTTAATCTTTTACATTTATATGACGTGTTTCCGGCATCATCAGAATAGCTATTACAGATAATAAACTGGTACCTGCTACATAATAAGCCGGCGATACTGCACCAAAATGCTTGATCAGCCAGGTAATCACAAATTGTGCCGTACCACCAAACAAAGTTATACTAATAGCATAAATTAGTGATACAGCGGTTGCGCGTAGTTTAAACGGTATCATTTCCGGAATAGCCACTAAACTACTGGCGCCGCTCATCCCTGTTAACAACGTTACCATCATTGTTACCAGCAACAGCATCGCCACACTTTCAGTTTTTACCAACAGATAAAACATCGGCACAATCAGCAACATTAAAGCCACCCGTGGCCATAATATAATACTTTTACGACCATATTTATCAGCCAGCATACCTGCCAGTAATGAAAACACAAACATCATCAACCCACCCGAAGTAGTGCAGATTTGCGCAATATTTGGCTTAAGTTTAAACGTATCGATAGCAAAAGTAGTCATATAATTACCTACCTGAGCGGTAATAGCCGTCGACATCAGCACCATAACTCCCAGTATCACCTCGTTCCTATAACGGGAAAATATGATTTTTATCATCTGAGTACCACTGTGATGAGTCGGTTCTTCCAGTGTTTCCGGTAAGGCTCGGCGAATATACAGAGCAATCGGAATTAATACCAGACTTATCAGAAAAGGGATGCGCCAGCCCCATGCATTCAACTGTTCCAGAGTCAGAATACTGGAAACAGTAAAACCAACCAAACCACCAACCACTACCGCAATTCCCTGACTGGCCATTTGCCAGCTGGCATAAAAAGCACGTTTATCTGGCGGAGCAGATTCAATCAGCATTGCTGAAGCCGGACCTACTTCTCCACCTAAAGCCAGCCCCTGAACCATACGTGCAATAACCACAATAACAGGAGCTGCAATCCCGATCACCTCATAGCTGGGTGTAACAGCCAGTCCCAGCGTTCCCAGCGTGATTAATGCCACTGTCAGCATCATCGCTGCCCGGCGACCTTTCTTGTCTGCATAGGCACCAATAAGTAAACCACCCAACGGTCGCGTAAAAAAACCGACACCATATACAGCTACTGCAGCAAGCAAACTGGTGTATTTATCATTATTGGTTGAGGGAAAAAACGATTGCGCAATATACACTGCAAAAAATGAATAAATAATAAAATCATAAAATTCCAGTGCATTCCCTGCCACCGCCGCCGCAATCGCTTTCGCCGGTGGCTTATTATGCTCTATAGCTACTTGTCCTGTATTCATATCATTACTCCAATTATTTTATAAAATATTCAAATCTGATTTATTTTAAAAAGCGCTCAGCCAGTGCTACCCAGTATGTCGCACCAATAGCTATATTTTTATCATTGAAATCATAATAAGGATTATGCAAATCAAAACCCGAAGCAGCATCCACTTCTTTCAGAC
This sequence comes from Snodgrassella sp. W8135, assembly GCF_016101225.1. Taxonomy (NCBI): domain Bacteria; kingdom Pseudomonadati; phylum Pseudomonadota; class Betaproteobacteria; order Neisseriales; family Neisseriaceae; genus Snodgrassella; species Snodgrassella sp. W8135. Next base: position 166,086 of record NZ_JACFQX010000004.1, read on the forward strand.
CATTACCAATAAACAAATAACTTCCCGGACATTTTTCCAGCATAAATGCAAAATCTTCACTTCCGGCCATTGGTTCAGTCTGATCGACAATATTTTCTTCCACTACCACTTCACGTGCCACCTGACGTGCAAACTGAGTTTCTTTACTGGTATTAAATACAGGAGCATATCCATGCTGATAATCCACTTCAGCCACAACATTAAAGCTTTGTGCCTGAGCCTGAGCGATTGCCACAATACGTTGCTGTAACAGCTTACGTACTTCAGGCTTGAAGCAACGCACAGTCAACTTTAGCTCAGCTTGTTCAGGAATTACGTTATTCGCCACACCGGCATGAAACATACCTACTGTAACCACAGCCGAATCCAGCGGACTGACATTACGTGACACAATTGTCTGTAAAGCCATTACGATAGAAGATGCAGCCACAATCGGATCATGCGTATTGTGCGGTTTCGCGCCATGCCCGCCCACACCTTTTACTGTAATAGTGGCCACATCAGATGAAGCCATCATCCAGCCATCATAAAAATGTAACTGTCCCTGCGGATAACCCGGCATATTATGCATACCATATACGGCATCACACGGATATTTTTCAAACAGACCATCAGCAATCATCCGCATAGCACCACTACCAGATTTGCCATATTCCTCCGCCGGCTGAAAAATCAGATTCAATGTACCATTAAACGATTTTCTGCTGGCTAATACTTTAGCCGCAGCCAATAGCATTACAGTATGTCCATCATGGCCACATGCATGCATTTTGCCTGTATGCTGGCTTGTATGCGCAACACCGCTTTCTTCAGTAATCGGCAATGCATCCATATCAGCCCGGATACCAATCCGTCTGTCACCATTTCCAGCTTGAAGTTGCGCTACCAGACCAGTACCACCAATACCCCGTTCAACTTTATATCCCCACTGCTCCAGCAAACCGGCAACTTTATCGCTGGTTCGATTTTCTGCAAAAGCCAATTCAGGGTGTTGATGAATATCATGACGCAGCTGAACAAAAGTACTTAACTCAGCTTCAATCAGCTCATGAATCTCTTTCATAAACATACCTTTACATTTTTAATGAATTAAGAAGACTATAGCTTAACAAACAAAATTATTATTGACAAAACAAAATAATTTAATACATTGTCTTATAAGATTAATTTTTTAAGTATATTTAAAACAAAATAGGAATAATAAAAACCAGTTATTTATATAGCCCAAAAAAAGTTTTCAATATTAATCTGTTTTGTCTCTTTTACATTAAAAAATCTAAACACTCGTCTGATGACAGAACAAAAAAAATGCACTTTTAGAAATTTAAAGTGCATTTTTATATTTAGAAAAGTTATTTAATTAAACCCTGATTTAAAATATTTTTAACTCAAGTTTTAATCTTTCTTTAACTTTACCATTAAAAAACAATAAAGTTATCAACCCCATTATTGCCAATATAGGTAAAAACCATAAATATCGCCAAGTTACCGGAAAATAACTCAGACGTAACACTCCATTAAAATCAGACGGTACGGAAACCTGTACCAATGAACCTGAACTATCTGCAGTAACAGATAATATATGATCATCAATCTTAGCAGAATAACCATACCACCATAAACGCGGGAATATCAGAGTAATATTATCTTTATGCTCTGGAATCTGAACCCAATCTGTATTATTTTCGTGTTTCACAATTCTGACACCAGCTATATCAGGATAAACAAAGGGAGAATTATTTTCCCACCCTTTTGTCAGAGTAAATGGTAACGATACATACAAATCACTACGGCTATCTGCTGACTGAACTTCACTATATCCGCACTGCTTAAACTGATGACTAAAGGCAGCATAATCATCCTTATTAACGATAATAGTGCTAATCCGCATCAACACTGCCTGACAAACATTGAATCCTTTTGCACTCTGTAAAATATTCTCCAATGCCTGTTTAGATGTAAAAATACCATGTGCAGACTGATTAACCGGTAATATTTTCTCGAGTCTTTTACTACCTACAGGAGAATAACCATTTATTGATTTAATATCATAAAAACCGAACTGAGCTGAAGCAATATCATTTAATTGCCGGGTTTGTTTTAAATAAATATTTAATGGAAGAGACAAAACATAACCTTGTAAATTAACATTATCTGGTAACTGAATACGTTCAGCTAATTCAGTCTGACGCTGATAAGAACCGCCTAATGTAGGTAATCCGTTAAGGAACAATAATAAAATTAATAAAGTTAAGCCTATCATCCCGTATGAACTTTTTCTCTCTATTATTTTCGGGCTCAATATAAGCAGCCAGACAGAAAAAATTTGCAATACAATATAAAACGGATGAAGATTCCAAGAATTAAAAAACACCAGACAAAATACAAATAGAATAACTAAAAAATATTTTTTATTAAAATTAACTAATATACTTTTTTTAAAATTAAATAAATCATGTTCAAGTAAAAACAGCATCAACACTAAACTCAGAATCAATGTTAATGTATCAAAGCCCGCATAAGCTGGTAAAAATAAAAAAAATCCACCTAAGATAATATATAAAGAAATATAAATTTTTTTATTTAATATTATCTTTTTACCTTGGATAATATGTGCATACTGTAAAATATAGAATACAGCCAGACAGATAAAAAAAGAAATAAAGGGTAAAAATCGAAATGGCCAGCGCAAAGGGCCAAACTGGGATGGCATTTGTGATAAAAGAAAAAATATTATAATTAATGTAGAAAACCATTTCAGAATATTATCTCGTTGCCAAAGTTCTTTGATATTTCGGTAAAAAAATACCATAGGTAAAAATAAAGTAGAAAAACCCAAAGGTACTAACACCAGCCTATAGCTGATATAAGTCATATAATCATAAAAAGTAGGAAAAAAACCCAGAATAATAGTAGACCATGAAGGAATAAAAGTTCTGAGTGAACTATCAAATCCACTTACGCGATTAGTTAAATCATGCGAAAAAATATATTCGGAATAAATTGGGAAAGAAAAAATAAGTGCCAGAATAGCCGGAATACTCAAGTAAACAACTTTATTTAATTTACCTGATTGTTTAAATTCAAAAACCAGAGTTATTCCGACAAACACAGCATAACCTATTACTCCATGTGGCCAGCCGGAAGAAAGCAAAAAAATAACTGATATAAAGTTTAGAATAATATTGATTTTAGAGTAATTTTTTTTAAGTAATAAAAATGTGGCAATAGACACCATTGCCCAAGCCTGTCCGTTTGCCGCATTCCACCAGGCACCCAGATACTGATAAAGAAAGACCGGCTGAATAACTGTAAATGCGGCCAGTGTATAAGCATAACATTTATGTAATCTGAATACTCTGGCAATAACCAAAGAAGATAGCGAAACCAATACGATATTTATAAAAGCCAGTATCCAGCCAGATAACAGAATATGATGAAAACGAGAAGTAATAAGAGAAACCAGAATATTCTGAGGTAAAAATATACCTTTACCTAAATCAATCATCTCATTACCACCGATATACATAGAGTCAACTATAAAAGGTATTCTCCCTTCTGACCAAATATGGCCAATCTGTCTGAAAAAACCAAGCATTTCATAAGAAGCATCATCAATACAAAAAAAATCACTCTGAAACAGACTACATATAATAATTATTGAAATTGCATAAAATATTGAAAATAACAATGCCTCTTTAACATTTACGTTTTCATTACTCATTATTGGGTTTTCTTTATATTAATATAATTATCATATGCAGCACACATAGCAGTTATATCTGAACATGAAGGTGACCAGCCTAGCAACTGATTAACTTTTGTAATATCAAGCAAAGTATTCTGATCAGCAATGGCATACTGCTCAGGATATAATAGTGTCATACCTATTTTATCCAGTCCGGACAGTACCGGTTTAATCAATCTTGCAGGAACCGGTATTAAAAAAGATTTTGAATTAGCATGTTTGATGATTGCCTCTAACAGCTCTCTGGTTGTCGGAGGATTTAATGAACCCAAATTAAAATTTTCTCTGGGAAAGTTATTTTTACAGGCCTGCAAAGCGGCAGTAACACAATCATCAACACTTACCATTTGATAACGATTAGTACCATTTCCTATCATCGGCACAGGTAAATTTAAAGATATCAGCCTGAATAATTTACCTAATATACCTAAACGCCCAGCACCAGTAATCAGTCTTGGACGAAAAATAGTAGCATTTAATTTTTCATAACTTCGAATTAATTTTTCTGCTTCAACTTTACTGCTTCCATAAGGTCCCAAAGGATTTTGGGGATGCTCCTCTGATACCGGACATGAATTCACCATACCATAGGTCATATCAGTAGAAAAAAATACCATTCTGGTTGTACCTGCTGCTGACATTGCCTGCAAAATATTTTGAGTACCAGCAACATTCACCTCAAAAAACCAAGCCTGACGATTTGATCTGGGTACATTATCAGCAAACTGTCGTGCAGCCAAATGATAAACAATATCATCCGGTTGAAGATTTAATTTTCTTATATCCTGAACTGAACGTATATCACCATAAACAAACTGACTCTGTTTTTCCAGAGTGCAATCAGTATAGTTTTTTATGTCAAAATTAACTACTTCATTGCCATTCTGTAATAATTTTCTTATGAGAATCTGTCCTGTGAACCCACTACCTCCGGTAATAATATGACGCAATTTACGCACTCCTGGAAATAATTATGATTCCTATACAAATAGTAATCAAACCTATAATACGAAGCAGATTAACATTTTCATGTAAGAAGAAATACCCGATAAAAGCAGTAATGATATAACCAATTGATAAAAGCGGATAAGCCAGACTCACTTCAGTTTTGCCCAATACAGCCATCCATAAGCCAATACTAATTGCATAAAAGCACATACCAGTAATAAACCATGCATTCAATATTAGGTGATATCCAAAGTAAAAATAATCAGAAGCACTTTGGGGAAACGTCCCAAGTGTCTGCATAGTTTTACGTAATGCAATTTGCGCCAGAGCATTTAGTGTAACGCTGATAACTGCAAGCATAAATGTTAATAAATTCACTCTAACTCTTCCAAATCAGAAAACTAAATATATCTGGCTAACAATATGATATATATTATTAAAGCCAGTAAAATCAGACTTTTTTTATCTTGAATAAAAAATACAATCGGGTCATCGTACATTAAACCTCTTTTAGTCATCATCCATAAATTACCAATCAGATAGACCATCAATAATTGTGCCAACCATAATAAAGCAGGAGTTCTATAATAAACAATGGTTTCCGGAGCATTAATATAAAGACCAAAAACAATAATGGCACCAATATATGTACTGATACCTAATGGCCAGAGAATATCTAAATCGGATTTTATATACCCCCTACCGGCAATGGAGTTATTTTCATCAGACTTTGAAACTAACTCGGCACAACGTTTCACAGTAGCCAAACTTAAGAATATTAAGACAGAAAATGCCAGTAAAGAGTAACTTAATTCTATATTAGCAACTACTCCGCCTGCTAATATTCTGACGGTATATAAAACGGATAAAACTATTATATCTAATAAAATAATCTGTTTTAATCTTAAACTATATAATGTTGTTATTAATAAATATAATAAAAATATACCAAAAAAATATCTTGATATCAAAATAGAAATTAATCCTGCACTCATTAAAAGCAATAAACTTACTCTACAACCCTGAGCAATCGATAAATTTCCAGAAGCAAACGGTCGATGTCTTTTATTCAAATGCTGACGGTCATTTTCCAGATCCCATAAATCATTTAAAATATATGTTGCTGATGCACCTAAAGAAAAAGCAATAAAAGCAGTAGATACTATTAAAAATTTTTGAAAATCATAAAACTGAAAAGAAGTAAGGAGTGGAACAAAGAGAAGTAGATTTTTTAAACATTGATGTAAACGTATGGCTTTCAGCCATGACATCATTTTTTCATCTTTATTGCTGAACTGTTTTAATACCGGCGTTCCGCTTTGCTTTATTATTTTTATAAGTTTATCAGTTTTATTTCCTGTAACAATAGCTCCGCTAGCCTCTTTCCAAATTGGCAAATCAGCACTATCATCCCCTGCATATATAAATTTTCGTCCGATTTTCTGTTCTATCGCATTAAATTTGTTTATTCCTTTTAAATTTTTTTGTGAATCCGTAGCAATAACATCATCAAAACAATTCAAAAAATCCGCTACTTTATATGCAATATCTTTATAGGCAGCAGTAGCAAGTATGACTTTTCTTCCTTGTTGTCGTTGCTTTTGTATGTAGTTAACTAATTCATGACGATAAGGTATTTTATCAGCATTAAAATCACTATGTTCATAGACAAATTTTTTAAATTCTGCCTTACCTTGGAAATATATTTTTATTAATTTGAAAAGCTTAAACGGATATAATTTAAGCATACTGATCAGGGTTTCATGTAATGAATCAGTCAGAATTAATGTTCCATCTAAATCCACAACTAACGGAAGACTTGATTCTGTCACTATTTTCCCCTGCATATCGATAAAATAATGCAATAATTTTACATAGATGTTTACTCATCATCAATACAGTTACCTAAAGCATTCATCATGCATAACCGAAACTCAGACTAATGCACAGGTCTACCTGATAGAAACCTACGGCACTCGCAACTACACTCAGTTCGACTACAGCGATCGCAATCAGCAAATCTACTTCCTCTTCGGTCGCGAAACCACCGGACTGCCCCAGGCATTCGCACAGGCACGCGCAGAGCAGTGTCTGCGAATCCCGCAGTCAGAGCACATCCGCTCACTGAACCTGTCCAACGCCGCAGCTATCGTTCTCTACGAAGCACTGCGTCAGCAGTCCTTCCCTCTCTGACCTAGATACAGCAACAGCAGCCATTGGGCTGCTGCGGTATTGTTTTTTCTTCTGTTGTACTTCTCAGTACTAAAATAAGAAACCCGGCTGACTAATCAACCGGGTTCTTCTATAGGGAGTCTGGCGGTGTCCTACTTTCACATGGGCAATCCATACTATCATCGGCGCTAGGTCGTTTCACGGTCCTGTTCG
>NZ_JACFQX010000005.1:0-123687 GCF_016101225.1 Snodgrassella sp. W8135
CAACAGAAGAAAAAATAATACCACAGCAGCCTAATGGCTGCTGTTGCTGTATCTAGGTCAGAGAAGGGAAGGACTGCTGACGCAGTGCTTCGTAGAGGACGATGGCGGCGGCGTTGGAAAGGTTCAGTAAGCGGATGTGTTCTGACTGCGGGATTCGCAGACATTGCTCTGTTTAGGTCTGAGTAAATGCTTGTGGCAGACAGTATAACAAATTAAATTGTCATCAGATGCAAGATTGGATTAGATAGAAAAATGTGCCAATTATTAACACTTATTCAGTAATATATCATACCAAAATTATCATTTATTTATTTGCTTTGGTTGAAAATAATGAATCAGCAAGATAGTCAGTTCTCATCTAATCAATTATTTCTTTCGGTTATTTTAATGGTAGCAGGCGCTCATCTGTGTAATGACCTGATTCAGTCGATGCTGACAGCTACTTATCCCTTACTGGAAGAAAAATATCAGTTAAGTTTCGCTCAGGTGGGTTGTATTAGTCTGGTATATCAGCTTACAGCTTCAATTTTACAGCCTGCAATCGGTTATTACACAGATAAGCATCCGAAACCTTATTTATTACCACTAGGTATGGTTTCAACGACGTTTGGCTTGTGCATGCTGGGTTTGGTCAGTCAATTCTATTTATTATTACTGGCCGCAGCATTTCTGGGAGTAGGATCATCTACTTTCCATCCTGAAGCATCCCGTGTTGCACGTAATGCTTCTGCTGGTCGGTTTGGTTTAGCTCAGTCGGCATTTCAGGTAGGCGGTAATCTGGGTTCTTCACTTGGGCCGCTACTGGTGAGTTTGGTTGTGCTGAGATATAACCGGCAAAGTAATATTCTGTGGTTTATCGCCATTGGTGTAATTGCTATTTTGCTTTTGTGCCACATCAGTGCATGGAGTGCTCGTCATCTGGCTGCAAATAAACACAAGGCAGCAGCAAATTGTACTTTACCTTATGATAAAAGTAAGACCATTCTGGCCTTATTCATTCTTGCCGTACTGATTTTTTCTAAATTTTTTTATATGGCCAGTATGAGTAATTATTATAGCTTTTATCTAATTGAAAAATTTGCTTTAACTAAACAATCTGCAGTGTTATTTCTATTTTTATTTCTGGCCTGTGTGGCAATTGGTACGTTTGTCGGAGGTCCGGTAGGTGACCGTATTGGTCGGAAATATGTTATTTGGTTCTCTATTTTAGGGGCTGCGCCTTTTACTCTGGCCTTACCTTATGCAAATCTCTGGGGTACGGCGCTGTTAAGCTGTTTGATTGGTTTAATTATATCTTCTGCTTTTTCGGCAATTGTGGTTTATGCTCAGGAGTTGATTCCCGGACGCGTCGGGATGATTGCCGGTCTGTTTTTTGGTTTTATGTTTGGGATGAGCGGAATTGCAGCAGCAGTTTTAGGATATGTGGCCGATAAAACCAGCTTACAACTTATTTTTAAATTTTGTTCTTTCCTGCCATTACTTGGAATACTGACAATTTTGTTACCGGATGTGGAGCGGTATAAACGCTAAAATACCCAAAGGCCATTGTTCATGGCCTTTTTATTGATATACGAAATAAGATTAAATGATTTTGAGTTGTTTTAAAGACAGTTTCAGGAAAGCATAAAAGATAGGCGCAAAAATCAATCCGATTACGCCAAATAAGCTTTCAGACAATACCATTGCAATCAGCAGTTCGCAAATGCCGGCGTGGATTTTGTTACCAATTATTTTGGCATTGAGTATATATTCGATTTTATGGATGATAATTAGATATAACAGGACAATTACTGCCATCCAGAATGAAATAGTAAATGCAACCAGACACATAATAGTATTGACTATGAGGTTGCCAATAATGGGGATCAGCCCAAGAACGAAAGTAGCCAGTATCAGGCTTTTGCTGAAAGGCAGATGAATACCGAATAAAGGTAATATGATAAGCAGGAAAATAGCAGTCAGAATGGTATTAAAAAAGGATATCACTACCTGTGAGAAGGCAACATATTGAAATACCAGTACCAGACGATTTAACCCCTCTTTGAGTGCCTGCATATAAATTGTTGATGAGGAATGGGTTTCAGTGATATTGCGTTTGTTCTGCTGATAGCCGGCAATCAAACCGATAACCATACCTATGATGATGATTAGCAATGAATGAAATAATTGCTTAACTACAGACTGAAGATATAGAACATGTTCTTTGATAAAGTTTAGTGCATTGGTTCGCAATTCAATCAGATTATCAGGAATATATTTATTTAGTTCTTTGGGCAATGAGCTGGCAATGCTGTTAAATAAGCTTTGAATATGAGTAAGGGTTTGTTGCGGATCTTTGGCTACGCTGATTACCCAGCTAATCAGGTAACCAAAGCCGCTAATGAGTATTGCCATGATGAGCAGTGAAAGTAATAATACGGAAAAAAGTTTGGCTTTATTGCCCCAGCGATGCATTTTTTTGGCCAGAAAATCTTCAAGCTTCTGTGTCAGGGTATAGGTGAGTAAGCCGGAAATAACACCGGACATTAAGTGTATTTCCATAAATATGATAAAAAAGACAGAATACAATACTACAAAAAACAGTCCTATTTTTTGTTGCTCATCTAAAAGCATAATTTTTCCCGGGTTAATTTTTATAACAATAAAATTTTATTTCAGACAGAATTCATCTTGCTGGCTGTCTTGCTGCCAACGATATTCGATTCTGGTTGCGATTTGTCGGGCAACGGTTTCTCCGGCCCTGTCTTGTACAAAGGCTAAAGCCATATCCATACCTGCACTAATACCTGAAGATGTGTAGTATTTCCCATCTGTAACCCATCTGGCTTTTTCTATCCATTGAGTTTGTAACGATGAAGTTTTTACCCATTCGAAAGAGAGTTTATTGGATGTTGCTCGTTTTCCATCAAGTAATCCTGATTTAGCCAGTAGGGCACTACCCGTACATACTGTTAATACATACCGGCTTTTTTGTGCCAATTGCTTTAGCTGGTTGATATAGTCAGTTTCGAGGATAAGTGTTCTGGCTCCTGTTCCACCAGGAATGAAAAGCGTATCGATTTCGGACTGCGGCATCGTGTTAAAACTTTCGGTAGCAATCTGTACACCATCTCGATTGCTTATTAAGCCACCATCACGGGAATAAAACTGCATTTTCCAGTCTGGAACTTTTCCAAATATTTCTACGGGTCCAAAAACATCAAGGGTTTCGAAATCAGGATATAGAATAATAGAAATGTGCATTATTTTTCCTTAGTGTAAACGGGTTGAAAAGATAAATTTCTGGATATTGTTTTGAATATAAGTAGCATATCATTTTTTCACTTCTCAGATGCTTATTTGTACTTGGATAGTGGAGTCTAAAATTAGGCAAATCCAAAAATATAGGATATGAATTTATCTAAATATAATTAAAATTCAAATTATTTTTCAGTTAGATATGAAGTTGTGAAGTATTCGAACTTAATCCGTGGATAATTCAGTTGTAAAAATATAAAAATGTTGTAATCAGAATAACTGGTAATGCTGAAATAAATTGAAAATGAGCTGACTGGCAGAGGTGAACTGAGAAAAGACGGGTGAAGAGTTTGAAGCTTATAAAACTGAGAATAACAATAAGCATACATGGATAATAGTTTTTCCAGTATTGCTTAAGTTTAGCTGATGTAATTTTGTTTTATAAATGCAGGATTAAAAAACACATAGGCTGTCAAGTTTAATAAAAGGCCAGACTTTGCTGATGCTCTTCTGACCTTTTATTGAGCAATTCTGGCTTAGTTGTTTTCAATAATGCGGTTATTGAGTGGTTGAACCGGCCGGTTGTTATTTTTCGGCAGATAATGAGAAATTTCTTCGATTTCATCCTTGGACAGGGTAATCGGCTGACGGAATAAGATCCACGTTACCGGTTCACTGCATGGTGGAGTGGTCAGTGAACCGGTATAGCGATAGTAGCTGTGATTTTTCGGATAAATGTGTTCAGGGTTAAATAATATATCGGTATTTTCACTGCTATTTTTGGCAAGTTGTTTAAATACGGATAATTTTTCAAAGTAGGAATTTTCTTTGCCTTCCTGTACAAATACGGCAATCACAAGATTACTGTGATCAGCAGCCTGATGAACAAAATGTAATTCCAGCGGATAGCGGACTCCATTAATCGTGTGCTCAGCCGGTTCATGAGCATGAAACTGAACCAGTTTGTATGTTTTGTTTTCGTAGCTAAATGTGCTGTTTGCATCAAAGTTAAACTGGAGTGAATGACCATTATCAATAATTTGCTTAATATCGGCATGTTGATAATTAAATTTCAGTGCCGGTAATTGCTTATTGTTTTTGCTGTCAAAAATATCAATAGGGGATTGAGTTTTGCCTGATGCACAAGTTTGTGCATCAGGCAGGTTACCCCAGTTTTCCGGTGCGTTATCACCTTGATAACCCCAGTGGGTTTGTTCCGCCATGGCTGAGGTAGCCAGACCAAGGCTAAGACATAAAGCTAAAATATTTTTTCTCATGATGCGGTTCATATGGGTTTATTATTTTTTAGTTTAGTCTTATTTGGTAAAGTTGGGTAGTATTTTTGTTGTTGGAATCTGATATATTATTAATATATTAAATATTTTTTATATGGTATTCTATTTCTGGTTTAAATCATGTTGAATCTAAATTTTAAATTACCATAAATAGGAACTGCAATTTGTGATGGTGTTATATAAAAAACATCTATTAATTTGCTATCAAATAAAATATATAAATCAAGTTTGCGACAGTACTTACTGTTAAAGGATAAACGTAGTATATGTAGAACTCTTTAGATTAGTAAAATTAGTCTGATGCAGAACCTAAAAAAGTATTTTTGTATATCGCTAACTTTACTATTAAAAATCCATTCATCTTTTGAATAAGTATCTCCATCTGATATGAATTTTTTATATTCATCTTCAAAATCAATTAAAGCTACAATTTTGTATTTTCCTTCGTTATGCTTATATAACAATGCCCACCAATGGAGATGGGAATTATTATTTTGTATTTTGTGTAGTACGTCATTTTTTTGAAAATAAAAAATAGCTTCATCGTTCTTTATTAAATATGGTTTATTAATAGATTTAAGGTAATTAAAAACTAAGAAGGAGTAATAATTAGCGTCATCGGCCATAATATAGAAATCATCACCCATACTAGTTTTTAACTTATTAATTGTATTTTCACTGGGAGTGACTAATATAACTATATCTTTGTCAAAAATAATTTTTGTTTTTTTCTCGAATAGTATTAAATTATTTTGTCCTGCTAAAGCCGTGTGGAAAGAAAAAAATATTAAGCAGAAAAATATAAATAATGTTTTTTTCATAATAATTAAAGCCCCCCTTCTAATTGTTGATTTATCTGGATATGATAGCAATCATTTTCAATTAAAGCATGATCTGCTTAAGCTCTTATTTGAGCTAAAAATTGCTTAGAATCAGTTAATTCAGAATTGACATCATGCTAAACATATATAATTAGTTTATCATCAAAAAGTTAATTTTTATTGTAAATCTCTATTTATCAATTAATAATACATTTAAGTTTTTTCTACCTTTTAGCGTAATTGTCAATTCACGATTATTATCATTTTGTTTAAACCATTCTTGTTGTAGCATTGATTGAAGCAATAAAGTCCCTAATGGACCACCAATATGATCCCTATGCTCAGTAAAATCTATACAGCGCTTTCCAACACTAGCTGTATTAGAAGCGTTGAGTAATAGCTTATGTCCTTTAAAAAAATTTTTACCATGTTCAGTAACTAAAAAAAAATTATCTTGTATAACAATAAATTCATTATTAATAAATGACTGCGTAAGTGCAACAGACCATGAACCGGCTAGATGTTTATAACATGTTCTTGCCTCTTTAAATTTTTCTTTAGTGTTAGTATTGGATAAAAATAAACACTCTTTCGGGGGAATAATATTAAAAGTTGATTCAATAAACATTGCGGTATCTTGATTTTTTATTTCATAGTAATGGTGTTTACCACACGTCCTATGATGGATAAGATCAATATTTTCTAGTTTTTTTAAATGAAAACGCGTAGCCTGTGGCGACAGATTCAGTCGATTTGCTAACCATGAGGCTGAAAGAGCTTTGCCATTCATTAATTCAGTGATAATTATAACTCTACTGAAATCAGACATTGCATCTGAAAATCGTATTAAATCCTTACAATATAATTTATTCACTCTTTAGAATCTCCATGAAAAATCTATGATTTTTTTTTATTATTATTCAATTTGAAATCAATTAAGCACAGCGAATTAATATACGCTTTTTAGCTAATTTGTTTAAATTTCTTTTTAAGCATCATTCCTGAAAAGTAAATAAGCTAATCAGATATTTTCACCAATAAAACAAGAAAGAAAAGATTTGATTCAATATGAAAAATGGATATCTCATTATTGCAACTTTGATGGTTGGTTAAGGATGAAATCACTTTCTTCTGCAGGCAATTAGCTAATGGTGAAATCAAATTTAGATGGGGACTATAAATGACTAAAGTACTAGATAGTTCTAAACCAATATATTCTATTTATATTACATGCTGTTTAGGATTGTTCTTATCAACACTGGATACCGGTATTATAAACTTAGCTCTGAATACGTTTTCCATCGACTTTGGCGTTTCTTTGGAATATATCGGATTATCTGTTACTTTATATTTATTATTTTTAATTATTTTTCTTGTTCCTGGCGGTTGGCTTGGTGACTTTTGGGGGCAAAAAATAGCGTTAATAGCAGGTTTCGTGCTTTTTGGTCTAACCTCATTGATAGCTGGTTTTTCTGAGTCTGCAAATCAGCTTATTATAGCAAGATGCGGACAAGGAATTGGTGCCGCGCTATTGCAGGCAAATTGCTTGGGGCTGGCTGGTTTACAATCATGTAAACAGAAAATAAGGTTAAATTCTTTCATAATGTTGGCGATAAGTTTAGGACCCATTTTAGGGCCTTCTTTCGGCGGTGTTATTTTAAATTTATGGGGATGGCAATTTTTGTTTCTAATTAATGTTCCATTGTGTATTGTGGGATGTTTTTTTAGTTTAAAAATAACTAAAGCAGTAAACACACTAAAAAGAGAGACTTTTGATTTAAAAGGAATGATACTTTTTTTTATGATGTTAGTGGGTTGTGTTTCTCTTATTTATTCTGATAATTTAAATCTGTTATTGATTGAAAAAAATTTTATTGGTATTTCTACTTTAATCATTTTTTTTATTTTTTTGAGGATAGAGTCAAAATGCTCCAATCCTTTTTTTCCTGTCAAATTATTATTCATCTCGTCAATTAGATACGTTTCAATTGGCAGTTTGATATTTGGGTTGACAGCGGGCATCATTTTTTCAGCGTCACCTCTCATGTTTATCAGAGAAGCTGGTTATCCAATCAATTATATAGGATTAATCTGTACTGCCGCACCCATTGGCGTTATTTTAAGTGTGTTTGGCAGAAAAGTAATAAATTCAAGTTGTAATAAAATTATACTAATTTATGCTTTACCGCTTATGCTATTTGCTTTTGCCTTGCTTTTCTTTGTGAGTTTTAATATTTCAATTTTTAATTATGTTATAGCTGCTTTGTGCTACGGTTTAGGGGGCGGACTGTTTCAAGGTTCATTAATTCAGATGGCGATGGATCAAAAAAAAGATAAACAATCAACGATTGGAGGCTTATTAAGGCTTTTTCAAAATGGAGGACTTATTATTGGGTCAGCATGTTCTTTAATGTTATTAGAAGCAAAGATTTCACCTTTAGAGAATATTTCTACCTATCAAAAATTATGGGGTATTACTTTTAGTGTACTCTCTATTATGTTTGTTTATTCATATGTCTCTTTATTTAGAATAAAAAAATAAATACAGTCTCATTTTTACTTATGTGGCTAACAATTCAAATAAATTCTTATTGAAGATAAATCATCATATGGAAAAGTACTCGAAGGAGTCGATCAATTACGTTCAATTGAGTAGAATAAATGATTATATAAGAATGCGTTGGCAGAGATGAGCACTGGTAATAATGCCTTTGTGTATTACCCCGTCCGCAGATATTGTTAAATCACCCGTTATTACATGAACGAACTTTGGTTATCGGTTGTTTGCTAAGTTGTTACATGCAACTGGCTGGAAAATAGGCTATTGTGTAGCAGCTGCTGTATTGATGACAGAGTTTCGCAAGGTTATCAGTTTGATGTATTTGGTATCCATACGCCTGTACTGTATGCTATTGCTGTTTATCTGGCAGATGCTTCACATTATGAAAAGTTAGGCTGCTTTTTTCAGCAAAAATACGATTTTATGCTAGCTGGGTTGCGTTATTCACGTTTTGAGGTTTATGTGCCTCAGAGAATATATTTTAGGGTACTCAATTACGGAGATGTCAGCACTGCGCCGGAAAATGAATTTGTGCGGAAATTGGTGATTACACATCGGGTAACTATGGTACTGCTGGCGGCATTTTATCATGATGGATTTAGCCAGTAGAATTATTGTGCACTGGGTAAAATAAATTATGGTAGTAAAAAATTAGGACAGATGATTTATCTGTCCTTTTTATTTATCAGTTAATGATAAAACAGACTGGTGATAATCTGAATATATAACCAGCAGCCAAAGCAGATGAATGCACAGCCGCCAATGCGGTCGATAGCCAGACTCCAGTGCAAATAATTGCGTTTAATAACAGGTAAGGAAAACAGCCATATCATTAAGCATAAAGTCAGTAAAACCTGTACCAGTAAAATAAGCATAATTTCATATTTTAATGTGGGTTTATGTACATTAGCCATAGCCATGGACATAACGCTGCCCAGATAAAAAATGATTTTCGGATTGGACAGATTGGTAATCAGACCTTTCCAGAAAAAATGCTTTTCCTGTATTGGTGCAGTAATGGAATTATTCTGGGGTATAACTGTACGCAGCATCTGGTAGCCGCAATAGATTAAGTATGAACCGCCAGCCAGCATCAGGATATTCTGTAACCAGGGCAGCTGCTGCAATAAGGCGCTATAACCTTCAATAGTCAGTAATAACCAGAAAGCCACGCCTGTAGTAATGCCAAGTGCTACGCAAAATGCAGCCCAGCGTGAATAATTCAGTGCGGTTTTGCTGATAAGCAGCATATCCGGCCCCGGAGATAGCTGTCCCAGAAGATTAAGCAAAACGATACTGGCAATCATAGATTGTGTTTGATTAAGCATAAACAGATTCAGAGTTAAAACGGCTATTTGTTACGACGTTTGGCACGCGGATGAGTACTGTCATAAATTTGTGCCAGATGATTGAAATCCAGCTTAGTGTATTGCTGGGTAGTGCTGATGGATTTATGCCCAAGCAGTTCCTGTACGGCGCGGATGTCGTGAGCATTTTGTAAAACATGGCTGGCAAAACTATGCCGCAGCATATGCGGTGATAAATGGCGATCGCTGCCATGAGTAATTGACCAGACATTTAAACGGTTTTGAATTTGACGCGCACTCAGACGTGTGCCGCGCTGACTGGTAAAAACGGCATTTTCTCCCGCAATGGCATAACGGCAGGGCAGGTAGCGCCGTAAAGCATCAATACTTTTCTGACCCAAAGGAACCTGACGCTGTTTGTTCCCTTTACCACTAACATGAACCCAGTTTTCATTCAGCATTAGGTGATGCAAATCCAGTTGCACGAGTTCGCTCAAGCGTAAACCACTGCCATACAGCAATTCGAAAATAGCCTGATCGCGCAGTGATAGAGTATCTTCGGCTGTGGGCTGGTCAAATGTGTGATTTAGTTTTTCTGCCGGAACGGCTTTAGGCAGACGTGCCCCCGCTTTAGGAGCTTTAATGTTGTTAGTTGGGTTAGTTTCAATTTTTCCCTGACGTTGCAGGAAATTAAAATAGGCTCGCCACGTACTAAGCTTACGAGCCAGTGAGGCAGGCTTATCACCCATCCCGCTAAGTTTTTTCAATGCACCGACCAGATGCAACCGTGTAATGCTTTCAGCAGTAAGGTTATCGGGCAGAAGCCGGATGAGCTGAATCAGGTCACGAGTGTAGGCAGTGCAGGTTAAAGCAGACAGACCACGCTGCTGTAAGTGCTGAAAAAATTCATTCCAGAGTATCCAGTTGGGGGATGAAGTAGTCTGCATTTAATTACTCTGTGCAATGAGATGACGAAAAGCCTCAGGTGTACGACTGATACGCTGGCGTTCATAATTAAAAAAAGCCATACCGGTTTTTACCATGGCAATAGCAGCACCATCGTTGACACGGGTTATACGGTACAAAATACTGAAACCGGTGTTGCTTAGTTCAGATATATCCAAATCAAAGTTTAATTCATCACCATAGAAGCTTTGTCCCTGAAATTGTAGAGCAGCATCAAGCATAATCAAACCGGTACCACCAATATCCATTTCACTAAAGCCGAACGAGGCCAGCAGGCGCAGCCGTGCTTCATGGCACAGGCGTAATACGGCATCATTGGCCAGATGATTGCCATAATTAATGTCACCGATATATACCTTGATTGTGGTATGAAACAGCCAGTGTTCGGGTGGTTCGATATGAATACGGCTCATGGGTTTTCCTTACTGGATTCAGGCTAGATGGTAGCAGTTTTTAAGGTATTCTGTAGCCGGCTGGTGTTTGTATCAGGCAAATTTGTGCTAAGCTTTGCCAGTATTTCTTAGGTTGTATTGTTGTTTTTCAGTTTATTAACAAACGCAGTTATGGTTTGTCGGGCAGGGAGAATAACGATGTATCACAAAATTATGGTACCGGTAGATGAAAGTGCAGCTGCTATGCGAGCCTTGCAGGAAGCAATAATGCTGGCTAAATTATGTAATGCGGTTCTACGGGTAGTCAATGTTGTGGATCTGGCACAGTTTAGCTGGGGTGGTGTAGGAGCGCTGCCCTCTGAAGAAGTACGCAAAGCAGTTAATGCAGCAGGTAAAAAAGGTTTAGAGCAGGCAGAAAAACTACTTGAAGAATCCGGTATGCAGTATGAAATTGAAGTGCTGGAAAGTGCCGGTGATAAAGTGGCTGATATGCTGATTCAGGAAGCGACGGAACATAATGTTGATTTGCTGGTGATGGGTACTCACGGCTTCAGTGGTTTTATGCATATATTAATGGGCTCTGTGGCTGAAGGTGTTTTACGCCAGTCTGATATTCCGGTGATGTTATTACGTGTACGTGATGATGATTGATTAACAATTTGTTATTTCTATTGAAATCTGGCAGGCAATGAGCTCGGTTATTGCCTGCTATTTATTTATGTAAAATATCAATTCTAATCAGGATGGATGATTTACTGGCGAAGATTCGGATTGTGGTGCAGTGATTCGAGGGCAATATTAATAAAATTAGGGGCAATACTGGTAATATCTATATTATCCGGGTCAGTCAGCCATAAATTGGTTAATCCCATAAACAGAGCCTGAAAATACAGGGCAGCCTGCTGGATATTGATATTTGCCGGCAAAATATGCTGCTGACAGCACATATGAAATACAGCACACAGATTTTGCCACCATAAATTTTGGTATTTTTGCAACAAAGCCACAATCGCATGGTTGTCAGCAGTGTGCTCACAATTCAAATGCAGGATATGACAGAATTTACGATAATTATTATCACTAGCCATACGTTGAAACATGTGTTTTAGCGCCTGCATCAGATTGTTCAATGCGTCAGGAGAACTGGTGTCAATGTCATGCTGCAATTGGCTGCTCAGTTTACTGAAAACCTGTTGGAATAACGCATCGAATAAGTCTTCCTTATTTTTAAAATGCCAGTATAAAGCACCGCGAGTCACGCCGGCTGCGCTGGCAATTTCTTGCAGTGAAGCACGGCTGACACCGCGCCGGTAAAATATATCCAGTGCAGCAGCCATGAGAGCCTCTTTGGTTTGCAGGGCTTCTTCTTTGGTCTTGCGCATAATAAATTTCCGTTTATCTGTAAATTAAATTAGGCAAATCTGTATTTAATTCAGATTAGCACAAGATTTTTTGATTAAAATAACTTAAGTATTAAATTATTGCATCTGGTATACATACATTGTTGCATGTATAATGCGCAGCGTAAAGCTATTCTTATTTAATCGTCTGTTGTCGCATTGCTGGCTGCCTGATATTTAGATTTCGGCAGCCCTAAGTGTTGGCACCAGCGCTATTTTTGTCATATTTTTAGCACAGTATAGTAAAAAGTTATTTAATTTTTAAAGTATATATGCACATATTGAGGTGAATATGGGAACGAATCGAAAAGCAGATAAATGGCGCATCAGTGCGATAGTACTGGCAAGTGCGCTGGCATTAGCTGCATGTGGCAAAGGCGACAAAGCACCAGCACCACCTGCACCAATGGTTAGTGTACTGACTGTACATCCGGAAACGGTGACTGTAGATACCGAGCTGACTGGTCGTTTGAAGCCGATTCGCGAGTCACAAGTACGTGCCCGTGTGGCTGGTATTTTGCTGAAACGTCTGTTTACAGAAGGTACTTATGTTAAAGAAGGCCAACCACTGTTTCAGATCGACAATGCGCCTTATGTAGCTTCTTTGCAATCGGCACGTGCCAGTCTGGCAACCGCACAGGCTAATGCGGCGAAGGCTGATGCCGATATTGTCCGTTATCGCCCGCTGGTTGCAGCTAACGCAATCAGTAAACAGGAATTTGATCAGGCAATCGCACAACAGCGTCTGGCGCATGCACAGATTGACAGTGCACAGGCCGCAATCAAAAGCGCACAGATTAATGTTGGCTATGCCTATGTGCGTGCTCCGATTTCAGGCCGTATTGGTAAGGCCCTGGTAACTGAAGGCGCTTTAGTCGGCCAGAATGATGTTACTCAGTTAGCGCTGATTCAGCAAACACACACTTTATATGTTGACCTGACCCAGACTGCCGCACAGGCAATGAAGATCCGTCAGGATATTGCTGCCGGCAAGATGAAAACCATCAATGGTGCCGTCGAAGTGGCCATCAAACTTGATGACGGTAGTGAATATCCGCAAAAAGGTCGTTTACTGTTTACAGATATGACTGTAGATGAAGGTACCGGTGAAGTTAAAGTACGTGCCGAAATTCCTAATGATGATGATATGTTGCTGCCCGGACAGTTTGTACGTGTAGAGATTCCGCAGGCTGAAATTCAGAATGCCATCGTCTTGCCTCAGCAGGCAATAACCCGTGGTGCCAGTGGTGATACGGTTACGGTGGTTAATGCTGATGGCAGTCTGGCTGTGCGCAATGTAACCGTAGTACAGCAAAAAGGCACAAACTGGGTAATCAGCGGAGGTTTGCGTGCGGGAGATAAAGTAGCAATGGATGGTCTGGCACTAGTGCAGTTAACCGGTGCGAAGAAAGTACAGACTCAGCCGTGGAAACCTGCACCTGCTAATGGTGCGCCTGTGCCTCAGGCTAAGACTGCTTCTGCATCTGCACCTAAAGCTTCTGCGGCATCTGCCTCTCAGGCTCAGTAAGGAATCTGTAATATGTCACGATTTTTTATTAACCGACCGATTTTTGCATGGGTGGTGGCGCTGTTCATCATCATTGCCGGTATAGTGTGTATTACCAAGCTGCCTGTTGCCCAGTATCCGACAGTAGCTCCTCCTTCCATCAGTCTGACTATTTCCTATCCGGGTGCTGATGCCCAGACCATTGAAGATACTGTATTGTCACGTATCGAACGTGAAATGAACGGTCTGGAAAACCTGGAATACATGGAAGCAAAATCGTTATCCAACGGTACGGGTACATTAACCCTGACCTTCTACCCGGGTACTGATGATGATATTGCACAGATGAATGTGCAGAATGCGCTTTCACGAGCAGAACCGCGTTTGCCGGCTATGGTCAAACAGACTGGTGTACAGATTGCTAAATCACGGAGTAACTTCCTGATGGTAACCATGTATACCAGTGATAGTCCTAATCTGACCCCGGCAGATATGGCAGACTATGTGGTACGTAACATTCAGCCGGAATTACAGCGTATTGACGGTGTAGGTAATGTAATGGTGTTCAGTTCTGAACGCGCCATTCGTGTCTGGCTGGATTCAGACAAGCTGCGCAGTGTTAATCTGACCCCGGCAGCAGTTAATGCCGCAGTAGCTGCACAGAACCAGCAGATTTCTGCAGGTAGTCTGGGTGCTTTGCCTTCACCTGATAATATTCAGACTACAGCGACTATCATTGTCCCAGGTCAGCTGAAAACAGTTGAACAGTTTGAAAATATTATTGTTAAAGCCAATACCGATGGTTCACTGGTACGTCTGAAAGATGTTGCTCGTGTAGAGCTGGGTAAACAGGATTACTCTACTGGTGCCCGTTTGAATGGTAAAGACGTGGTGGGTGCAGGTATTCAGCTGACGACTAAAGGTAACGCACTGGCTACAGCCAATGCAGTTAAGGCTAAGCTGGCCGATTTGCAAAAATATTTCCCTGCCGGCATGAGCTGGTCTGCACCATATGACAGCTCCACTTTCGTTAGTATTTCCATTGAAAAAGTGGTACATACTCTGGTAGAAGCGATTGTACTGGTATTCCTTGTTATGCTGGTATTCCTGCAAAACATTCGCTATACCCTGATTCCGACGATTGTGGTACCGATTGCTTTGCTGGGTGCTTTTACCATCATGTACTTTGCCGGTCTGTCGATTAACGTACTGACCATGTTTGCCATGGTACTGGTAATCGGTATTGTGGTCGATGATGCCATTGTGGTGGTGGAAAACGTAGAACGTATCATGGCCGATGAACATTTGCCGCCAAAGCCTGCTACAGAAAAGGCCATGGGGCAGATTTCCGGCGCTGTAGTCGGTATTACAGTGGTACTGATTACCGTATTTATCCCGATGGCGTTCTTCTCCGGTTCTACTGGTAATATTTACCGTCAGTTCTCTATTGTGATGTCGGTAGCCATTTTCTTCTCTGCTTTTCTGGCATTGTCGCTAACACCGGCCTTGTGTGCTACTTTGCTTAAACCAGTTAACGAACATGAAGCGGAGAAAAAGGGTTTTTATGGCTGGTTTAACCGTAAATTTACCAGCGGTGCCAAAAAATACGAATCCAAAGTGGCTTATGTACTGCATCGCAGCGTACGTATGTTCATCATCTATGCTGCTATCACAGCCTGTGCGTTATTAGTAATGGTACGTCTGCCGACTTCATTCCTGCCGGAGGAAGATCAGGGTTACTCCATTGCTTTGATTCAGTTGCCGCCGGGTGCGACTCAGCATCGTACACTGGATACTTTCAAGAAGATGGAAGAATTCACTCTTCATCAGCCTGAAGTGAAAAACATGGTATCCGTACTGGGCTTCAGTATGACCGGTCAGGGGCAGAACGTTGGTCTGAGCTTCCTTGTATTGAAAGACTGGTCAGAACGTAGCGGTGCGGAACACAGCGCCAATTCACTGGCTAACCGTATTACCGGTGCTATGATGGGTTCAGTACGTGATGGTTATATCTTTGCTCTGGTACCGCCATCCATTCCTGAACTGGGTACCAGTACCGGCTTTAGCTTCCGGCTGCAAGACCGTGGCGGTAAAGGTCATGAGGCGTTACTGGCCGCGCGTAATCAGCTGCTGGGTATGGCGCGTGAAAGTAAAGTGCTGACACAGGTACGTCCGGACGGTATGGAAGATGAACCGCAATTGCAGATTGATATCGACCGCGATGCTGCTAATGCACAAGGCGTGTCATTCGGTGATATTTCAACTGTATTAAGTACTGCTCTAGGTTCCAACTACGTTAACGACTTCCCGAATAAAGGACGTATGCAGCGCGTAATTGTACAGGCAGATGTGGCTTCCCGTATGACACCTGAAGACCTGAGCAAGCTTACCGTTAATAATGCACAGGGACAGCCAGTACCATTATCCGGCATCATGAAGACACGCTGGATTACCGGCCCGGCACAAACTGTCCGCTACAATGGCTATACCGCTATGGCGATTACCGGTAATGCTGCTCCGGGATACAGTACTGGTGATGCCATGAATGAAATGGAAAAAATTGCCAGCAAGCTGCCGGATGGTTTTGGTTATGAGTGGACAGGTCTGTCTAAAGAGGAAAAAGATGCGGGTAACCAGTCTACCATCCTCTATATGTTCTCACTGCTGGCTGTATTCCTGTGTCTGGCCGCACTATACGAAAGCTGGACAATTCCATTATCCGTAATGCTGGTAGTACCGCTGGGTCTGCTTGGTGTCGTGCTGGGTACATGGATGCGCGGTATGGAGAACGACGTTTATTTTCAGGTGGGGTTAATTACCGTAATTGGTCTGAGTGCTAAAAACGCCATTCTGATTGTGGAGTTTGCCAAGGAGTTGCAAGAGCAGGGTAAAAGTCCGCTTGAAGCTGCACTGGCTGCCGCTCACCTGCGTTTCCGTCCGATTCTGATGACATCCATTGCGTTCATTATGGGTGTAGTGCCTCTGTACTTTGCCAGTGGTGCCTCTTCTGCGAGTCAGCGAGCCATTGGTACCAGCGTATTGTGGGGAATGTTAGTGGGTACCTGTCTGGCTCTGTTCTTTGTACCTGTATTCTATTCAACTGTACGCAGTCTGTTCAGCAGGAAAAAGAACGACAAAAATGGCGGTACTCCTGACAATGACAAAAATCTGCCGATGACAGTAAACAGTGATGGCAGTGTCAGTGTGCAGTCTGCCAATCAGACAGACAAAGAGGATAAAGCATGAAACACATAGTGAAACCTACTCTGCTGGCTGTATTAGTTGCCGGAGTAGTGTCTGCCTGTTCGATGGCACCCCGCTATCATCAGCCGAAAGTAGAGCTGGCAGAAACCTTTCCAGGTGCAGCAGCCAATGACCGGTATGCCGGTTCAGTGGCTGCCGCCAATCTTGGCTGGCAGGACTACTTTGCTGATGAGCGTTTGAAACAGATTATCAATCTGGCTTTAATTAATAACCGTGATTTACGTGTGGCCGCATTAAACGTGGAAGCGGTTCGGGCTCAGTATGCTATTCAGCGTGCAGACCGCCTGCCTGCATTAGGTGCGACAGGTAATGGCGGACGTTCGCGTGTTGCGCAGGACTTAAGTGCTATGCGCGATGCTGCGGGCCAGCAAACCAGCTATATTGCAGAATCATATAATGTCGGTTTAGGTGTGACCGCATTTGAGCTGGATTTATTCGGACGGGTTAAAAGCCTGTCTGATGCGGCTCTGAATCAGTATTTCCAGCAAAAGCAGGTGCGCGATTCTACCCAGATCAGCCTGATTGCCAGCGTGGCCAAAGCCTACTTTGCTGAGCGTATTGCTCAGGCACAAATGGACTTATCCAGCCGTGTATTAAAATCACGTGAAGAAAGCAAGCGTCTGACTGATCTGCAATTCAGATCCGGTGTGATTTCACAGGTACAGGTAGATGTAGCAGAAGCACAAATCGAAACAGCCCGTGCCGATTATGCTGCGGCTAAACAGGCGCGTGAACAGGCTCACAATGCCTTAACTTTGCTGGTGGGTAAACCATTGCCGGACGATTTACCGGCAGCAGCACCACTGAGCCGCCAGTTTGTGAATGCGGAGCTGCCAGCCGGTTTGCCGTCGACCATCCTGTATCAGCGGCCGGATGTACGTGCAGCTGAGTTTGCGCTTAAATCTGCTAATGCCAACATCGGCGCGGCGCGGGCAGCATTTTTCCCGCGCATCAGCCTGACCGGCAGTATTGGTTCCGGCAGCAACGATATTGGTCATCTGTTCAATGGTCCGAACCGTACATGGAGCTTTACGCCACAGATTACCCTGCCGATTTTCACATGGGGGCAAAACAAAGGTAATCTGGATCTGGCAACAGCGCGTAAAAACATTGCTGTAGCCCAGTATGAGCAAACTGTACAGGCTGCTTTCCGTGATGTGGCCGATGCACTGGTGGCACGTGATTCCCTTAAAAAGCAGTATGAGGCAAAATCACGTGGTGAACAGGCACAAACTAATCGCTACAAGCTCACACAGTTACGGTATAAACACGGCATAGCCAGCTCACTGGAACAACTAGATGCAGAACGTGACAGTTATGCTGCACAGCAGGCACTACTCAATACACAGCAAACTCTGCTGGAAAACCGTGCCGATCTTTATAAAGCACTGGGTGGCGGTCTGAATCAGCAAACAGTCACACCTGCAGAAAACACTAGCGTTACCACGACAACTACTACCACAACCACAGTGCGGTAATTGTCTGAAATCCGGATGGCAGTATTCTCTGCCATCCGTCTGACGGCATAAGCAGCTTACTGAAAATACAGTACAGGCAGTAACCTGAACCGGTAATCAGCCTGTATCAAATCTGTACTTACTACAGTTTGCCTGATTCAACAGCAACATTTTCAGCTGTTCATGTCATACAAAATGATTTAACCCTTGAATAGATTCCGCTTTTCATGGTATAAATCGCGTTTTACAAAATTATTAGAAGTTTGGAGTTAACCATGGCACGTGTATGTAAAGTGACCGGTAAGCGCCCGATGAGTGGCAACAACGTGTCACACGCCAACAATAAAACCAAACGCCGTTTCTTGCCTAATCTGCAATCACGTCGTTTCTGGGTTGAAAGTGAAAACCGTTGGGTACGCCTGCGCGTTTCTAACGCCGCCTTGCGTACAATCGACAAGGTAGGTATCGATGTAGTATTGGCCGACCTGCGCGCTCGCGGTGAAGCTTAATCATATTGTGATTTAAGGATAGAGCAATGCGCGACAAAATTAAACTGGAATCTTCTGCTGGTACTGGTCATTTCTACACCACTACCAAAAATAAACGCACCATGTCTGGTAAATTTGAAATCAAAAAATTCGATCCGGTAGTGCGTAAACATGTACTGTACAAAGAAACCAAACTGAAATAATTATTTCTTACTGGTTTGAAAAACCTGAGCAGTTTATTGCTCAGGTTTTTTTATTACAAATAATCAAAACCAGATTATCTTTGCCGGTAAAGATTAAATAATCAAACAATGGACAATAATATGCCTGAAATCCTGGAAGCATTACAACACCGAATCGAAGAGCTGGAAATTGAAAGTGCGCTACAGGCGGAAACTATCCAGAGTCTGAGTGATACCATAGCACGAATTCAGCAAACTCTGGATTTACAGCAGGCACAACTGCGTCTGCTGTACCAGCGTCTGCCAGACAAGATAGAAAATGGTAACGAACCATTTAATCCGGCTGATGAAATTCCGCCCCATTATTGATTAATTTTGTCTGGAATATTACAAAGCAGAAAATTTCAATTTCAGATGTACTGCGTTTTGATTAATTGGAAATCTGATTAATATAAATGTTGAAGCAGAGTTTTTAAATAAACAATTTTTTATAGAGAATAATCAATAATACAAATGGTAGTGTTGTTTAATATTTAAATTCACTTTAGTATAATAATATTTAATATGAATATTATTAAGCTTTCCCATCAGTTATCCTGGTGGGAAAATTATGCATATCAAGTATTTAGTAACTCTTATCCAGCCCCATTTGCCAGAAATCAGCTTCTAATTGCGTCGCTTTAGTAAAAATTTTGCTCAGTTGCTGAAAGCGCTGTGAATCAACATCGGCTAAACGCTGATTAATCCAGTCAATCTCTTCCTGCATAGCAATCTGAAATTCATCATTTGCGTACATTTCTACCCAGCTTTGATAAGGGTTATTAATTGTTTGATACCATGGCTGATCTTTAAGCCAGCAGGCAATAATTCCATATCCGATTAAGCATGGTGCCAGTGCAACATGTAAATCCAATAAATCACCCTGTTGTCCGGCATCGAGTATATAGCGTGAATATGCAATATTTCCTTTGGCTTCGGGCAGAGTATTAAGTTCCTGTTCACTTATGCCCCATTCCTTACAATACTGTATATGTAATTCCAGCTCAGTATCCATAATAGCCTTGAGACCTGCTAATGCCTTGCGTATTTCAAATACATCATGGCTTTTATAAACCGCGAGTCCCCATGCACGCGCAAACTGAATTAAAAAAAGATAATCCTGTTTTAAATAATGCTGAAAACACGATTTATCTAATATTCCTTTACCCAGCTGGCAGATAAAATCATGCTGAATATAGCGGTTCCATTCATCCTGACAGGCTTCTGTGAGTGATTGAAATGATGGCATAAAAAAAGCTCCTTTAATAAATAATATATTAAGGAGTAACAAAACAGACTTATTATTTGAAAAAAAGCGTGTTTTATACTCCCTTCGGCGGTACTAACCGCATCAGGTTCTACGGGTGTAATCTCAGCCAGCGGCACCCCGGATAAATTAACCGGTAAAGGTTAAAAGAAAGCCAGACAACTAGCAGAAAAAAATTGAACCAGCTATAAGATGTACTGACAACAATAGTATACAGTTGTTTTCAATAAATATATATTGAATAAATTTATCTGCTTACTATTTATTATCGTTTATGTAGCTGATTATTTTTCTGTTGTAAATAACTGCAGCTCTAGTCGGGCATGAGCAACTCTTATGTAGTCTGATATTAAAGACTCACAATCCGGTAACTTTAATTTGCCTCTGATTTCATATGCAGTTATCTGGATATGATTATTTCGTTTGTTATATTTTATTTTTGCGTTACATGGTTTGAATTCTCCCGGTTTGAATGTTGGATTGAGATAAAGATTTAGCTTTTTATACATTTGGCCAGTTATCTCAAAAGAGTCTATTTGCTTCCATGGAATAGCTTTATCAAAGCAGGGAAGAATTAATCCGCGTGGCTTCATGGTAATTAGTGCTGAACCAATGATTTTATACATTTTGTAGCATCTGAATAAGCAAAAAGCACTGATCATTGAGAGGATAATGACACTTATCAGCCACTCTGAATCATGTGCTTTATCAGTTGTAATACAAGCATATGTTATTAAGATAAACAGACCTGCCAGCAGGGATCGCAGAAACAATCTGATTATTCCGCCCTGTTTTAAGGTAATGGTTTCCTGAGGTTGACTACTGATATGTTTCAGATAATTTAATTTAGTTTCTGCTGTTTCCTGTATATCATTTTGATAATCTGATTGCAGGATGTTTAGTTCTTTACTAAATAAATCTTTCAGAAGCGTGGTCGGACTAATGTTGATGAGCAAACCACTCAAACGGTTTAGTTCGCTATATTTAATGTAAGACAGTCGTTGAGCTAAAGTCGGGTGCCGGGCATAAACAGAAGGTGATTTTTTTAGAAGTTTGCTAAGCGATGGTGTTTCTGAGTGTTCTACATAGTGTGTAACATAATCTAAAGGCAGAAAGTTTATATGTGTTTTATAGTAATAATTTTCCAATGCCTGATTAATTCGTGTTTGCAAAAGATGCATTTTACTTAAGGCTAAAGCAAATTGCTCTTTATGAGTAACTTTTAAAACATTTAAATCCGCTATAGCTTCTGTGGAACGATACCACCAATGAATTGCTTTGTTAAACGAACAATAAAAATATTTGGCTAGCAAATACGGAGGGTAGAATAAATAATTTTCGAATAAAGAATAGGATAAATAATTCTGGTATAAAAAATTAGCTGTTTCAGTTAACTTATCAATCTGACGATTAAAATTTGCAGATACATTTAAATCATTACTGGCAATATGACTTAATCTCTGCGCAATTATGCTGGATAATTCTGCTAAGGTTAAATAATTAATATAAGTACTGTCCAGATATAAAGTATTTCCTGTTAATACTATCCTGTCCGGATACAGACGAACTGCTTTATTACTTACCCTGAAGCCATTTCCTATGCAAAGTACAATATGGTTTGGCATAGCGTTTAACCCAAGTTTTTGTACAATTTCCCTAATTAATTTCCATAATGCCGGATTGGTTTCAGTCGTGATCAGCACACCGCTTACTCTGGCTGTTCCTGTATTATCCTGTTTGTTATATCTGTGTAAATAGAAAAAGCATAATCCTGCTACAACAAACAGAGGGATGATTGCCTTCTCCGGTCTTGTACCATCAGTAAGTATTATGAAAACGAATAAAAAAGACAGAATAAGACTGATGGGCAATATCAGCAAAATTGCCTGTATCATATGCGACGCACGAGTAAAATTAATGCGCAATTGTTTTAAAGATTTATCTGCTTTTCTACCCAAATGCTGAATCAGGAATAAAGCAACTACTCCGGAAAAAAGACACATAATACCGCTAACTATGCCACCTGCAGCGAGTGGTCTGGCATATGTAAGTGCGAAATTATGCTTTTTAATTTCTTGCTTTATTTGCTGACGCTTGCAGTTATTCTCATAACTTTCAGGCTGCTGTAGTAACTCTTGCTGTTGTAATGAAAGCTGAAAGATTTCCTGATTGATGCTCTGGATTTGTGATGAGGAGGGATAATAGTAAATGCTTAGGCGAATGCTAATAAGTGGTAATAAAATGATGAAAAAAAAAGATAGATTTTCTCTTTGAGCGAAAAGATATGAAGGTTTGTACTTTTATGCAAGATAATCACCTGCTATATTACTTTCTTTCGTAATCTTACAGAAAAAAGCAATATGAATCAGTTAACAATAATTCAGAATCTGTAATTTACCAAACTAAATACATTTCTACCATTAGAATACATAAAAACAAATGATTTTATATACTTTAATGTCTCATTTTTATTAAATTTACTGACCAAGTTAGGAATTTGCCTATTTATTATTCGGTTTTTCTGTTCCGGTCTGCAGAATAGCTGCTAAACCACCATCGTCTGCCAGAAAATCAAATGCCTTTACGGTTGGTTCGGTTAGTGTCCAGAGAATTTCTTTATAATTAAATCCCTGATCGATTTTTAACTGAATTAATCCGTGTCCGTCCAGATAGATAAGATTGCCCAGTACATGATCAAGGCTATGTTGTGTTACTAACTGGTCAAAAAATTCCTGCGATGAGGGATTCGGAAAACAATTGGTAAGTTCGGTAAGAATCTGATACTGAAGAGTACGATCAAGTTGCATGGCTGTCTGTGATAATCAATATAAATAATGGAATAATTGTAATATAGCCTGATTAAGTTCTGGTAGCAGGCTGCTCTGTTTTGTAATCCGGATGTATAATTTTAATTATGATGATTATTGTTTCAGGAAGTATTTTTGCATTTGTCTGGTTCTCATTGATATATTTAGAATGTTAAAAAGATAATAATCTGAATCAGGCAATAATAAACCGACATTAAGCCATAATGAGAAATACTTATTATATAGAAATCAATTATTTTATGCCATTTAACTAATAATATCAATTAACACAGAATATTTATTATTAAGTACTTAATATTGATTTTGGTATAATATTGTATTTAAGTTAAAAGAATATGTAAATGAAAACTAATTTAATAAAGGCAATCGTACATTTAGTTAAATTACCAATTATTCAAATAGTAAAAATGAATGAAGGAAAAAATCGTGCTAACAATCAAGGAGAGGGACTCGAAAAATTTATTATAGATCTCTTTTGTGGAACTTTTAATGAGACAAATGAACAAATACGTCTTGAAAAACGATGTGAATTGTTCAGTTATTTAGGAAATCAAAATAATCCTCCTGATGCAATGATACGTGCTGGTGATGCAATTGAAATTAAAAAAATTGAAACTTTTGGGGCTCCTCTAGCTTTAAATTCATCTTATCCGAAAGCTAAATTATATCCTGATAACCCTATGCTTGCTACAGCTTGTGTTTCTTGTGAAGATTGGGTTGAAAAAGATATAATTTATGCAATTGGTCAAATCAATAAACAAAATATACTCAATTCTTTATGTTTTGTTTATGGTATTGATTATGCCGATAATTTAGAGACTTATGAAAGAATTAAATTAAAGATTAAAGAGGGAATATTAACTATAGATGAAGTCGAATTTTCTGAAACAAAAGAATTAGGTAGAGTAAATAAAGTTGATACTTTAGGAATAACATATTTGAGAATACGTGGAATGTGGCATATAGAAAATCCTATAAAAGTTTTCAATTATATTTATCAACCTCAAAAACAAGCTACATTCAACTTAATGGCATTAATTAACATAGATAAATATATGTCATTTAGTGAAGAGGATCGTAATGAGTTAGAAAAAACGGAAAAATATTTAGAAAATCTTGTGATAAAAGACGTAAGAATTAAATGTCCAGATAATCCGGCTCAATTAAAAGATGCTAAACTGATTACTTTTTTCTTACAATAAAACAGAGTTGATAAAATGAATATTATTTCTTTATTTTCAGGTGCTGGCGGGCTTGATTTAGGGTTTAAAAATGCCGGGTTTGAAATAGTCGTTGCAAATGAATATGATAAATCTATATGGGAGACCTATGAAAAAAACCATACTGCTCCTTTAATTAAAGGCGATATTAGAAATATAAAATCAGACGTATTTTTGAAAAATAGTAAAGAAATTGACGGCGTTATAGGCGGTCCTCCCTGTCAAAGTTGGTCTGAGGCTGGTGCACTTAGAGGAATAAGCGATGATAGAGGTAAGTTATTTTTTGAGTTTATTCGCCTTTTAGAAGAGATACAACCTAAATTTTTTGTTGCAGAAAATGTTTCGGGCATGATGTCAAAGCGACATTTAGAAGCAGTTCAAAATATAATACATTTATTTGGTAATGCAGGCATAGGATATGATGTATTTATTCAAACTTTAAATGCTTCTGATTACGGGGTGCCTCAAGATAGAAAACGTGTATTTTATATTGGTTTTAGAAAAGATTTACAAGTTAAATTTGAGTTCCCTACACCATTAAAAACAAAATTAACATTGAAAGATTCGATTTTTGATTTACAAAATACAGCAGTACCGGCAATGGAAAAAAACAAATCGCATGGGGATAAATTAGCTGTAGTAAATCATGAATATTTTATTGGTGATTTTTCAACCATTTTTATGTCTCGTAATAGAGTTAGAACATGGGAACAACAGAGTTTTACTATTCAAGCAGGAGCTAGGCATGCACCTATCCATCCACAAGCCCCAATTATGGTAAATGTGGGCAAAGATAAATTTCAATTTGTTGAAGGTAAAGAAAAATTTTATCGACGATTGTCTGTAAGAGAATGTGCAAGAATTCAGACTTTTCCAGATAATTTTAAATTTTATTATAATTCGTTAGCTGAAGCTTATAAAATGATCGGAAATGCTGTACCTGTGAAATTAGCAGAAGCTGTTGCTAATCAAATTAAGCTTTTTTTAAAATAAATATTCATTATGTTGCAAGATTGAAAGATTAATTTAGAATATAAAATAAAGTATATATTATTCATATAAGAGTAATTTTTAATAATTATAAGGAAATAATGTTTTTATATTAATAAAAAATATATTTCTGCAAGGTCGAGCTGTCCGGATTTAAAACATATTTATGCTTATTGTTATTTATGAGAATACTGTAAAAAGCAGCTGAGCAGTATTAGAAAAATATGACTTAAAATTAATAAGAATAATTCCTATTTGCACTTGTATAAAAGAATCATTATTGATTACAATGCGGCATCTTTATATTAATTTGTGTCAAAAGGGGTTAACTTAATATGCGCCGCTCACCCAAGATTATTGCGCTGGCTGTAGCTTATATCGGCTTTCCTGCAGTAGTTTATGCCGAAGGCGAAGCTCATTTGCCAACAATTCATGTTGAGGGTAAACGTGTTACGCCAAGTGTATTCAAAGATACTAAAGTTAAGGCAGATACTATTAAGAAACAAGGTGCGGTGGATTTAAAAACGGCATTAAAAGATATTCCGGGTGTAGAGGTATTGGATACTCAGGGTACACGACAGGGTAATGACAGTGTCAATATTCGTGGTTTAAGTGGTAACCGGGTTGGTATGACCATTGATGGAATTGAGTTGCCTGAAGCAAATGAAATGAAGCATACGGGACAGTATGCGATTTTCGGTCGTGGTAATTTTATGGATGTTTCCGCGCTCAGTAGTGTTGATATCAGTAAAAATGCCCGTGGTTTTGGTTTGGGCGGTGTTGTTGCTATGCACACACTTACCCCCGATGAGATTTTGCAGGATAAAGATCAGGGTGGTTATATTGATACTCAGTATAACAGTGTGGATAAATCTACAGCGGTAACAGGTGTCGGTGCAATGAGAAGTGACCGCTGGCGCGGAATGGTACTGGGTACTTACCGTAAAGGTGA
Organism: Snodgrassella sp. W8135; assembly: GCF_016101225.1. NCBI lineage: Bacteria > Pseudomonadati > Pseudomonadota > Betaproteobacteria > Neisseriales > Neisseriaceae > Snodgrassella > Snodgrassella sp. W8135. The sequence goes on from NZ_JACFQX010000005.1 coordinate 26,173, forward strand.
TGAAGTGGATAACCGGGGTAATATTGGCGGCAAAGGGGCTTTGCGTACTAAATCAGACCCTGTTGATCACAATAGCCGGTATTTTCTTACTAAGCACGAATTTGATATTAATGACAAAAATACCCTGAATTTTACTGCTGAATATTTGAGCCGGAATCAGTGGACTGATTCATTGTCTCAGGTAAATAATACCTATACTGATGTACGCGGTATAGATGACAACAAGAAAACACGGTTTTCACTGGGACATGATTATCACAGTGATGAGGGATTGATTCAATCAGGTAAAACTCAGATTTACTGGCAACAGACTAAAACAGATTCAAGTACCCAGCGTGACTATGTCAAAGGTTGTACCAGTATGGTTCCTGACCGGAATAATCGTTGCGTTTTTAACTTTACCAATAAAGATAAAGTATGGGGATTGACAACAGACTGGTCATCGCATTTTGATACAGGTAGTCTGAGTCAGGAATGGCGCTATGGTCTGAGTTTTGCGCACCATGAATTAACTAGTGACTGGCAAGGATATTATGCCAGATCGAAGCCTAATGCCGATAACACTACTATTCGGGCCAGTGCGTATATAGATGCAGATCTGCAATGGGGCAATTTGGTTGTCAGTCCAGGTTTATCGGCTGCTTACTATAATATGAAGCCTAATTCCAATGGCTTTGTAACCGGAATCAATGGTGAAATCGGTGAATTGCGCAAAAAACATCAAAGTGCATTAACACCTCGTCTGGGTATTTCGTATCAGATTACTCCATTGCTGGTACCGTATTTTCAGTATGCCCGTGGTTTTAATGCGCCATCATCTCAGCAGCTGGCTTCTTCATGGAATCCGGGAAACTACAGCTCCTGGGGTAATCCGAATCTAAAAGCGGAAACTGCAAATAATTTTGAGCTTGGTTTACGCGGTAAAAATGATGTTTTTGAATACGGTATAGCCGGATTTGATAATCACTATAAAAACTTTATTGATTATGTAAATATTTCTGATGTGGTGAAGCTACCGGCTGATGCTGTATGGAGCCGTCCGGGCAGTAAACAGACGCTGGTATTGCAGGCACAGAATTTCAGTAAGGCACATATTTACGGCGGTGAAGCATATGCACGCTGGAAGTTCGCGCCAGACTGGAAAGTAAATGGTTCAATAGCCTATTCGCGTGGCTCGATTCGCCAGGAAGGCGTAGACAGACCGCTTAACTCAGTGATGCCGGTTAAAGTGAAACTTGGTCTTGCCTATGATAAGGAAGTGTGGGGAGCTAATGTTGATTTAACCTATGTGGCGAAAAAAGATGATAGCGACATTCAAAATGTTCCAAAAGGAACAAGTTACTATAATCCATCCAGAAATTACGCGCTGGTTGATTTGGGTGGCTATTGGAAACCAACTAAGCATCTGAGTTTCCGTGCCGGTGTGAATAATGTTTTTAATAAGAAATACTGGAACTGGGCAGATATTGCTTACATGATGCCGAATGTAAACAGTCAGTCGGGCACTTCTGGGCAAAGCGACGGCAATGCGACTAAGTTAACCAGAGACAATGCTGATTTCTATTCAGCTCCGGGACGGACATTTAATGTAGGGTTGCGCTACACCTTTTAAATAAATCTGAAATTAAAATAATTAGCTGAATTATTTGCTAAATCACTATCAATAATAACTTTGTAAAGGAACGAGACATGAGTTTATGGCAACAATATCTGGATAAAAAGGCAACTGTCGAAGGAGGAATGTACTTTCCGCGTCAGGCAGCAGCTGATCTGGGTGTGAGTGAAGGCGCATTAATGGCAGATGCTCCGGACTCTGTTTATCTGGGCAGCCGGATTCGCGATCTGGTACTTAAGCTGGAAACCCTGGGAGAAGTTTTGAGTGTGGTGCGTAATGATGCCGCAGTACATGAAAAAGTTGGTGTTTATGAACATGTAACGCTAACTGCGCGTACAGGGCTGGCGCTGAATGTGGGCGGGCTGGATTTACGTTTTTTCCTGCATAACTGGCATCATGCTATCGCTACAACTGTGGTGATTGGTGAAAGAACCATGCGTTCGATTCAGTTTTATGACGAATACGGCATGAGTATTGAAAAAATTTTCATGCGTGATGAAACTAAACTAGACGCATGGCAGGCTCTGATTGATGAATTCGCAACCAGTGGCAAACCGGAATTTCTGCCGGCACCGGAAATTAATGTAACGATACCGGAACCATTGTCACCAGAGCGCGAGCAGGCCTTTCAGGAGCGCTGGAATGAGCTGAAAGATGTACATCATTTTGGTGGTTTGCTGGAGACTTTTAAAATTGACCGCCAGCAGTCTTACCGTCATGCACCGGCAGGCAGCACTAAGCAGGTCGATCGCAGTGTATGGGAAGAAGTTCTGCAGTATGTTCAGGCAAATAATCTGGAAATTATGGTATTTGTCGGTAATCGTGGCTTAGTGCAGATTCAGACCGGTAAACTACACAATGTAGTACGTTCACATGGCTATCTGAATGTACTGGATGCCAAAGTACCGGAAGAAGGCTTTGATTTGCATCTGCGCGATAGTGATATTGTGGAAACCTGGGTGGTACGTCGTCCGATCAGTGAAGGTTATGTGACCTGTATAGAAGGTTTTGACAAAAATCGTCAAACTGTGGTGCAAATTTTTGGTCGCCGTGAAGAAGGTAATGATGAAATGCAATCATGGCATCAGCTGATGGATGGCTTGTTAGCAGGCTAAGCAGCCGGGGCAGATATGCATTTTGTAGTTATGGTGAAATCATAAATTACTAGGAATATGGATATCTGCCATTGTAATATGAGTAATTAAAGGGTGGATTATGAAAAAATTACTGTTGGCAGCGGCTATGTGCGCTGCTTTTCCATTTGCGTTTGCTGCTCGTATTGTTACGCTGACGCCTGATGTGGCAGATATTGTGGTGGAGTTGGGTAGTGCTAAAGAAGTAGTAGGGCGCGAGAGGGCTTCTACTAATCCGGCTTTAAAGAATGTGCCCAGTATCGGCTTGTTTCACGGGCTGAGTGTGGAACCGATTGCGGCCAGAAAACCAACTCTTGTTCTGGGTTCGTGGATGGCACAGCCAACCAGTATTTACGCCAATCTGAACCGGGTAGGTGTTAAAGCGGTGAATGTTGCGCCAAAGGATGATATTAATGGCTATGCGGCCGGTATTCGCCAGATCGGACAGCTTATTGGTAAGAGTAAAGAAGCCAATGCATTGGCAGATCGCTGGCTCAGTCAGGTGAAACAGATGCCGAAAACCGGTAAGCGCTATCTGATTAGCTATGATGGTCGTTATGTTTCCGGCCGGGGTACTGCTGCGGATGAACTCATCAGGAGGGCTGGTGGTATTAATGCAGCCGCTGCTATTGAAGGTATGAAACCGATGTCACGCGAGGCATGGCTGGCCGCGAAACCGGATATCATTCTGATTGCCGAACGCAACCAAAAACTGACAGGCGGCGTGCAGGGCTTGATTAAACGGCCGGAAATTGCTGCTTCTCCAGCCGCAAAACAAAAGAAAATCTATTTTATGCCGTCAAATGATATTTTTCGTTATGGCCTGAATACTCCGCAGGTTATTCCTAAACTTTATAAACTGGCACAATAATTATGACGCAAGTGCAGCAAACGGCCGGTACGCCTGATCACAATAGGGTGAAAAGTGCGTTCTGGCCTAAACTGGTTTGGTTTATCGCCGCTATATTATTCAGTTTACTGTTGAGCTGGTTTTGTCTGGGACTGGGTATGGGTGGCTGGCAATGGCCGCAATCCATGGATGAGATAACACTAGGTATCCGGCTGCCGCGAGTACTGGTAGCGCTGATAGTGGGTGCCGCACTGGCCGCTTCCGGTGCTGCATTGCAGGCATTATTTGATAATCCGCTAGCGGATCCGAGCCTGATAGGTACCTCCGGTGGTGCCGCACTGGGGGTTATTGCCGTCCTGGCAGGTGGCTGGGGTGCAGTAACAGTACCAATGGCTGCGTTTCTGGGGGCTTTGCTGGTATGTGTTCTGATTCTGACGGTACATCGTCTACTAGGCGGAGGAACATTGGGGCTACTGGTGATGGGTTTTGTTATCAGTGCCTTTTGTGGTGCATTGGTAAGCATGATTCTGTTTATGTCGGATGATATGGTTTTACGCAGTGCAACTAGCTGGCTTGCTGGCAGTCTGGCTGAGTCCGGCTTTACTTCACCATGGTATGCACTGGTAGTAATGCTGCTGGGGTTGTGTGTTCTGGTGGCAGTGGGCAGGCGACTGGATATTCTGATGCTGGGAGAAGAAACAGCCATTAGTATGGGTGTTGCTGTCGGGAGTACCCGGATATGGGCAGTGATAGGCTCTGCTCTGTTAACCGGAGCAGCGGTATCAATGGCCGGTATTATTGGTTTTCTGGGTATGATGGTACCGAATGTAGTTGCCCGTAATCGCGGCGGCAGCCGGCGTAAAATTATTCTGTTGTCTGCCTGGCTGGGAGCAATATTTTTGCTGCTGGTAGACAGTGTATCGCGCTGGCTGAGTTATCCGGTTGATTTACCTGTAGGTATCGTAATTTCTTTACTTGGCGGACCATTTTTCCTGTGGTTGTTTTTACAGCCATTGCGTCGCTAGGATCTGGATATGGAAAATTTATTTACCATTCGCAATGTACATGTACAACCACGTGGCCGTTGTATTTTATCGGTACCACAACTTGATTTACCGGCCAATCAGCATATCAGTATTATCGGGCCGAATGGTGCAGGTAAGTCAACTTTACTGCGTGCACTGTTAGGTCTGCATGGTTCCGGTGTCAAATTATTTGGAGAATCGGTTGACAATAGTTTAAAGCGCCGGCAGATTGCATGGGTGGGGCAGCACGGACAATATAATTTGCCGCTTACGGTAGTTGAGTATGTGCAGCTTGGCTGCTCTCCTCAGGGCGGTTGGTTTAAGAAAGCCCGGGCACCCGCAGCAAAGCTCCAGCAATTACTTGATGTTTTCGACTTATGCTCACTGGCACAGCAACGCATAGGCAGTTTATCCGGAGGTGAACAGCAGCGTGCTAATGTGGTACGTGCGTTGCTTCAGAATGCACCATTACTACTGCTTGATGAACCATGTAATCATCTGGATATTCGTCATCAGCACCAACTGATGCATTATTTACATGAGCATCACGATGATTTTTCTGTTGTTATGGTACTGCATGATTTAACTATGGCAGCAAATCATTCTGATTTTATTGTATTAATGAATGAAGGACAGATAGTTGCTTCAGGAACACCTCAGGATGTTATGCAATCTGCTTTGCTGAGTGAAGTATATCAATGGCCCATCCGGCGTATTGAAGAGGATGGTAAACTGTTTTTTCGTATGAACCATCAAGCGTTGCATTCGGCTGCCGCATAATATCACAATGAATCTCCATGGTTAGTATCAGCACGTTTCATGCTGAATCAGAGATAAAATGACCAATAATAACTTGGTATTTGTCTGCTATGTGTTCTGGTATTTGCAGCAAATACCTGATTGCCGGCAGATGAAAGTGTTAAAAAATTCCGGTATAGTGTGTATGACACAATTATCTAATACCTTTAAATCAGGAACTTTATATATGCAAAACGCCATACGTAATTTTTTATTTGGTTCTGTAGTTGCGGTGGCGTTAGCTGCCTGTGGTGGTGAATCTGCCTCAGGTACTGCTTCCAGCTCCGGTGAGAGTACAGGTCAAAAGGTAGTAATGGGGCTGGATGACAGCTTTCCGCCTATGGGCTTTCGTAATGAAAAAAATGAGTTGGTTGGTTTCGATATTGATATGGCTCGTGAAGCAGCCAAGCGTGCCGGTCTGAATGTTGAGCTTAAGCCAATCGACTGGAGTGCCAAAGAATCGGAGCTTAACAGTAAACGTGTTGATATGCTGTGGAACGGATTAACCATTACTCCACAGCGGCAGCAGCAATTATTATTATCCAAACCGTATATGGACAATCATCAGATTATTGTTGTCCGTCCCGATAGCGGAATTAATACTAAAGCTGATCTGAATGGTAAAATTGTGGCGGTTCAAGATGGCAGTAGTGCTGTTGATGCAGTAGAAGCTGATCAGAATACAGCCAAATCATTCAAAGAATTGAAGAAATATGCAGATAATGTGACAGCATTAATGGATGTATCCGCCAAACGTGTAGATGCACTGGTTGTAGATGAAGTAGTCGGTCGCTATTATGTTTCAAAAAAACCTAATGAATATAAAGTATTAGGTGATAATTTTGGTACGGAGCAATATGCTGTTGCTTTCCGTAAAGATGATCAGGCTCTGGAGCAAAAAATTCAAGGGGCTCTGGATAGTATGAAAGCAGACGGTACATCTGCTAAAATTGCTACGAAATGGTTCGGTAAAGACATCATTAAATAAATGTTGTTTTACTTTGGAATCAACGCTGCCTGAATAGAATTTATTCAGGCAGCGTTATTGTTGTTTTAAGGAATACACATGAATTATGTGTTAAATATGCTGCCTGAACTCTGGACAGGAGCAAAAATTACTCTGAGCCTGTTTGCCATTACTCTATTACTGTCTATTCCGTTAGGGTTGGTATTGGCATTATTGCGCCTTTCCGAAATCAGGGCGCTGGATTATATTGTTAATTTTTATATCTGGGTGATGCGCGGCACACCTTTAATGTTGCAGATTTTCTTTATTTACTTTGCTTTACCGGCAGTAAATATTTTACTGCCGGCATATACTACAGCGGTAGTAGCGTTTGTGCTTAACTATGCTGCTTATTTTGCAGAGATTTTCCGTGCCGGAATTCAGGGGGTAGGTAAGGGACAGTATGAAGCAGCAAAGACATTAGGGATGAGCTACGGCCAAACCATGCGTCGTATTGTTTTACCACAAATGTGGAAAAAAATTCTGCCGCCGTTAAGCAATGAAACGATTACACTGGTTAAAGATACATCGCTGGTATATGTGCTGGCATTACAGGATGTGATGCGGGTAACTTATCAGCTGGTACAGCGTGAATTTAATCTGATGCCGTTTTTTGTGGCGGCTGCATTCTACCTGATTATGACCCTGATTCTGACCTGGGGCTTCCAGAAAATGGAGAAACGCTATGCACGCTACGACGACTGATTTAATGATAGATGCCCGCGGTATTTATAAGGCTTTTGGTAATACTGAAGTACTCAAAGGCGTCGATATTCAGGTAGCACGCTCAGAAGTAGTTGCCATTATCGGTTCTTCCGGTTCAGGCAAATCTACATTATTGCGTTGTCTGAATTATCTAGAAAAGATAGATGCGGGGAGTATCGCCATTGAAAATGATTTTCTGGTACAGAACAATATCCACAATCGTGCCCATTATGTATCTGAAGGCCTGATAAAAAAAATCTGTACTCGGATGGGTATGGTTTTTCAGCAGTTCAACCTGTTTCCGCACATGACCGTATTACAAAATATCATTGAAGCACCAATAACTGTGAAAAAAATGAAGCGTGATGAGATTGTTCCGCTGGCACAGGAGTTGTTGCGCAAGGTTGGTCTGGCTAATAAACAGGATTATTTTCCGTCTCAATTATCCGGCGGACAAAAACAGCGGGTTGCTATTGCCCGTGCACTGGCTATGCAGCCGCAAATTATGCTGTTTGATGAACCTACTTCAGCGCTTGATCCTGAATTAACCGGCGAAGTATTGAAAACGATGCAGCAACTGGCTGAAGACAGAATGACTATGGTTGTGGTCACTCATGAAATGGGTTTTGCGCGTGAGGTGGCTGATAAGGTGCTGTTTATGGATAAAGGTGTGATTGTTGAGGCTGGTGAAGCCAGCAGCTTTTTTGCTAATCCTCAGCATACACGAACACAGGCGTTTTTGAGCTCGATGCTGAAGTGAAAAGTATTTTATAGATGTTAATTTATATATCATAAATAATTTTTGAATTGGTAGCTTATTTCTATAATGTTGAGTAATGCTCTTTGTTTATGCTGATTATGTCAATCGCAACTAATATGGATGAATGTTAAGTGATAGTAAATTGACGTGTGAGCAAATATTGAATCCGGTAAATTATCATTTTCACACTAAGCATTATCAGATTAATCAGATTTAAATATAGAGTTATAAAATATATGAGACACAGTAAAAAACAATTGATAGCTCCGGTTTTAAAATGGGCAGGTGGTAAACGTCAATTGCTTGATACTTTAATTCCTTTAGTGCCTAAAGATTATTCTGTCTATTGTGAACCTTTTGTGGGCGGTGGTGCATTATTTTTTGCATTACAACCTCAATCAGCCTGTATTAATGATGTTAATCATGAACTAATTCGGGTTTACACTGTTATTAAAAATGATGTTGACGCTCTGATTGAACAATTAAAACAATTTCAGAATAATAAAGATCAGTTTTATGAAATACGCAGTTGGGATAGAAATAAGGATAAATATACTCATCTTTCCGATATTGAAAAAGCAGCACGAATTATTTACCTGAACAAAACGTGTTTTAATGGATTGTTCAGGGTTAATGCTTCAGGTGAATTTAATGTTCCGTTTGGAAATTATGCAAATCCTAATATTGTGAATGAACCTGTTTTAAGAGCTATTAGTTTTTATTTTAACAACTCAGAAATAGTATTCAATGCTGTTGATTATGCAGAAATTTTAAAAAATCTGCCTGATAATGCATTTGTTTATCTTGATCCACCCTATGATCCTGTATCTGTTACGGCCAATTTTACCAGCTATACAAAAGATGGATTTTCCCGTGATGAGCAAATAAAGTTACGTAAGTGCTGTGATGAGCTGAATGAACGTGGTATTAAATTTATACTTTCAAATTCGGCTACTGATTTTATTTGTGATCAATATAGCAAATATAATATCGAAATTATTTCTGCTAAACGTCTGGTTGGAGCTGATGCATCCAAACGCGGAAGAATACAAGAGGTGATTGTAAGGAATTATGGGTAATTCTAAAGATTTGTGTATTAACGGTGCATGGGAATTATTATTTGAAAAATATGATATACCCAAAAAAGTAGATGACAATGGTTCTTTTGAAATTGATGCAAAACAAATAAAAGAAGTAAAAGAACCAAGATTAATGGCTAAATTTGATCATTCAGTAAATTTACCCGAAATTTTTTCTAAAAACCATCTTACTATCTTGCCTATTACTCGTGGCCGATATGTTATTGGCAATTTTCAGGCATATCAGAATTTAAAGCAGATAAATGCTGATTCACCTATTAAAAGAATGCCTTTACCGGATTATATTGAAAGTTTGGATTTATCCAAGATAACCAGTGAGGCAATAGCTTTAAATTGTGCTTATACTTCGGGTATTATTGCTGATTTTTTGCATGAGAATGAACTGAATCCAACTGTGGCAGGGAGATTAGGCTCAGGTGCTTTTGACTTTTTTATTAATTTAAATAAGCATGGAAAAAATATATTCTATCCAACTCAAACCCAGAAAATTTGTGTTAATAAATCTCAGATTGAAATTGACGCCGGGTATGAGGGGTTACATTCATTGGCATTAATAGAAGCAAAGCTGGATATATCTGAAGATTTTCTGATTAGACAGATTTATTATCCATATCGGGTTTGGAAAAAGCGTATTCAAAAGCCAGTGCGTTCGATATTTTTTATTTACTCTAATGGTATATATAATTTATATGAATATGAATTTACCGACTTGAAAAATTATAATTCTTTAATACAGATTAGACATAGCCGGTATGCCATTGAAGATACTAAAATAAGAATGGCTGATATTGAAAGAGTACTACAAGAAACAGTTGTATTAGACGATAATTCTGGGATTCCTTTTCCACAGGCGGATAAATTTGAGCGAGTAATAAATTTATGTGAACTTCTAGTGACAAAAGAGTTAAGCTGCAGAGAAATAACAGAGCATTATGCATTCGATAGACGACAAACAGATTATTATGCTAATTCAGCACGCTATCTTGGTTTAATTGATAAAAAAGAGGAAGAAAATAATACATATTATTTGCTTACAAAAGATGGGAGAAGAATATTAGGACTAGGTTATCAAGATCGCCAATTGGAATTTTGCAAATTAATTCTTCAGCATAGGATATTTAATTCTGTATTAAAAGAATATATCAAAAATAAAAATATACCTGTGCAAAAAAGTAAAATTATAGAAATTATGCGTGAAGCAAATTTATATCCCTCATACTCAGATGTAACTATTAGTCGACGTTCTTCTACTGTAAGAAAATGGATAGAGTGGATATTAGATTTAGTAAAATAAAGATCCATAATCAATTATAAGTTCTAATAAATTTATAAAATCAGCTTACAATAAATTTTTTATGAATCAGTGTAATTGGTTATTTTTAAAGTTCTATAATTCTATTATTTTACTAGTACTGATAATCAATAATTGATGACCCTGAAAAATTTATATGCATGCTTACTCTGATATCTGCTGTAAACAGGAGCCGATAGAGGTTTATCTCCAGATGACAATCAACCGGATGTAATTTTAAGACAGTAGCAGTTAAGTAATGGTATTTTGTAAGGTTAGTGTGTTTAGAGCCAAGATATGGCTCTGAAAGGGTATGCAATTAAAGAATGAGTTGGATGACGCTGTTAATATCTATAAATATTATTGCTGAATAATGATTTAAAGTAAGAGTTTATTTTAGGAAAATACAATAAATAGCAAATTTTCAGTTTTATTCTGTTTCTATCAGATGAATTCTCAGGTAATAATTTATTGAATATATATAAAATCGTTATATATACAAAGCCGTCAGAACAACAGTATGTCTGACGGCTTTTAGAAAATACAGTTTATTCTGTATCAGCAGCTTTAGCTACAGTTACCATAGCAGGGCGTAATACACGGTCGGACAGCGTATAACCTTTTTTCATTACCGAAACTACTGTATTGGGTTCTTGTTCACTTTCTACACTTTGCAAGGCCTGATGACGGTGCGGATCAAGTTTGTCACCGGCTTTAGGATCGATCTCTTTAATATTAGACTGATCGAAAGCTTTTTGTAATTCGGTCAGCGTCATTTGTACGCCCATTTTCAGTGCGTCAAAGTTACCGCTTTGATCTTGCAGGGCCATTTCCAGATAATCTTTAACTGGCAACATAGCACTGGCAAATTTCTGTCCAGCAAATTTGTGTGCGCTTTCCAGTTCATCCTGATGACGTCTGCGCAGATTTTGTTCATTGGCGAGTGAACGTAACTGTTCGTCTTTGAGTTGTCCTTCAAGTTCGCTAATACGTTCCTGTAACTCTTCTATGGTAGCTTCAGGAGCGACAATTGGTTCTGTGGTTTCGGTATTATCGTTAACCTGTGTTTCGTTTTCGGTATTGTTTTCCGGTTGCATATTTTTTCCTCTGCAAAAGGGTAAGTTATATGATTAAATTGGGTCGTTGTATATCGATTTCAAGCGACTGTAACAGATTTGTAATCACTTTTATTTATTAATTTTAATACATTGATTTTTCTAAAAATTAAATATATTTATATATCAATATCCAAGTGTTTTATTTTGGATATAAAAATAAATATTTCATTGGAAAAATTCAAGTTATATGCACTGGTGATGAGCGGACAGAATGGAAATACTGTCCGCAAAACAGGATGATATCTAGCCGGTATTACGCAACCCTTGTGCAATACCATTAATTGTCAGATGGATGAGCTGGAGTATCTCACTATTATCCGGCTGCTGGCGTAATTGTTGCAGCAGATGTATCTGCAACCAGTTCAGTGCATTCAGATAAGGAATACGCAAGGCCAGAGAACGTGCCAGAGTGCGGTTATCACTCAGATAATGCTGACGTTGCAAAATATTAAGCAAAGCCTGCCGGCTGCGCTCAAACTCTTCAGATAGCATGGTGTAAATGGTTCTGGCAGCTTGCTGATCACTGGCAAGATCTACATAAGCCTCAGCAATAGTAAGATCGGCTTTGGCCATGACCTGATCCATGTTGGAAAGCATGGTTTGAAAAAACGGACTGTTTTTGACCTGCTGCTGTAAGCGTTGCAGATTGGTACTGTCCTGTTCAATCAGTTCTGCTACTGCACTACCGAAGCCATACCAGGCCGGCAGCATCAGGCGGTTCTGGGTCCATGAGAATACCCATGGTATGGCGCGTAAGTCCTGAATTTTAGCCAGTGTTTTCCGGCTGGCGGGGCGGCTGCCAATATTCAGGCTCGCAATTTCCTGAATCGGGCTGGTTTGCAGAAAATAATCAATAAAGCCCGGAAAGGTAATTAATTGCCGGTAATGTGTGAATGCGCTGGCAGACAATGCATTCATCAGTTCGCTGTCAGGCTCACTGTTATGCATGGGTAAAACAGTAGCTTCAAGCGTAGCAGCAATGAGTGCTTCAAGATTACGTTCTGCATTGGTCGGATCAGCATATTTGGCGGTAATAACTTCTCCTTGTTCAGTAATGCGTATTTGTCCGGCTACGCTGCCAGCCGGCTGTGCCATGATTGCGTCGAATGAAGGTCCGCCACCGCGACCGACACTGCCACCGCGGCCATGAAACAGGCGCAGACGGATATGGTGCTGACCAAATAGTTGTACCAGTCTCGACTCAGCCTGATAAAGTGACCACTGGCTGGTTACATAACCACCATCTTTATTACTGTCGGAGTAGCCCAGCATAATTTCCTGCAGGTTATCACGACTACGCAAAAAAGCACGATACCAGGGCAGATTAAACAATTTATCCATAATACTGATGCAATTATGCAAGGCATCAATGGTCTCAAACAGAGGAACAATATTAATCCGGCTGGTCGGTTTCTCATTACTGATGCTCAGTAAACCGGTTTCTTTCAGCAGTAACGCTACCACCAATATATCGCTAACGGTTTCGGCGTTAGAAATAATGCACTGATTGATAGCGGTTTCACCATAGTTATTTTTAATATTCGCCGCAGTTTGGAATATAGCCAGCTCACGCATGGTGTGCGGACTATACTGAATATAAGGGCTGTATAGCGGGCGCTGGGTGCTTAATTCACGTAACAGAACGCGCTGTTTGGCTGCTTCACTTAATGTCTCAAATGTTTCAAGACCGGCGTGTGTAAACAGCTCGGCTACAACTTCGGCATGTTTGGCTGCATGCTGACGCAAGTCGATGGACATCAGATGAAAACCGAACAGGGAAACAGAACGAATCAGGTCAGCCAGTTTGCCTTGTGTGAGCAGGGCACTGCCATTTTGTTGTAAAGAGCTGGCTATATTATTAAGCTCCTGCAAAAGTTCCGCCGGTTGTTTATATGGAGGTAGACCATGATGCTGGTTGTGTGGAGCAATATTCAGTTGCTGTGAGGTGGCATTCAGGCGTGCCTGTATATAGGTAATAGCACGGCGGTATGGTTCTTCGCTATGAGCCGTTGCGGTATCCGGCGACTGCTCGGCCATATGATGCACGCTGCTGTCAATCTGAACACGACGAGAAGAAAGCGGCAGCAGCTGGTGCAGCTCATCCAGACATTGATGATAATGCTTTAACAAAGTATCACTCTGAAAGATGAAAGCTTCCTGTAAAGTATCTGCATTAACATACGGATTACCGTCACGATCTCCGCCAACCCAGCCACCGATACTGAGTACATCAGGAAGAGTTATTTGCGGATACGCACTCGTGAGCTGCTGTTGCAGTTTGCGGTAAAGAGCTGGTACCGCTTTAAAAAAACTTAATGGAAAATAGGTAACGCTATTATAAATTTCATCACTTACGCTGATTTTGAAATGGCGTGTTTCATCAGTCTGCCATAAAGCCAGCAGAATAGCTTCAGCCTGTTGCTTTAGCTGTTCGTTATAGTGATTATCAGAATGGTCATATTCACTGAGAATAGTGCGGATATGACGCTGAAAGCACAGAATGCACTGGCGCTGTACTTCAGTCGGATGAGCGGTTAGCACTGCACTGATACTGGTTTGCTGCAAAATCTGTTCCAGTTGCGCAGCACTAATCTGCTGTTGCTGAATTTGGTTGATAACATGAGTAAAACTGGTGCGTCCGGGATGCTGTCTGTCATTTTCATATGCCTGTCGCCGCCGTTCATGGTGGGCATCTTCGGCAATATTCAGTACTTGTGCAAACAGGCTGCATGCACGAATCAAATCTTGCTGTTGTTGTAAATCCAGAGTGGGCACCACCTGTTGAATGATGGTTTGTGGCTGATTACCACTGAGGAGCTGGCGCAATACAGTTTGTACAGTAGCTGTGGTTTCATTTTGCAGGACGTTAAATAGTGCTTCAGTCAGGAATTTGATATCTGCCGACAGGGGCGCATCTTTACGCTCGTCCAGAAGTGATGTTGGCATTGTGTTCTCGCTTTTGCAGACTTGTGTTTATATTGAATAACCTACGTCCATGATATTACGTGGTGATGATACGGGCAATACTACTGATTCGATAAGAGTTATAACCTCAGCTTCTTAGGTTACAAAAATATATTCTTTCTCAATCACCCAAACAGCCTTTTATATTGTTGGCTGATTCTGATTTAACAGAATGATTGAATTTATTTTTACATTCTGTTTTTTTTGACTTGTTAATTCATTTTCTTGTTGTGGTTGGTATTTTGCGCTTGGAACATAGCCCGAACAGGATGCTTCCAATGTGTGCCGGTGTTTCTGATACAGCAACCGGTATTGTTTGTGCCTGCCAGGTCTGTGGGAGAGAAGGTTATGCTGTTTTTAAAACAGCCATCTGTACTGCCCGGTTTTTCGCTTAGTCTCGGCATAAGTGTGTTATCGCTGTCAGTACTGGTGCTGTTGCCATTTACGATGCTGGTATGGACTGTTACTGATCTAGGCTGGCATGGTTTTATACAAGTCATTTCTGAACCAAGGACACTTGCTGCGGTATGGCTGACTTTGAAAATGTCTTTACTGGCAATGCTGGCCAGTGTGCTGCTGGGAACTTTGGTGGCATGGATATTGGTACGTTACCACTTCTGGGGTAAGGATCTGGTTAATGCATTGGTGGATTTGCCGTTTGCTTTACCTACTGCAGTAACAGGGGTGGCTTTGGCTACCTTATATGCACCTACAGGGTGGATAGGTGCGTTATTAACCCGGTTTGGATTGCAGATAGCATTTACACCGGCAGGTATCTGGCTGGCATTGTTGCTGGTAAGCCTGCCATTCGTCGTACGCGCAGTACAGCCAGTGCTGGCAGAATTATCAGGAGAATATGAAGAAGCTGCGGCTATTCTGGGCGCTTCCAGATTAACCATTGTATTCAGGGTACTGCTGCCGGAAGTTTTACCGGCACTGGTAATGGGGGCAGGTATGGCTTTTGCGCGCGCTACCGGAGAATACGGTTCCGTAATTTTTATTGCCGGTAATGTGCCATTTAAATCAGAAATTCTGCCGCTGATTATTGTCAGTAAATTTGAATTGTTTGATTTGCCTGCAGCGGCAGCAGTCGCATTATTTATGTTAATAATTTCCTTTACCATTTTGTTTATGCTGAATTTGTGGCAATGGCGTCTGAGCCGGCGTATGCAGGGACGATACTGATGAGCACAGTTAAAACCAATGAGTTGCTTACCGAACCGCGCTGGCTGCGCTACTTGCTGATAAGCATAACGCTGCTGTGTCTGGGTTTGCTGTTACTTTTGCCGCTGTTATCAGTATTCAGTTTTGCGCTGGCAAAGGGCTGGCAATTGTATCTGGCTGCTTTGACTGATGAAGAGGCACTCTCAGCTATTCGTTTGTCCTTGCTGATTACTGTTATTGTTGTGCCGGTGAATGTAATACTGGGTGTGGCAATGGCCTGGTTGTTAACCCATTTTTCATTTCGTGGTAAACAGTTATGGACAACCTTGCTGGATCTGCCATTTGCAGTCTCACCGGTCGTGGCGGGTCTGATGTTTGTTTTACTCTTCGGTAGTAACAGCTGGTTCGGTGGCTGGATGGAAACATATGGAATACAGATTATTTTTGCAGTACCGGGTATGGTGCTGGCGACTCTGTTTGTTACTTTCCCTTTTGTGGCGCGTGAGCTCATCCCTTTAATGCAGGCTCAGGGAAGTAGTGAAGAACAGGCTGCACTGATACTGGGTGCCAGTGGCTGGCAAATGTTCTGGCGTGTCACATTACCTAATCTGAAATGGGCTCTGGTTTACGGCATTATTCTGACTAATGCCCGTGCAATGGGTGAGTTCGGGGCTGTCAGCATGGTTTCAGGCCATATCCGCGGTGAAACCAATACAATGCCTTTACTGGTAGAGATGATGTATAACGAATACAACATGGTAGGGGCATTTGCTGTTTCCAGTTTACTGGCCTTGCTGGCTCTATGCACGTTGGTATTACAGAAGTATCTCGACTGGCGGCAGACACGTTTGTTCAAAGATGCACGGCGCGAGCAGATTGCAGTAAGCGACTGAATAAGTAAAGTACCGTGCTGGGTAGCGATTATGAGTATTCGTATTAAACAATTAAATAAATATTATGGTGATTATCATGCCTTGCAGAATATTAATCTGCAGGTACCAACCGGTTCACTGACGGCATTGCTTGGTCCGTCCGGTTGTGGAAAAACCACCTTATTACGTATCATTGCCGGGCTGGAACGCGCAGATTCAGGTGAGCTGTTTTTTGCTGATGATGAGGTCAGTAATCTGCATGTGCGTGAGCGCCGGGTCGGATTTATGTTTCAGCACTATGCCTTATTCAGGCATATGACCGTATTTGATAATGTGGCTTTTGGTTTACAGGTACTGCCTAAACGCATTCGCCCGAATAAAGCAGAAATAGCTGCCCGGGTGCATGAATTATTACAACTGGTGCAGCTTGACTGGCTGGCTAAAGTATATCCGCAGCAACTATCCGGAGGTCAGCGCCAGCGTATTGCTCTGGCACGTGCTCTGGCAACCAGACCAAAGCTGCTGCTGCTGGATGAGCCGTTTGGTGCACTGGATGCCAAGGTGCGCAAGGAATTACGCCAATGGCTGCTGGAAATTCATCATCAGCTGGGAATTACCAGTGTACTGGTTACACATGATCAGGAAGAGGCGCTGGAAATGGCCGACCAGATAGTAGTGATGAATCAGGGAAAAGTTGAGCAAAGCGGAGCTGCCTCATCTTTGTATGATAATCCTGAAAATGTATTTGTTACCGAGTTTCTGGGTGAGGTTAATGTATTTGAAGATGCCTGTATTGAACACGGGCAATTGTGTCTGGGGCATTATCATGAACCGATTACCACAGGAGAAAAAGCCCGTCAGAATGTAGCTGTTTATATTCGGCCTCAGGAAATACAGGTATTAACACATATTCAGGATAATGTAATTGCCAGTGCATGCGTAGAAGAAATACATGCTATCGGTGCACAAATAAGGTTATGGTTGCGCCGAGAGGATAATAATCAGCGTATACAGGTATGGCTGTCGCCGGCCGAGTTTCGTACGCTGTCATTGCAGCCGGCTCAGACAGTATGGTTCAGACCTCAGCGGTTAACTATGTTCAGATTGCCGGAGATGGTGGATTACGTGATTTAATTATATTAATCTTATACTAAAAGCATATAAAGAATTAAGTTAGAATAAAATCTGCTTCGGTTATATATTTGTTTTTATTTATATAATTTCAAATATTTTAAGTCAGAGAATATTAATTGCAGGTATTTTTTTATCTGCAGAAAAAAAGATTAATTAAATGGCAGCTAAGCTATCAATACCAATAAAGATATAACTCAAAAAAATTTATCACAATAAATATTGAATAAATAAAAAACGGCTACCGAAATGATATTCGGTAGCCGCTTTAATTAAATCATGGATGATTTAATTACCCCAATAGGCAGCAAAATTATTTTGCTGAACAAATTGTTGTATCTGATCTGGCATGCCGGAAAGAGAACTATCCTGTCTGGCGGTAAAACCGGACATAGCCGAAGCCAGTTGCTGAGCCTGACTGGCTACAGCCGGACTTTCATTTGCTACAGGAGTAGAATTTCTGGTCAATAAATCACGGTTAAGTAAACTTTTTGAAGTTAGACCATAGCCGGGTTTACTGGTTTGGGCAGACAAGTAATTTCCTTTAATAATATCTTGATAGCTGATGGTTTTATCATCAAATATAAAGTTGAAAGAATGGGCTCGTGCACTAGAATCAAAGTATCTACTCAAAGTTACAGAATCATTAGTACCATATGCCCGCACGATCAGATCATAACCGGAACGGCTAAATACAGCATTGGTAAGATTTGTTCCCTCAAAAACAATATCATTATATTCACTGGATATATCATTCCCCCTATCATCGATAATATCCTGTCCGTGACCACGCTGAAACAGATAACGATCTTTTTCATTACTACCACCATCCAAATAATCGTTACCGGCACCGCCATTCAGTATATCAAAGCCATTGCCTCCATATAGGTAATCATCGCCGTTACCGCCATTCAGAATATCATTTCCGCTCCAACCATATAATCTGTCATCACCATCATCGCCATTCAGAATATCATCCTTGTTTTGTCCGTTAAGAGTGTCATTACCGGCACCGCCACTGATAATGTTTTTGCCCTCCCAGCCATTAATTGTGTCATTACTGCTATCACCATAGGTAATATAGGTATAATAATTCTGAAAATCTTGATAGGTGATAATTCTATCTTCAAAAATGAATTTATAAGCTTTGGCCGGTTTATAAGTGCCATTATAGAAATAATCATTAATAGTGACAGAATCATTTGAACCGTAAGCATGAATAATCAGATTTTCGCCAGAGCTGGTAAATACGGCATCAGCAAACTTAGCACCTTGGAAAACGACTTCATTAACATCATTGAAGGGAAAGCTATCATCAATAATGTCTTGCCCGTGTCCGCGCTGAAATAAATAACGATCTGCGGAATAACCACCATCCAGATAATCATTACCGGCTCCGCCATTAAGGATGTCAATACCATCGTCACCATACAAGCTATCGTTGCCATCACCGCCATTCAGCACATCATCCTTAGTTCCGCCGTTCAGAATATCGTTTCCATCGCCACCATTCAGAATATTTTTACCGTTTCTCCAGCCTTTGATTGTGTTATCAGTATCATCACCATCTGCAGTAAAAGTGAAATTATTTATGATATATTGATAATCAATGGATTTATCGTTAAAAATAAAGTTGAAAGCATCTGAGCCGTTGAAATAATCAGTCAGAGTAACAGAATCTTTAGATCCATAGGCTCGAACAATCAAATCTTTGCCAAAGCGGGTAAAAACTGCATCGGCAAAATTGGCATCTTCAAAAACAATATCATCGACTTCATTTGAGTTGCTAAAGTATCCAGTATCATTGATAGTATCCTGTCCGTGTCCGCGCTGAAACAGATAACGGTCTTTTTCTCTGTTGCCTCCGTTCAGGATATCATTACCACCACCTCCGTTCAGTATGTCATAACCACTATTGCCCCATAAGGTATCATTGCCATTACCGCCATTCAGGATATCATTGCCGTCTTCACCCCATAAGATATCGCTGCCATCATTTCCGTTCAGAGTATCATTGCCACTTTGCCCGTATAAAGTATCATTACCCACACCCCCGTTCAGAATATCGTTACCATTGGTACCCGTTATATTTTTATTAATATTCTCTGTGGGCGTAAAAGTGTAATTATTTTTAAGATATTCATAATCGATAGTTTTATCAGTAAAAATAAAATTATAAAATTGTGGAAAACGATAATTAAAATAATTGGTTATAGTGACAGAGTCATTGGAGTGATAGGCATGTATGATTAAATCGTTTCCGGAACGGGTGAAAGTAGCATCACTAGAGTAGGCATCTTCAAAAATAACGTCATTAGCATATGTTGTCTGATCGCCATAATATCCCTCATTAATAATATCCTGTCCGTGACCATACTGAAACAGGTAAGTGTCTTTTTCATTATAACCACCGTTTAGGAGGTCATTGCCAGCACCTCCGATCAGAACATCAGAACCTTCGCCACCATATAATTTGTCATCGCCATCACCGCCATTAAGTATATCGTCACCGTTTGCTCCGCTTAGTTCGTCATCGCCATCATCTCCATCCAGAACATCGTCTTTGTTTTTCCCATATAGAAAATCATTACCGCCACCACCGCTAAGAATATTTTTACCACCCCAGCCATAAATTTTATTATTGGTATTATCACCAATAGAAGTAAAAGAGTAATCGTTATTAACAAGGTCGGAATAAGTAATCACTTTGTCATTAAAAATAAAATTATAGGCTGCAGTTCTATTAAAATAATTATTTATAGTCACACAGTCATCGCTACCATAGGCATGGATAACCAGATTATTACCAGAACGGGTAAATGCTGCATTTGCAAAATTTGCTCCCTCGAATATAACATCATTCACCTCTACAGATTCATTGCTATAATAACTTTCTTGGATGATATCCTGTCCGTGCCCGCGCTGAAACAAATAAGTGTCTTTTTCATTGTGGCCACCATCAAGAATATCATTACCTGCACCACCATTGAGAATATCCGAACCATCACCACCATCTAATCTATCATTGCCTGCACCACCATTAAGAGTATCGTTACCCTCTCGTCCAATTAAATAGTCATCACCGTCATCGCCGTTTAAAATATCATCTTGTTCATTTCCAAATAGAACATCATTACCGGCACCACCATTGAAAATATTTTTGCCTTCCCAGCCATATTCGTAGTTTCTACGACTATCACCTATAAGAGTAAGAGTAAAATTATTTACTATATATTCATAATTAATGGTTTTATCATCAAAGATAAAATTAAAAGCCTGTTTATTGCTACCGAGAAAATAACCATTTATAGTAACAGAGTCATCAGAACCATAGGCATGGATAATCAAATCATCTCCATACCGGCTGAATGCAGCATTGGCTGAGTAGGTTCCTTTAAAGATAAGATCATTACTGTTTGCTGTATCACTGACAAAAATCCCTTGGCCGATAATGTCTTGTCCGTGTCCTTTTTCGAACTGAAAAATGTCTTTTTGCCCGCCTCCTCCGTAGAGTATGTCATTACCCGTTCCGCCGATAAGAATATCATTACTGCGATCACCATATAATGTATCATTGCCGGCACCGCCATTCAGAATATTTTTGCCTTCCCAGCCTCTAATAGTATTATTTTGATCATTGCCGTTAGCAGTAAAGGTGTAATTATTTTTGAGATATTCATAAGTGATCGTTGTATCATCAAATATAAAATTAAATGCGCGACTGTCTAATTTGTAGATATAATCATCAACTAATGTGTAGTCAAAATAATCAATTAAGGTGACAGAATCATTTGAACCATAGGCACTGATAATCAGATTATTGCCAGAGCGGGTAAAGACAGCATCCGCAGATTTCGCACCCTGAAAGACAAGGTCATTAATTGCAGAAGTCTGATTAGGTTTACTCATATCGTTAATAATGTCCTGTCCGTGCCCTTTTTGGAACAGGTAACGATCTTTTTCAAAATCTCCGCCATTAAGAATATCATTGCCGGCACCACCATTTAATGTGTCATAACCGTAGCCGCCATTAAGAATATCGTTACCGTTTTCTCCGTTGAGTTCGTCATTGCCATCGCCGCCATTCAGGGTATCATCACCATTTCTGCCCCACAGGACATCATTACCATAACCCCCGTTCATAATATCCTTACCTACCCAGCCGATAAGGGTATTGTTACCGGCATCACCATTGGATGTAATACCATAATCGGTTTTGAGATTTTCGTAAGTGATGGTTTTATCATCAAAGATAAAGTTAAAGGCACGGCTGCTTTTATTCAGATCAAAATAATCCGGCAAGGTAACGGAATCAGTAGTGCCGTAGGCACGGATGATCAGATCATTACCGGCACGGGTAAATAGGGCATTTACTGAATTGGCACCCTGAAAGACCAGATCATTGCGCTTTTGTTGTAAGTAAGAAATGGCGTAATCATCCCCTTTATCATTGATAACATCCTGCCCATGTCCCCGCTGGAAGATATACTGATCTTTTTCGTAATCGCCGCCATTGAGAATATCGTTACCGTAGCCACCATTGAGAATATCAAAACCAGTGCCGCCAGTTATCGTATCATTGCCGTAACCGCCATTAAGCACATCATTACCTGCATCACCGTAGAGAATATCATCTCCACCATCGCCATTAAGAATATCGTTGCCATTACCTCCGTTCAGGGTATCGTTGCCGTAACCGCCATTGAGCTGGTCATTACCGGCATCGCCATAGAGAGTATCGTCTCCATCATCACCGTTGATAATATCGTCGCCATCAGCTCCATTCAGCGTATCATTACCGGTACCTCCATAAAGGGTGTCGTTACCATTACCACCATTTAAGATATCATTGCCGGCTTCGCCGTAGAGAGTATCATCGCCGTCGTTGCCGTTAAGGGTATCGTTACCGTAACCTCCATACAGAAGATCTTTACCCTGCCAGCCATTAATGATATTGTCATTATTATCGCCGTTTACACTAAAGGTATAACTGCTTTTCAGATTTTCGTAGGTTATCGTTTTATCATTGAAAATGAAGTTAAAGGCACGGCTGTTTCTGCTATAGTCAAAATAATCATTTAAGGTAACAGAGTCTCTGGAGTTATTAGTGTAGATAATCAGATTATTACCGGAGCGTTTAAATAATGCCTCAGCGGAATTGATATTTTCAAAAACAATATCATTGCGTTGTTGTTGCCAATAAAAGTCAGAACTATCGTACCCCTGATCACTGATAGTATGCTGTCCGTGTCCGTTTCTGAATACGTACCTGTCTTTTACCCAGTCATTACCCTGAATAAGACCATTAGTGTTTACTGAATTCGGACTTTCTGCAAAAACTGTTGATTTCAGAGAGTTTTTTTCAGTCTTTGGCTGGGAATTATTTTGCTGTCTGTATAAATTGTTTAAAGTTTCCATAATCCTGAATCTCCTTGATTAAAGTTTATATTCTTAAATAAAGTTTGCTGACTGGTCAGAATCAGCGTTAATTATGATGTTTAAGTTTTAATCATTGTAAATCAAAGCCTTATGTATCATAATCTGAAAGTATATATACTCTGTATAACCGGTATAAAATTTGATTTATATCAAATAATCTATATTTTTTTTAAAATACTATGATTTTTTTATTATGTAAATATCTGTTTTTTATTAAAAATTATGCATAATTAATTTTATTTTTAATTTATTTAATATATTTATGAAATTTAAATTATGACAAATTGAATTTTAATTGCTTCGTCATGTATAAAAGGACATATCTGGATATATATGCGGATATGTCCTTGCGATTTACTGATGATTAATTAATGGTCGCTGACACGTTCAATAATTGCGCCCACTCCGCCTAGCTTCTGTTCTATATTTTCATAGCCGCGATCAAGATGATAAATACGTTCAACAGTAGTTTCACCACTGGCCACCAGACCGGCAAGTACCAGACTGGCAGAAGCACGTAAATCGGTAGCCATAACAGTTGTACCGGATAACTGTTCTACACCCTCCACAATTGCAGTATTACCTTCAGCTGATATCCGGGCACCCATACGATTAAGTTCGGGTACATGCATAAAACGGTTTTCAAAAATGGTTTCTACTACTTTACTGTTACCGCTGGCAATACTATTCATTACCATAAATTGTGCTTGCATATCGGTAGGAAATGCCGGATAGGGGAGGGTGCGGATATCGATAGCTTTGGGACGCTGTTGCATGTCGATGCTGATCCAGTCGTCACCGGCTTCAATAATTGCGCCGGCTTCACTCAGTTTTTCCAGAATAGCCTGCATGGTTTTAGGTGCAGTATGTTTAAGAACGACTTTGCCGCCGGTCATAGCCACTGCACACAAAAAAGTTCCAGCTTCTATGCGGTCGGGAACGACACGGTGACTGCATCCGTGTAACTTTTCTACACCGGTAATAGTAAGAGTCGGTGTACCTATTCCCTGAATATTGGCACCCATTTTAACCAGGCAATCGGCAAGATCGGTAACTTCCGGTTCCATGGCAGCATTTTCCAGAATAGTCGTTCCGTTTGCCAGTGTTGCAGCCATTAACAGATTTTCTGTGCCGGTTACGGTAACCATATCCATAACAATATGTGCACCTTGCAGACGTTTTGCCCGGGCTTTGACATAACCATGCTCAATACTGATTTCTGCCCCCATGGCTTCAAGCCCTTTGAGATGCTGGTCTACTGGTCTCGATCCGATGGCACAGCCTCCGGGCAGACTGACCTGAGCCTCACCAAAGTGTGCCAGTGTGGGACCCAGTACCAGAATAGATGCACGCATGGTTTTAACCAGATCATATGGTGCACAGGTATTATTGATACTGTTACAGTTTATTTCAAATTCCTGAATATTATCTGTAAGTACACGTGCTCCCATGCCCTGTAACAGCTTTTGGGTGGTTTTAACATCACGCAGCATGGGCACATTGGTCAGATGCAGGGTATCACGAGTCAGTAAGGAGGCACATAACAAAGGTAAAGCGGCATTTTTAGCGCCGGAAATAACAATTTCACCGTGTAATGCGCCGTTAGCACGGATTTTTAATTTTTCCATATGGATTCTCAATTATGGCAATAGTGTCTGTTTGCCGGATTAATGCTGTTTGACAGCCCATTCGTCAGGAGTGGCGGCAGTGGTAATAGATAGTGCATGTAATTCATTACTGGCAATCTGCTGTGCCAGTCCGTCTTTAATCATACGATGGCGTGCCAGACGGTTTTTTCCGTTAAAGGCACTGGATACAATCCGGGCAAAGAAATGATGACCATCGCCTTCAACCTCAAGATATTCACAGGGCAGAAGGTTTGCAATCATGGTTTTAACTTCTTCTGGTGTTAACATAACGGGCTCCGGAATAGTTATTAGTAAGGCGGCTATTATAGCGTTTTGCTATGTCTAATTGCGTAATTTCCAGCCTGATTTCAGGATGCCGCAGACAAGAATACACAAAACGATGGCAAAGCTGCCGACTACCGTTAGTGCAAGCCAGGGAGAGGAATCACTCTGGCCGAAAAAACCAAAACGGAAGCCGTCAATCATATAAAAAACCGGATTGAAATGGCTGAGTGAGCGCCAGAATTCAGGCAGACTGTTGATGGAATAGAATACACCAGACAGAAATGTTAAAGGCATGATAAGAAAGTTCTGAAAAGCGGCCAGTTGATCAAATTTTTCTGCAACAATGCCGGCAAGTAAGCCAAACATACCCATAATGGCACATCCGAGCAATGCAAATATTATGATCCAGCCGATATGATGTGGCATGGATAATCCGAAAAAAGCCGTTACTGCTATGACTCCAATACCTACCATTAGCCCGCGCAGGATGGAAGCGCCGACATAAGCACAGAAAAAAGCAATGGTACCCAATGGCGGCAACAGAATAAATATCAGATTACCGGTAATCCGTGACTGAATCAGGCTGGAAGATGAGTTGGCAAAAGCATTTTGCAGCATGGACATCATAGCCAGACCCGGTATCAGAAATACATTGTAACTGACTCCCGGTAATATATCAGGACGCCCCTGCATTACATGAGCAAATATCAGCTGATACAACAGGGCGGTGAGGATAGGAGCAGATAAAGTTTGAAAACCTACTTTCCAGAATCGCAATACTTCTTTTTTAAAAAGGGTGTAGCAACCAATTGTATTCATTTTGTGCCTTTCGCATGGTCACTGGTCAGGCGCAGAAAGACGTTTTCCAGATCGTTTTCCAGAATATTCAGATTGATAACGTTAATTCTCTGAGTCTGCAGAATTTGTAACAAGGCTGTTAGCTGGTTGTAGTCAGCAAGTTTAAGCAGATAATGGTTATTATCATCTTCTTTAATCAGATAATGACGTAAATTATCCGGTAATGTTTGATCTGTAGTTAATGCCAGCCGTAATTCTGTTTCGGTATCCAGTAAGTTGCGTGTGCTGTCAAGTGCAACAATTTCGCCATGTTTCAGCATGGCGATGCGATTGCATAATGATTGTGCTTCTTCCAGATAATGTGTGGTTAGAATAATGGTATGGCCGTCTGTATTCAGCCGGGTAATAAACTGCCACAGATTCTGACGTAATTCTACGTCTACTCCGGCTGTAGGTTCATCCAGTACGATAACAGGCGGCCGGTGTACTAAAGCCAGAGCAACCATAACGCGGCGTTTCATCCCGCCAGACAGATTACGTGTGTTTGTATCGGCTTTATCTGTCAGTCCGAGACCGGAGATAATTTCATCTATCCAGTCATCGTTATTGCGCAGACCAAAATAGCCGGACTGAAATTTCAGTGCTTCACGTACGTTAAAAAAAGGATCAAAAACCAGTTCCTGCGGAACGACACCCAGAAGTTTACGGGTAGTGTTTGCTTCCAGTTGTACATCATGACCACAAATGCTGATTTGTCCGGAAGTCAGGCGGCTTAGTCCGGCCATTGCGGAAATGAGAGTAGTTTTGCCGGCACCGTTAGGACCGAGTAAACCAAAAAATTCACCGGGCTGGACGCTAAAGCTGACACCTTTTAAAGCAGTAAAACCATTAGCATAGGTTTTTACTGCTTGTTTAATACAAAGAGCAGGGGAAGTCATAAAATTGAATATTTGTGAGGTTATAAGTGATATTTGCCGCTGTTTATCAATGCTTTGATGGTGTTATTTCTTCACTTAGCGGCTGATCTTCATCGGCTGGCAGATTATAATTTTCACTAGCCCATGCTCCCAGATCAATCATTTTGCAACGCTCCGAACAGAACGGACGAAAGCGGCTGGACGGAGTCCAGTCAACATTTTTCCCGCATATCGGGCAAATTACAGTGGTGATTTTTTCAGTCATTATTTGATTACCGGATCAAAGCTGCACATGACCAGAGTAAATGGTATATCAGTGTTTAAAACCTGGCCACGTGCCTGTTGTTGTGAAGCCTGTAAAAAGCGAATATGGGTAAAATATTTATTAGCAGATACTTCTGGCAGTGCAGTGGCATTCTGGGAAACATTAATTCCTAGTAGGTGAATGTTCTGTCCAAGACTGTTATGCTGATAACTTCCGCTTGTTGCCAGACAGTCTACAGACAGACTGTTTTGACGCAGAATTTCCAGTAGCAGTTTGATGGCTTCATAAGTAGGTAACAGACTCTGGATCCACTGGCGTAACTGTAATTCACGTTCTGCTGGCTTTTTTTGCTGCCAGTAATAATAGGAAGGCAAATCATACGGGCTGGTGCCGCCGGGTACGAACATGCGCTGCTTGATTGCCATCAGCCATTCATTTTCGCGTAAATGCTGTCCGAATTTTTGCTGAACGCTTTGCAGATTTGTAATTGCAGTTTGTATATCTACCAAGACATGTTTACCTTCTTCACCACGTTGTCTGGCCAGACTTTTTTGTCGTTCCAGTTCTTGCAGAATATCCAGTTTCAATTCGGCACGTGCTGCTGCTTCCATGATTTCGAATAGTGAGAATAATGCACAATGATGTGCCCAGATTTCACTGCGTATCACTACTTCATGGAAGTGTTTGAACAGATGTGCTATGCGCAGGAAATTACGGACGCGCTCAGACAAAGGATGTTCGAAATGGATAATATCTGTCATAACTTAGCTGGTGTTAGAGCTTGATAGAAATGATGCAGCTGGATAACTTTCCGGTTTAGTTCCTGCCAGTTGCCATCGTTGATAATGATGTCATCGGCAATGGCTTTCCGGCTATTGCTGTCAGCCTGCTGCGCCATGATAGCACGGATTGTTGATTCGTCCAGATTACTACGCTGCCGAACTCTTTGAATACATATGTTAACCGGTGCTTCGATAATGAGTATACGTTGTACCAGTTGTTGAAATTCTGGTTTTTCTGCCAGTAAAGGAATTTCAATAATTCCATAATGCTGATTCAAAACGATTTGCTGTTTTGCTTGCTGAAGACTTTGCAGAATTAACGGATGGAGAATATTTTCCAGCAGAATACGATTCTGTGAATCGGCAAACACCCAATTACGCAGTTTTGGCCGATCCAGACTGCCGTCAGTAAGAAATAGATTATTCCCGCACTGTCTGCGGATTTCAGGTAACGCCAGACCGCCAGGAGCAGTAAGCTGGTGTGCGATTTCATCTGCATTCAGTACTGGTATGCCCAGAGCAGTAAAACAGCTTGCTACGGCAGATTTTCCACTACCTATGCCACCGGACAGACCTATCCAGAACGTCATGTACTAAACCCGGAAAGACGCAGCCACCAGTGAATCAACTGATTAATCTGACTGTTTGTCATCCACACAATCCAGCCTGCAATGGCCAGTGCCGGACCAAAAGCCATAGGCTGGCTGCGGGCAACTCTGAGAATAAGTGAAGCAATAATACCGACAATTGCTGCCATAAATACAATTAAAGGCAATGCAGAAGCACCCATCCACGCACCAAGGGCAGCCAGTAGTTTAAAATCACCATAACCCATACCATCTTTACCGGTTAGTAGTTTGAATAACCAGAAAAGTGACCACAAGCTCAGATAGCCTAATGCAGCGCCCCAGATAGCAGAAGCTAAGGGAACAAATTCACAATACCAGTTAAACAGTAAACCCAGCCAGAGTAGAGGTAAGGTGATTTGGTCAGGTAACAGCTGGGTTTCGGCATCTATAAAGGTCAGTGCAATCAATGCTGCAGTCAGTATCAGACCGCCCGCAGCAACAGGTGTGACATCATAACGCCAGACTACTGCAGCAAATGCAATACCGGTTAATAATTCTACACAAAAATAGCGCGGGCTGATGGATGCTGAACATGAAGCACAGCGTCCGCGTAGCAGTATATAACTGACAAGAGGTATATTCTGCCACCAGCGGATTTTATGCTGACAGTGCGGGCAGGCTGAATGCGGAACACAGAGATTAAAGCGACTGGTGTGTTCTGCAGGCAGTTGCAATGCCATTCGTGCTTCTGCCTGCCAGCTTCGTTCCATCATTATGGGTAAACGATAGATCACAACATTCAGAAAACTGCCAACAGCACATCCCGATATTAATGCAATGACGCTAAAAAACAGAGTATCAGTTAACATCAGGTATTAACCTACGGCATTACCGATATTAAATAGCGGTAAATACATGGCAACCAGAATTATCCCGACAATACCACCGAGTACAACCATAATAATCGGTTCCATCAATGAAGACAGTTGTGCAACGGCAGTATCTACATCTTCTTCATAGAATTCTGCGGCCTTATTGAGCATGTCATCCAAAGAACCTGATTCTTCACCGATTGAAGCCATTTGCATCACCATGTTAGGAAATAATTCGGTTGCCTGCATGGCAGAAGTAAGAGATATACCCTGATTAACTTTGGCACGGATTTCCTGAGTAGCTTCTTCATAGCGAATATTACCGGAGGCTCCGGCAACTGAATCAAGAACTTCTACCAATGGTACGCCTGCTGCAAATAGAGTTGCTGTTGTACGAGACCAGCGTGCAATGGTGGCTTTACGAACGATTTGGCCGAAAATAGGCATTTTTAACAGCATATAATCAAAACGTTTTTTCAGATCATCTGAGTTCTGATACCATTTAAATAAGCCAATTACACCACCTATCAGTGCAATGATAACAAATATGCCGTAATGTACAAAGAAATTGGAAATATTCATCATGAACTGAGTCAAACCAGGTAATGGTACGCCCATACTCTCGTAAACTTTACCAAATGAAGGTAATACGAACATCATCATGACGATTACCAGTGCGATTGCTACGACTACTACCACAGCTGGGTAGGTCAAGGCACTTTTAAC
Source organism: Snodgrassella sp. W8135 (assembly GCF_016101225.1). NCBI lineage: Bacteria > Pseudomonadati > Pseudomonadota > Betaproteobacteria > Neisseriales > Neisseriaceae > Snodgrassella > Snodgrassella sp. W8135. The sequence continues at coordinate 55,986 of NZ_JACFQX010000005.1, forward strand.
TTTTTTCTTGATACCCTGAGTTTTTTCTTTATATACCGACAGCTTGTCAAGAATAGCCTCTAGTACACCACCGGCTTCACCCGCATGCACCAGATTACAGTAAAAATGATCGAAATATTTCGGATGTTTGGCAAAAGACTCTGCCAGAGATGTACCTTGCTCAACATCAGAGCGGATTTGCAACAGTAGCTGGGTCATTGCCGGGTTAGAATGGCCTTTGGCTGCAATATCGAAAGCCTGCATCATAGGCAGACCGGATTTCATCATGGTGGATAATTGCCGGGTAAAGACGGTAATATCTGCCTGACTGATTTTCTTTTGGCGCTGTTTTTTGACCTTGGCAATCTGTATTACACGAATTTGACGCCGGGTTAGCTTGGCGCGTGCATCAGCCTCGTCTTTTGCGACAACTTCTCCGCGTACAATCTGTTCAGTTTTAAGGTTTTTGCCTTCAAAACTGAAACTGGTACCGGAAGATTTGGTTTTGGATACTGCTACGGGTTTATTCATAGTGTTCTCTCACAGTATTGACTTAATTGTATAGGCGAACAATCAGTTTTAATCATTAGTGCTTGCAAGAATCTCGTCCAGAGACGTAATGCCTTCCATCACTTTCAGTAAACCGGCATGGCGTAAATCGACCAGACCTTCCTTGAGCGCCTGAGTGCTGATATCTACTTCATTACCATTATTCATGATAATACGTTGCATTTCATCACTGACCGGCATAACTTCATATACGCCGGCACGTCCTTTATAGCCTTTACCCTTACACCTTTCACAGCCGACCGGCCGATAAAATGTCCATTCTTTGGCGAGATCTTCATCTGAAAAACCTGCTTTTTTCAGTGCAAATTCAGGCGGACGCTCTGCCGGTGCCTTGCAGGTACATAAACGCCGCACCAGACGCTGTGCCATAATCAGATTTACTGAGCTGGCAATATTAAACGGAGCAACGCCCATATTCAGCATACGAGATAATGTAGCAGGGGCATTATTGGTATGCAGAGTTGAAAATACCATATGACCGGTTTGTGCAGCTTTAATGGCAATATCTGCGGTTTCCAAATCACGGATTTCCCCCACCATAATGATATCCGGATCCTGGCGCAGAAATGATTTTAACGCTGCAGCGAATGTCAGTCCCTGTTTATCATTAACATTTACCTGATTAATACCGGGCAGGTTAATTTCCGCAGGGTCTTCAGCAGTGGAAATGTTAACACTATCGGTATTAAGAATATTAAGGCAGGTATATAGTGATACGGTTTTACCGGAACCGGTAGGGCCGGTAACCAGCACCATACCGTATGGACGGTGGATGGCCTCAAGCAGTAATTCTTTCTGAAATGGCTCAAAACCAAGTTGTTCAATATTCAGACTAGCCGCATCCGAATTCAGGATACGCATTACGATTTTTTCCCCAAACAGAGTGGGCAGTGTGCTGACACGGAAATCAATTGGCTTGGCACCTTTACGGAACTGAATCTGAATACGTCCGTCCTGAGGAATACGTTTTTCTGAAATATCCAGTTTGGCCATCACTTTAATACGTGAAGCGATCTGGCTGCGAATATTCAGTGGCATACGTACCACTTCACGCAACTGTCCGTCAACGCGAAAGCGTACTCGTGCCATTTCTTCATAAAATTCAAAATGTATATCTGATGCGCCGCTATTTAATGCATCACCTAGTATTTTAAAAACAAATTTTGCAATTGGTCCATTTTCGCCATCTTCGTCATCTGCAGACATGGCGTTATTTTCTACAGCACTGGAGTCACCAATTGAATCCATATCTTCCAGAAGGTTGGTGGATTCCTGACCAAGATTTTCCAGTAATTGGCGTAACTGACTATCGCGGACTATAACCAGATTCAGTACGCAGCCGGCATCTGTGGCAATTTTCTGGTAATGCTGAATTGATGTAGGATCAGATACAGCCAAAAACAGTCGATTACCGCGCTTGAATAGCGGCACGCAAATGTATTGCTGCATTATTTTCAGATTAATTAAATCCAGCGGTACCAGACTTTGGTTATATGGCTCCAGATTCAGGTAAGGAATACCAAATACACCGGACAGAAAGCTGGCCAGTTTATCAGCATTGATGGCTCCAGATTGTAGTAATGCCGGTATAACCGGACGTTTCTGTTCCAGTTCCTGACGCAGTTTTTCTGCTTTTTCTGCGTCAATAATCTGGTGCTTATATAAAACCCTGATCAGTCCAAGACTCATACAAATTAATTCCCGTCTCCATAACTTCTGAGTTTACATTCTGGTAAATACTGTACCTGTTCAGGTTTGACTGAAATATTACTGCATACAGCACACTTTTTTCTAACCTGTATCAGATAAAAGACCAGAGTAAATTCATGTTAATGTTTAATTGTGCTAATTATAAGTGAATTTGTGTATTTAAACAGCCTATATATCGGTTTAATTACAAATTTCCCAGTAATCTGCATATAACTGTAATTCCATTTGCTGGTGCCACTGGTTGGCAATTAGCCGGTAAACCACGCGAATATGTTCCGGTAAGGTGGCTGTACAGCGGAAAAACATAACTTCATATTCACAGTTGTTCTTGTGTAACACTGCTTTAATATGGCCGGTACCCACTATTTGTTGTCTGATTACTTTAAATTCATCGCAAAAACGGGGTTCAGGAAAATTCTGGCCCCATACCAGAGCCGCCAATTGCTGTGCTGTGGCTAAGTTCAGATATTGATTGTCTAATGAACCATCAGTCTGGTACGTATAGTTTAAATCTGCCGGCCGGATGAGTTGCCGGCAGACTGCCTCAAATTCATTTTGGAAAGCTGCCAGATGTATTTCGGAAATACTTAAGCCTGCAGCCATAGCATGTCCGCCAAACTTCTGGATAATATCCGGCCGGCGTTTACTGACCATATCCAGTGCATCACGCAGATGTAAACCGGTAATAGACCGGCCGGAGCCGCGTAATGTACCATCTTCCGCCTGAGCAAAAACAATACTGGGTCGATGAAAGGTTTCGCGTAACCGGCCTGCTAAAATTCCGGTTACTCCCTGATGCCAGTTATCATGATAAGCAACGATGCTATAGCTGTTTTCTGTATTGAAGCCGGCCAGTTGCAGATTAGCTTCATCCTGCATGCTGCGCTGAATCTGACGACGTTCATGATTCAGATCATTCAATTGTTCAGCCAGATCGGTTGCACTTTCCATATCATCGCTCAACAGACAGGCTATACCCAGACTCATATCATCCAGTCTGCCGGCAGCATTCAGACGGGGTCCGATAGCAAAACCCAGATCAAATGCATGTGCCTGTTGCGGGTTGCGTTTGGCCACTGCAAACAAGGCGCGTATTCCTGCTTGCATTTTATCAGCTTTAATTCTTCTGAGTCCCTGAGTTACCAGCAGGCGATTATTCTGATCGAGAGGTACCACATCGGCGATGGTGCCCAGTGCCACCAGATCAAGCCATTGAGCAAGATTGGGTTCCGGATGTTTACTAAACCAGTTTTGCTGGCGCAGATGGTAACGTAAAGCCATTAGTACGTAGAACATCACACCCACCCCAGCTAGTGCTTTACTGGGAAATTGATCACCTGGCTGATTAGGATTAACAATAATACATTCAGGCAGTTGTTCACCCGGCAGATGGTGGTCAGTAATCAAAACGTCCATGCCTAGCTGTTGTGCGCGTTGTACACCGGCTACACTGGCAATACCATTATCTACGGTAAGCAGTAGGTTTGTACCTGCCTGAGCAGCAAGCTCAGCAATTTGTTCAGTTAATCCATAACCATGTTCAAACCGGTTGGGGACGAAAAAATCGGTTTGCGCTCCCATTGCCTGTAATCCGCGTATCCCTAAGGCACATGCTGTGGCTCCGTCTGCATCATAATCGGCAACAATCAGAATTTTTTCCTGCCATTCGATTGCCTGGGCCAGTCGCTCACTGGCAGCCTGAATATTTTTCAAATTCTGAAACGGTAACAGCGCAGACAAATTGTATTCAGTTTCACTTTTGTTTTTAACTGCTCGTGTTGCATACAGTTTGGCTAGCAGAGGATCAACACCCTGAGCAAGCAGAGTTTGCATAGCATCAGTATCTACCGAACGGGTAATAATATGTGCCGGCTTCATAAATTTAATCCGGTAAAAGGTTGGGTTTTAGTCCGGAACAAACGAAATCTGGGCTTGCGAATCGGAAGCAATCCGGCTTCACACCTGATATTCAGCTGGCTGATATGTCTGTTTTTTAATCCTGACAGCAAAGGTTGCCACCAGTCTTGTTCCCATTGATGCATTATTTGTGCATAGGTATAAACATCACCCTGATTTACTGGTAAGCATAAACTATCATTAAACAATACAATTTTCTGCCGGTCTGAATCTGACAGAGTATCCATTAATGCTGCGTAATTTACTGGTAGTTCATGCGCATGCAACGCCCACGAGCTATTAGTATAAACTCTTGTGTCGTGGTTTGCTGTGCCAATAAGGTCTTTTTCAAACCATAAACTATTAATTGAGGGCAGACCGCGTGTGCTGCGCTGCTGATTCAGTGGATGCTGATGCAGCAACATTTGCAGCTCAGTTTGCTGTTGCAGAATCAGGGTTGCATCTTTACCCGAAGGTTTGACGGTGCCATCAATGCAGCCGGACAAATCAAGTAAAGAAGACAGGGTAAAATCAATTACCCGTGGCGTGGTAACCAGCCATAAATCCGGTCTGACCGGAGAAAACCGCCAGCCGTCTGACTGTAACCATGTGCTCAATACTTCACAGAAAGCTTTTGCCTCTTCTGGATTCAAACCAAGCGCATTTCCGTCAAGATACTGAAGCTGATGCATACCGGCGGTCTGGTTTATAGGTGTGACAATAAAGCCGCAATATTCCCGGTTTAGGTTTAATTGCTGCTGAGCCTGTTGTACCCATGAACCTTCCCACAGATATTGCCGGTATAACTGACTTCTGTTTATGGTTTGTAATGTATGCTTGCTCCATTGCCGCAAGGTATTCAGTGCCGGTAGCTGTAAGTCAGGTAACGCAGCTTCTTGATGCGGCCATAATAAACCCGGCAGAACGAGAGTTATACTTAAATCGGCTGACATGAATACACAATTTCCCAGTATAAAAGTCAATATCACTTTGAATTTTTTTATCAAATCAGATTGTTAATTTGATGCTATACTTTTAATTTATTTCATCACGGAATTATTCGAATACAGCCTGACGAATTTTTTCAACATCAACATCTTCAATATACCTTTGTATGTTAGGGTAAACATTGTAATGATGTTCCAGTTCAGGCTTCATTAATTCATCAATAACCTGTTTTTTAGTCCAATTTTGAAAGATTAACCGATACATCGCGATAACTACTCCGGTGCGGTCACTGCCATGCCAGCAATGAATTAATATCGGTTTAGGCGAATTTTTGATGGCTTTAAGGATTTGAATTATTTTTTCATCAGTAACCTTACCTGCCCGCATATTAATCCGAACCTCAGCAATTCCGGTATTGGTCAGTTTATCCCGATCACTATGCCATAAACGCAAATTAATTATCGTTTTAATCCCTATCGTATTAAGCTGTTCAATCTCTTTTAAAGAAGGTTGTTCAGACCGGTATATATCGTCAGATACTTTATAAAAGTTGTCGGGTAACTGGTTAGAATTATCATTGGATCGACAGCTGCTAATGATTAAACATAAGCAGCACCATAAAAAAATGTTCGCTATTTTTGTCATTCTAAAACCATTGTAAAGATAACGGTAAAAATATGCGGTTGAATTTAAGATTGTGGTTGTAACCATTGCTGTAACAGCAATACATCATCAATACTTAGCAGCGCAGTATCTGTTAATGCTGCCTGCGCCTGTAAGGTAGTCTGTCGCAGCAAACCATCACGGATGAAGTGTATCTGTACTGTTTCACCAACATGAATACGTGCCCACTGCTTATTAAAATCGGTAATAATTTCATCATTAATAGCAATCAGCTGGTCACCGGCACACATACCGGCATTCTCGGCACTGCCTTGATTAAATACTTGTTGCAGGCTGACGCCGAATGAGGCTGACTGAACGCGGGCACTCAGATCTGCACCGGGCTGTTCGGCAACGGAGTAATGCTCAATATATGCACCACCATGCTGGCGAGGCAGGGCAGCCCAGTGAAGCTGTACACCAGCCTGCTGTAGTTGTTCTGCCAGAGGCAAGTCTGCCGTGGTCATAATATATTGCTGATAAACTTGAGTTAAGTCTATTCCGGTAGCTTGCTGGGCTATTTTCAGCCATTCATTTTCAGCCAGCCCCATACTCCGCTGACGCCAGTCCTGATACAGGGCACGCATAATATCATCCAGATTTTTTTGCTGGCCGGTATGCCGGCGGATATAGTGATCGAGACACAGGGCTGCCAGTGCGCCTTTCTGGTAATAGCTGACAATACTGTTGGCACTGTTTTCATTCTGTTTGTAATATTTTGTCCATGCAGTAAGGCTGGAATCTGCTAGGCTTTGCTTTAAACGGCCGGTACCCTGTTGCACACGGGTAATGGTTTTGGCCAGTAATTGCAGATACTGTTCTGGTGTAATCACACCGCTGCGTACCAGAAACCAGTCATCATAATAGGAAGTGATACCTTCAAAAGCCCATAACAGCTGTGTATAAGCTTCATCATCCAGTTTGCTGTTTAAAAATGCAGAAGGAATAATAGATTTTACGTTCCATGCATGAAAATATTCATGGCTGAACAAACCCAGTAATGTGATATAAGCGTCGGTATTTTTTCCGTCTTTTTGCGGCAGATCATGCCGGTCGGCCATGAGGGCAGAGGAAGATTTATGTTCCAGCCCGCCATAAATGCCATTTCCGACAAAAAGTAAAAAGCTGTAGCGTTCAAACGGTGCCGGTGCGGCAAACATAGCAATTTCACTGGCACATATTTTGCTTACATCATCTACCAGACGCTGCTGATCGAAAGACGAGAAATGGCCGCTGATAACAATTTCATGTTCAATGCCGCCTGCACTAAATGACAGACGCAGCAAATAGCCCATTTCCACTGGATAATCAATTAAAGAGCGGTAATTATTCACCTGATAAACATGGGGCTGTGATGTTTGCGGCATGGTAGTGGCAATATCCCAGTTTTCAGGCAGACCGGTAATGATTAACTGGCAATTCTCCTGTTCACGCTGATTATGACGTAAAAACAGACAGGCACCATCAAAGAAACCTCGTTCAGTATTTAAAAAAGAGCCGCGCACTGAAGTATCGAAAGCATATACCAGATAAGTGATCTCCCAGTTACCTGCCTGTCCGTTGCAAGCCCAGGTATTTTTATTTATCTGTTCAGCTGATGCCGGTGTATTGTTGCAACTGGCCGATAAAGTGACAATATGACGGGCAAAATCACGAATCATATAACTACCGGGTACCCAGCTGGGTAAACTCAGACTGAAATTCTGATTATCCAGTTGTGTAAAACTAAGGCGTACTTGCCACAGATGCTGAGTCAGAGAATGGGGTTGCAAATGATAGTTAAGCATAATTTGTGCCTCAATGAAGCGGAAAAGAAATATCAGCGCTGTCTGTCAGAGAAAAATTGCCTAGATTAATATTAATTTGGTTGAATTTGTTCTGGTGTTTGTATGGCAAACAGGTACTGATTCTGTTTGCCACAATAGGCTCAGGCTGTCTGAAGCCTGTAAAAGCGAATTCAGACAGCCTGTACTTCTGCTGGTAAAACGATTTAAGCGAGTGGTGTAACTTCCATGCCAAACATAGCACGTGCGGTATTCAGCATCTGGCAGCTAAAACCCCATTCATTGTCGTACCAGGCCAGTACTTTTACCATATTACCATTGGTAACTTTAGTTAATGTACTGTCAAATATCGAAGCCTGAGTTGTATGATTAAAATCGGTGGAAACCAATGGTAGAGTATTGTAGCCCAGAATATGTTTCATACTGCCTTCACTGGCTGCTTTAACTATGGCATTAACTTCTTCGACACTGGTGTTACGGGCGGCTTCAAACGTTAAATCAACCAGTGAAACATTAATTGTGGGAACACGTACTGCAAAACCATCAAACTTACCCTGTAATTCCGGTAATACCAGTCCGATAGCCTTAGCTGCTCCGGTTTTGGTCGGAATCAGATTTTCAACAGCACTGCGGGCACGGCGTAAATCTTTATGGCGAACATCAGTCAGTACCTGATCATTGGTAAATGAATGAATGGTTGTCATTAAGCCTTTTACCATTCCCAGTTCGTCGTTAATGGCTTTTGCCACCGGTGCCAGACAGTTGGTTGTGCAAGAACCATTGGATATTACTGTCATTTCCGGTGTTAACACCTGATGATTAACTCCGTATACCACGGTGGCATCCACATCGGCACCGCCGGGTGCGGAAATCAGAACTTTTTTGGCACCACTTTGTAAATGAATGCTGGCTTTTTCTTTGGTAGTAAAAGCACCGGTACATTCCAGCACCAGATCGATACCCAGTTCACCCCAGGGTAATTCTGCCGGGTTACGGGTAGAAAAAAAACGGATGCGGTCGCCATTAATAATTAAAGCATCATTATCAGATGAAACATCTGCGGCAAAACGGCCATGAACCGTATCAAATTTTGTCAGGTGTGCACTGGTTTCCAGTGAACCACTGGCATTTACCGCAACAATTTCCAACTGGTTGCTCAAGTTATAGTCATAGATTGCACGCAATATCTGGCGGCCAATACGGCCATAACCATTAATGGCAACTTTTAACGTCATGCTTATTCCTTTTTAGATCAACAAAACCAATCAGGCAAATTTGGGATGTACAGGGCGAAATGGTTTAAACCGTACCAAAAACATCATGTATTATAGCTGAATCAGCCTGTTTCCACATCTGTATCAGCGCATACCTGTTCCAGCTGACTGTGCTTCCAGCATTTGCCGGAATGCATCTGACATGCTGTTAATATCCACCCAGCCCATGGTGCTGAATAACAACAGCAGTATGCCTCCGGCCAGACAGGTAATTAAGAAATAGATAATATATCCCAAAAATACTTTAAATATATTTTGCTGACTGATGCGAACAAAGCCAAAGATCTGTACTACCAATGTCCATAGCAGCCATAAAGACCCAGGAGTGGCTAATACCTGTGGCCAGTATAGTGTGGCCAGTGTAGGCAGGATCAGCACTTCAGTGGCCAGTACATAACCATACCAGTGTCCTGGCTGCTTATTGTAATAGCCTAGAATGATCTCCATTGCCATGCTCAGAACACCCCAGCGCACCACCGTTAATACAATGACAAAGATGGTTATGCCGGTTTGCCGTCCCAGAATCTGTGACATATTGGCCATATTCATCAGACCAAGCGCAAGTAAAACGGTAACGAAGATTAATGGATTGTAACGATAATGTGTTTTGGGATAAAAGCGCAGGCGCAGAGCAGCACAGGCGTCCAGAAAAAATTGATACATCAGGTCAATACCACAATTAGGGTTATAAATAAGGATAGCTGTTTTAACCGGCAGCCATTCTACGGCATCATAATCAAGTACATGTCAGAAGACTGGTATGTCTATTTTACCAAGCAAACATGTTTGTTGTTTTGTATGATGGCTGATATTATTGTGTAATCAATACACAATATAGCTTTACCGATAGCATCACGATTGTTTTGTATCGTGAATTTCTGCTGCTTTCAATGTGTTTTCCATTAAGGTAGCTATGGTCATAGGGCCTACTCCGCCCGGTACCGGTGTAATCATAGATGCACGTTCTCTGGCTGCATCAAACTCTACATCCCCACATAACTGTCCGTTTTCCAGACGGTTAATTCCCACATCTATTACTACAGCCCCGGGTTTAATCCATTCACCTTTAACAAAGTTCGGAATGCCGACGCCTACAACCACAATATCAGCCGCAGCAACTTCCTGTGCCAGATTCCGGGTGGCACTATGACAGATTGTGACAGTCGCACGTGCCAGAAGTAATTCTAATGCTTGCGGCCGGCCGACAATATTTGAAGCGCCTACTACAACAGCTTTTTTACCGGTGATTGGTACCTGACAGGCATCCAGTAATGTCATTACCCCTTTAGGTGTACACGGACGCATTAATGGCATTTTTACCGCCAGCCGGCCAACATTATACGGATGAAAACCATCTACATCTTTATGAGGCACAATCCGTTCCAGTACCTGCTGACTGTCAATATGTGCAGGCAGTGGTAATTGCACCAGAATTCCGTCTATACCATTATCTGCATTCATTTCGTCAATCAAGGCCAGTAATTCGGCTTCAGTGGTGTGTACAGGCAGCTCGTAACTGCGGGATTCAAAGCCAATGGTTTCACAGGCACGCTTTTTATTGCGAACATATACTGTACTGGCCGGATCTTCACCAACCAGAACCACAGCCAGACAGGGGCGGCGTAGCTGATTATCCAGACGCTGCTGTACACGAATGGTTAATTCTTGCAGGATTTGTTGAGAAATTTTTTTACCATCAATGAGTTGAGCGGTCATGAGAAAATTCCAGAGAAAAAGATTATGCCGATGGCAGATAACTATCAGCTAATATTTACAAGAATAGCATTGTCGCATTTTTTTTAAGCGGTTTCATCTGCTTTTATATATAGCCATTCATATAAATCAGCCATATTTCAAAAATATGGCAAAAAAATTTACTTTACCTCTTGACGATAGTTTTTCATGGCTGTATAGTTCGCCTCTCTCGTCGGGGTGTAGCGCAGTCTGGTTAGCGCATCTGCTTTGGGAGCAGAGGGTCGTGAGTTCGAATCCCACCACCCCGACCATATCGACCGAATCCTTGTCCGGATAGATTTGAGAGTACGCGCCCGTAGCTCAACCGGATAGAGCACCGGCCTTCTAAGCCGGGGGTTACAGGTTCGATTCCTGTCGGGCGCACCAAAGTTTGAAAAGTTTTATGGTGGCTGTAGCTCAGTTGGTAGAGCCCTGGATTGTGATTCCAGTTGTCGTGGGTTCGAGCCCCATCAGCCACCCCAATATAAAAGCCCAAGCCGTTTGCTTGGGCTTTTAATTTTTATGATACCCTTCGGGAATACACTATCGCCTGCTAAACTTGCTATCTATTACGTCTTACTATAATAGTTGCTTATAAAACTGCTATCCTGCTATGAATAAAGCTGCAACTGAACTTCCCATTTTAACCATAGCCTTGTGTGCCGGCGAAGCATCTGGTGATTTACTGGGTGCCCATTTGATGAATGCGATCCGTGCACGTTATCCGCGGGTACAGTTTGTTGGTATTGGCGGACCGCGGATGCTGGCAGCCGGAATACAAAGTCTCTATGATCAGGAAAAACTGGCAGTACGCGGTTTTGTTGAAGTTGTCAAAAAACTACCGGAAATTCTGGCCATTCGTCGCGGCCTGATTCGTTCACTGAAACAAATCAGACCACAGGTATTTGTCGGTATTGATGCACCGGATTTCAATCTGGGTGTTGCCGAAAGTTTAAAACAGGCCGGTATTGCTACCGTACATTATGTCAGTCCGTCTGTCTGGGCATGGCGGCGTAAACGGGTAAAAAAGATTGTTAAACAGGTGGACGAGGTATTATGCCTGTTTCCGATGGAACCGGAACTATACCGGCAGGCAGGCGGACGGGCACGTTTTGTCGGGCATCCTCTTGCTCAGACTTTGCCACTGGTTATTGACAGAAAGGCGAAAAGGCAGCAGCTGAAACTTTCTGAACAGGCACCAGTGTTTGTTTTAATGCCGGGTAGCCGGGTCAGTGAAATTGATTTCATGGCACCGATTTTTTTACAGGCTGCTGAAATTATTCACCAGCGTTATCCTCAGGCTCAGTTTTTACTACCACTGGCTACGGCGGCAACACGGCAGCGTATGCAGGATATTCTGGCTCAGCCGGTGTGGCAAAAATTGCCGATACGTTTAATGTCTGCACATGCAGAAATGGCCTGTCAGGCAGCCGATGTTGCACTGGTTACCAGCGGTACGGCCACGCTGGAAGTGGCTTTATGCCAGTGCCCGATGGTAATCAGCTATAAAATTTCACCTTTAACCTATGTATATGTCAAACATAAAATTAAAGTGCCGTATGTTGGTTTGCCTAATATTCTGTTAGACAGAGGTGTGGTACCTGAATTACTGCAAAGTAATGCAACACCACAAAAACTGGCAGAGGCTGTGATTCACTGGTACGAATCGCCACAGGAAGTACAGGATTTGCAGGCAGACTTTTCAGCACTACATCAGCAGCTGCGTTTGAATACTGATGAACTGTCTGCACAGGCGGTATTGCAGCATGCAACGGGGCAAATATGAATACAGAGCTGATGGTATTATGATGGTATTACCCAGCCATGCCGGTGTAGACGAAGCCGGTCGTGGTCCGTTAGTTGGCAGTGTATATGCAGCAGCTGTTATTTTACCGGCAGATTATGATTTACCCGGTCTTACTGATTCAAAAAAATTATCTGAGAAAAAGCGTGATGAGCTGGCAATATTAATTAAGCAGCAGGCAACTGCATGGTCTGTAGCTGCAGCAGATGTGGCAGAAATACACCAGTATAATATTCTGTTTGCTACTATGCGTGCCATGGCTCGTGCTGTAGCCGGTTTGCATATTCAGCCGGACAAAGTGTGGATAGATGGCAATCGCATACCTGCTGATATAACTTTGCCGGCAGAAGCAGTAGTTAAGGGCGATCTCAAAATAGCCGCTATTTCTGCCGCCTCTATTCTGGCCAAAACGGCACGTGATGCAGAAATGTATGAGCTGGATAAATGTTATCCGCAGTATGGTTTTGCCCGTCATAAAGGCTATGGTACAGCCGCACATCTTGCTGCATTGCAGCAGTTTGGCGTACTGCCACAGCACCGGCAGGATTTTGCACCTGTGAAAGCCTTGCTGGCGCAGGGAAAATACTGTTTCTGAGGCTATTCAACCGCGGGATTGTACTTTTTATGTTTAACCTGTACATCGCTGTTATATCAACATTTTATGATTTCTATTGAATTAATATCAAATAATTAGCAGCAGTTAATAATTAAGTAAATCAGCGGTGAGACATGCATTATCGCAATGATGATATGTAGCAATAATGCAAAAACGCTTCCCGGCAGGAAAGCGTTTTTAGTCCATAACAGATAAATTAATCTACAAACTGTTTTTTAATTCGTTCACGCCGTTCCTGCGCTTCTACCGACAAAGTTGCAGTAGGGCGAGCGAGTAGCCGTTTCAGACCGATAGGTTCGCCGGTATCCTGACAAAAGCCATAATCGCCTTCGTCTAGTTGGCGCAATGAAGCCTGAATTTTACTTAATAACTTACGTTCACGGTCACGGGTGCGCAGTTCTAATGCATATTCTTCTTCCAGTGTTGCGCGGTCTGCAGGATCAGGCGTAGTAGCCTGCTCCTGTAAATGTCCGGCCGTATTGTTGGCATTATGAATCAGCTCATCCTGGAGTTTTAACAGCAAATCACGGAAGAAAGCTTGGTGTTCTTCATTCATGTATTCTTCTTCAGGGCCATTCCAGGCCTGGATGTCTTGTTCTGTGAGTTTGGCCATTGTACAGTCTTTCTTTTGCATAGCTCGATTAAGCAATTAGCTCAGGAACTGACAGCTTAATCTGGATTTGAAAATAACAGATACTGGATTTCAGGCTGTTAAAAAAGTTCGGGCATAATAGCATGTTTTTATAATTTATTAATAATTTTGCATTCGACAACATTATCCGAATATCAGCCAGTATGAAATCTTACTGCTTGCCTGCGGCAGCCACCATTCGAGACAAAGCCAGAGCACAAGCAGAATAATTGTCGCAGAAAAATCATATTTACCAATACGCATAAAGGCAAACGGACGGGTTAACGGAGCATAGATACGTTGCAAGGTAAATAGCAGTATTGAATAAGGTTTGCTCAGACTTAAAAACATTCTTATTACCAACCCGATGAATAATACATAGCACAGTGCTTTCAGGGAAAACAGAATGCAAAGAGCCAGACTGGCTGCAATAGTGCGAATATCCGGTAATACCCATCTAAGGCTGATAAACAGATTTAGCGTACATGCCAGGTAATAAATAATGACAGTAGCCAGAATGCAGGCAATATCCCATTGGTACAATGGCGGTATAATTTTACGCAGAGGACGTACCAGCCAGTTGGTACTGCGTACACAAAACTGAGCCAGAGGATGCAGAAAAGGTAATTTAGCCCACTGTAACAGAAGCCGGGCCCAGCATATAATACTCAGTGCACTGGCTAATAAAAATAATGTTTTACTAATCACATATTGCCTTTAATGTCCGACGGATATTGAACTTTCTTTTTATAGAAAAAGATTCGGGCGGATTATATTATGGAAAAATTTGAACAAACAAATTCTGACTTAAGATTATATTGTATACAATATAAGAGATAAATAATGATATTTGATAAATATAATTTTTTTTATTTAAAGTCGGGTTTACCGCTGTAATAATACAATCCATAGTGGGCAGAACTCATAGTCTAAAAATCTGATCTGAATTGCAGTGCTATGATATGCGCAGCTTTTCTTGGTTTTGAATTTTGCTTTGACTGATAAAGTACGTTTCTATAGCAGCTATAAAATTTTTCCTCTGCACACCGAGCAAATATTGGTTTACTTTAACTATATTTAATAATCAAATCATGTATTGTTATTTTATTCATTTTGTACCCTTCACAAGAGTACATTTGTTTTGCTAATTAATATATTTGATGAATTTTTATCGATGATTAATACAGTGCCAATAATTGCATAGAGAGAAAGTATTTTAATTTTACTAATTAATCAAAACCAATAAATTAAATATGTAAAATAAATTATTGTTAAGTAAAAGCCAGAAATATAGATTTGGATTCGTCGATTAACATTGAAGTATTTTTAAAACTTAATATAAACAAGATAAAATATCAATAAATGAAGTACATTATAAGTGAATATGTTAAAAATATACTCTTTAATGTACTTCATAAAAACGCCTGAAGTTTTTAATAAAATGTGACTCTATATCAAAATAATATCTTTTAAAAAGGTGCAAGTTGTTGCTGCATTTCTTCTGCTCGCGCAACACTGGCAGCCACACCGTCAATTACAACCTGTGTCAGCTGATGCTGGTCAAAAACTGAAGTCGCAGCAAATGTGGTGCCACCTTTAGATGTTACATTTTTTTGTAGTTGAGCAAATTCGGTGCCAGACTGTTCTGCCAGATTTACAGCACCTTTGAATGTTCCAAGTGTCAGACGGTGAGCTTCTTCAGGGCTGAAACCCTGCTGTATGGCAGCCTGTTGCAGGGCATTAAGAAAATAGAAGACATAGGCCGGACCACTGCCACTGATACCAGCGATACGATTAATGCCACTTTCTTCTTCCAGCCATACTACTTCGCCTGTTGTGCGCATGATATTTTCTGCTATGGTTTTGTCTGCTTTACTTATGCCTGCCGGTGCATACATACCGGAGATTCCCTGACCAATTTGGCAGGGGGTGTTGGGCATAATACGGATAATACGCTGATAATTACCCAGAAACTGACTTAAAGTACTTATTGTTAAGCCTGCTGCTATGCTTAATACTAGCGCACCGTTAAGCCGGATACCGGTTGTAGCCTGCTGCATATCTTGCGGTTTAACTGCCAGTACCAGAATATCTGTGGTTGCCAGTTCTGTTAATTTAGCACTGGTACGTACCTGATATCGTTCGCTTAGATATTGTCGTTTATTCTGATTACGGTCAATTACTTCAATTTCATAACCGCCTTGCTGAGTCATACCGGCTACGATAGCTGTTGCCATATTACCACCGCCAAGAAAATATACGTTCATAAGATTTTCCTCAGTTTTTATTAAAAATAATTAACTTAACCGGTAATATTGTCTTAATTGAATAAATTTAAACAATATTGGTTTGTAAAGACTTTTATATTCAATATTAGCTTAATTATAGGTTCAATGTGTAATGGATAAAGTCAATATGGATTGCAGCTTCAGATTCAGCAGCTGAATATTAACTAATTAATATCTTATTCTACTGATTTTATTGATTTTAAAGCTGAAAAGAACCAAATAAAATTACTGGTGTTAATTTGACTATTATGTTAATAATGTATTTTTATCTGATAAATAAAGAATATTTATGTTAAAAATAAAATCAATAGGTCGTAAGGCTTCTTATGGTTTAGTCTTGGTGTTATTAACCAGCATACTGAGTGCTTGTAATACGGCTGGCACCAGTAGTAGGGATAGGGTTAGTAGTACGGATAGCACCAGCAATCAATCAGATTATCGCCATGAAAAAAAGTCATCGGAATTTCTGGGCTTGTCTGCTGCTGCCTATAAGGTACGTGGGGCAGGGAGTATATCTTCATCCATCGAGGGGTATGATTCCAGAATAGGATTCAGGGGGGCAGACTATCAGAGTCCAGGCTTAAGGGCTGTATTTGAAACTCAGCAGCCGGATACTGCGCAATATAAAAATTATTCTGATAACCCGGTAAAACAGGTAGTTACTGAACCTGTTAGTACATTCAGTCTGGATATGGATACAGCCAGTTATGCAAATAGCCGACGGTTTATTGCACATGGCCGGATGCCGCATCCTGATGCAGTGAGAGTAGAAGAGTTCATTAATTATTTTCCAAGTGCTTCGAATGAGAAATTAACGTCAATAACGGGTTCTCCTTTTTCTGCCGGTTATGAGCTCGCACCCAGCCCATGGAATACAGATAAGGTTCTGTTAAGAGTTAATATTAAAGCAAATGATGTCAATTTTAATCAATTACCGCCGTCGAATCTTGTTTTTCTGATAGATACGTCCGGTTCGATGGATGGTGAAGACAGGCTGGATTTGCTTAAACAGTCATTAAAGTTACTGGTAAATGAACTGCGTCCGCAAGATAAGGTTTCTATTGTTACTTATGCCGGAAGTGCCGGAGTGGCGCTGGAATCTACCTCTGGTAGTAATAAAGCCAAAATTATGGCTGCCATTAATAAACTTGAAGCTAGGGGCAGTACCGCTGGCGGAGAAGGGCTGCAGCTGGCTTACAAGATGGCTGAACGGGGCAAAGTAAAAGGTGGAATCAATCGGATATTGCTGGCTACTGATGGTGATTTTAATGTTGGTATTAATAGCACAGAAGAGCTGAAAGCATTTGTCAGCAGAGAAAAAGAAAAGGGTATAACATTATCTACACTTGGTTTTGGTACTAATAATTTCAATGATGCAATGATGGTTCAGATTGCCGATGCAGGTAATGGTAATTACAGCTATATCGATAGTCTCGAAGAAGCGCAAAAGGTATTGCAGGAGGAGATGAGTGCCACTTTGGTTACGGTAGCTAAAGATGTCAAAGCTCAGATCGAATTTAACCCAGCTCAGGTACTCGAGTATCGCCAGATTGGTTATGAAAAACGGCAGTTAAAGCAGGAAGATTTTAATAATGATAAAGTTGATGCAGGTGATATTGGTGCAGGGAAAAAGCTGACGGTTTTATATGAACTGACGCTGGCCGGTGGTAAACCAAGTATTGATCCTTTACGTTATCAGAGCAAAAAATCTGCAACAGCTACAAATGCAAACAATAATGAAATTGCTTTTCTTAAATTACGCTGGAAAGCACCACGTGGTCAAAAAAGTGAACTGGCTTCCCTGCCTATAGAAAAGAAAGCTCTGGCCAGTTCTTTTGCTAAAGCCGGAGTAGAAACACGGTTTATGACCGCAGTAGCAGCATACGGACAAAAATTGCGTAATAATCCTGAACTGTCTAAAACATCTTATCAGCAGATAGCAAGCTGGGCAAATAATGCCAAAGGTGAGGATAAGCAGGGCTACCGTGCTGAATTTGTAAAATTAGTCAGAAAGGCAGCTGCTCTGGAAGATAAAAACAACTAAGGTATGATTCAGTAGCATATTAAATTCTATTTCTAATAGAAAATAAACAGAGTTATTGAACCGGATAGTTTAATAACTAAAAAAGCCAGTTTTTTAAAGCTGGCTTTTTCGTTTTTATTGCTTATGAATCAGTCTTGTTTGCTCACTACAATTATCAGATTTGGTAAATACGAACATTTATGCTTTTGAAGTAATTTAAAGGTTATAATTAATTTCAGTGATAAAAAATAATTGTTTTTAGTTTAATTCAATTTAACTATTGGTTTATGTTCTGCAATCTGAATCTGTATTGTTCAAGTCATGATATGCAGTATGTAATCTAAATGTATAAAACTAATAATAATTATTGAGAAAAAATAAAATACAAGGTTTGACTGTTAGATGAATATCTGAGTATTTTGTAAATAAATTTTATATCGTATTATTTTTGCAATGCTAGAGATAAATCCGGACAAATTATGTCGTAATTAGTGTGTATACAGGTATGAAAAGCAAGATTCCGGGCTGAGGTGTTGATATAAGTAATGATTTATCCGAACCAATATAATCTGAGTATAATCAGTTTCGTTTAGCATGTTTAGCTGATTATCAGGTTTTTATGAAATCCGCCGGGTAAGCACTCATCGGATTGTAAATGGCATTATTATGAAAAATATACTTTCAATTCAGTCTCACGTGGTATTTGGTCATGCAGGTAACAGTGCTACTGTTTTTCCTATCCGTCGGTTAGGTGTCAATGTCTGGCCATTAAATACAGTACAGTTTTCTAACCATACTCAGTACAAGCAATGGAAAGGTATGGTAATGCCGGCTGCACATTTACTGGATATTGCAGATGGTATTGCTGCAATTGATGAATTAAAAAATTGTGATGCTGTACTAAGTGGTTATATGGGTTCAGCTGAGCAAGGCAATGCGATTACTGATATTGTCAGAAAAGTGAAACAGGCTAACCCGCAAGCCATTTATTTTTGTGATCCGGTAATGGGACATCCGGAAAAAGGCTGTATTGTGGCAGGTGGTGTAGCTGAATTTTTGTGTGATGTGGCTTTGCCGCTGAGTGATATGATTGCGCCGAATCTGTTTGAGCTGGAAGAATTGAACAACAAACAACGTATTCATAATGTTGAGGAAGCAGTTGCAGCCTGTCGTGCTTTATGCAATAAAGGTCCGCGGGTGGTTCTGGTGAAACATTTGAGCCGTGCCGGCTATCAGACAGACCGTTTTGAAATGCTGCTGGTCACTGCTGAGGAAGCATGGCATATTCACCGGCCACTGGTGGATTTTGGTGAACGGCAGCCGGTAGGTGTGGGAGATATGACCAGTGGTATTTTTCTGGCTGATTATCTGTCCGGTAAGACCTTGCTGGAGTCATTTGAGCATACTACTGCTGCAGTATACGGCGTTATGCTGGAAACTCTGAAACGCCGGCAGTATGAGTTGCAGTTGGTCGCTGCTCAAGAAGAAATTGCTCATTCTACACATCGCTTTCAGGCTGAGAAAATAGCCTGATTGATTTATATATTTATCATAATGATGATAATTTTTGTGCTGCCGGTAAGAAATCCTTACCGGCATAATTTTATTTCTAAGAATTATTTTCTGTCTGAGTGTAGTTGCGCTGCCCGAAAATTGCACTGCCTACCCGTACATGAGTAGCTCCGCAAGCTATAGCAATACTTAAATCCGCGCTCATACCCATTGATAATACATCAACTGCAAAGCCGACCTGGTGCAAGTACTGTAACAGGTTTTGCATCTGTTGAAACTGTTGCTGTAATTCAGAGTCTGTGCTGCCGGCCTTGGCTACACACATAAGTCCGCGCAGTTTAAGACGAGGTAATGCGCTGATGATATTAGCCAGTGCCAGTAATTCGCTTTTATCCGGACTAATACCATGTTTATTGCTTTCTGCTGAAATATTCACCTCAATGCAGACATTGAGTGGTGGTAAACATTCAGGACGCTGCTCATGCAGCCTCCGGGCAATTTTTTCACGATCAATAGTGTGTACCCAGTGTGCCCGTTCTGCCACAATTCGGCTTTTATTTGACTGAATATACCCTATCATGTGCCAAACAATATCCAGTTCAGCAAGCTGACTGGTTTTTTCGCTGAATTCCTGAATATAGTTTTCACCAAAATCGCGTTGGCCAGCCTCATATAAAGTAACGATATCATTGATAGGAAAGGTTTTACTGACAGCAATTAGCTGTACCGGCTGTGGGGCCGCAGTTTGCCGGCAGACATCATTTATGTTTGCCAGTACCTGTTGCCAGTGTTGAATTAAGATGACTGTATTTTTCATAATTAATGGTATTTTTCAATTTTTCTGATTAGATCTAAGTATATTTGTAAAAATTTTGGCATAGTGACAAATATTTTCATTTTAAAGATACGACAACTTGATTAGAATAAGAACCATATTTTGTGCCTGTATTATGCAGGCAAGCATAATGGAGTAAATATGCAGATAACCGATTTATTGGCCTTCGGCGTTAAAAATAAAGCTTCCGACTTGCATCTGAGTGCTGGTCTGCCTCCCATGATACGCGTTAATGGTGATATCCGTCGTATCAATCTGCCTGAACTGAGTGCAGAAGAAGTAGGCAAAATGATTGCTTCTATCATGAACGATTATCAGCGCAAGGAATATCAGCAAAACCTGGAAACTGACTTTTCGTTCGAATTGCCCAATGTATCGCGGTTCCGTGTTAATGCCTTTAATACTGAACGCGGTCCTGCAGCCGTTATGCGTACCATTCCGAGTAAAGTTCTTACACTTGAAGAACTGAGGGCTCCGGCAATTTTTCAGAAAATTGCAGAACTGCCACGCGGGCTGGTACTGGTAACCGGCCCTACTGGTTCCGGTAAATCAACTACACTGGCAGCAATGATCGACTATATCAATAATAATGATGCCGGTCATATTCTAACAATTGAAGACCCGATTGAGTTTGTCCATCAAAGTAAAAAATCGTTGGTAAATCAGCGTGAACTGCATCAGCATACTCATAGTTTCGCCAATGCCCTGCGTTCGGCACTGCGTGAAGATCCGGATGTGATTCTGGTAGGCGAAATGCGTGACCCTGAAACGATTGGTCTGGCCTTAACTGCTGCCGAAACAGGTCACTTGGTATTCGGCACTTTACATACCACAGGTGCTGCTAAAACCGTTGACCGTATTGTGGATGTATTCCCTGCAGGCGAAAAAGAAATGGTTCGTTCTATGCTGTCAGAAAGTTTGCAGGCAGTGATTTCTCAGACTCTGCTTAAAACCAAAGATGGTAACGGCCGTGTGGCAGCACATGAAATTATGATCAGTAATCCGGCAGTACGTAACCTGATTCGAGAAAACAAAATTGCTCAGATCAACTCTACTTTACAAACTGGTCAGAAATTTGGAATGCAGACACTCGATCAGTGTTTACAGCAATTAGTGCGTGAAAACCGTATTAGTATAGATGTTGCACGTGCCAAAGCAGTAAGTCCGGATCAGCTGGTAGGCTAATTGTTTGTTGTTTTTATATAGGAAAGTGTATTGATATGGGTACGTTGAAAGGTTCTGCTGAGGAGTCGTCCGCTTTGACTGATTTACTTGCAGATATGGTTAAACATTATCAACATCCTGCAGCAACCGGGGCTACCGATAATTCTGCTTCCGGTACAGCTGCCAATACATCCACAGTGACAACAGAACAACCGCAGTCTAATGTTGTTGCAAAAGAGGTTACGGTAACGACAGCAAACCAAATATCAACGCCAAACACAAAAGCCACTGCCGGAAATATGACAAAATCTGCTGTTACAGCGGTATCACAAACTGAAAAAGCTGTATCTGTACCGGTTGCAGAACGTATTCCTGCAAAGACTTCTGTTACTTCTGAAATCAATACAATGACAAAACCTACAAGCACAATGACAGATTCACATACACCAGATATCAGTGCAGCTGCCTCTGCCAGTTCTCCTGCTTCCCTTACTCTCGAACGGGAAACCATCCACCTCCATCCGGTACTGGAAAAAATGGCTGTGGAAGCTGTGCGTTTAAATGCTGCTGATATCTTTATCAGTCCCGGATTCCCGCCATCATGGAAAATAGATGGTAAGATCACACCGGCGCCTACTAAGCCTTTAACTGCAGATGAAACTGCCAAAATTGCTATGTCAACCATGACCATGGCGCAACGTCAGCGGTTTATCCAAGAACTGGATCTGAATTATTCCATTATTGCTAAAAACGGCGTGCGCTTCAGGGTAAATGCCTATCATGAACAAGGTCGGGTAGGTATGGTACTGCGCCGGATTACCACCGATATTCCAACTACTGAAAGCCTTTTTCTCCCACCGGTGCTGGACGAGCTGGTAATGAAAAAACGCGGGCTGATTATTCTTGCCGGTCCTACCGGTAGCGGTAAATCCACTACTATGGCTGCTATGCTGGATTATCGCAATGCTAATTCTGCTGGCCATATTCTGACTATTGAAGATCCGATTGAATATGTTCATAAACCTAAGAAAAGCATTATTACTCATCGCGAGGTAGGCGTAGATACACTGAGCTGGGATAATGCTATGCAAAGTGCACTGCGTGAGGCTCCTGATGTAGTCTGTGTGGGGGAGGTGCGCAGTGATGAAAGCATGGAGTATGCATTAAAGCTGGCTCAAACTGGCCACTTATGCTTTTTTACTCTGCATGCCAGCAGTGCAAATCAGGCTATTGAACGTATTCTGAACTTTTATCCGGAAGAGCAGCATAAACAAGTATTGATGGATTTGGCACTGAATCTGGTATGTATTATTGGTCAGCGCCTGGCTTCGAAAAAAGATGGTAAAGGCCGTCGTGCTGTGGTTGACTTGCTTATTAATACCGTAACTGTTCAGGACTATATCTACAAAGGCGAATTAATGCAGATAAAAGAACTGATGGCTAAAGCAGGTAATGATGGCATGCAAACTTTTGATCAGTGTCTGTTTCAGTTATATGCTGATGGTATTATTGATTTTGACGAAGCCTTGCGTCAGTCTGATTCACCCAATGACTTACGTTTACGTATTAATCTGTATGAACAGGGTGAAAAGGGTGCGGCAATCTTTGATACTGGGGCAGATTTGAATCTGATTTAAATTAATTAAATGTATTAATCAGCTATGATTTCGAATATTCAGGCAAAGCTATATGCTTTGCCTGTTATATTATCGGCTTGATCTATCAGCCTGTAATTTTAACTGTATTTACTACGGAATAATCAATCACCATGAAAGCCATGATTCTTGCTGCCGGACGCGGTGAGCGTATGCGTCCACTGACAGATACTTGTCCGAAACCATTGCTGAATGTTGGTGGTATACCTTTAATTGCTCATCATTTACGGCGGTTAAAGGCAGCCGGATTTAATGATATTGTTATTAATCATGCCTGGCTTGGACAACAAATTGAAGATACTTTAGGCTCAGGGCATGCTTATGGCGTGGATATCCGTTATTCAGCAGAAGCCGAGGGTGGGTTGGAAACGGCCGGAGGGATTGCTACAGCCTTACCTTTATTGGGTCATGCCCCTTTTCTGGTTATAAACGGAGATGTCTTAACCGATATTGATTTTGCACAGGCTTTCAAGATTAGTAAAAAGTTACAGCAAACAGGTAAGCTGGCACATTTATGGCTGGTTAATAATTCGGGACATCATCCAGAAGGTGATTTTAGCCTGACGGACCAAGGAGATATTATTGATCGACAGCCAGAAAACCTGACATTTACTTTCAGTGGTGTAGGTGTTTATCATCCAGCTCTTTTTAATGAGATACCAAGATATACCCGGGCTAAACTGGCACCTTTGTTGCGTACAGCTATGCAAACCGGGCTGGTGAGCGGTGAGTATTATGATGGCTATTGGCTGGATGTAGGTACAGTAGAGCGATTGCAACAAGCAAATCAATGGTTTGCTGAAAAAATATCATGAATCACTAACAGATATGATTAATATACGGTAACATAATTTACTCAGCTGGCAGAGCGAATATCCGTTTTATAAGATAGTGTCACAACCGGTCAGCATAAATCCTTGTTTTTCAGCGATTAAGTAGTAAAACATGCAAAAACAGCCGACAGAGCAAACTCATATTCGAATTCTGGGCGTTGATCCTGGCAGCCGAGTTACCGGCTTTGGAGTTATTGATGTCATCGGTAGCCAGCATATTTATGTGGCTTCCGGTTGTATTAAAACGACTTTAGGTGCCCCATTAGCTGAGCGTATCCGTATAATCGTTCAAAATTTACGTGAGGTGATTACAACCTATCAGCCAACGCAAACTGCTGTAGAACAGGTTTTTGTCAATGTTAATCCTGCTGCAACATTGGTACTGGGACAGGCTCGTGGAGCCGTATTGGCAGCATTAACCCTGGGAGAACTGCCTGTATTTGAATATACTGCATTACAGGTCAAACAGGCTGTAGTAGGTAAGGGGAAAGCTGCTAAAGAGCAGGTGCAGCATATGGTAGTGCAAATGCTGTCACTCTCGGGTACGCCTCAGGCTGATGCTGCGGATGCTTTAGCGGTAGCATTAACTCATGCTTTACGAAATTATAGTCTGGCTTCAAAAATTCAACAGGGGCTAACCATTAAATCTGGTCGTTTTCGTTGAATTCTGTCTGCCAGACGATATTCTGCTATTTGTCAAAGTACTTATTTCTATTTTCTATGTGCAGAACAATACAATTAGTAAATTATAATTTTTGTTGATAAAATCTATAACGCTGTAGGTGGTAAATAGATGGTAAATTCGTTGATAGGCTGAAGTAAAACGCTGTAGGGATGCTGCTGTTCATCCTCATTAACTAAATTCATTCTACTTAACAGGCCAAATTGTGCTGACTCAAGTTTTGCCGGCTTTACGTCCAGTCGATCATGCCAAACACGGTAAGTTCCCAATTTGCCATTACGCCGGTAGTAGAAGCCGGCCAGTGGATGAGTCAGATATACCAGTGCAGTTTCATTATCAGGAAACCCCTGAAAATGAAATTGTTGGTCTGGCTGCTGGCTTAATTGTACCTGTGCAGATGCCCAGTCAGACTGTGTATGCATTTCATAATGCTGGTAACATTTGGAAAGTGGGTCAAAGTGACAATAAAAACTTATTTTGCCCCGATGCCAGGGTAATTTCCATACATTCCGGGGTACCATAATCGTCCAGGAATCCAGAGTTGTGCCCAAAAACCAGACACAGCGTTCACCAGTAGTGGTATCTATAATATAAATTCTATAGTTGGTTTGCCCCATGGTAAAAACAGGGAACGGATAAACGGCTGAAGTGAAATCAACATCTATAAAAGGTACTACTGATAACAAGCCTTTTTGCTCACCATTAATTATGACACTATCCAGCTGAAAACGTGATGGAAATAATCCTGCAAATCTCTCTGCATCAATCGCGTAAGTAATAATAGCAAAATGTTTTAATTTACAGTCTACATCTATGCCTGATGGAGCAGGACGCGGATGCAGAAAATCTTTAAATTTAAGAGGCGTTAGCATATCAATACCTTTAATTCTTATCTGAAAATCTAATCAGTATCAGGAATCATAAAATTTCCTAAACTAAGTATATATATTAAATTTACAAAAATAAACATAAATTAATATATATTATAAATTTAATCTAAAGATTTACATTATAAATAAATGATAATCCTATATCATAAATTAATAGTTTTATATATAAAGAATATTAGATAAGAATTATATTTTTAAAAGCTAATTAGCTTATTGTAAACGGGGGAATATTCATTTAATATATTTGTCATAATTGTAAAATTA
This sequence comes from Snodgrassella sp. W8135, assembly GCF_016101225.1. NCBI lineage: Bacteria > Pseudomonadati > Pseudomonadota > Betaproteobacteria > Neisseriales > Neisseriaceae > Snodgrassella > Snodgrassella sp. W8135. The sequence goes on from NZ_JACFQX010000005.1 coordinate 81,741, forward strand.
TTTAATTTAAATATTATGTGAATAAATTAAAAAGAGCATTATGCAATGATAGAATTGGCTTTAACACCAATATATAAATGACAAAACATCTTTGCGAATATTAAATCGTTGTGGCTCAGCCTAACTGCACTAACGGCAAATGTAGATGAAAGTAAACTTTATCATGTTCCTATAAGGCTAGGGTCGTTTAATCAAACGTTTAAATCCATAACGCACACTCCAACCCGCTATCAGCGCCAGTACAATGCCACCAATAAAATCAATAAAGAGATGTCGCCGAAGCTGGATGATCGATAAGACTATAGTCATTCCCCATAGTAGTAAAATTATATTGCGCAGAGGGTGGAACTTGTCTAATGCACCCCAGATAGCAAGTGATGTTAAGGTAACATGCAGTGAAGGAAAACAGTTTACTGACTCATCAATTTCAATCAGTTTTGCCAGTAACCATGAACTGACTGAATTACCGCTATCGACCGGATAAATCATCGTGGTTGGAAAAATAAGGTAACACAGGGCAGCCAGAATCCCGCTAAGTACAAAACAGCCAGACATCCAGCACAGGCGTTTATAAGGGGCAATAAAAAAGCAAATTGGAATAATTAAAAAAAATGAGAGATAAGTCCAGATAGCATGAGGTGTAAATTCAATCCATTTATCGATTATTGACGGTGCAAGTAAACTCGGTTCATGCTGCAGATGGGCTGAACCATGATAAGCCATTCCGACCATCCCCCAACTTGTAAATAAATAAACGCATCGCATCCAGAAGTGTTTCATTGAACACCTCGCTCGCGAATAATTCGTCGCCTTTTTTGCGAAAATTCGGCAGGTATCGTGGTAACAGACATGAGTTTCCACTTTAGCTGAGTAACATTGGCACCTTGCTGAATAAAATGTGCAGTTAATGCCTGTTGGCATTGACTTAAATATGCTTGTGAACAGCAGGCAATCAGCTCAATACTGTTATCCTGATGCTGAATCAGACGATAATCACTAGTTAATGGTAAATTATTGGCAATCACGCGACTGCAATAGTCAGCAAAAATAGTTAACGGATTTCCTTGCTGATCGGTAAGTGATAGCTGATCATCGCATCGCCCTTCAATATGTGAAATTGCCATCCCTTGCCGTCCACAAAGGCAGGGCGTTTGGCGCCGGACTAAAATATCATCTAACTGATAGCGTACAATGGGCTGGGTTTCACGAGTAAAATCAGTAATAATCGGCATAAAGCGATTTTCGTCTAACCAGCACGGTTCGATATAGATGAACTCTTCATTTAAGTGAAGTGTACCAAGCGGGCAGGTAGCAGCAAGAAAACCTTCGGTAGCCTGATAAACTTCAGCCAACTGATTAAAGACCTGTTTGATAATTTGTTTGTCCTGATCTTCAAGTACTTCAGCAGCAGAGATTACCAGAACCGGATTTACTGTCAGCTTACCATTAAGCTTTTCTGTTGCCAGAGCACGCAATACTTGTGCTGGTGCCACGATGATGTTAGGTTGATATTCATTCAGCGATTGGATCTGTTGCTGAAAATTATCAAATAGACCATAAAAACGAAAAGTTAACCAATGGCTGTTGGTGCTATGATAAAGGTGATTATCGGCTCTTAAAAATAATGCAACCCGTTCTTTAGTCATTAATCCGCGAGGTAACATTTTTGCCAGTATTCCGCCTGCCCAGATTAGTTGCTCTCTAGGACTCACAATAAATAGACCACGTTGCCCTGATGTCCCCGAAGATAACCCCACACTGAACTTACCCATTCTGGCACTAAAGTCACGCTGTTGTTCGCTTTGCTGAGCCAAGGTTAATAATGAATCACAAGTCAGATTCTCTGTATTCATTTGATCAAAATGTGCCATCATCAGCTGTTTGTTCATTAAAGGCCATGATTCAAACGGTTGATTAATGAATTGGCTGAAATAAGGACTTTTGGTTAATACACGCTGTTTAAATTTTTTTAGCTGTTTAATTTGATAAGCTTCAAGATCAGCGCGTTGTTTAAATATTAAGTGTTTTGTGCGCCAGTAATACCAAAGTATTTTTAATAGCCTCATTCCTCACCTTCATGGCTTAAATAAATGGTCACGTCAGGATGATAAGAGAGTTGATGGAGCTGATTAAGAGTGTATTCAAAAGCTCTGGAATCAGCCATAATCAATTGGGCAAAGCGAGATGGCTTTCTTAAATCTTGATAATTTTCTTTGACCCATGCAGCATCACTGGCTAGCAGAGTCCAGCCCTCATCAGTTAAAATAAATGCGCCAATATGGCCGACAGCATGGCCTGGTAAAGGAACTAAAATCACTTGTTCTTTACTGTTTGGCAAGATGTAGCCCTGAGTAAAAGGAGCAAGTTCAGGAGCAAGCTGACAAATTTCAAAATGTTCTACAAAACTCACCCGCTGTTCAAAATCAGACGGAATAAGATCAGGTACAAATCCTTGTTTAAGAGCAAAAAAACCGCGTAAAGGTTTGAGTGTTTTCCAGCCCTGTTGTGAGCAGATGAAATGGCTGTGAGTGAAATCTTTCAGTCCGGCGATATGATCGCCATGAAAATGTGAAATAATGACATTTTGGATACTTGCAAGATCAATACCCAAGGTAATAAATTGCTCTTTAAGAGATTCCCCTTTATTGAGATAGACAGGTGTGGTTTTCTGATAAAGTTTAAAGATACCTGTTTGTGTATATTGCTTAAAATAGTCAGCATAGCCAGTGTCCCATAGCCAGCGGTATCCATCAACTTCAATAAGCCAGGCGCGTGCTGGGAACTGACACACGTTAAAACCTGCTCCGCGCATGGACATGCAAGCAATATGAGTACAATATCCGGCTTTGAACGGGGTAATTCTGGCCATTTATACATGCCCGCTTTGCTGTAACCATTGTGCTGTCAGATGTATACTTTCATTCATATTATATAGAGGCTGATAATCTAAACGTTCAATCGCCATTTTCTGACTTAAAGTCATATCAAAATAGAGCGTACCGACACTGTAACGGGTTAGTGCCGGTTCTTTGTTTGTTAATGATGCGATACCCTCAAGCAAAGCAGCTGTGCCATATAATAATCTGTAGGGTAGTGACCGGGTTTTGTAGTGAAGATTTAACTGATCTTTTAATAATAAATGAATTAGGTCATCAAGTTTGCAGGGTTGCTGATTGGTAATATTAAAAGCATTACCAGACTGAATATTCTGCTTATCAGAGGCCAGGTACAAGGCATGAACGACGTTAAGAACAAAGGTAAGGTCTACAAAAGCCTGACCGCCACCAGGCAAATATAAAATACCTCCGGTACGGTTTAATAATGCCAGTATACGGGGAATAATCACTCTGTCATGAGGACCGAAAATGCCTCGTGGTCTTAAGATTAAATAAACAGTATCCGGATAAAGCTTTACGCATTCCTGAATGCGTTTTTCTGCTTCATATTTGGTATTTGCATAATGATTTGCAAAATGTTCAGCAAGATAATCTTCAGTAATATTCTGATGAGATTGAAAATCAAAATAAATTGAAGGTGTTGATATATGAATAAAACGTTTAATACCAGATTTTCCGGCAAACTGAGCCAAACGTGCAGTAACAACGGTATTGGCCTGATAAAACCATTCATATCTTCCCCATGGGGAAGATAAAGCTGCACAATGCCAGACAATATCACAATCAGAAAGAAGTTGAAGATAATCCGTATCAGTTGCGGTAACTAAGTCCAGTGCAGTAAATTGTGCACCGAGTGTTGCCAGCTCTTTTCCCGCTATTTGATTACGACCCGTGGCATGAACCTGATGGCCTTGTGTCAGTAACCATTCTACTGCATTGCGCCCCAAACCACTGGTTGCACCAGTCACTAAAAATTTCATGGCAGCAGAATCATCCCGCCTAGGGTTAGCCCTGCAGCAGTTCCTATTAGCATAGCTGGTTTCCCCGGATTAAAACGATTGGTGATTACCGCTTCATGCAATGCACTGGGAATTGATGCGGCTACCTGATTACCTCGAAAACGATAAATATCAATTATCGATTCGTTAGGAATAGTAAGCCGTTTACGCATATGTTCCAGTGATAAATGGCTGGCTTGATGAGGAATAACCGTAGCTATATCAGAGAGAGTTAAGTTAGCCTGATTTAATAAACGAGCTAAATATGGCTCAATCAAAGCAGATGCCAGTCTGAATAGTGGTTTACCTTGCATACGGAAAAGGCAATCATTTTCATCCATGCCGGTTTTAATATTCCGACGGCTACCGCCACCACTGATTTCACAAAAATCAATGCCATTAGTATGTGTTTCTAATAAACAGGCAAGAATACCACTACAACCATCGCCTTTTTCGACAATGGCACAAGCAGCGCCGTCTCCAAAGATTAAAGATGACTCTTCATCCTGCCAGTTCAGACCACGTGATGCTAAATCTGCCGAAACAATAGCGATGCGCTTATAAGCTCCGGTATTTAACAGACCTGCTGCTACCTGTAGTGCACTGATAAAACTTACACAACTGGTATTAACATCAAAGTTAGCAATGGTGTTGGATAACGTGCTGGCTTTTAAAATATGTGCTGCTGTATACGGTAAGGCCTGGACAGGAAGTGCACAGGCTGAAATCAGTAAATCAATAGATTCTGCTGAAATATTACAACGAGTTAGCGCATCATTAATGGCTGCTGCCGCTAAATCAGCCTGCTTTAAATGATGGTCAGCATGATAACGATAAAGAATGCCGGAACGTTTCAGCGTATAACCTGCCGGTTTGTTCAGCTTTTTATCCAGATCTGCTGCCTCAATTCTATCCGGAGGTAAAGCAGTTCCGGTGGAAAGAATTTTAATCGGAACTAAGTTTTTATTTAGTAGTTCATTGACTTTAAACAAAATATGTACACTCCATACTATTTTGTAAAAATTGCATTGTAATTCAAATATTTATTAAATAAATGTTATTTTTTTATTTTTTCATGATAATAAATGATAATTATAAGTATTTTAAGTAAATATTTTTGATTTTATTTTAATTTTTATTGTGTATGGGTTAAATCCTTATTATAAAAAAGTAATCTGGTTGCTATTCACAAATCTGCCCAGATATTTATATATCTAAGGTACAAATACAGATATAAACTAATCCAGTTATGTATAGATATGAATAATTATAAATTATTGAATTAAATAGTTTAAATTGGGAATATTTAAAAATTTTAGTTGATTTAACTTTATTTACAAGGCTAAAACAATAACTTGAATAAATAAAATATGCTTAGTTATGCAATAAATCAGTAATAAACATATCTGTAATTAGTTGATAAATCTTTTTTTACTTCTTTAAGTTTTAACTAAATCACTAGACACCTCAAATGTACTATTCTATTGCCGTAAGTATATAAAATTTCTTCAGGAAATTAAAAAATAACTGTAATCAACTAAATTATAAATAAATTAAATTATCATAATCAAAAGTAATTGAGTTAAAATAATGTTAATTGGGTTTATAACGGTATGTATTATAAATAAATTAAGCAATGAGGTTAAATTTATTTATAAAAAAACCCGCTGATGCGGGCTTTAGAGCTAATCAGTTAAAATTATTTATCATATTCACTGATAATTTGTTTAGCTGTTTTACCATTAAGTTTGCTTTTAAGTTCTTCAGCTATTTTAGCATCATTGCGATTATTGGCAGGATTAGTTGCCGCTTTAGCTGTTACATTAACAAGTGCACGAGCAAAAGCAGCTTTATCTGTATCACTTAATTTTTCAGTAGCTGCTTGTACAGAACTGGTATAAGTTTCTACTGTTGTAAAATCAACTTTAGGACCATCATCACCACCACAACCAACTAATGCAAAACTTAATAATGATACAGCTAATAGTTTTTTAAACATTTTATTCCTTAAAAGTAAATATTTTAAAAGAATTGATATTTTTATACTAAAAAAGTTAATTTTCAAGCAAAAAATGTAATTTAATCGAAAATAATTTATGACTGTGTCAGTTTGTATTTCAAGATTGTGAATTTAGTGCAACATATTTTTTTATAATAAATAAAAGCGTTATTAGAAATTATGTCTGATTTTACGCTTAAAATATGTTCTCTAATAATTTTTATTTAGAAAAACTTTAATGTCGGCAAATCAAGTGAAGAACTAAATAGTTATGATATAAACAATATAATGACTATTTAATCATTAATTTGTGGCTCATATCTGGATTTAGATAAAAATAAGCTTTCTGTTTTTAAGCAGCAACCAGGTGTTTTATTTGATAAATTTTACAAATATAATTGAATTGACAGGTATTATTGTGTTTTATAGTTCTTATATCTGTTAGCTTAATTGAAAAATTATGTATTTCTAATTTTACTCACCAATTCATGAATAAAGTATGAATTGGTGAGACTTCGAAATACTGGCAGACTTTCCAAACAAGTAGATCAATATTATCAGCTAAGATTTAAAAAATTTATTCAGCCTAGGAATTCAATATTTTTATTACTGCCTGAAGTAATCAGACATTATTTAAAATAAGTTTTTTATTCTGATGTCTTTCAACTCAATCAGCTACAATTTTGAGTTTCATAATATTTCGATACTGAATCTGAATATATATAGATTAAAATGCACACATATTTAATAATTTTTCATTATGATTCAAAATAATTCGATACACTTTTAAATGATATTGGAATGATAAATAGAAAATAATTAAGTAAATTGATAATAAAATTAATAGGAATTGTTTATTTATATTTCTTTTGTCATAATTAAATGTAGTAAATGCTAAAACTATAATATGGATACACAAGAACGCCTTGCCTGGATTGAATTGGCATTGACTCCGTTTGTTGGTGCTGAAACTTTTCTTCGTATAATTAAATATTTTGGTTCTGCACAAAATGCTCTGAGTGCATCTGCTGCTGAAGTAACTCCTTTTTTTCATCATCAGCAAGCCGGTAAATATTGGCACAGTAAAATAGCTAAACAGGCAACAGAAGGTGCTTTAGAGTGGGAGCAGGCGCATTCTGATGCACGTTTATTATTACTGGTAGATAATGATTTTCCGGCAATGTTAACTAATGGATTGACGCCGCCACCATTATTGTTTGTTCGTGGTGATAGCCAGTGTTTGCATCAACCTGCTTTATCAATTGTTGGTAGTCGGCATGCTACTCCACAAGCCATGCGCATTACTCGTGATTTTGCTGCTGCGCTGGCTCAGAAAGGTGTAACAATTATTTCAGGTATGGCTAGTGGCGCAGATACAGCAGCACATCAGGGTGCTTTGCAGGCGATGGGTACAACAGTGGCAGTTTGGGGTACAGGTATTGACAGAGTATATCCGGCACGTAACAAAAATTTAGCCACACAAATTGCTGCTCATGGCTGTATTATTTCTGAATTTCCCTTGGCTACTCGTCCTTCGCCCGGAAATTTTCCGCGACGTAACCGCTTGATTGCTGCACTTAGTCAGGGTACGCTGGTAGTTGAAGCCGCAACTGAATCGGGCTCATTGATTACTGCAAGACTGGCTGGAGAAATGGGGCGGGAAGTTATGGCGATACCGGGTTCTATTGATAACCCTTTAAGTAAAGGCTGTCACGCATTAATCAAACAGGGTGCCAAATTAGTAGAAAATCTGGAAGATATTTTGCAGGAATGTCCACGCCTCTTGCAAAAAAAAGATTTGCAATCATATAGCAATCGTCCTCATCTGCAAACTGATGATGTAAGTAAATCATCTACAAATACTGATAGTTCAGAAGATTCATTATCAGTTCATTCACCAGATTGTATACTTAACCCGATGGAGCAGCAGGTGCTGGACGGACTGGGTTACGGCATAATGCATCCGGATATGTTAGTTACAGCACTTGGCATGGCTGCTACAGATGTGTATGCTCATCTCGTGACATTGGAGCTTGGTGGCTGGATTACCACTCTGCCAGGCGGTTGTTATCAACGCATTAAATCTTGAGAGGAAAGCAAATGATTGATGTAATAGCGTTTTTGATTGAGCACTTTCAAGACGTTGATGCATTTCCACCGCGTAAAGACTTAGGCGTATTGTTGGAAGAAGTCGGTTTTAATGATGAAGAAATCGGCGATGCTTTATCCTGTCTGGACGATTTGCGTTTTGAACCATTAATTCCGGCAGAAAAGTTACGCAATAGCACTGGATCACGCATTTATAATAATGAAGAGCTCGATGCGCTTCCGCTTGAAGTGCGTGGACTGGTACATTTTCTGGAGCAGAATGGTGCTCTTAATCCAGAGCAGCGTGAATTTGTACTCAATGCCCTGATGAACTTACCTTACGAAGATATTACGGTGGATCATGCTAAAGTATTAGCTTTACTGGTGTTATGGGCACACCGCTCAGAATTACCGGTGCTGATAGGTGATGAATTAATGGCTGCGCTCAATGGTGAAGCCGTCATGCAGTAAGTTACTGAAGCGATACAGTTGCTTGAAAGCTTTCAGTCAGCGTGTCTGAAAGCTTTTTGCATTGTTCAAATGTATTTATTAGAATAATCCAGACTAACAACATATCACAAATATTTAAATTACGAATGTGAGCCTGAACTAATGGCAAAATACCTGTTGATTGTTGAATCTCCATCTAAAGCGAAAACGCTGAAGAAATATTTAGGTAGCGATTTTGAAATTCTCGCTTCCTACGGTCACGTGCGTGATCTGGTTCCCAAAAGCGGTGCAGTGGATCCGGAAAATGACTTTGCTATGAAATACCAGTTAGTAAGTCGTAATGCCAAACATCTCGATGCAATTGTGGCTGCAGCTAAAGAGGCTGATGCATTGTATCTGGCTACCGACCCGGATAGGGAAGGTGAAGCCATCTCATGGCATTTGCAGGAAATACTGAAATCCAAACGCGGTCTGAAAAACCTGCAGCCAAAGCGGGTAGTGTTTCATGAAGTGACCAAAAAAGCTGTACTGGATGCAGTAGCTCATCCGCGTGAATTGTCACAAACGCTGGTAGATGCGCAGCAGACGAGACGGGCACTGGATTATCTGGTAGGTTTTAATCTGTCACCTTTATTGTGGAAAAAAATTCGTCGTGGTTTATCTGCTGGCAGAGTACAAAGCCCGGCATTACGCATGATTTGTGAACGAGAAGAGGAAATCCGCGAGTTTACTGCACAGGAATACTGGACTGTACACCTTGACAGCCATAAAGCACGTACTAAATTTACCGCTAAACTAACTCATTGGCAGGGACAGAAGCTGGAACAATTTGACATTCCTGATGAGGAACGTCAGCAAGGTATCGTTTCTGCTTTGGCCGGTCAACCAGCTCATGTATCTAACGTAGAAAAGAAAAAGCGCAGCCGTAATCCTGCTGCTCCATTTACCACCTCGACTATGCAGCAGGAAGCAGTACGTAAGCTGAGTATGACCACTGATCGTACCATGCGTACCGCACAGCAGTTATATGAAGGTGTGGATGTCGGACAAGGAGCTGTGGGTCTGATTACGTATATGCGTACCGATTCGGTTAGTCTCTCAGATGAAGCTGTAACAGAAATACGTCATTATATTGACAACAAAATCGGTAATGAATTTTTACCTTCATCGCCCAAAATATACAAAACCAAATCTAAAAATGCACAGGAAGCGCATGAGGCTATTCGTCCTACCTCAGTATATCGTACGCCAGAAGCAGTAAAACCATTTCTGACTGCCGACCAGTTTCGCCTGTATCAGATGATATGGCAGCGGGCAGTGGCCTGTCAGATGGCGCCTGCACGCTTTGATACTACCAGTGTTGATATTGTTGTGGGTAAAGGTATCTTCAGAGTAACCGGACAGGTACAAACTTTTGCCGGTTTCCTCAGTGTCTATGAAGAGGGTGTGGACGACAGCGAAGAAGATGAGAATGCCAAAAAATTGCCGGAACTACATGAGGGTGACAGTTTGCCGGTTGACAGGATTTTTGGCGAGCAGCATTTTACCCAGCCGCCACCACGTTATTCTGAAGCCAGTCTGGTCAAAGCACTGGAAGAGTATGGTATTGGTCGCCCATCAACCTATGCAAGTATTATTTCCACACTAAAAGAGCGGGAATATGTTACTCTGGAGCAGAAACGTTTTATGCCCACTGATACCGGTGAAGTGGTTAATAAATTTCTGACCGAACATTTCGGTCAGTATGTGGATTATAACTTTACTGCCAGACTGGAAAATCAGCTGGATGATATAGCCGGCGGTAAACGGGAATGGAAACCCGTAATGCAGCAGTTCTGGAAAGGCTTTGATAAAGAAATCAAAGCTAAGGAAGATATACCCCGCGCAGAATTAACTGCCGAAAATCTGGATGAAATCTGTCCTAAATGCGGTACCCATCAATTACAAATTAAATTTGGTAAGCGCGGGCGTTTTATTGCATGCAGCGGTTATCCGGAATGTGACTACACCCGCAATGTTAATGAAACAGCCGAGGAAGCAGCAAAGGCAGCGGAAGAACCGACAGTTGTAGAAGGGCGGGTTTGTCCGAAGTGTGAAGGACAATTGGTATATAAACGCGGACGTTACGGCAAATTTATCGGTTGTTCCAATTATCCTAAATGTAAATATATTGAACCGCTTGAAAAGCCAAAAGATACTGGTATTGAGTGCCCTAAATGTCATAAAGGCAGTCTGATTGAGCGTAAAAGCCGTTATGGTAAATTATTTTACAGTTGTAATACTTATCCGGACTGTGATTATGCTGTCTGGAATCCGCCGGTTAAAGAAAGCTGTCCGCAGTGTGGCTGGCCAATAATGACCATCAAAACAACTAAGCGGCGTGGAACTGAAAAAGTGTGTCCGCAAAAAGAGTGCGGTTATACCGAGCAGATTGAACCACCTGCACCAAAAGAATAAATCAGGCTGCTTTAAGAAATTAGATGTATCAAGACTTTCAGAATGCCTGAAAGTCTTTTTTTATCGGAGTGAGTATACGTGGCAAAAGTACAGTATCAGCATCGCAATCAGGTACGCATTATTGGCGGTACTCATCGCGGACGTAAATTAACATTTCCGGCAGCCGAAGGACTGCGTCCGACTGCAGATAGCGTGCGTGAACGATTGTTTAACTGGCTGGGACAGGATTTAACCGGAATGGCAGTTCTGGACCTTTTTGCCGGTAGTGGGGTAATGGGGCTGGAGGCTGCCTCACGAAATGCTGCCAAAGTTACTATGATAGAAAAAAATCGTCAGGTTGCGGCAGCAATAAAAAGTAATGTGCAGCAATTGAATTTTGGGCAGATAGAGCTTATCTGTACAGAAGCACACAGTTTTCTCATAAATAATCACCAGCAATTTAACATAGTATTTCTCGATCCGCCGTATGTCTGGCAGCAATGGCATGAACTGCTGGAGGTTGTTTCATTACATTTGCTTCCGAATGCGCGCGTATACATGGAAAGTAACACATTACCTGTACTTCCAGCTGGCTGGGAGGTACTTAAACAAGGAAAGTCAGGTATAAGTCGTTTTGAATTATTAACTTATCATAAAATTGATACTGAGTAGGGAGAAAGACCGGATTGCAGGAGAGAAAACAAAATAGTGCTATAATCCGCGCCCAACGGTTTAGAGTTAAATTTAACGATAAAGGAAAAACATGTCACTCTTGATAACAGATGAGTGCATTAACTGCGATGTATGTGAGCCTGAGTGCCCGAACAACGCTATTTATCAGGGTGATGAGATTTATGAAATCACCCCTGAGCGCTGTACACAGTGTGTCGGCCATTATGATGAGCCGCAATGCCAGCAGGTTTGCCCGGTAGACTGTATCATTATTGATGAAGAACATCCGGAAAGCGAAGAAGAGCTGGAAGCAAAATATCAGCAGCTAATGGCGGAAAAAGAGTAAATTTTTCCAAGCATGAAATGTATTTGAAACAGTTGATTACTATTTTAAGCAAAAAAAAATGCTGAATAGACTTGACGAAGTGGCAAATGAACATTATCATGCCGTTCTCTTTTGGAGGGATTCCCGAGCGGCCAAAGGGGGCAGACTGTAAATCTGTTGCGAAAGCTTCGAAGGTTCGAATCCTTCTCCCTCCACCAAAATTCCAGTCTTACTTGTAATTTTTTTAAGTGAGTATGCGGGTGTAGCTCAATGGTAGAGCAGAAGCCTTCCAAGCTTACGGTGAGGGTTCGATTCCCTTCACCCGCTCCAGATAAGTAAATACCTACCGTACGCCCATGTAGCTCAGGGGTAGAGCACTCCCTTGGTAAGGGAGAGGCCGACAGTTCAATTCTGTCCATGGGCACCATTAGAATTGATAAACCTAATCATCTTTAGATAGGAAGTAGCCATGGCTAAAGAAAAATTCGAGCGGAGCAAACCGCACGTAAACGTTGGCACCATTGGTCACGTTGACCATGGTAAAACCACTTTGACTGCTGCAATGTGTACCATTTTGTCCCAGAAATTCGGTGGTGCAGCCAAAGCTTATGATCAGATTGACAATGCCCCGGAAGAAAAAGCCCGTGGTATTACCATTAATACATCACACGTAGAATACGAAACCGCAGAACGTCACTATGCACACGTTGACTGCCCGGGACACGCTGACTACGTGAAAAACATGATTACCGGTGCTGCCCAGATGGACGGCGCGATTCTGGTGGTTTCTGCAGCTGACGGTCCAATGCCACAAACCCGTGAGCACATCCTGTTAGCCCGTCAAGTAGGTGTACCTTACATTATCGTTTACATGAACAAATGTGACATGGTAGACGACGAAGAGTTGCTGGAACTGGTAGAAATGGAAATTCGTGACCTGTTGTCAAGCTACGAATTCCCGGGTGATGATGTTCCTTTGATTAAAGGTTCAGCTCTGAAAGCACTGGAAGGTGACCAGTCAGACATCGGTGAAGCTTCAATTATGGCTTTGGCAGATGCACTGGACAGCTACATTCCTACACCGGAACGTGCAGTAGACAAACCATTCCTGTTGCCGATTGAAGACGTATTCTCAATTTCAGGTCGTGGTACCGTGGTTACTGGTCGTGTAGAACGCGGTGTAATCAATGTAGGTGACGAAATTGAAATCGTTGGTTTGAAAGACACCCAGAAAACCACATGTACTGGCGTTGAAATGTTCCGCAAATTGCTGGATCAGGGTCAGGCAGGTGATAACGTAGGTGTATTGCTGCGTGGTACCAAACGTGAAGAAGTAGAACGTGGTCAGGTACTGGCAAAACCGGGCAGCATCACCCCGCACACCAAATTCAAAGCAGAAGTATACGTACTGAGCAAAGAAGAAGGTGGTCGTCATACACCGTTCTTTGCGAACTACCGTCCGCAGTTCTATTTCCGTACAACAGACGTAACTGGCGCAGTAAGCCTGGCGGAAGGAGTGGAAATGGTAATGCCGGGAGAGAATGTAACGATAGACGTAGAACTGATTCATCCGATTGCGATGGAAGAAGGCTTACGCTTTGCGATTCGTGAAGGTGGCCGAACAGTTGGTGCCGGTGTGGTTGCTAAAGTTATCGCTTAATCAGGAAGAATATAGATATGAAAAACCAGAAAATCCGTATTCGTCTGAAAGCTTATGACTACGCTCTAATTGATCGTTCTGCACAGGAAATCGTAGACACTGCCAAACGTACTGGCGCTGTGGTAAAAGGTCCGATTCCTCTGCCAACCAAAATCGAACGTTTTAATCTGCTGCGTTCTCCTCACGTGAATAAAACTTCACGTGAACAGTTGGAAATTCGTACTCATCTGCGTCTGATGGACATTATCGACTGGACTGATAAAACCACTGATGCATTGATGAAACTGGACTTGCCAGCTGGTGTTGATGTTGAAATTAAAGTTCAATAATTAATTGAATTACTAAAACGGACTGGATATTATCCAGTCCGTTTTTTATTTATTCTTAATTCGGCTAATTGAACAGGTTAGAATCACCAATCCAGAATTTTAGGCAAAATCTGTGCTGTGACAGGTGAGGTGGATATTTTGCGGTTAATGATTTTTCCGTTAATGCAGAATTTATTAGCCAGTTTCAATTGGTGTGCAGAGTATTTAGTTAATAGTTTAAGCCATAAAAAAACCAATACCATACTGAGTATTGGCTATGGTGGAAAAAACAGATTAATGCAGTTTGCTAATATTTCACAGCAATTGTTGTTGAATGTGATATTTAATTATATCTGCCATTGTTTTTATCCCTGTATCAATTTTTTCTTCTGAAACAGTTACAAAAGCCAGCCTTAAACAATTATTTTTTTCACCGTGTACATAGAAAGTTTCACCGGGAGCAAAAACTATTTTCTGAGCAATGGCTTCTTTGAGTAATTCAGTAGCATTAATATATTCAGGTAATTCAACCCAGATAAACATACCTCCTTCAGGTTGATTCCAGCTAACTTCTTTAGGCATATACTGTGCTAATGATTGCAACATATACTGGCAGCGGGCATTATAAAGCTGGCGGATTTTCGGAATATGATGATTGAGAAAATTATTTTTACTAAGAACCTGATAAGCAATGTACTGGGTCAGGCTAGGGGTATGTAAATCAGAAGCTTGTTTTAGCGGAAGCAGTTTACTGATGAATTGCTTATTCGCGACCAGATATCCTAAACGGAGCCCCGGCGCTAAAATTTTGGAAAAAGAACCTAAATAAACAGTGTTTTCTGGTGCCAGCGTATATAAAGCAGGCAGGCGCTGCCCCTGATAATCCAAATCGCCATAAGGATCATCTTCAATCAGCAATAAATTATTCTGTTTTGCTTTTGCGGCTAAAGCTTGTCGTCGGTGTAATGGTAACCGACGTCCGGTAGGGTTTTGAAAGTTTGGAATGCTATATAGAAATTTTGCAGAGCTTGCCAGTTCATTATCAATAGTTTCAGGAATTAAGCCTTCATTATCACTGACAATAGCTACATATTCGGGATTGTATTGATTAAAGGATTGTAATGCTCCAAGATAAGTAGGAGTTTCTACCAGTACTGTATCGTTAGTATCAATTAGTGCTTTCCCGATTAAATCCAATGCCTGCTGTGAACCAGTTACTATCAGAACTTCATCACTACTGACAGATACATGATCACGTTCAGATAAATAATTAGCTATCCATTGCCGTAAAGGTGTATAGCCTTCACTTGGTCCATATTGTAGTGCACCATAAATATCCTGGTTTTCCAGTAAGACATTAGCTGCATCTTTGATTTCTGATAATGGAAATGTATCTGGTGCCGGTAAGCCGCCAGCAAATGAAATAACATCTGCCTGTTCGGTGACTTTAAGGATTTCTCTGATGGTTGAGCTTTTTAAATTTTGCGCACGTCGGGAAAATTTCCAGGACATAAATCTGACCTTTTTAGATGATATTTGCTTAATTGTTAAAATATATTTATCTTATTTGATTTTAAAATTATTTTTTAATTGTGGTTTGGATAATGCAACGAGTTTTATATCGTACTTAGTAAAGCGTAATATCAGCCGGAGAATATTCAATATCTGAAAAGCTTTTCGATGAGTAACATAAAATTAGTATAGCGTCTGTGCAAAAATACTGACAGATAACGCTATACTTGTACTTCATTATTACAATCAGTATGGGTTATTCATAAGCATGCTGTTTCGGTAGCCAACAGACTGTCAATTGTTTCTCGCTGACGAATCAGATGATGTTCTGTACCATTAACCAATACCTCAGCGGCACGACAGCGAGTGTTATAGTTACTTGCCATACTGGAAGCATATGCCCCAGCACTTTGTATTAACAGTAAATCACCTGCTTTAGCCGCAATGGTTCGGTCTTTAGCCAGAAAATCTCCGGTTTCGCAAATTGGTCCTACGACATCAGCAACAAATTTATCTGCTGTTGTCGGACTGGCGTTAATAATATTGTGATAGGCCTGATATAGTGAAGGCCGCATCAGATCATTCATGGCCGCATCTACAATCACAAAGTTCTTTTCTTCACCTTGTTTAATGTATTCAACTGTAGTGAGCAAACTGCCGGTATTACCAATCAGACTGCGCCCGGGTTCCAGTATTAAAGGCAGGTTACGCCCGGATAACAATTTGCTGACTGCTGCTGCATAAGCATTCAGATCAGGCACATTTTCGTTTTGATAAACAATACCTATGCCACCACCCAAATCAATATGCTCTATCCGGATTCCCAGTTCGTCTAGTTTGTCTACTAGTACTAATAATCGTTGTAATGCTTCGATTAAAGGTGATAAATCAGTTAGTTGTGAGCCAATGTGACAGTCAATTCCTGTAATTTTTAAGTGCGGTAACGTAGCAGCAAGCTGATATGCTGCTAATGCATCCTGACTGGCAATTCCGAATTTATTGGCTTTTAACCCAGTAGAAATATATGGATGGGTATGAGCATCAACATCAGGATTAATACGCAATGATACCGGGGCAATTTTATTCAGACGCTGGGCAATACTATTAATACGTTCCAGCTCAGCCAGTGATTCAACATTAAAACAGCGAATATTGTTTTTCAGGGCAAATTCAATTTCAGCACTGCTTTTGCCCACGCCGGAAAAGATGACCTTGTCGGCAGCTCCGCCAGCCAGTAATACCCGCTCTAATTCTCCGCCTGAAACGATATCAAAACCGCAGCCCAGACTGGCAAAATAGCGCAGAATAGATAAATTTCCATTGGCTTTGACTGCGTAACATATTAAAGGTTTTAAATCGGCAAAAGCCTGCTGATAAAGATTAAAAGCATCTGTCATTGCTTTCTGGCTATAAACATATAATGGTGTACCATACTGTGCAGCCAGTACAGAGTAGGGTAC
This sequence comes from Snodgrassella sp. W8135, assembly GCF_016101225.1. Lineage (NCBI taxonomy): Bacteria > Pseudomonadati > Pseudomonadota > Betaproteobacteria > Neisseriales > Neisseriaceae > Snodgrassella > Snodgrassella sp. W8135. The sequence goes on from NZ_JACFQX010000005.1 coordinate 98,546, forward strand.
TTGTTCACATTTCAGGGATTTAGTCATGTTTAGGTAAATTTTTCTGATCAATCGGATCAATAGTCAGTCCGGTTTGTACAGGTCCGTATTTAGCTTTATCTCCCTCTTTTGGCAAATAAAGATCACCCTTATAACCACAGGCCGCTAAACAACTGGTTGCAATTACAGTTAAAAAGAAGAAACGAAACATTAATCTGACCTATTGTAGTTAAGCTGGCAGTGAACAGCTGTACTGCCAGAACGGATAAAACTAGGATTTAAACATATTATATGGCAAGATAACAGTTTGAATGTAATAAAATGCAGGGGTATGGTAAGCAAGATGACCGAAAGTGAATTTTTGCAATATAGTGATGATTTGTTTGGCTATATTGAGGAAAAAATAGATGAAGGCGGTTGGGATCTTGATTGTGAAGCTGGTGGAAATGTACTCACAATTGAAGCAGAAAGTGGAGAGCAGATTATTGTAAACCGGCATGCTGCCACTCAGGAATTATGGATAGCAGCAAAAAGTGGTGGTTATCATTTTGCCTGCAAGAACGGTCAATGGCTTTCAGCACGGGATGGCAGTGAATTTTTTGCGGTCTTAAATCAGGTGCTGTCTGCCGCTTGTGATGATGACGTATCAATTCCGGTTTTGAGCTGATTTCTAATAAGGGGAAATAGTGATGTTGCATACCTTGATTAAACATGATTTGAAGGCTTTACAGGCATTTGTGGCCATTGTTGAATGTCAGGGTGTGACTGCTGCACAGAAACGATTGAATATGTCACAATCGGCAATCAGTATGCATTTGGCGCACCTGGAAGAAAGTCTGGGGGTGATATTATGCCGACGCGGTCGTTCCGGTTTTGGGCTGACTAAAGCCGGACATCAATTATATGAAGCTTGTACATTACTTTTACAGGCAACATCTGAGTTTCATCGGGAAGTACAGAATATTAAATGGCATCGTTCTGTGCTTTCCGGTAAGTTGCGAATTGGCTTAGTTGAGTATTTACCACCTGATTTTCAGCGTATTTTTAATCAGGTAATTGCCAGTGCCTATCAGCATTATCCGGAGTTGCGTCTGACTATTGATATTTGTGCGCCACATGATATCGAAACCGCTATTGCCAATAATCAGATGGATTTTGGTATCGGCTATTACTATAGTCTGCTGAAAAATTTGCAATATCAGATAGTTTTCGAGCAGCGTGAGCATGTTTATTGTCATGCAGAACATCCGGCTGCAAAAGTTAAAGATTTAACATTAAATCAGCTTGCTGAAGAATATCACTGGGTAAAACGTACCTATGCTGATTTTCCGGCTAATGCCGGCTTTTCTGCCGGAGTAACTACGGCTACTGCAGATAAAGAGCGGGCAACATTGTTGTTTATTCTCGCAGGCAGCCATCTTGGTTTTTTATCACAAGATATGGCTGAGCCTTACGTTCGTACAGGTGAACTGGTGCCATTACTGGCACAGCAGGCGACTAATATAGTAAATCATTTTGCTGTTACCCGTCCTACGCCTGATCCACGGGTAAACTGGTTTCTGGGAGAGTTAAGCGGTCTGTTGCCTTAAAGCAGTTAAGAACGAAGTATCCCTTTAAATTAGATAGCTAGCCGAAAAAATTACAAATCAATAAATAATAAGTAAATTTTTATTTAAAGTAAGTATTTAAACAAAAATAGAAGACTGATAAACGCTAAACCAATAATATGTATAACTTCTAAAAAAGATAAACATTTTTATAGGTTAAATGGGATTAAAAACGAATTATGTATGGTTTTTATCCTAGGAAAAAATATTTATCTCTTTATAGATTTTATTTACTATTGATAATGTTTTCAATTAATGAACATACTAATTTAATATCTTCAATAGTAGTTCGCCAGTTTACAAATACTGCACGTATACCTTTTTCATGATTAAAAGTGGTTGGTGTCATAAATACAAGACCGGTTTTATTTAATTTTTGCAGAAATTCAGCGGTATCGCATGCAGCAGTAACTTTAAAGCAGACAATATTTAAATGTACTTCAGCCAATAATTCAAAATAGCTGCTTTTACGTATATAGTTACCAAATTCTTGAGCCAGCTTAATAGAATTATCCACAATATACCGATACCCTTCTCTGCCATAGGCTAACAGACTGAACAATACTGGTAATGCTTTTAGTCTTATGGAATTTTCCGGCAACATATTCATAAAGTTAAAATTTTCCAGTTGATTTTCCAGATAAGGAGCACTGCTGTTTTTAAACTGGTTAAACTGAAAACTGAAATGCTTTTTTCGTATAAAAAAGCAGGCATTTTCATAAGGTACGTTTAACCATTTATGGCAATCTATGGCAATGCTGTCAGCCATTTCCCAACCATTGAGTAAATGCGGATAGTGTGAAGAGCAGGCGGCAAATGCTCCAAAGGCGGCATCAATATGTATCCAACAGTTATGGCTATGCTTCAACTCCATAATTTCCGCAATAGCATCAAAATCAGCTGTATTGGCTGTGCCCGCATTTAAAACCAGAATAAATGGTTGGTGCTGGAAATTATATTCAATAAACAGTTTTAATTTGGCTACGTTAATGGCTTCACGCTGATTTGAAAGAGTAGGAATATTAATTAAGTTATTTCTGCCTAAACCAAGCATAGCCAATGATTTTAATACTGATGAATGAGGGGTAGCCGATATAACCGGCAGTGACAGAATTATTAAACCATCAGCCGCAATATCCTGCTTAAACTGAGTACCAAACAATTGTCTGGCCACAGCCAGCGCAGAAAAATTTGCCATGGTCTTGCCGGTGACAAATCCGCCGGTAAATTCCCTTGGCAGATTGAATAAATCCAGTAATAAATCAGTTGTCTGAATTTTGATACGTGCAGATACATCTCCCTCGCCGCTGATAGCCTGAGTATTCTGATCGTAAATAGTGGCCAGAATATCGCCTATTATTGCAGCCGGTGTACTGCCTCCGGTTACATACCCCCAATATCTGGGACCGCCTGAAGCAACAATAAACTCTTTAAACTGAGTATTAAATTAATTTAAGGCCGCTAATCCGCCATAACCTTGCTCTGGTAGATTCAGTTGCGGCAAACTATTTTGCTGTTGCTAAGTTAATTGGCAACATGTTGGCATACTGTCGAGGTTGTTTAGAAAGTCGATAGATTGATGAAAAGTATTTTCTAATAGTTTATGGATGGCAGTTAAATTGTTGTTTAATATTTTATTCATATATATTTATTGTATGGATTTATCTTGAATTGATTGTATAACTTTTTAATTATTGGAGAAATTTATTTTAAATCTAAGCAATGATATCTTTAGATAAGGCAATAAACTCTGCCTGGTTATGGTAATAGACTTTTCTGGAAAGATTCAGGCAGACATCTTAAAATCTGAATCTGATTTGTATTCTAAAGTCTGTCTATCGTGAATGAATTTGATTTTATTCGTCAATATTTATATCGTCAGCAGCAGGATGAGCAACTTATTCTGGGTATTGGGGATGATGCCGCTATTATAAGACCTCGTAATGGCTATGATCTGCATTTCAGTACTGATATGCTGATAGGCGGAACACATTTTTTTCCGGATGTTGCCCCGGGGGATCTGGCGCATAAAATACTGGCTGTTAATTTGTCGGATATGGCCGCTATGGGAGCCAGTCCACGCTGGGCATTGCTTAGTGTGGCGCTGCCTGAGCTAAATAAAGAATGGTTAACAGCGTTTTGTGATGCTTTGTTTGCTCTTGCTGCGCGTTTTGGGGTAACACTGATTGGTGGTGATACCACTAAAGGTAACTGGATATTTAATGTTAATATTATTGGTGAAGCACCTAGAGGACAGGCTTTGCGACGTGATGCCGCAAAAATCGGTGATGATATCTGGGTATCCGGTCAGTTGGGGCTGGCTGCCGCTGCATTGGATATGCACTGGGGAAAAGTAAAATTACCCGCAGATGTATATAAGACGTGTGAACAGAAACGTCTGCGTCCGGAACCGCGGGTTGCACTAGGAAGACAGCTGCTCTCCCTTGCGCATGCTGCGCAGGATATTTCTGATGGTCTGGCTCAGGATCTCGGACATATTCTGGCTGCGAGTAAGGTGGGTGCACAGTTGAATGTCGATGCTATTCCCGGCTTACAGACTTTACGGCAGATATCTGATGATGAGCAGCAATTAAGGCAATGGATGCTGGCCGGAGGTGATGATTATGAACTGGTATTTACTGCACCTCCTGTACAACGTGAAGCAATTTTAACCGCAGCTCAGACGACTGTTACACCGGTAACACGAATTGGTGCTATTACTGCATCAGGACTATTGCAGTTAAAAGATAATGCGGGCAATATTATCAGCTTATCTAAACAAGGATTTGACCATTTTGGCTGAACAAGATTTGACTACTGCACCGGTAACACCTACCTGGCGCTGGTTGTGCCGGCATCCGGTATGCTGGCTGGGTTTTGGTTTTGGTACGGGATTAGCGCCGAAAGCACCCGGAACATTCGGGACGCTACCAGCCATTCCATTGGCCGCATTATGGCTTATGCTGGGATTACCCCTGTGGCTGAATATCATTTTTGCTTTGTCGCTGTTTCTGGTTGGTATATTTATTTGTGATTATACTGAACAAGCATTGCGCCGGCAGGATTATGGAGGCATCGTCTGGGATGAAATTGCTGCTATGATGCTGATTTTATTTTGTATCCCGGCAGGCTGGATATGGTGGCTGGCTGCTTTTGTTATTTTCCGTTTTTTCGATGCTGTAAAACCATGGCCTATTCGCTGGTTTGACGCCCGGGTACACGGCGGTTTCGGTATTATGCTGGATGATTTGATTGCGGCAATTTTTAGTTTACTGGTGTTATTACTGGCGGGATACTGTATATCATCTTATGATTCAAACTTGAATATATTCAGATAAAATTGCATAAAACAGTTAAATCTTTAATCAATAATAATCCGGAATGCGTTATGCTATGCTAACCATAATGATAAAGTAATCTGCATGGGGCTGATGTCAGATATGATATTCAACAGGAAAAGGAAAACAGCATGAGTGGTCAGGTTTGGTTGTATGTATTAATTGCTGCAATAATCGGTTTGGTGCTTGGTATGGGACTGATGTGGCTGTTATTGCGGCGCAGTAATCAGAATCAGCAATATCAGTCAGTTAAAGCCAGCTTTGACAGTTATCGTCAGCAGGTAGACCAGCATTTTATTCATACGGCCAGTGCTGTAGATGAGTTAAACCGCTGCTATGAAAAAGTATTGCAACAACTCAATATTGATGCAAAGCAATTGATGGAAAAAAATACTTTGCAGGAACTGCTACAGAAACGTGCTGATAAAAGTGTCACTTTGGCATTTATGACCAGTTCAGAAAATAAAAATCCGCAAACAGATGCGGATTCGACCTTGCCTTATACTGATGTGATGCAAGCGGCCGTCATCCCAATTAACGGCATGCCGGATCAGGTACCTGATCGTATCGGTCCTAACGTGATACATAGCCACGAGCAGCTGACACGTCCTAAAAGCAAAAATACTACACGTGACGGTGGGCCAACAGAAAAATCAGTTGATCTACAACAGAGTAAATCCTGATTAGGGTTTAATGCATTAAAAAATCAGGCTGTAGCAAAACTTTTGCTACAGCCTGATTTTTATTTTAATTAGCGTATAAATTCGATATTTTCCGGTTTTTTCAATCTCTGTTTAAGTAGTTTAGGTAAAAGAGGATGAAAATACCAGTGCTGGTCATCCAGCCGGATACAGCCTGCCTGAGCCTCAATCGTCACATTCGTATTAGTTACGGCATCTGTTTCAGTAACACGTATCTGATGCCATTTGCCCCAGTCGCAAACCGGTAATAATGGCGCATATTGGATAACTTTGTCATTTTGGTCTGCTATAGCTGTTTCTTTACGGCAGTGACCATCACATAAATGAGCAGCCTGTTTCGGACAAGGCTCATGAGTGCTGATGCTTTGCGGCAGAATATCCAGTACCGCTGGGCACAGATCATAGCGGCGTGCCCAGTCAGATAATGCACGTTTTGCTGCACGCGGATGAGCAAATAATCCGTAAGGCGGATATCGCAATATTCCTTCCTGTAGCCGAATAATTCTTGCCTGTAATTGTCTGCGCTGATTGGCTACAAAAGAAACCGTATACCAGTTAGCAGGTGAGGAAGATTTAGATAAATGTGTCTGTGTTTGTGGGTGTAACTGATAGTAACCATATAGCCATAATGCATGCAAAGAGCTGACTGCGGGAATAAAATTAATTTCTGTAGTATTTTTCCAGTAGCTTTGTGTATTTTGGCGCTGAAACTGTAGACATACATCGGTAAAAGCCCGTTCCACTATCATTAAAGATTCAGGCTGATTCGGAGTATGTTGTAACAGAAGCCCGGAGCTGTCTGGCAGTGCATATAATTGCTGACGTAATTCAGGTTTAAGCCATGCAGGGAAATAACCCGGTTTAATCATTGCCCGCCACTGAGACTGCCAAAGGGCATTATCATGCTCACGCAAGCTGCGCTGTAAAAACTCAGTTAAAGCAAGAACGTCACCCATGGCACGATGGCGGTCGGCTGCATTCAGATTAATCTCGAAACGTGCAATAATGGCATCGAGATTATGTTTAAAATGCTGCGGGTATAATTTGCGTGAAAAGGGGACCGTATCAAGTGTTGGTGCTGCAAAATTAATATTATTGCGTGCAAAAGCATGACGCAAAAAAGTGTAATCAAAGCGACTATTATGTGCGACCAGAAGGTGCCCGCGCAGTAAAGGTAGAAGCTCACCTGCAATGTCGGTAAAGCTCGGTGCATCCTGCACCATTTCGTTGCTGATACCTGTTAACTTAGTAATAAAATCGCTGATGGGTTGCTGCGGATTAACCAGCCATTGATGTCGGCTGATACAACCCTGATGAAAACGTAAAATAGCAATTTCAGTAATCCGGTCCTGAGCGAAATGGCCACCAGTGGTTTCAAGATCGACTATGGCAACAGGCAGAGGCAGCGTACAAAAAACCGCTGCCAGCTCGGCAAATGCAGCGGCGTCATCGTTGGTAACAATACTCATGACGCAAATAACTAACGCTTAAAAAATAGTCATTCTATACTAAAATGCAGGTTATGGAATAATGCCTTTATACTAAAAAGCTTAATGAATTTATATAAACACTATCTATGCAGGTCTCCAGAATTTAAATATGAATTTATCTGTCGATAAAACAGTATATTGCTTAATATTGCCATTTTTTAATTATGACTGGTCTTGACAGTAATGCCGATGTTACCTATACTGCACATCTTTCTCGCACCCGTAGCTCAGTTGGATAGAGTATCTGGCTACGAACCAGAGGGTCGGGCGTTCGAATCGCTCCGGGTGCACCAAGTTTCCGCGCCCATCGTCTAGCGGTTAGGACATCGCCCTTTCACGGCGGTAACCGGGGTTCGATTCCCCGTGGGCGTGCCAGTTAATAAGAAAAGCCAGCTTTTTAAGCTGGCTTTTCTTTTATCCAGATTTTTGTTCAGAATTCATATAGGTATTGAACTAATTTAAGTAAGAGTGACTGGTTTTTTATTCAGGTAGTCCGGTTATCTGAATTTTTCCATTAATGTTTAATGTGAGACGAGTTTCACCGGCTGCAATATCCTGAACCGGAGCAGAACCGGCTGTACGGCTTAGCATCATAGGTTGAGCATAGGCTGCATAATTCTGGGTAGGCTGGCTATTGCCTAAATTTATATTCACTATTTTGTATCCATGACCGCCTAGTTCATGAGTAATTTGTGTTGCACGCTCCTGAAAATGGGCAATGGCCTGTCGGGTTAATTTTGTTTCATAGTTTTTCAGTGTTGTATCCGCAACCTGATAATTTATAGCTTCAATGGTTGCCAGACGCTGTACTGTAGCAGCGAACTGATTTAAAGCCACTAAATTTGTACTTTTAATCTGTATCAGAGCACTGTCTTGCCAGCCATTATCGATGCGTTTATCTTTTTGATAATCAAATTTTGGCTCAACCGCACGCGTTAATTGTGTGGTATTAAAATCAGCATGTCGGTGTGCATTAGCCAGAATCTGATTCAGTTGACTGGTAACTTTATTGCTGATCTGCTGTCTGTCCGCTCCCTGTTGCTGAATCTTTAATACCAGCACCATTTCATCCCGGGTAACTGTTTGCGACGCCTGTGCACTCAGCTCTACTACACCATAATTTAATTTTATTTCTTCTGCCAGACTGCTACTTGTTGAATATACAGATAGTAATACTATGATGATATATGAAATAAAGCGGCGGTTCATTGTACAAACCTTTGTCACAATATAATTAAAGCAGATTAGCAAGGTGACAGATTAAATACAATAATTATTTGATAATAATGGGAAAAGATGAGGAATATACAGAGAATTTAGAAATAAGGGTGGCGAGCCAAACCCCCGGCACTGGTCGCTTTAAGATGGGCTGCTTGCTTCCGCACCTGACCCGTTGTCCTAAATAACCATGCGGGGAGACCCGCCACAGCGCGGTATTATACCGGTAGTTAGACTAATTCCCAACTATTTTCTTAATTTTAATACAAACAAAAATAGCTATTGTTAAAACAATAGCTATTTCAAATAATTAATCGCAAAAATTAAAGGCTGATTTTGGTTTTACGTACACCATAATCCGGTTGAAGCAGAGCGCATTGCGGATGATTATGACGGCTGAAACGGCGCGCACGTCCCGGAATTTGCTGACAGCTGACACTTACGTCATTACTATCCTGAGTTCTGCCTGTCTGATTATTTGCATTGGCCTGATTGGCTTTAGCTGCTCGTTCGCGCTGACGCGGTTTATCACTCTCAACTTTAACCGAAGAAGTCTGTGACGCTTTATTTTCAGCGGGTGCCTGTTCCCACCAGCGCGGTTCAAAGCCTTCAATGCGTTCAATTTGCAGGTTATTCTGAGTTAATTCTTTTATTGCATTAAATACTTTTTGTTCCTGCTCATCCATCAAGGAAATAGCTACCCCTTCAGCGCCGGCACGACCGGTACGCCCGATACGATGTACATAATCTTCGGCATTCAAAGGTAGCTCATAATTGATGACAAACGGAAGTTCAGCAATATCCAGACCGCGTGCCGCTACATCCGTGGCCACCAGAACACGCAAACTGCCTTCCTTGAATTGTGCCAGTGTTTCCAGACGTGTTTGCTGAGATTTGTCACCATGAATGGCTTGTGCACTTATCCCACGGCGGTTCAATTCGCGATTAACCTGATCAACACTTTGCTTTGTATTACAAAATACAATTACCTGATTCATGTTCAGATCACAGATCAGCCGCTGCAGAAGTGAACGCTTGCGTCCGTTATCCAGTGCAATAATATGCTGTTCCACATTGGCAGAAGTGGTATTTTGTGCCGCTACCTGAATTTTTTCCGGATTATGCATAAAATCCTGAGCGAGCCGTTGAATGGCCGGTGCAAAAGTTGCTGAAAACAGTAAAGTCTGACGCTGTGATGGCAGCATTTGCATGATTTTGCGGATATCGTCAATAAAGCCCATATCGAGCATTCGGTCTGCTTCATCCAGAACCACAATTTCTACTTTGTTTAGCTGGATATTCTTTTGTTGTACGTGGTCAAGCAAACGTCCTACTGTGGCAATAACAATCTCGCAGCCCTGACGTAAATCCTGTTTCTGAATCTCCATATTCATCCCGCCAAACAGCACAGTCTGGCGTAAAGAAAGATTTTTCAGATAACTCTGTACATTCTGATCAATCTGGTCAGCCAGCTCACGGGTTGGTGTCAGTACCAGCATACGCACAGGATGCATTGCCGGAGATGTACTGGTATTGGCATAGCGTTTCAGTCTTTCCAGACTGGGCAGCATAAAGGCTGCAGTTTTTCCTGTGCCTGTTTGTGCGGCAGCAAGTAAGTCCATACCTGCCAGTGCTTTCGGAATAGCCGCATACTGTATAGGTGTAGGTTCGTGATAACCCTGTTCTGTTAGCGCAGAAACAATTTCCTGAGATAAACCCAGGCTGGCAAAAGCATTCATTTTGACAACCTCCAGTTGTTGTCTGCAAATACATACAACTGTTACGAATTGGATAGAATAGATGACTGTTCAAATATCATTATTTTTAGAAAAGCACCATAACGGCAGATGGTAATCATTGATGTTATGGTTATCGTGACAAAATAGTCACTAATGTAAACCAATAGTGTATCATCTTTATCAACCCGTTATAAACTTGACTGCTATCTGGCTAAAATTAAATAAAAATTCGTAAATTAGCATTTGAATGAAGTCATTACAGCTTTGTATAACCTTTTGCAGACGGGCATTCAGCTACTAAGTAACAGATAACAAAATCGTATAATTCAAATAGATAGCATAAATAAGCTTTTGCTAAACATCTAATCATAGGCTTATGAGATAATTAAGTTTATTAAGTTAATCATACAGTACAAGCGAGCATATCAATATGTCAGATGAAAAAAGCAAGGCTTTGGCTGCGGCACTGGCGCAGATAGAAAAGAATTTTGGTAAAGGTTCCATCATGAAAATGGATGGCAGCCATACCGATGAAAATCTCGAAGTAATCTCTACCGGTTCACTCGGACTGGATCTGGCTCTGGGTGTAGGTGGTTTACCACGTGGTCGTATCGTAGAAATCTACGGACCGGAATCTTCCGGTAAAACCACGCTGTGTTTGGAAGCCATAGCACAGTGTCAGAAAGATGGTGGTGTATGTGCATTTATCGATGCTGAGAATGCCTTTGACCCGATTTACGCCCGTAAACTTGGGGTAAAAGTTGAAGAATTACTGGTATCACAACCTGACACCGGCGAACAGGCTCTGGAAATTTGTGACATGCTGGTTCGCAGTGGCGGGGTGGACATGGTTGTTGTTGACTCGGTTGCAGCTCTGGTACCCAAGGCTGAAATTGAGGGCGAAATGGGTGACAGTCATGTCGGCTTGCAGGCCCGTCTGATGAGTCAGGCTTTGCGTAAACTCACTGGTAACATCAAAAAAACCAATACTCTGGTTATTTTCATTAATCAGATTCGTATGAAAATCGGTGTCATGTTTGGTAATCCTGAAACCACTACTGGTGGTAATGCACTGAAATTCTACTCATCTGTACGTCTGGATATCCGTAAAACCGGTCAGATTAAAAAAGGTGATGATGTTATTGGTAATGAAACACGCGTTAAAGTAATCAAAAACAAAGTAGCTCCGCCATTTAAACAGGCTGAGTTCGATATTTTGTATGGCGAAGGTATCAGCTGGGAAGGTGAGTTGATTGATATCGGCGTTAAGCTAGGCATTGTTGAAAAATCAGGTGCATGGTACAGCTACAATGGCAGCAAAATAGGTCAGGGTAAAGACAATGTACGTCAATGGTTGAAAGATAATCAGGAAATAGCCGACGAAATTAATCTTAAAATTCGCAATAAAGTAGGTATCACTGCTCAGAATACCGAAGGGCAGTTGGATGATACTGATGGTGAAATGCCTGCCGAAGACTAAACGGGTCTGTTTTAAAAAGCTGCTTAGCTACGCTAAGCAGCTTTTTTATTAGCTTATATGAGTTAAAAATCGACTGGAAAATTCTGGATAGTATATGGACTTTTAATATGGCAATAAAGCATGATTCAGATAGTAGCCCTGGACAAAAATTGTTACGTATATACCAAAATATTATTTTCAGAAGATAAATGCCACTATCAGTCTGAATTAAGTAAACAACTAAATTGTTCTGCACAAACAATTATGCGATTAGCAAATGAAATAGAATAATCAATTCCTAGCTGTTTTCTAACAGGACTTGATAACGAGCGTCGATGGTACCGCTTGCAAGCTAAACACCACAATATGTTAGGACTCGATTATCAGGAGCTAAACTATCTAAGTTTATGTCAGGAACTTTCTAAAGCTTTTATTCCACAAGAGATTTTTAAGCGTTTAGATCAAACTATGTTAAAATTATCGACACTGCTATTAGAGCAGGATTCTGAAAAAATTCCGTATACAAATAAACCCATCGTTTTTTTAGTAAAGGAAAGATTGATTATTCAACACATGATTCGATCATCGAAAATTTATTAATTTGCATCAACTCTCATTATTCTTGCCATCTTCATTATATATCCGATAATAATCCAAATGGTAAAAATCATTATTTTATTCCTAAAAAACTTATTGCAATGAATAATGCTTTATATGTCTTTGGCGCCAGTACAAACCATGCCGGTAAAGAACTAATCAATACTATGTGTTTAGCCATTCACCGTATCAAAAAAATTAGATCTAATTAAACAGCAAATTTATTTAACTATTCCTGACCCAAACACTTTTGGTTTACCTTGGCATGAACCTCGCACCTTTACCATACAGTTTAGAAAGGAAGTTTCAAACTATATAAAAGAACGAACATGGGCGGAACAACAAAATTAGAGGAGCTAGATAATGGTGATATTGCATTAACGATTACCACATGTAGTGAACCCAAACTTATGGCATGGGTTAGAAGTTTTGGAAAAAAAGCGTTGTTCCCTAGTTTAATTGAGTAATAACAGTAGATAAAAATAGTAGTGAAAAAACTTAACATTTATATTTTAGATGAGGAAAATAGCATGCCAATACCGTTATTGATTTTTGGCGCTGCTGCTGTGGCAACAGCGTTTGGTGGAAAAAAAGCATATGATGGACATAAAACCAAGCAAGAAGCCAATGAAATTCAGATGAAAGCAATTGAAAAATATAATAACAGAAAAGAACAATTTGATAAAATACAACAGAATACCAATGAAGCACTAAATAACCTAGATGTTCTGGAACTGAGTATTGGTCAATCAATTGGTGAATTTGAAAAATTAGCTAAGGAATTATTAGTAAAATTAGAAAAAAGTGGTTATAAAAACCAAAAATTGAGTATCCCATCAAACCAATTAAAGAAAATTAGTGATCTTTCTATTTCTACGACTGGATTTTTAGCGACAGCTGCTGCTGCAGGCGCCACCGGTGCCGCTGCAAGTTTTGCTGTTTATAGTGGAGTGATGGCATTTGCTGCAGCATCAACAGGTACCCCTATTGCAGCATTGTCAGGTGCCGCTGCCTACAATGCAACAATGGCTGCAATTGGAGGTGGATCACTTGCTGCTGGAGGTTGGGGAATGGCTGGTGGTGCGATGGTATTAGGTGTAGCAGCAGCCCCTATTTTAACTGTTGCTGGTTGGGCTTATGCAATACATGCAGAAAAAGCATTAGCGAATGCAGAAGAACAAAACAATAAAGTTAATGAAGCCTTAGAAAAAATGAACTTGGCCGAAGTACGACTGAACAAAATAACTAATTATATACAACGAATAAATCTATCACTGACTTCTATTAATAATACTTTTATTGAATATTTCGATGCCTTAAAAGCAATGCATCAAACTATTATGAAGCGTCATCAAGGGGAAGATATCTCAATTGATGAATCTAAAGAATGTCTTCAAAAAATTGATAACGGTTATGCATTGGCAGCTATTATGACTGAGATTATTACTACTCCGATTTTTAAATCCCAAGTTGATGAAGATGGAAAAGCGGTTATTGAAGATGGGCAAGTACAATTTGTCACAGATGAGGACGGAGGTAGCGTACTTAATAAAACTATTTTAGATTCAGTTTTATCTGAACAGTCTAAAAAATATGATGAAATTTTATCAAAATAATTATATATCGCCGGATATTTTCCGGCTTTTTATAAGGAAGGATCATGTATAAAGCTGAAATAGACTGGAGTCAAGAGCTTCATCAAATTATTGTTAAATCACTAGCAACCTCTTTCGGATTAGATTTTTTATTATTTGAAGATAAAGATGGTGGTGATGTCGATACCATCCATAATGTGAGAAAAGGGATTTACGCGACTGAAAAGGAAAAAGAGCAATATGATAATCGAGGGAAATATGATTCTCATAAATATCATTCACACCCTAATTATATTGCAACAAATAAGCAAGGTAAAATTGCTCATCAACAAGGGGAGTTATATGATGAATATACAGATAATGTTTTTAGTATTAATGATAAAAAGAATCTAGATCACGTTATATCTGGAAATGAGATCCATGATGATGCAGGAAGAATTTTAGCCGATATGAGAGGGGAAGATTTAGCAAATGCTGAATCAAATCTTTGTTTTACTAATGAAAATATTAATAAAAAGAAGCAAGATAAGCCGATGGAGCAGTTTATTCTGAAACTACAGAATAAGCGTATTGAAAATCAACAGAAAATAGCTGAACTCAAAAATAAACCTCATTTAACCGAACAAGAACAAAAGGAATTAAAAAAATTAGAAAATATAGATAATGCTGATTTAGCAAAGATGAAAAAAATCGATGAAAAAGCGAGAGCAGATTATGATCACAAGATAAATCGTAAATATTATACCAGTAGTAGATTTGTAAAAAATATTACTAAACAGGCTGTTATTTCAGGTTTTAAAATGGCTACAAGGCAAATGCTGGGGCTGATTTTGGCTGAAGCGTGGTTTGAACTAAAAGAATCAATTCCTGCTATATATAAAAAAAATCGTCAAGATTTTACCATCAATGGTTTTATAAATGATTTAACGAGTACATTTAACAATATATGGGATAGAATTAAAAAGAAGTTCCATACATTTTTTATAGATTTTAAAGATTCTGCAATAGGTGGAGTGTTATCAAGCATTAATACAACCTTGATTAATATTTTTTTTACAACGCAAAAACAGATTGTGAAGATACTTCGAGAAATTTGGGGGAACTTAGTACAAGCAATTAAATTAATATTTTTTAACCCTCAATCATTACCTCTAGGTCAATTAATAAAAGAAGTAGGTAAAATTGTTGGTGCAGGAATTGCTATTTCTTGTGGTGTAATGATTAACTCAATGTTATCTCAAGTTAGTACATTCCCTTTTGGTGCAGAAATAGCCGCTTTTTGTAGCACCTTAGTTACGGGAATTATTACATTAGGGGTAACTTATTATCTTGAAAATGGCGAAGTTTGTCAGAAGATTTGGTCATTTTTAGATAAATTCTCTGATAACAGCACTAAAAGACTTAATTTTTATCGTGAAGTTAATAAAGAATTAGACTGTTATCTATTAAAACTTTACCAATTAGAATTTAATATTGATACTGAAAAACTTGATGCCTTTTCATTACGACTATCTTCAGTAAATAATGAACTTGAACGAAGTTTTATACTAGAAGAGGAAATTAAGGAACGAAATATTAAATTACCATATGAAAAGGGAAATACTGATTCCGTAAAATCGTGGTTAAATTCATTATGAGTTTTTTAACACATTTTCCTGTGACAAATGTGGCATGTGTTGTTGTCATGTAAATTTATCACTAGAAACCCAATTTTTGGATAGAGGAGATGGTATTTGTATTGCTTATAATCAGCATTTAAAATTATGTCGTATTTATGATGTACGTCCAGATATTTGTCGAGTAGATGAGCAATATATAAAAAATTATAAAAATAAATATAGTTGTATAGTTAAAAGAAAGGTAATTGCTTATGGAATAAGCAATACCATTGATAATACGGAAATGAGTTGCAGAGTTAGAGACCATTCCATTACTTCAGATATGCATCTGATAAATGCTTTTAAAGCGGATTTAAGTTATGATGTTGAAAGGGAAAATAGTACTATTTGTAAAAATTTCCAATCAGAAACCACACCTTTTAAACAACACCAAGCATAAATCATGATCACTTTAGCTGAATATCAGCAACAAATGACTGCCGGCTATACTCATATTCCATTAGTACAGGAAGTGCTGGCAGATATGGATACACCATTGTCACTTTATCTGAAACTGGCAAATAAACCATTCAGCTATTTGCTGGAGTCGGTAGTAAATGGTGAGCGTTTTGGTCGATATTCTTTTATCGGTTTGCCCTGTGATACCTATATTAAAATATCCGGACAAAACACAAGGGTATACCAGAAAAATCAGCTAATAGAAACGCATCAAGGTAATCCACTGGAATTCATTAAAACATTTCAGAACAGATATAAAACTCCTGATATTCCTGACTTGCCAAGATTTACAGGCGGATTGGTAGGTTATTTCGGATATGAAACCATTTATCACTTTGAACAGATAGCCCACCGGCTGAAGCAGGCAGACAAACCTAATCCGATTGGAGTGTCCGATATTTTTCTGCTGCTTTCCTTAGAGCTGGCGGTTGTGGATAATTTATCAGGCAAAATTTATCTGATTGTTTATGCCGATACCAGTAAAAAAGATGGTTATCAGCAGGCCAGAGCACGTTTAGAAGAGTTACGCACCGCGCTGCGTCAGAGTGTGCAGTTGCCATTGTCACTTGGCAGTGAAATAACTGAGCCAGTGGCAGAAACTGGCGAAGAGCAATATAAAAATTATGTTAAACGGGTGAAAGAGTACATTCTCAATGGCGATTGTATGCAGGTTGTCCCCAGTCAGCGTCTCAGCATGCCTTTTTACGATAATCCATTGAGTCTGTACCGTGCTCTGCGTACTTTGAATCCTTCCCCTTATTTATTTTATTATCATTTTGACGACTTCTATGTGGTAGGGTCTTCTCCGGAAATTCTGGTAAGACGTGAACAAAGCAGCGTTACAGTACGTCCTATTGCCGGAACGCGTCCTCGGGGCAGAACACCAGACGAAGATCAGGCACTGGCACAGGATCTGATAAATGATCCTAAAGAAGTGGCCGAGCATGTCATGTTAATTGATCTTGGACGCAATGATGTCGGACGCATTAGTAAAATCGGTCAGGTAAAAGTTACCGATAAAATGATTATCGAACGCTATTCTCATGTAATGCATCTGGTATCCAATGTTGAAGGTGAATTACAGGATGGAACATCGAATCTGGATGTACTGGCTGCCACCTTTCCGGCTGGTACGCTTTCAGGCGCACCAAAAGTGCGTGCTCTGGAAATCATCGAAGAACTGGAGCCAAACAAACGCGGTGTTTATGGCGGAGCAGCCGGTTATTTGAGTTTTTCCGGAGATATGGATTTATGTATCGCTATTCGTACTGGTGTTGTCAGAAACAATACACTATATGTACAAAGTGGTGGCGGTATCGTCTTTGATTCAGATGAAGAACTGGAATGGCAGGAAACTCAAAATAAAGCCAGAGCAGTAATCAGAGCGGCGCATATGGTGCAGCAGGGTCTGGATAAGTAAAGCAGATAATTAGTTACTTAGAATTAACTATGGTTGATGCACTATTATTTATAACTATTCCATCAACCATAGTTAAATATCGTCGCCAATACTATGCAGTAAATCATCAGCTAATCATTTAAATCACAAATCAGCATTAAACTGGTTGTAATTTCACTTTAATATCTGCCGGCGGAGCATAATAGGGCGCAGAGGTAACCAGTAATTGCGCTCCCGCACGAACATATTCCGCTATATTTAATAAAGTAACGCCACCGGCAGCAGACAATAAACTCATTGGCGCTAATATTTGCTGTTTTGCCAATACCAGTGCAAATTCTTCCGGCGTAAACTTATCCAGCTGTACAATATCTGCCTGGGCTGCCAGTGCTGCGAAAGCCTCTTCGATATTATCTGCTTCGACAATAATTTTCTTTTCCGGCGCAGCATACTTTAAACGCGTTACCATAGCAGCCCAATCATCCGGCTGCGCATAAAAATGGCGGTGATTGGCAAACAGCAGAACAGACTCAGCTGTGCCGGCACGATGTAATATTCCTCCGCCATTTATTACAGCAGCAATAGCCAGAGATTTCGTACCGGGAATACTCTTACGCGTGCAGGCAATTTGTACCAGCGGATTAATCTCATGTGCGCTTGCCAGCATTTGCGCCATATATTGTGCTACACCACTGCACCATTCCAGTACATTCTGTGCTACCTTCCAGCCCTGATGCAGATTTTCAGCTTGACCAAAAGCGGTTAACAGCACGGTTTCAGCATTACCATCAGTACCGTCTTATTCTTGTATCACTACTTCCAGCCCAAGCTTCTGCAACAGCCTGGCTGCAATGGCCACACCACTAACCCTGCCAGCTTTCTGGCGACAGAGTGTCATTTTTCCAGCCTGCCGGCCAAAACCTAAAGCACGGGTGGTTAAATCACCATAAGCGATATCATCAAGCAATAGTTTATCCAGTTCAGCATCAGATAAATAAAACATGGTATTTCCCCGTTAAATGAATAACTGCAACCTGCGCCTGTTTCTTATCAGTTATGTCGCTATAGCATATACCGATAAATATGAGAAAAATAATTAATCAATAATTAACAGATAATGCTTGTTTTTGAAAACTATAAAGCTTAGTAAATAAACCATTATTGCTCATCAAGTCTCGGTAATTACCTTGTTCCGCAATTGAGCCTTTATCCAGAACAATAATATTATCCGCACCGATAATCGTTTTTAAACGATGAGCAATAACGATTACAGTCCTGTCCTTGACCAGACTGGCGATTGCTTCCTGAATATAAATCTCATTTTCAGGATCCAATGAGGCGGTAGCCTCATCAAGCAAAATAATAGGAGCATTTTTTAATAATGCTCTGGCAATTGAGATTCGTTGCCTTTCACCGCCCGATAATTTACTGCCGTTTTCACCTATTAAGGTATTCCAGCCATCTGGTAATCGGGCAATTAGTTCATCACATCTGGCTATTTTAGCGGCAAGTTTGACTTCTTCATCAGATGCATTATGCCTTCCGATGCGAATATTGTTCATAATCGTATCATCAAACAATACCACCTGTTGGAAAACAAAAGCCATTGAATGCATCAAGGTTTCAGGGTCAATTTGCTTAATATCAAGATTACCAATGGTAATCCTCCCCGAATTTACATCCCAAAAGCGCGCAATCAATTGTAATAAAGTACTTTTACCACTGCCTGATGGTCCAACTAATGCTGTCATTTTTCCTTCTTGAATAGTGCAGCTTAAATTATTAATAACGTTTATTTGATTGTAGGAAAAATTAACATGATCAATATTGATAGTATGATTAGCAAAAGTCACATCTTCTTTTCCTTCCATAATAGACTCAGATTGTAAACTTCTCATTCTATCGATGGAAACAAGCATATAAAACAGCTCGGGTAATAATGTCAAAATAGAAATCAGAGGGCTATAAATTCGTGAACTGATAATAACAAAAGCAATAAAAGTAATTGGATTTAAGCTACCAGAAACCATCAGCGAAACACCGAGTAAAACCACTATGCCTAAACCGACTTGTAGTGTCATAGTAGACAAAGTGACAATAATTCCTCCTATTCCTTCAAACTTAATTGATGCCCACATCATTTTTTTAAGGGCTTTATCCAGGCGTTGAAATTTTTTACCACTTATTCCGTAACCTTTGATAATTTTGATACCATCCAGATATTCCTGAACTTCGTCGGAAACAATTAATTTAGCCTGAACATGTTTTTCACCAAATTTTTGTTCAAGTCTTTTACCAATAACAACAATAATAATAGAAATCGGCAGAGTACAAAAAATAGCACCAGCCATCCGCCAATCATAAAATGCTAATAAACAACAAGTTATCAGGCTGCTGATTGAATAGCCGATTAATTGAGGTATCACATGGCTAAGCATGTTCTCAATAACGGCACAATCACCCATAATATTAGCCGTAAGTTCAGAAAGATCTTTTCGATTAAAAAAACTAAGCGGTAGTTTGCGGATTTTTTCAGCAACTTCAATTCGGGTATTGGCAGCCTGACTAACAGCATTAGCATAAGTTTTTTCATATTCTCTTTTATAACAAAATAAGAATAATAAGGCTGAAACTACGCCTGCTCCCGCCATAATCCATAAGTAATTTATATTTACAGGAATTTGGTCAGTTAATGGCTTAATTAGCAGGATAATTATCTGCAATAAAATGACAAACGGTAACATTAATGTCAAATTAGAGATGATACAGGCGATAATAGCTTGATTAAGATTTTTATTCTCTGCATCAGACAACATCAATAATTTTTTAAACATATGCCACCTCATCATCTTGACCAGACTGATGCATTTGCCAATTTAATGTTTGCTTATAGTATTGCCACATTTTGTAATAGGTATGATGCTTATCAATTAGCTGCTCATGCGTTCCTCTTTCAACAATTCGACCTTTATCTAATACCACAATTTGATTTGCATCTTTTATTGTTGATAAACGATGAGCAATCATAATAACGGTTTTACCCTGCATCAAAACTTTCAAGGCAAGCTGAATTTTGTATTCATTTTCAGGATCAGCAAAAGAAGTGGCTTCATCAAGAATTAAAATAGGTGAGTTTTTTAGTAATGCGCGGGCGATTGCTAAACGTTGCATTTCACCGCCTGAAAGATGCAATCCTTTAGTACCTATTACCGACTGATAGCCGTCTGGCAGCTTTTCAATAAATTCGTGACATTGTGCAGCTTTGGAGGCGGCAATAACTTCATCTAACCGGGCATCGGGTTTGCCGATTTTAATATTATCTAAAATAGTTTGTTTAAAGAGAAAAACATCCTGAAACACAAAACTCACTAACGACAATAAATACTCACTTTTCATTTGCTTAATATCTACACCACCAATCGTTATCGAACCTTCATCAGGATCAAAGAAGCGAGGAATAAGCAATGAGACTGTACTTTTACCACTGCCGGAAAGCCCAACCAGAGCAGTAGTTGTTCCTTGTTTTGCCGTAAACGAAATGTGACTTAGCGCATTATTCTCTGAAGCCTCACTACCCTGAATCTTATTGTAGGCAAAAGTGACATCATTAAAACCAATATCATAACGATTTACTTCTAAACCAGATTCGGGTTCAGCTAAAGGTTTTACGTTTAAAACACTATCCATATTTTCAACGCTTTTAATTGCTTTTTGAAGGCCTTGTGAAACATACATCAGTTTTAAAAAAGGCGCTGGTAATGCCAGTGAGAAAATTAAATAAAAAATAGAAGCTAAGATAAAATTTGCATAATTATCTACAGAACCGAGTAAGAAAATTATTACTAGGAGAATAAAAAGATAGATGTTATTTAATATCAGTAGAAAAAATGCCATATGATATTTAAAACAATCAGTAAACTTAAGGCAAAATACTTGATACGCTTTGATTGACTCATAAAAGCGTTTAAATGAGAAAAAAGTTTGATTGAAAGCTTTTACAACAGCAATACCACGAATATATTCAACTGAAGCATTACTCATATCAATGAGTCGATTTTGAAACTCCTGCATATGGTTTTTAATATCTTTACGACGGTAGCCGCTTATCAAAACAATATAAGCCAAAATAATGGGTACCAGCGTTGCCAACCCTAAACGCCAGTCAAAAACAGCTAAAATAATTAAAATGATAATCGGAGTCGCAAACGAACCAACCATATCAGGGAGTTGATGAGCAATAAAAATTTCTATCTTTTCAATATCATCATCAACGATTTTTCGTAACTCTCCACTCGAATGTTCAGTATAAAATCCTAATGGTAAATATGATAAATACCGAACGAAATTATATTTCAAATAGTAAAGCGTTTTAAACGCAGCAATATGCGAGAAGCAGAGTGCAAGGAAATTAAAAAATAGCGACAATGCAGCCGCAATAAAAGCCAGCCAACCATAATGAATAATAAGCCCGTTATTTAATACGTCCTTATTGACTAAACTCATTATTATTTCGTAAACAATATAATAAACCGAAATAAAAGGGATAAAAGCAGTAGCAACACTTAAAACTGAAAATAAACAAGATATAATAATTAAAATTTTATTTTTAAAGGTGAGTTGCCAAAGTCGAGAAGCAGGACTGTAATTACACGGTTTCATTAAATGAGCACCTTATTGAAGTAATAATAATCATTATCATTTATTATGTATAAAATAACAATTCTTTTTATAAAACAAACAATATTATGAAGTTTGTTAATAAAATAGTAGGCCTTTAGTGCAACAAATTTTGCACTGGGCCATGATTTTGAGCTGATACATGACCATAATGGAAAAGATTGCTCTACTTCTTAAAACTATCCTAATGACGAACAGTTGATTAAATAATTAACTCAGTTAAATTACCGAGCAGAGTTTTTTTTTATTGCACTATAAGAATTTATTTTTTGATCCCGTTCTAAAATAGATTTCTGAATGAAACGAGAGAATATATTAAAAATTGTTCTACGATATTTAATGAACTCTATTTGATTAATTCATGACAATTTATTTTGTTTTTAGTTGTCAATAATTCCTAATAAAGATAACAGATTGCCAGTGATGTTCTCATTTCATAAGCTATATCTATCTGGTATATAACCATTGATAATTTTGTCGTATATAACCTTTACCTGAAAAGGATATCTATCTGAATGAAATTCAGGTACAAAAAATGTAAGCTAAAACAGTTAATACTCAAAGTATTATTTTAATAGCTGTAGAAAAACTAAGAGGGTATAGAAAAAGCATACCCTCTTAGTTTTAAATTGACAGAGATAGATACTTATCAGCTAATATCCAGCACCGCATGGAACGCAGCTTGAGGAATATCTACACCGCCAAACTTACGTTGTCTGACTTTATTATCTTTTATATTTTTAGCAATTTTTCTCTTTTTGGATAGAGAGCCGGAATATCCTTTTCCGGTTACGCTTTTGCGTAAGGGCGGAATATCCTCACGCGCAATAACTCTGTTTTCAACCACAGACTGAACTGGCATGGGATATAACTTACGCGGAATCACATGCTTCATTTTCAGAGCTATTTGCTTACCGCGTTCATAACTACTGCTGCGCGGTAAAATAAATGAAAATGCATCTACTATTTCATCATTCAGCCAGATATCCATTTTCACTAGATCAGACGTAATATAACATCTGTCGCGGTAATCAACTGAAGCATAACCATGCGTGATGGATTTTAATGAATTGAAAAAAGTATAGGCAATTTCAGAAATCGGCAGCTTAAAAAATAGTTCCGCCATTTTGTTATTGAGGTAGGTCATATCAACGAATATACCTCGCTTTTCCTGGCACAGATTCATAATTTCGCCAATATTTTCCACAGGAATAATAATGGCTGATTCGATAAAAGGTTCTTCAATGGAAGCTATTTTTTCAAAACTCGGTAACAATGTCGGATTATTTACCGTTATTATCTGGCCATTAGTAAGCGTTACTCGATACTCAACACTGGGAAACGTAGAAATAATTTCAATACCATGCTCCCGTTCCAGTCTTTCCTGAATAATTTCCATATGCAAAATACCTAGAAAGCCACATCGAAAGCCACTGCCAAGTGCCAGAGAATTTTCTTGTTGATAAACAAAGGCCGAATCATTCAGAGCCAGTTTTTCTATCGCATCGCGCAGCTTTTCCTGTTCCTCATTTTTAATAGGAAACAAGCCTGCATATACCATGGGTTTAACATCTTTATATCCGGGTACGGGCGGAGTGTCTGGTGCATTAATATCAATTAAAGTATCACCAACTTTCACATTGGACACCACCTTTATATTAGTAGAAATATAACCTACCTCGCCCGCAACAAGCGTTTCAACAGACCTCATTTCAGGCAAAAATACACCAATCTGTAATGCTTCAAACTCCAGTTCACTTTTGATCATTTTAATTTTCTGACCAGTAGCCACCGAACCATTGAAAATACGGACATGCAGAACCACACCACGATACATATCGTAATGCGAATCAAAAATTAAAGCCTGAAGAGGACGATCCTGCTCACCACTAGGTGCCGGTATTTCTTTAACAATAGCATTCAGAATATTATCGACTCCGGCCCCTGTTCTGGCCGAAGCCAATATAATATTGTCTAGATTAATCCCATCCAGCTCTTCGAGCTCTTTGGTAACACGTTCTACATCCGCATTTGGCATATCAATCTTATTGATAACCGGAATAATCGTTAAATTCTGTTCCTGCGCTAATTTTAAATTAGCAATAGTCTGAGCCTGCACTCCCTGTGTGGCATCAATCACCAATAATGCCCCTTCACAAGCGGCTAAACTGCGGGAAACTTCATAGGCAAAGTCAGTATGACCGGGCGTATCAATCAAATTAAGTTCATACTCAGCCTGATCTTCGGCTTGATAGTACATTCGCACAGTCTGGAGCTTAATAGTAATACCACGCTCTCTTTCAAGCTCCATATTATCTAATAATTGCTCTTTCATTTCTCTTTCGCTGACCGTTTTTGTCATTTCAATTAACCTGTCAGCCAGCGTAGATTTACCATGATCAATATGAGCAATAATACAAAAGTTTCTAATATTATTTAGGTTCATATTCCCATTCTTTCAGATTTTATTCATTTAATAGGAATTAAATGTAATAATTAGAGTAACTCGAAGTCAAGCTTAATATCCCGTCTTTACTAATTGTGATATTTTGTTGATTTATAAAACTAAAGAGGTAAAAAATGGTGGATTTACAGGATTGTATTTTATCAATAGCCAATAATGGGCAGTTAAGCCTCAAACCTAAATATTCCGTAACCGAAGCGGCCCAAATTCTTGGATTATCAGCACATACTCTGCGCTATTACGATTCCCTTAATCTATTCCCGTTCTTACAGAGAGATCAGCATGACAAAAGATTTTTTTCAGATGCAGATTTACAATGGGCAAAATTAATCGAGTGTTTACGCAACGCCAATATGTCCATAAAAGATGTTCAACACTATGTAGAGCTCTGTTTGCAAGGAGACAAAACACTGGATCAGCGGCTGAATATAATTAGCCAGCAAGAACAAAAGCTGCTCGACACAATGGAAACCTTAAAAAAGCAAATAGCATTGTTGAGATTTAAAAAAGAATACTATGAAAATGCTAAACTCAAAAAAGACCCGGATAAATAGTACAGTCATCTAGTCACAAGTAAAAGGAATAGAGGCTATAAACAAGTCATCATCCCTATCGGCAGATAGTGGAGTCAAATAAAACCGCAAAACTGAGTCAAAGGCACCAAAAATAAACTCAGGAAAAACAGTTGAATGAGGAGGAAGTCAAAAATAAATGCAGGCAGGAGTTGACAGGGGATTTGTGGAGGCGTATAGTTCGCCTTCT
>NZ_JACFQX010000006.1:0-79787 GCF_016101225.1 Snodgrassella sp. W8135
TCAACTCCTGCCTGCATTTATTTTTGACTTCCTCCTCATTCAACTGTTTTTCCTGAGTTTATTTTTGGTGCCTTTGACTCAGTTTGATTATTTTTCAAACTTTCATGACTTGCTTTGTCTGTGTGTTTATTAAATGAGTTGTGTATTCATATTCGTTAGTTCTAAAGATTAATACTCTTTAGATTGCGAAAAGGTATCATTGTTTATATTTTGTATTGCTGATATAAGAATAGGTGTTTGCAGACTTATTTAAATGTATGGCTTATAGATTAGGTATTTTTATACTCGTTTTTGTATTTCTATAAATAATTAGAATAGTCATTTAATTTTTTAAATGTTAATCCGGCTATTTTTATTCGCTGGATTATTGATTGATTTTTTTACTACTATTATGCCCCGTTTTTATTTACCACCCAGTGTTTTAGTTTCAGATGCATTCTCTTTACCTGATACGGCTGCTCGCCATGTACAGGTGTTACGCTACCAGCCAGGTGAGGTAATTGAGCTTTTTGATGGGCTTGGAAAGGTCTATCAGGCTGAAATTATGTCAATGGGTAAGAAAAATGTGGATGTACTGATTCGTGAAAGTACAGATATTAATTTAGAGTCGCCATTAAATATTACGTTGATGCAATCCATATCAAGTAGTGATCGTATGGATTTAACTATTCAAAAGGCTGTGGAACTGGGCGTAACTGTGATTCAGCCTGTACTTACGGAACGCAGTAGCCAACGCTTAAGTGGTGAACGGGCAATGAAAAAACTTGAGCGCTGGCTGGATATTGCTATTGGTGCCTGTGAACAATGCGGCAGAACGGTAATACCTCAAATTCAACCGATATCGGGATTGTCAGATGCATTGTGTGCTCTGGGTGTGGATGATTTAAAACTGCTGATGAGTTTAAACCAGCCCCGAGCATTAAATCAGTTTACACAGCCACAGGCAGTAGTATTGCTGGTTGGTCCTGAAGGCGGATTAAGCCAGGCTGAAGAAGAGCTGGCAATTAATCATGGCTTTAATGCAATCAGCACAGGACCCAGAGTATTACGGACAGAAACAGCATCTTTAGCAGCTATTGCGGCAATGCAGTTGCTATGGGGAGACTTTCGCGGGTAAATTAGAAAAATCCGGAACTGATAATAAAACCAGCCAGTTTAGTCTGCTATCTGGCTGGTTTTGTATTAATATTCTTCTGGTATATAACGATAAGGATAATTTGGTTCCTGATAATCACCCTTATCCTGACGTTTTGGTAATTCGACCTTTTTCCGTGGTGTCTTTTTATACGGAATTTCACTCAATATATGTTTGATGATATTTAGACGCGCTTTCTTTTTGTCGTTAGAATCAACCACGTACCACGGTGCCCATGAGGTATCAGTCGCCATGATCATTTCATCACGAGCCCGGGAGTAGTCATACCAGCGGCTGTAGGATTTGATATCCATGGGAGAAAGCTTCCAGATTTTACGTGGGTCGTTAATTCGACCAAGCATGCGTCTATGCTGTTCTTCCATACTCACTTCAAGCCAGTATTTAAGCAAGATGATACCGGAATTAACTATAGCTTTTTCCATGAATGGAATAACTTCGAGAAATTCCTTACTTTCTTCTTCGGTACAGAATCCCATCACGCGTTCTACACCAGCACGGTTATACCAGCTACGGTCGAAAATAACGACTTCTCCAGCCGCAGGTAAATGAGGAATATAGCGCTGCATGTACATTTGTGACTTTTGGCGTTCACTTGGTGCCGGCAAGGCAATAGTTTGAAAAATACGAGGACTAACTCTCTCTGTGACAGCTTTAATTGCACCACCCTTACCTGCTCCGTCGCGACCTTCAAAAATAATACATACTTTTTGTCCGGAGGCTTTTACCCATTCTTGCAGGGCAACCATTTCACCCTGAAGTTTTTCCAGCTCTTTGTAGTATTTCTTTTGAGATAATTTTTTATGTTTGGTATTTTTATCTTGATTATGTTTGGTACTTTTATTCGGACAAGTGTTATTCTGGCTTTCTCCCTGCTCAGTATCAGGTATTTTGGTTTCAGATTGCTGCTGGTTTGCAGTCATAATACTTCCCCTATCTATTGTTATTAATAATTAAAGTAAATTTAATATTAACAGATTATTAATGTTAACAGTTGTTTGCAACATCAGTTACATGTTTTTACAATATTATTTACTGTTCTGTATACATGAATAAACTTAGTTATTGCAGATTTGCGGCAGCAGTGCGCTGTTCATCTTTTACTGTAAACCACCATACGATTAAACCGATGATAGCAAGAGCAACGCCAACCCACGCTGTACTTGCCCATCCCCAGCCGGCGGCAATGGTTAAACCGCCTAAATAGGGTCCTAAGGCATTGGCAGCATTAAAAGCACTATGGTTGAGTGCCGCAGCTAGTGTCTGAGCTTCTTTAGCTACATCCATTAAACGAATTTGTAATAATGTACCTACAGCACCGCTCATGCCGATTAATACAACCTGAATACATATCCAGTAAGGATGATGCACTGCAAAAGGATATAAGGCCAGCATAACAGCAGACCAGGCCAGTAAGCATGCTAATCCACCCATTACATGGCGACCGGCCATGCGTGGCACGATAATATTGCCAAGAGTCATGCCTACACCGTAAAGACACATCACTAGTGGTACGCTTTTAGGTGACATACCGGTAATATCTTCGAGTGTTGAAGCCATGTAAGCATATATGCCAAACATGCCGCCAAAACCAATGGCTCCTATAGCCAGTGTTAGCCATATTTGCCGGTTGGTCAGTGCACTAAGTTCACGCAGCGCATTGCTACCGCCTCCCTGCATACAATTTGCCGGTAAAAAAAGAGCTACCAGTATCACTGTTAAAGCAGCCAGTATGGCAACGATAAGAAAAACAACCCGCCAGCCTACTGCTTGAGCCAACCAGCTACTCAAAGGTACGCCGATGGTGGTAGCAATGGTTAAACCGATCATCATTAATCCTACAGCCTGAGTTCTCTTATCTGGAGGCACCATAGCTGCAGCAACCAGTGCACCAACACCAAAATAGGCACCATGCGGCAAGCCACTTAAAAAGCGAAATAACATCATACTGCGGTAATCTGGAGCCAGCATCGTGCCGAGATGTGTCAGAGAGAAAAATGCCATAAGCACCAGTAACAGGCTGCGCCTGCTAAAGCGTGCACCAAATATGGCAATAACCGGAGCGCCTAGGACAACACCCAGTGCATAAATGCTGATTAGATGCCCTGCTATAGGTTCGCTTATATTTAAACCACTGGCGATATAGGGCAAAACACTCATGGTGGCAAATTCTGTAGTGCCGATTGCAAAACCGCCAACAGCAAGAGCAAATAAAAGCCAGCGGGGATGAGGAATGCGATTAGGTTCTGTGTTCATAGTTGTGTGATTAGGCTGATCAATAGTAGCCAGTAATATTGTGTGTTTATTGTGATTTAAGTCTAACTGATTGAGAAATATTAGTAAAAATTGATTTTAGTTTTTTTGCATAAGTCTATTGCGGATCATTAAATATTGTTTAGTTTTGTGAATATAAAATTTTATTTGGTTAGGGTGCAATCTATATATTGTCAGTGAATTGCTAAGCCAATATGTTTTACACATTTTCTTTTTTTAAATTAAGTGCAAAGATAATTGAATATTGAGCAGATAATGGTTTTATCAGGTTATTAGGTTTTGTTTGTTACGGTTTTGATGCTTTAGCAGGATATAATAGTATTAATTATGTACTTTTTATTAAGATGTTTTATTTTAAATGAATGGAATAAATGATGAGTAAGCCTAGTGCTCAAATACTTGTAAATCGTCCTGATGATGCACAGTTACTGGCAGATGAAGCAAAGTACTGTTCGTTTGGTGATACGGTACATTATGTGAATCCGCCAAAAATCTTTGATGGCTGCGAAGGCAGCTATATGTACGATAAAAATGGTACGCCTTATCTGGACTTACAGATGTGGTATTCGGCCTGTAATTTTGGCTATGCAAATGAACGGCTGAATGCTGTGCTGAAGCAACAGGTTGATACATTACCGCAATGTGCCAGCCAGTATTTGCATCCTACTAAAATTGAGCTGGCTAAAACCATTGCTCTGGATATGAAACGTAAATTTGGTCATGATGGTCGTGTGCATTTCAATGTCGGTGGTTCTCAGTGTATTGAAGATTCATTGAAAATTATCCGTAATGCATCTGAAGGGCGTTCATTAATGTTTGCGTTTGAAGGTGGCTACCATGGACGTACTTTAGGTGCATCTTCGATTACATCCAGCTTCCGTTATCGCCGGCGTTATGGCCATTTTGGTGATCGCGCTATGTTTATTCCGTTTCCTTATCCGTTCCGCCGCCCTAAAGGAATGACGGCAGAAGAGTATGGCGAACATTTGGTGGCAGATTTTGCCCGCCTGTTTGAAACAGAATACCATGGTGTGTGGGATCCGAAAGCCGGACAAGCTGAATATGCAGCATTCTATGTGGAACCACTGCAAGGAACAGGCGGATATATTGTACCGCCACGCAACTACTTTAAAGGACTGAAAAAAGTTCTGGATCAATATGGTATTTTGCTGGTTGTTGATGAAATTCAGATGGGTTTTTATCGCACCGGTAAATTATGGTCAATTGAACACTTTGATGTAAAACCCGATATGCTGGTATTCGCTAAGGCACTGACCAATGGCATGAATCCGCTTGGTGGTCTGTGGGCGCGGGAAGAACTGATTAATCCTCAGGTATTTCCGGCTGGTTCTACTCATTCTACTTTTGCCTCAAATCCATTAGGAACAGCGGTAGGTCTGGAAGTATTCAAGATGATGGCCGAAACTGATTATGAAAAAATGGTTATGGAAAGTGGAGCGTATTTCCTTGAGGGCTTAAAAACACTGGAACAGCGCCATAAGGAAATAGGTGAAGTAGATGGTCTGGGGCTGGCATTACGTGCCGAAATCTGCACAGAAGACGGATTTACTCCGAATAAAGCTCTGGTAGATAAAATGGTGGATATTGGTATGTCCGGCGATCTGGACTGGCAGGGTCAGAAAATGGGGCTGGTACTGGATATTGGCGGTTATTACAAAAATGTCATTACTTTCGCGCCTTCATTACATATTACTAAACAGGAAATTGATCAGGGTATTGAATTGCTGGATCAATTGATTACACGTGCTAAAAAAGAGTTAACAGCTTAGGGCTGGTAATGGCAGCCGGCTGATATTCAGGCTGGCTGCCGTATTAGTAAATTATGAATTATCTGACTCAACTGGAACCGAATGAACTGGTCGACACTTTTCTGACCAGTCCGCCTCAGGATTTTACAGCATGGCAATTAACTAGCGGGGTACCGGCATTTGCTGCACGGTTTGATTTACTGACTACCGCAGAATCAGATTTTCAGCAAAAAATTCGCCATTGGCCGTTATTTAACTGGTGGCAGCAGTTTCTGAAACCTGAAACTTGTTTTATTGGTACTACTGTATCGGAATATGCGCTGTTTACTCAACAACAATCTGTGCAGCAGTTAGCTACGGAAATTAAACAGCATTATGGCAAAAAATATCCGCTGCTGATTGTGAAAGATATTCCTCAGCAATCACCATTACTGGATCATCAGGCAAATGAATATGCTGCATCGCTGATACAGGTATTGCAACAAGAAGGATTTATTGCAGTAGAAGGTCAGGCATTAGCCTGGGTATCGATAGATTTTAATGATATTGATGAATATCTAGGCCGTCTGTCTTATCAGCGGCGTAAAAACTTCCGGCGTAAATTAAAAACGCAATCGCTGGTAGAAATTGGTTGTCTGCATAGTGGTGATGCCTATTTTCAGAATGAGGCCGTTTTAGATGAGTACTATCGGTTATATTTGAATGTTTATAATCAAAGTGAAATCCATTTTGATTTATTAACCAAAGATTTTTTTGTGCGCCTGTTACAGGACAGCAGCAATCAGGCCAGAATTTTTACCTACCATTATCAGCAAGAACTAATTGGTTACAATATCTGTTTTGTTCTGAACGGTATGCTGGTAGATAAATATATCGGTTTTGTTTACCCTCAGGCACGGGAACTGAATCTGTATTATCTGAGCTGGTTTTACAATCTAAATTATGCCAAAGAGCATGGGCTTAAAGTTTATGTCGCCGGCTGGACGGATCCGCAAGTTAAAGCATCTTTAGGTGCACAATTTACTTTTACCAAACATATGGTGTATGTCCGCAATCCTGTTTTAAGAAAGCTACTGGCAAAAATCAGTACTCGTTTCGAACAGGATAAAATCTGGCAGGAAAATAGCAATCAGCCTACTCAGGATAGTAAAAAACATGAATAAAACGGTAATTCTGGATTTTGACCACAGTACAGGATCTATACCAGATGCAGTAAGAATTGAACTTGGTCAATGGCAGGAAGTTATTCGTTTTGGTTGCTCTCAGACCAGTTTTAAGAAATTACAGGCTGAACTAAATCAGCAATTACCCGAACATTATGGTACGGTATTAACCGGCAGTGGCGACTATCATCATATTTCACTATTGTTGATTAACCGTTTACAGCAATTTTTTAGTGCCTCCAATCCGATACAAGTTATTATTTTTGATAATCATCCGGATAATATGCGTTATCTGTTCGGAATTCACTGTGGTTCGTGGGTCAGCTATGTGGCGCAATTACCTTTTGTCAGCCATGTACATGTATTAGGTATTACTTCAAATGATATAGGGGTGGCACACAGCTGGGAAAACCGGCTGGCGCCATTATTTCAGGGTAAATTAACTTACTGGTGTATGGATGTACGGGTTGGCTGGGCAAGAACAATTGGTCTGAAACAGGCTTTTCGGGCATTCTCCTCACCAGAAGAACTGGTAAGCGCCTTTATCCAGACTCAGCAACAAACTAATGAACCTGTATATATCTCGATAGACAAAGATGTTCTGGGTAAAGACGTAGTACAAACCAACTGGGATCAGGGGCGCATGCAACTGGAACACTTATTAACTGTGATTAACGCTATGAATCAGCGGATTATTGGCAGCGATATTACTGGTGAAGTATCTCAGTGGGAATATACCAGCCTGCTAAAACGCTTACTGAGTGCAATGGACAAACAGGAACCTATTCCGGCTACTACACTGACTACATGGCAAGAAAAACATCATGCTGTTAATCAACAATTGCTTGCCGCTCTGGCTCAGAATCAGCGCACAGCATCCTGAATAACTTCACATATCTGGGAAAATTGAGCATCAGTAAGCCACAGGCTGTTGGTAATAGTGAACATACGTGCAGCAAAGTCTTCTGCATTCGGCATGGATGAAGCAGGTAAAATCGGCTGCAAATAATCGTATTGAGACAGTGGGTGAATAAATAACCGTGTTACCCCCAGCGGACTAGTCCATAGCTGTTTTAATACAGCATCGCGATGTTGGCCTGTAGGCAATAACACCATTAGAAAAGGCCATATACCCCGCCCATGCTGATCGACGATCACGTCTATTCCAGAAATACTCTGCAATTGTTCACTACGCTGGTAGGCCTGCTTTTGCAAAGCATCTAAAAATGCCGGTAAACGCAGGAAAGCATTAGCAGCTACATGCTGGCGCCAGCGACTAACCCGATGCATTGGAATATCAAAATCAAAATCATCTCCAACGGCTGCAATCCATTGCTGCCGGCGCAATGCCTTTCTCCTGCCTTGCCCATAAACAAAATGTAAACCAGCAGGATTATACAAAGCAGTGTATCCAAATAATTCCAGGGTTCTCAGCAACTCCCATTTGCACCGGCGTGGCAATAATTTTTCGGACATACCTTGTAAATTACTGCGTAATTGCATATCACTGGCGGTTAACAAACCGCCTTCATACATAGTTAGCCCTTTACCGGCTGCCAGACTGAACAGCACAATATCGCCATGCTGCCCTACTTCTGCACCCAATGCCTGCGCTGCATCCTCTATCACACTAATCTGATAGGACTGAGCCAGCTGTTTAACGGTACTGACATCTGTCACCCGGCCGCCCAAGTGTGTAGGTATCACTGCCAATACCTGCTCATTTAACAGAGTACTTAACTGAGCGATATCCATATCGATACTACCGGGTTTTAAATCACATAACTGTAACTGTAAACCACAATGATGAACGGCCAGCGCAACCAGCGGACAGGTATATGCCGGTACAATTACGATTTTACGCTGTGGCTGTTGCTGTGCCAGTGTTGTTAACGCAATAATCAGTGCTGCTGTACCTGAACAGGTAAGCTGTACGGGCGGCAGATGCAATTGTTCGCTGACTCTGCTCGTAAGTGACTGACCAGCCGGCCACCAGTCAGACCACTTTAGCGGTAATCCGGCAGTGGGCGGGTTCTCATAGTAGTATGACATATATAATACTAATCTTCTGAACCGGAAAAGTTAACACGGCTCATCATCTTTACTATGTTTCTCGGTTTCCATGATCTCTTTTTCAGCCAGTGCTAAAAAGATAATACCAGCCACAATAAATATCGCGCCGAGAATACGAATGTTTGTGATGTGCTCATGAAACAGAAAAGCTGAAACCAGCATTACTGTAACCACTTCCAGATGCGATGCAGCAAATGCCGGACCAACTGGTGCTTTTTTCAACAACATCATCCAAGTAAAAAAAGCGCCAATATAACCGGCAATGGCAATATATACCCACGGCTGAGTAAATACGCGGGAAATCCAGTCCCAATCCGCAGCAAGTGGCTGCGCATGAATAGCAGTTAATTTAAAACTACTCTGCCCCAATGTATCAAACAATAATAAGAGCGCAAAACCAACTATATAAAATTTACGCATTATGACGCTCCTACCAGTACTACTCCGATGGTAATACAAAACATACCGGCTAACCGGAAACGGGTAAGCTTTTCCTGAAACAAAACCCGTCCTACCAGCATCAGCACGATAATGTTAATTGAGCCAAGTAAAATACCCTGTGACAATGGTACCTGACTTAAAAATGCCAGCCAAAGCAAAAATTCAGCGACATAGGAACCAATCCCAATCCACAACCAGTAATTACTGAACAGATCAATCCAGTAATACCAGCCATTGCGGTTATCTGGCGCAATGGCTGCATATTTAAATGCTATTTGCCCGAGCGTATCAAAACAGATATTGGCAAACCATAAAATGAATACAAGCATCGTCATATAATATTTCCTTTGCTGCGAGATAGATATTCACTTACGCTGTTTGCGCTATATGCTCGAAAAAGGCAACTGATTCATTGATTACTTCGCGCCGCTGGCGATCAATGGTAATCAGGTGATAGCTTTCATCCAGAACAATAAATTTTGTTACTCCGCTGACATACTTTTCTACCAGACGCGCATTAGTTTTGATATTGGCAATATCATCATGACCGGAATGCATAATCAGACAGGGAGCTGTAACCTGTGGCAATTGTCGCCGCACTATTTTGGCCAGTGCCTGCATTTCTGCCAGCACCGGAAACGGATTACCGGCCAGACCGGCACTGGCACTATCGCCACTGAACATGCTGGCAGCAACAGTTGCACGAATACGTTCATCTTTCAGCCCATACGGTGGTTTCTCTATAAATGAGGTTTTCTGAAATAAATGAAATTTTTTAAAAAACGGTAATAGCACAAAAGATTGTTTTGCCCAGAATGGAATAGACCAGCCATCATAGCTGAATGTTACACCATAGACACCCACACCCTTTACTAGCTCAGGCTGATCGGCCGCCAGTTTCAATGCCAGCAGCGCACCCATCGATAATCCTGCTACAAACAGACAATCGACTTTTTGTTTTAGAAATTGCGCAGCCTCCTGCACACTGGCATACCAATCATGCCAGGTAGTCTGACATAAATCAGCTTCATCACCGCAATGGCCGGCCAACTGCATGGCATAGACAGTAAAACCTGCCTGATGCAGCCCTTTGGCCAGAATACGCATTTCATTGGGTGTACCGGTAAGACCATGTACCAGCAGAACACCATTGCGATTACCGGGTAAAAAATAGGAAGAGTCTTGAATCATAATTATAAATCAGGTATTAATGCCTTATGCTGGAATCAGGCAGCTATTCTCGGTCGGAGCTTTCAGCAACTCCGGCAAAATAGCAGTAACATCACCAAAATTCTTGATTGGATAATACGCAATCCGCTGTTGCTGACAAAAATCAATTAATTTATCTTTGGCAAATACCATATCTACTTTATCTGCCACACAAAAATCCGATGTACCATCACCAACATAAAAAATCTTTTGAAAACCAGTCAGTTTCCGGCGGTGCTGACATTTACAATTACCACTGGCCTTAAGGCAGTGATCATTGGCATAAGGAAAATCCAGTGCCCAGTCTTGCTGTTGATTATGCAATAAGCGATTGGCAAAAACCGGTAAAAAGTTCAGATTATACCGCTTAAGGATGGACTGAATGGCATAGTCCAGTCCATCACTGACAATATGTACATTTAAATTTCTGCTTTGTGCAAAGCTGATAAACTCACTAAAAGCAGGATCAATTTTAATTTGTGCCAGCACACTGTCCAACTCAGCCTTACTGGCCTGCATATTAGCAATCTGCTGATACATGCATTCCCGCGAACCAATAATACCTTCCTGCCACTGCTGCTCAAATAAGGCACATTTCTCATTACCAAAATGATTCAGTAAGGTATCAGTAACATCTTTTTCACTGATGGTTCCGTCAAAGTCACACAATACTGAATACTGAGTCAAATCGTTAGCATAAAAAAGTGACTGATGATTTTGCGGGCTTTCCGCAACGGGGAAGAAACAACTCATATTGTTCCATATAAAAATTACAAATGAAAACAGGCTGGCATTGTAACAAGGAAAATGAAAGATAATGCAAGATGCTTGAATATCTTAGTGTGTAAAGGCTAAACGTAAATAATTTCACTAAATTTTAGCCAATTACCCTAACATGATAATTGGCTAAATATGGCTGATAGATCGGAGATTAAGGGTACTAAATATATATTCTATCAATAGAATAATACCCGTTCACTTTGAACACTAATTTCAGTTTAATATAAAATAAACGAAAATACATGTCAGAAATGTATCTTATACTTTGCTGAAACTCAGATTACCTGTCTGCTATACCAAGCCGCCAAATCTGTCCACAACAGAACTAATCTATACAGATAGCTGATATGTCTAGATATTTTAACCGAATAATTGATCTATTTTAAAACATTTCCACCAGAAATTAAACTGACTGGATTTAAGCATACTTAATGCAATATCAATATTGGAAAGAAGTAAGCTAATAATTGTTATTTTTTCACAATAATTTAAATTATATAGATAATTTATTTAAATCAAATGGCATAAAATAATCAGAACGGATTCTCAGCAAAGGCTATTCAGAAACAAACAATTGTTTATCCGATATTTATTATTCTGATAAATATCGGATAATAAGCATAACTGCTATTTTTAGCAGCAGAGAATTTTGATATCTATGCTTATAGAGAGCAATAGATAAAACTATAAAATAAAAGTGCGGATATATCCGCACTTTTATTCGATTCATTTCATCAGCAATAAATTTTTTACCAATATATTATTCGCTGTTTCAATTAGTGAATTTCTTTGAATGAATTGATTAGGTAAGTTGAGTCCTGTGTAACATCATCCAGATCATGACCCGGGTTCATTACTAAATCTCCTATCTGCACAGCTTGAGATGCATTAATAATAAGAGCTGAAGACAAATTATCACTTACCCGATAAATCAGTGCCAGACCAACTTCCTCTGCCGGAATACTCAGATATTTAACCACACTGCGTGATTTCTTAGGCTCATTAGATAAATCAGCCTTAAGCTGGCGACTTTTTTTATACAGGCTAACTACGGTACCTTTATCAACTCCGTCATTAGTACCTAAATTCAAAGTAATTGTCTGATAAGGACCTGCTTCCTGAATACCGTCCATTACAGAAACAATTTTACCTTTAATCTGAGTAGTGGGCCCATGAGGCATCATTTGGAACGGATCATGCTCATCTGTAATTTTTAACAGATAATCACCCTTATTAATTTCTGACGCTGAATTGGTAATAACCATTGGCTGAGCTGTACGCGTAGGAACCTTAATCAGTGGTGTCTTACGGGTATAATACTCATCTTCGGGTAAGCTGGCCGCATCCTTTGGACTGCGTTCAGCCAGAGCAGTGTTCTGTCCGGCCAGTGTTGCTGCTTCACCACTAAAGCGTACCAGCTGTCCCAGGTATTTATGGGTATCAGGATCAGTAATATTCTGTTCTATACGGTAAATCAGATAGCGACCAGGCTCTAACTGACGATCCGCATAGATACGGTCACCTGTAGAATAAATAACCCGGTTATCCGGTCCGGCAATCAGACGTGGTGCCTCTCTGGTTTGTTCTTTACTAATTACTTGCGGGTGCTGCATAAACATACGGAAAAAATCGACATCTATGGTACTGATGCCATAACCAGAAGACAGATTACGTATTTGTGGCTGCAGTTTAATGGTTGGAATACCTCCGCTGTTATCAAAACCCAGACGCGGCTGCCCGTTAACATAGCGCAGACTTAAAACCTGTCCCGGATAAATTTTTTGCGGATTCCGAATCTGATCCCGGTTAGAACCCCACAGTTGCGGCCATTGCCAGGGGCTGTAAAGATACTTACCGGATATGCTCCACAAAGTATCACCACTTTTCACTACATATTGTGCCGGTGCATCCGGACGTAATTTTAATTTGGCCATTACCGGTGCAGATATTGCCATACTTAGTGCACACAGCAGAGTTATAATATGTTTATGCATGTAAGGTATCCTTAGGGAGTTTGCTATTTTAAATGATTGTGATATGACATAGTATGGATATTAGTATCAGTTTACCTGAATCCATATCAACAATCTTTAAAAAATCCATATTGCCATCATGTACTCAGGTCAGATTGATTGAACAAGGAATTAAACACATAATGGCTCTCTTAAACATTTTACAATATCCTGATGAGCGTTTACATACTGTTGCGCAACCTGTTACAAAATTTGATGACAGAATTCGCACGCTGGTACAGGATATGGCGGAAACTATGTATCAGGCACGCGGTATCGGACTGGCGGCAACTCAGGTTGATGTGCATGAACGTGTAGTAGTAATGGATCTGTCTGAAGAACGTAATCAGCTGCGTGTATTTATTAATCCGGTTATTACTTACAGAGAAGGTGATACCGAGTACGAAGAAGGCTGTTTATCTGTTCCCGGTATTTACGAGATGGTGCACCGCTCTGAGCGCATTACCGTTGAAGCCTATGATGAACATGGTGAAAAATTTACACTGGAAGCAGACGGATTACTAGCCATCTGTATTCAGCATGAACTGGATCACCTTGCCGGCAAGGTATTTGTAGAATATCTGTCGCCACTGAAACAGAACCGTATCAAAACTAAGCTTAAAAAACGCGCACGCGAAAGAATGTAACAAAACCTGTTGTCGGAATTTTTTATTGGCATAGCGATAGCTGTTATGCCTGTTGTGGATTTATTGCATGAAGCCTTCTGTTATTTTCGCCGGAACCCCTGATTTTGCTGCGGCTGCACTCAATGCTATTGTTGCAGCCGGTTTTAACGTGCCTCTGGTACTAACCCAGCCAGACCGCCCTAGCGGCCGCGGGTTAAAGTTACAACCCAGTGCAGTTAAAAAAGCAGCACTGACACACGGCCTTACCGTAATGCAGCCAACTACATTAAAAACGGCCGAAATTCAGGCGATATTGGAAAATCAGCAGGCTGATGTCATGGTTGTAGCTGCTTACGGGCTATTACTGCCACAGGCAGTGCTTAATATTCCCAGATACGGCTGTCTCAATATTCATGCGTCGCTGTTGCCGCGCTGGCGTGGTGCCGCACCGATTCAGCGTGCAATTGAAGCCGGCGATCACGAAACCGGGGTATGTATCATGCAAATGGATGCCGGTCTGGATACCGGTTCAGTAATCAGCTGTCATAAATATACTATTAAAACAGACGATACAGCGAGTGAAGTACATGATGCATTAATGCAGCTGGGTGCTGATGCAATTGTTGCTGATTTACAACAAATTAACCAGCTACAGCCAATTCCACAAAGTGAAACAGGTGTTACTTATGCTCATAAATTAAGCAAAGCTGAAGCACAAATTAACTGGACCCGACCTGCTGCAGAAATTGTACGAAAAATTCGTGCTTTCAATCCAGTACCCGGAGCATGGACTGTCTGGCAGGATAAACCGCTTAAAATCCGGCGCGCTAAGGTAGTTTCATATACAGGCATACCGGGAATGGTTTTACACAGTAATGAACATGAACTGATTGTAGCCTGTGGCAAAAACTCCATCAGTATTGAAGAAATTCAGAAAGCGGGTAGCAAAGCCATGTCTGTAGCCTCATTCCAAGCCGGTAATATCTTGCAACAGGGTACATTACTCGCTTCAGCGGAGACTGATGCATGAGTATGGCTCGCGCCCAGCAACTGGCAGCAAATATCATCGGCGAAGTACTAAACGGATGTAATCTCAATGAAATTCTGATTCAGGTAATACAGCAACATTCTGAACTGTCAGCCTCTGACAGAGCTGCCTTGCAAGATCTTACTCATGGTAGCCTGCGTTATTTAGGTCTGTTGCAACAACTTGTACAGCAAATGACCACAGCTTCACCACCGGCAGATATTCGCCATCTTCTTATCATTGCTTTATACCAATTACATTTTACTCGCAATGCACATCATGCCGTCGTGAATGAAGCTGTGAATCATGCACGCCGATTGCACGGTGGTCGTTACCAGAAACTGGTTAATGCTCTGTTACGGCGCTTTCTACGCGAGCATGAGGACTTATTAGCCAATGCACTTAAACAGGATACAGCCCGTTTCAATCTGCCTGCATGGTGGTTAAACTATCTTAAAAAGCATTATCCTCAGCATTGGCATAATATGGTTACAGCAATGGCTCAGCATCCGCCTATGACATTGCGAGTTAATCGTCGCTATACTGATGCTGAGCAATATCAAACCAAACTGGCCGCAGCCGGTATACCAGCCAGAATTCTCGATACACACAGCATTATGCTGCAACAGGCAGTAGCCGTATCAAAGCTACCGGATTTCGCTTCAGGACATGTGTCTGTACAGGATTTTGGGGCTCAGCAAGCCATTCCTTTGCTCAATCCGCAATCCGGTGAGCGCATTCTGGATGCATGTGCTGCACCGGGTGGTAAAACAGGACATATGCTTGAATGGGCAGACTGCGATGTAACCGCACTGGATATAGATTCGCAGCGTCTTGAGCGCGTACAGGAGAATCTGCAACGCCTGCATCAGCAGGCACATTTGCATTGTGCCGACGCAAAAGATCTGCACTCATGGTATGATGGCAACACTTTTGATGCCATTCTTGCTGATGTTCCCTGTACAGCTTCAGGTGTAGTAAAACGTCATCCTGACATCAAATGGTTACGTCAGCCTCAGGACGGACAAAAAACTGCACTACAGCAGGAAGCTTTACTGGATAATCTGTGGCTTACTTTAAAATCAGGTGGGCGCCTGCTTCTGGCCACCTGTTCGATTTTTACAGAAGAAAACCAGCAACAAGTAACCCGTTTTTTAACCCGACATGCGGATGCCCGCGAGCGTCTCTCACGTATTT
The DNA here is from genome assembly GCF_016101225.1 of Snodgrassella sp. W8135. NCBI lineage: Bacteria > Pseudomonadati > Pseudomonadota > Betaproteobacteria > Neisseriales > Neisseriaceae > Snodgrassella > Snodgrassella sp. W8135. The sequence goes on from NZ_JACFQX010000006.1 coordinate 15,725, forward strand.
TATTACCGAACAGCAGACAAGATGGCTTTTTTTACGCGCTTATCGATAAAATCTAGTCTACTTTTTACCTGTCTCCTCTGCCTGAGCATTACTGCAGCACTGGCCGAAGGCATAAGCACCACCCGTGCTCAGGCTAATATTACCAGTAATGGTCAGCTTTCCATCAATACACGTTTTAATACCCAGCTGCCCGACCAACTGAAACAGGCTCTGACTCAAGGCGTACCATTAAATTTTGATCTGAACTATCAGTTAACAGCCCCCACGCTCGCTTCTTACCGTAATCGGATTAATAACCTGATTGGCGGTGATAACCTTATACAGTACAAACTCGCTTATCACCCGCTGACTAACCGCTACCGTGTCAGCATGGGTTCCACGTTCTCTACCGAATACAACAGCCTTGATACCGCACTTAGAGCCGTTGGTGCTGTAGCCAACTGGCGCGTCCTGAGCAATGGCACACTCAGTGGTGTCTCTGCGAATGAAGTGCGTGCTGATGTTCGCCTTAGTCTGAGTATCAGCCAGTTACCCAAGCCATTTCAGATTAATGCTCTCACTTCCCATAGCTGGCAATTGGATTCCGGCTGGCATCGTCTAGTCATTAACGCGGACTGACCACAATGAGACGGCTGATTCTGGTCATGGCAGTACTCTGTGTAGTGACCCTGTATGTTCTGGCTGTCGCTACCGGCAACACTAATGTTTTCTCAAAATATTTCTGGTTTGCTTTTGGATTTGCCTCACTACTGGTACTGGCACTGATGCTGATGGCCGGTTCTTATTGGTGGAAATTGCTGCAAAGCCGGCACAGACAGGAGTTCGGTTCCAAAATTGCATTGCGTCTGGCTTCCATGTTTACCCTGGTAGCTGTATTACCCGGTTTATTTCTGTTCGGAGTATCTGCACAGTTTATCTCGCACAGTATTCATTCGTGGTTTGGTAACGATACAGAAGAAGCACTAAACCGCAGTATCAGCCTGAGTAAATCTGCTCTGGATTATGAGCTGGACAACACAGTTCGCCGGGCGGCCAATATTCAGATAGCCCTGATTGCAGCCAATGGTCTGGAACAACCACTAGTACCCGTTCTAGAGAAAAATGGCAAAAGCAGACAGTTCAGTCAGTTAGATATTTATAATTTAAACAATAAACGGCTTGAAGCCGAATATAATCCTCAGCACCTGTCCACTCCTGAACTTAACCCGAATCTGATTCAGCAGTTGCATAATTCAGGCTCTGTCCGTGAGATTGAAAGTATCAATAATATTCTTTATGCACAGGGCTGGCTGCTTTTACCCGGACACAACAGCGATAAAGCCCTGTTTTTTCGCCAGCCAATTCCGGCTAAAGTAGCACGGGATGCAACTCTGATTGAAGCGGCACGGGCAAAATATGGGGAGCTGAGCTTTACTAAACAAAGTCTGCAAACCTTTTTTCTGGCTACATTACTAATGGCTACCCTGCTGTCCATTATTCTGGCTCTGCTGGTAGCGTTATATTTTGCCCGGCAATTTGTTGCTCCTATTCTTTCACTTGCCGATGGTGCCCGTGCAGTGGCCAAAGGTGATCTGGACGTACAACAAACTATTTATCGCAATGATGAGCTGGGAAAATTAACCGGTCTGTTTAATCACATGACAATACAGCTGCGCCATTCACGTGAACAACAGGAAGCGGCCAGACATTATCTGGAACATATACTCAACAGCCTGACCACTGGTGTAGTTACCCTCAATCCAGAAGGATGCCTGATTACCTTTAATCAAATGGCGGAGAACATCCTTGGCCAGAATCTGAATCCGATACTCGGGCAAAATATCAGCCAACTTACAGAACAAAGCCCGCAAACAGCAATGCTGGCTGATGTATTTCAACAGATACTGACTACAGAATATCAGAACAAACCGGCGCAAATTACCTATAATCACAAAGATGAGGCTCTGATATTACTAGGGAAGGCCACACCTCTGCCCGAAGACAGCGGTGGCGGTACTGTACTGGTGTTTGATGATGTTACAGCTCTGGTAAGTGCTCAGAAAGAAGCAGCATGGGGTGAAGTTGCCCAACGATTGGCACATGAAATCCGTAATCCCCTGACACCAATTCAACTATCCGCCGAACGGCTGGCGTGGAAGCTCAGTGATAAATTAAACGAAGCGGATAAACAAATTTTAAGCCGTGCTACTAATACCATTATCCGTCAGGTAGCAGCAATGAAAGATATGGTTGAGGCATTCCGCAATTATGCCCGTTCACCGGCATTAAAATTCACAAACCTTGATTTAAATGAACTAATACGCGAGGTTTTGGTACTTTATGAAGGTAGTAATTGTACATTTACAGTTAATTTGAGTAAGATAGTAATGAATGTTAACGCTGACAGCGGAGCTTTACGTCAGGTTATTCATAATCTGCTGAAAAATGCAGTAGAGGCAGCTGCAGCATCTGACTCTCCTGAAGTAAGCATACAAACTGAATTAAATAGCGAACATATTCTTTTCTACGTAAGTAATAATGGTAAAACATTTAGTCAGGAGATGTTATTACATGCATTTGACCCTTATGTAACAGACAAACCCGGTGGTACCGGACTGGGATTGCCGGTAGTAAAAAAAATCATTGAAGAACACGGCGGGCGGATCCAAATCAGTAATCAGAAAAACGGACTGGCTTGTGTCAAAATAACCTTACCATTACAGGTGAATAGAAATGCGAAGCAGTGATATTTTAATTGTTGATGATGAAATAGGTATCCGCGATTTATTATCGGAAATCTTGCAGGACGAAGGTTATACCGTCACCACAGCCGAAAATGCCGATACTGCCCGCCAGCTACGCCAGCAAACACGCCCTGCGATGGTATTACTGGATATCTGGATGCCTGACTGCGATGGGATTACCTTACTTAAAGAATGGGCAAAATCCGGGCAGTTAACTATGCCGGTAGTGATGATGAGCGGCCATGCCAGCATTGACACTGCCATAGAAGCCACAAAAATTGGCGCACTGGATTTTCTGGAAAAACCTATTTCCCTGCAAAAACTGCTTAGTACTGTAGACCGTGCTTTAAAATACGGGCAAATGCAGGCTGCTTCTAATCTGACACTGGATAAGCTCGGTCACAGCCCTGCAATTAAAGAATTAAATCAGCAACTGGAACGTATAGCTAAATTCAGTACTCCGGTATTACTAACCGGTGAACTGGGCTCTCCTTTTGAACTGGTAGCACGCTCATTTCATAAAAGCTCAACTCCCTGGGTAGAACCCTCCAAAGTAGAACAAATCGTTGACGCTCCTATTGAATTATTGCAGAAAGCCACAGGTGGCATACTTTATCTGGGCGATATAGCCCAGTATGGTAAAAGTACCCAGCAAAGTATCGGTTTCATTCTGACTAAAGCAGACCGCTACAACGCACGCATTATCTGCGTTTGCAGCAGATCAATTAAAGAAATGATTACCGATCCGTTACAGGATAACAAGCTGCTTAATACCTTGTCATCACTAATTGTTGCCATTCCTCCGTTGCGTTCGCAACTGGATGATATGGTATTTCTGGTGGAACAAATAACAACCGAACTGGCAGAAAGCCAGAAAATTCCGCCAGTAAAATTCACTACTGCTGCCTTGAATGAATTGCGTCAGTACGACTGGCCGGGTAATCTGGAACAGTTGCGCAGTGTTGTTAAAAGCCTGATGCTCACAGCAGAAAATAACGAAATTGACGTTAATGTTGTCAGTACTATTCTGAATCAGTTCAAACATAACCAGCCTCATGAAACCATGAACGGCTTCAATTTTGATCTGCCTCTGCGTGAACTGAGAGAGGATCTGGAACGACGCTATTTCGAATACCACATAGCTCAGGAAGGACATAACATGAGTAAAGTGGCTCAGAAAGTAGGGCTGGAACGAACTCATCTTTATCGCAAACTTAAACAGCTTGGTATTCAGTTTTCGCGCCGGCAAGCTGAAAAATAAATCAGATAAACCGGATAATAAATTCTCTGCAAATTTTATTATGAATTTTATTCATATTATTTAGCGGATTTTTCAAAGAAAATCTGCAATAAAACATTGATTGAGCATGTCTGAAACGTTATGGTTAGATATCTAACCATAACCTACGGAGAAACTGTTTAATCATGAGTTTTACCCAGTTGAGCTTTGAATTTTTTCCGCCGCGTACTGAAGAGGGACGGCGCAAACTGGCCATCACCCGCAAACAGTTAAGCCAATATCAACCTGAATATTTTTCATGTACTTATGGTGCAGGTGGAACTACACGAGCCGGTACATTGCAAACAATTACCGATATTATGAATGATGGAGTAGCAGCCGCTCCTCATCTGGCCTGTATTGGCGCCAGCCGTGAAGAAATGATCAGCCTGCTCCAAACCTACAAAGACATGGGCATCCGTCATATTGTAGCCTTACGTGGTGACGTTCCGTCAGGCGTGGGCTTCGGACATCAGGGACTGCGCTATGCAAATGAGCTGGTTGCTCTTATCCGCCAGGAGTTTGGTGACTGGTTTCATATTGAAATTGCTGCCTATCCGGAGTTTCACCCTCAATCACGCAGCGCTGAAGATGATATCAATCATTTTGTACGTAAATGTCAGGCTGGTGCCGACTCAGCAATTACCCAATATTTTTTCAATGCAGACAGTTATTTCTGGTTTGTGGACGAAGTACAGGGCAGAGGAATAGATATTCCCATTATTCCCGGCATCATGCCTATTGCCAGCTTTTCCAAATTGGCACGCTTTTCAGAAACCTGTGGCGCAGAGATTCCGCGCTGGTTACGCCTAAAACTTCAGTCTTATGCAGATGATACAGCATCAATTAAAGCACTTGGGCTGGATGTAGTAACTGAAATGTGCGACCATTTGCTTCAGCAGGGAGCACCCAGCCTGCATTTTTATACCCTGAATCAGGCCGGACTTGTATCAACTATCTGTCAGCGATTAGGTTACTAAAACTGAATAATAAATAAAATTAAAATATAAATTTTTTAATACAGTAAAAATGAAATAAGCCCTTATCGTCTTAATGATAAGGGCTGTAAAATCTGATTACTTTTTTATCAGCGAAATTATATGACTGTCTAATTTAAATTAATCACAGCAAAATAATTAATAGCTAATGAGTTAACAACTGATTAAGAAACTGCTGAGCTCTTTCATGTTGCGGACGCTGGAAAAATTCTTCCGGAGTAGCCTCTTCAACAATTTCACCATGATCAATAAATACTACCCGATCAGCTACTTCACGGGCAAAACCCATCTCATGCGTGACCACCATCATTGTCATACCACTAAGCGCCAGATCTTTCATAACTTTCAGCACTTCACCTATCATTTCCGGATCCAGGGCAGAAGTCGGCTCATCAAACAGCATTACTCTTGGTTCCATAGCCAGACCGCGGGCAATCGCAACCCGCTGTTGCTGACCGCCCGACAACTGCTGCGGAAAAGCATCGCACTTATGCGCCAGCCCTACTTTAGCCAGCAGTTCCTTAGCTTTGGCTTCAGCCTGCGCGCGACTTTCTTTTTTCACCTTCATCGGTGACAAAATAATATTTTCCAGAACTGTAAGATGCGGATATAAATTAAAATGCTGAAATACAAAACCAACCTCAGTTCGTACCCGATTTAAATCAGCTTTCGGATCAGCAACATTAATTCCGTCAACCCAGATTTCACCCTGCTGGATTTTTTCCAGCTGATTTACAGTACGAATCAGCGTAGATTTACCGCTGCCAGAAGGACCGCATACCACTACCACCTCCCCCTGACTAACAGTCAGATTCACACCATTAATAACATGCAAATCTTTAAACCATTTATGGACATTCTTAAATTCAATCATGTATTCCCCACATCCTGTAACTGTCTGCATTAATCATTCAGACAGAAGCGCCATTGTGCAACAAATGATTACTTAATGCCACATAAAGCTCTGGCGTAACCCGTTCTGGCCGGCTGCCGGGATCAATACCTACAGCCATCAATGCTGCATCATCTACTGATTCTTTCAGATTATTATGAATAGTTTTACGTCTCTGTTGAAAAGCCTGTTTGACCAATGCAGCAAAATGATTAAAATCCTCAGCAATACCAATGCGACCACACTGCGGAATCATTCGTACCACAGCTGAATCTACCTTTGGTGCAGGTATAAAGGCCTGAGGCGGCACATCAAGTAAATTTTCCATCTCAAAAAAATACTGCAACATGACACTTAAACGCCCGTAATCATTACTGCCTGCTACTGCCACCATACGTTCAACCACTTCTTTTTGCAGCATAAAGTGCATATCTATAATATCATCAGCATACTGACCAAAACGAAATAACAACGGCGTGGAAATATTATACGGCAAGTTACCAACAATCTTTTTTTTGCCGGGTACAGTATTAAAATCAAATTGCAGGACATCGCCCTCATGAATTAATAGCTTTGATGCAAATGGCAGCGTACGTAACCGGGCTACAATATCACGATCAATCTCAATCACATGCAGTTTATTGACAGCCATAGCAAGAGGTTCCGTAATTGCGGCCAGACCCGGACCAATTTCAATTACCGCATCCTCAGGCTGAGGGCGAACCGCACGCACAATATCCTGAATAATACTTTTATCCTGCAGGAAATTCTGACCAAAACGTTTGCGGGCACGATGTTCTTTCATAATACTTCCTTCAATTTTGCCCAATTATAAAATAAAACCACCATTCTCAACTTACCAGACTAATCAGTACAACTTTCCTGTTAACATCTGCTTTCAGTAATCTGACGTTAATTTGACAGATAACGTAAAGGATTAACCGCCTTACTATTCACCCGAACCTCAAAATGCAGTTTTACACCAGTGGTTCCACTGTCGCCCATGGTTGCGATTGTTTGTCCGGCCTGAACTTTCTGCCCATTTACAACTTTCAAGGAATCATTGTATGCATAGGCCGTCATCGTACTGTTACTATGCTTAATCAGTACCAGTTTGCCATATCCGCGCAGTTCCTCTCCGGCATACTCTACGATACCCGCTGCCGCTGCTTTAACCGGCGTACCACGGCTACCGGCAATATCAATACCCTTTTGCGTCTGACCATTAAATGTACTGATTACTTTGCCCTGCACCGGCCATCGCAAACGAATATCAGGAGCAGCTGTTGTAGTCGTTCCGGTATCCGGTTTAGGTGCAACACGACCAGGGTGTCGTTTAATGCCGGAAGAACTGCCGGAAGAACTGCCTGAGCCTGAGGCAGTAGTTGGTTTGCGTACGCGAATCAACTGCCCTACTTCAATAGCATGAGGATTAGCCAGATGATTCCAGCGAACAAGCGTATTCACATCCTGATTAAATCGCAAACCAATGCGATATAACGTATCTCCGCGCTGTACCCGGTAATAACCATTTTGTGCCTTGCCATTCATTACCGGCGCTTTAGCCGGATTATTATTGGCACAGCCACCCAGCAACAAACAGCCGCCCAGCAACACGCTTAAACCGGAACGCCATAATATCCCGCTCAATTTCCATATCTGTATCATTGATTTACCAAAATCTTAATAAGAATCTGTATAGCATAGCTTGTTTAGTTAACCTTAGCTTGATATTAACATAGCTTTTCCCGCCTCATTGACTAGTAAGCCCCTCTTTTCAGACAGGCAGAGAAATCCATTTCACAACTGCTATATTGAATTCTTCGATCCTGCAACCATCTGTTAAAAATGTTATAGCTTAAAAGGGTAACTTACATGCGTTACATAGGTTGGGCATTACCGATACTGGCAGTACTGGAAGTCCTTTCCATTATTCTGGTTAGCAATCTGATTGGTGGCGGCTGGACACTGCTTATCATCTTACTGTCAATTGTCTGCGGTATTTTTATGCTGCGTAATATTGGCGTGTCTGGCTTATTTCTTGCAATGGCTACCATTCGTACTGGCAACAATGTATCGCTTTACCAGCTATTATGGCCAGTGCGCTACATATTCGCCTCCATCATGCTTATTAGCCCCGGATTTGTCTCAGATATATTTGCTGCCTTGTTATTACTACCTATTAGCGGCAAGCCTCTGACCGGCACAACCCAATCCTTCTCCCGTTCAACACAACCGCAACAGGCGGACATTATCGAGGGTGAATACACTGTAGAAACCGATAACGAACAAACAGCTCACGCCGGCACACAATCAAATCTTCCACATAAATAACCGAATAATAAAACCCAAAAGCCGCACAGAATCAATCTGGCGGCTTTTAAATTACAGAAAGACGATTCTCACTACTCTAAACGCATTTGCGGAAACAGAATAACATCACGTATTGTTTGAGCATCTGTCAGCAGCATAATCAGACGATCCATGCCAATACCGCAGCCGCCGGTTGGCGGTAAACCATATTCCATAGCACGAATATAATCCGCATCGTAATGCATTGCTTCATCATCACCAGCATCCAGCTGTGCTACCTGAGCTTTGAAACGCGCAGCCTGATCTTCAGGATCATTTAATTCCGAATAGCCGTTAGCCAGTTCACGTCCGACCACAAACAACTCGAAACGTTCAGTTAAACCCGGTTTAGTATCCGATGCACGTGCCAGTGGTGACACTTCTACCGGATAATCCACAATAAATGTAGGCTGCCATAATTGCGCTTCCGCGCACTCCTCAAATAAAGCCAGCTGCAAACTGCCCGGGCCCTGAGCCATAGGTAAAGCTCCGCCCAGTTTTTTAATTTCAGCCTTCAGCCAGGCCTCATCCGTCAGCTGTTCATCCGTATACTGCGGATTAAAATGTTTAATTGCTTCTACAATAGTCATACGAGCAAACGGCTGGCTTAAATCCACCTCCTTACCGTTATAACTCACCACCGCACTGCCTGTTGCCTCAATAGCAGCAGCACGGATTACCTTTTCTGTCATATCCATCATGCGCCGGTAATCACCATAAGCCTCATAAAACTCCATCATAGTGAATTCCGGATTATGACGCGTACTCATCCCTTCATTGCGGAAATTGCGGTTAATTTCAAATACACGCTCCAGACCACCTACCACCAGACGTTTCAGATAAAGTTCGGGTGCCACACGTAAAAATAAATCCATATCCAGAGCATTATGATGCGTGACAAACGGCTTTGCTGTAGCTCCGCCCGGAATCGGATGCATCATCGGTGTTTCCACCTCCAGATAGCGCTCACTTACCATCACATTCCGTATTGCCTGAATAATCCGACTCCGTTTCACAAAAGTGTCACGCGTCTGCTCGTTGGTAATCAAATCTACATAGCGCTGGCGATATTTCTGTTCCTGATCAGCTAAACCGTGAAACTTATCGGGTAATGGTCGCAAAGACTTAGTCAGCAGCCGCAGACCAGACACCCGTACCGTAAGCTCACCGTGATTGGTTTTCATCAGTTCACCTTCAGCACCCACAATATCACCCAGATCCCAGTGCTTGAATGTATCATGAACTTGCTCACCAACACCCTGATTGTTGATATACAGCTGAATACGGCCAGTCATATCCTGAATGGTCGCGAAGCTGGCTTTACCCATATGACGTTTCAGCATAATACGCCCGGCTACCTTTACCGGAATTGCCTTTTCTGCCAGCGCATCCTTATCAGACTCATCATAAAGCTGATGCAAATCTCCGGCAAAAGCATCCCGCTTAAAATCATTCGGAAAAGCAATTCCCTCAGCACGAATCGCCGTCAGCTTCTCACGGCGGTGTGCCATAATCTGGTTTTCATCCAGTTGTTCTTCTTGCGCGGCAGCTACCGGCGCATTCTGCTGTTCACTCATATGCATCCTCATACTATATGCAATTGTTATCAACTAACAACTGCCCGCCTGACACCATTGAGCATAGTATTAAATTCAGGCAATAAAAAATTAAAAATAACTGCCTATTTTAAGTCAAAACAGCCAGTTTGACATCTAAAACACCTGATTCAGTTATAGCAATCCCATATTGCCATAACAAATTTCTTTACCCAGCAGCAAAAACTTTAAATATCATCCCAAAGAAATAAACTATTACCAAACTGTAACCAAAGCACATAAACCTGCCCGGGTAAATTAACGATAGCAATATTTCTGATATCGGCTAAACAGAAGAGCACACTTGAACATAAATTTATCAGCAGCAATCTATAAATAGCCAATATCGGATATATATTTCTTTATTATTTATTAAAATAGCATAAAAATAACAATAAAATATTAACCGTCAGCCTGTGCCATATCCGTTAGCGCATACGAAAATACCAACAGTCTATTATTTGTTTTAACAACAATTACATTGAAATACAACTCATTAACCCATTACCAGCGAATAATAATTTTAATATTGAATTTAACAACCTTATCGCTGTATCACCAATAAAACCCAGATATATCTTTCAGGAGATGAACATGTATCAGTTACATCTTTATGACACACCTATTGCGATGAATACAGCTCTGGCTACAGCTATTATTGCCAACCTGCAAAATGCAATTAATCTGCGCGATTGCGCTTCTCTTGCCGTTTCAGGCGGTCCGAATCCGGTAGAGCTGTTTCAGATACTAAGCAAAGCGCAACTGGCATGGGAGAAAGTTTATATTACTCTCGTGGACGAGCGCTGGGTTGATAAACACCACGAAGACAGCAACGAACGGCTGATTCATACCCATTTACTACAAAATAAAGCTAAAGCAGCACACTTTATCAGCCTAAAAACCGTAGCTGAAAATCCATATGATGGTGTGGATGAAATTCAGGCACGTCTGGAGCAACTATTACCCTTACCCATAGATGTACTGGTATTAGGTATGGGAGACGACGGACATACTGCATCACTTTTTCCTCATGCTGAAAATTTATCCAAAGGCCTGGATATGCAATCCGAGAGAATGGTAATAGACATGAAACCCCTGACTGCACCGCATGATCGTATCTCCCTGACTTTACCGGTAATATTAAACAGTAAACATCTATATCTGCAACTTTCCGGCAAAAAACAACAACAGGTACTACAACAGGCACTTGCCGGAATCAATAGTAACGATATGCCAATCAGAGCTGTTCTGCATCAGCAGAAACTGCCATTACAGATTTATCTGGCTCAATAAAAAATGCGCCGGGTAAAACCGGCGCATTGACTAAATTGAGCATAATTACCAGGAATAGCGATAATTAAAATTAATGCCAAATTTCTGCTCTGTATGCTGACCGCTCGCATAATCAAGCTTGAAGTCAGCGTGATTATTTGAATTAAAATCCACACCCAGCCCTGCTTCATACAGACCACTGTTACCAGCTCCGGTAATACGCATATTGCTATCATCAACAATAGCATGCCCCAGACTGTTTTTATCATGTAACCAGTAAGCACCTGCATACGGGTGCAGATTCACCTTATTCAGTGCCAGAGTAGTTTTAACTGCCGCACCTAACTGACTACGATAAAAAGTCGTACTCTTCGTATAATCATCACCGGATAAACGACCGGCAGTTATACCAGCTTTAGGTGTGATTACCCATTTATCAGAAAGGCTGAAATCTTTACCCGCATCAACACTCAGACTATTACTATGCCATGTAGCCTTATCCATTTTGTTGGCATTAGCTTTCAGATGGCTGTAACGATAAGCCGCATCGGCAAACCAGCCTGCTGTATTATACCAGCCGACATAAACACCAGTAGTAAGTGCTTTCAGATTACCGTCCTTATAATTACCATTAAAATCTACACTAGAATGCCCCTGTCCCACAAAAGCACCCAAATAAGTCTGATTACTGTCATTACCCAATGGTAACAAATGATCATAACCTAATTGCAAACTATATGATTTTTGCTTAAAACCAGAGGTAGTCAACCCATAGCTTGAGCCAGTACTGTCAAAATGATTATTGGTATAATTACTGTCCAACCACATATTATTAACATGTGACTCATTTTTCAGACTGTTGAAGCGTGCATTTAAAGGTTTTTGCATCTGATATACAAACTGGCTGGCCGCCTGACGCATACTGATAAGCGAATTGGCAAAATCACTGATTTCATGCCGGGGGCCATAATGACCGCCTCCGGCTGATGCGGCACCATTATCATTACTCAGAATCCAGTCATTTCCGTCCTGATGGAAGAAATAGCGATATCTGCCAATATCAACATAATTCTGAACCATAGAGAATGACCCGTCACCACCTTCAGACTCAACCAAAGTTATCTGAATATTCGGTTTTTTGGGCTGTTTACGACTATCTGCCACACTGATTTTATGTTCACCATGAACCTGACCATGAATTTTAATCTTATCAGATTGTCCATCGGCCAGACTGGTATTCATATTAAACAGACTATTGCTACCATTTAAATCGCCATTTATTGTCAGAGTTTTAAATTTACCACCCTGACTGAAAGAAACAACTGAATCATGAATATTCAGCTCATCCAGGACACTATTACCATTGATTGTCCATGAAGAACCATTATTCAGATTAAAAGTTATTTCAGGTGCCCGCTTCGGATCCTGATCAATATAAATACGTCCTGCCAATTGAGAATGATCCGCAGTTAAAGTAAATGGCTGTAATGCAGCAACCTGCTCATCTCCTATAGCATCATCCTCTTCAGCATCTTCAACATAATAACGATGATCATTGACACCCAGTAAAGCATCCTGCCCGATTAACTTACTGTCTTTAATTGTAAATGTATGTTTATCCGCTTCCGTCTGAGTAGTTGCCAGCATAATGCCAATACCTGACCTTATAGTACTATTTTTAACATTTACTTCACTTCCGTTATTCAGATAAAAACCTGAACTGAGCGGATTAGTAAGATTTATTTCTGTATTGCTAACATTGGCAACAGCATGATTCTCTGAACTCTGATTCACTATATCTATGCCAGAATTAATATATCCATCACCTTGTATTTTCATATTATTGACATTGACGAGTGCATTATTATTATCCGAAACTTCTATAGAAATTGCAGCTGAATAATCACTATCTTTACCTAATTTTATTTCTGAATCATGAATATTCGCTGTGCTGGCAGCTGTACCAGCCCCAGTAGCCGCTATATAATATGCATCAGAATGAGGAGCAGTGATTGTAAAATCAGCCTGTGAATCCAGATATCCTCCGCTAAGTTCAATTCCTTTAATACCTTCGTCAAATTCTTTTGGCTGCCCCTGCAAGCTAAAATGAACACCCTTAGGCATCACAAACCGTGCATTGCCCGTTTCTGATTCAAAACTGACACCTGTATGGTCTATATCCTCCCGATGATCTCCGTACTTTTTATTATTTAAATACGAGGTATCTATTGTAATTTCAGTATTTGGAGAAAATTCTGCCGTTAATGAATGTGCCGCATTATTTGATTCATGAATCCGGAACATCGACAAGTTATGACCATCTTCTCCGGGAGCTCCGGTAAACAACTCTTTAAATTCACTCTCAGTAGGAATGCCATTATAATATTGATCAGCTGTAATAGTAATTTTATTATTTTCCGTATCTGGCACCTTACATCCGTCTATAGCATGACAAGTATTAGCAGCTACACTATAAGCTGACAATGATCCCAGAACAACTAGCAGAATAGTTTTTAACTTTAATGGCGGGTGTATTGATTTCATCATATAAATTAATCTTTTAACACAAATAAAAAAATAATATCACAATATTTATAAATTAAGTTAATATTTGTTTATTACAATTAAATTATTTTTTATCATATAATAAATTTAATTACACTCTTGCCTTAAAATTCCATTGTATTAATTTATTCATTTAAATTAATTACATTATCTTATAATTTTATTCAAATAAATCCTGTTTATCTTTTACTTTATTGTTGATAGCAATATACCCCTCATGTTGTGGGTAAATAATCTATTAAATCATACCTTAATAACATTTGATCTAATAATATTTTGCATCGTTTGGCGCTAGTACAGAATTCTTAGTAATCAGCTTATTCAGGTAAAGCCTGTTCATCATAATTATTCAGAAAGTATAGAAGTAATAACTTTTATAAAAAATAAGTCTTTAATTTAAAGTATTAATAAAAAAACAGGATTGAATCATAAACGATCAACCCTGTTTTGATTAAATTATCACAACTTTATTACCAGTTAACCTTTAATCCTACAGAACCATTTACAGGTGATTTCACATGTGAATCTCCGCCATTAGACCATGTATGGCCAATTTCACCATAAGCTTTCACCTTGTCGGTAATATCATAGCTACCACCAATAGCCATTTCAGTATTAGCATGCGAAGCACCGGCATTCAATGTAGTTGATGCTGCCTTTGTTTTAAAGGTAGTGTGATTTGCACCATTTGGTGAGTAGAAGAAATTAACCCGGGCATAAGGATGGAGCATACCTTTATTTACTTGATAATTACCTTCCAGACGACCGCCCAGACGGAATAACCACGCATTATCATGATCCTGTTTAACCGTGGTATTACCACTGATATCAGTATCATTTAAATCCAGCCATTGATGAATAATCTGTGCCTGAGGTTCAAATTTCCAGCTGCTGCTACCAATAGCAAATGGCTGACCGACCTCAATAGAAGCAGTAACACCATGACCTTTTTGCTTACTATTTGAGGTGCCATCAGGTTTGATATCTACATTATGGCGTGCACCCTGTAATACAACATCCATATAGGCACCATTATCTCGGGTGTAATTACCATAAGCACCCAGGAAATAAGATTTAGTACTATTTTTACCAACCTTACCATTAATGCCGCTGGCAAAACCATTTACATCAAGATTTCCATGTAAATAACCTAAGTAGCCACCAATACGCAGACCATTATTGCTCCAGATATCGCTACCAACCTGCAAACCGGAATAGTTACCTTTACTACGGGTATTAGCTGTTCCATTCTGACGAATATCGCTACGATTAGCAATTACTCTGCCCCAGCTCATCCGTTCATCAGGAGTAGGAGTAGCACCAATACGCTTATGCATATCACCGAGCATCAGACTGTCTGCCTGATGTAACTGGGCACTAACTGCACTATATAAAGGTACTTCTCTACGATAAGTTGTTTTTGTACCGGTTTCCTGCATTTTTTCAGAGTAAAGATTCCATTTATTATCTTCACTCTTTTGCAGCCTGTACTCATATGCACCGGCGTCAACATGATCGCGCAGTAATGTGAAAATATCGCCATCAGCAGTACCATCAACGGAGACAATTTCAATGCCATTTGTACCGGCTGTACTTGCACCCAAACCACTAACTTCAGTTAGATCAATGGCTGTCTCACCACTCGCATTTCCACCGATATGTAATTTATCAGCATTATTTTGCTCAGGTGTTACTTCCAGAAGCAGTTTACTGCCCTTTTCGCCATGATAGTCACCCTGAATGGTCAGACGGTCACCAACATTATCGTTAACCAGATTAATATTACCGGCATTGTTTACATTACCTGAAATAGCAACTTCGTTCTTACCGGAAGAATTATCAATCTTATCAAGTTGTACTTCCGCCCCAGATCCGATATTCAGGTTTTGTGTATTAAGGTCACCGGTTAGAGTTAGTCTGGCTGATTGTCCAAGATGGATATTTTCCCAGTTAACAATACCAACATCACCTGCACTATTACTGGTAGAAGAACCGCGAAGATTAGTATTAAGGTAGAGTTGGTCATTACTGCTGTCTTTACCATTATCTATATCATTGCCGCCGTCCAGCATAGTAAGAACAGTAATATCAGCACCATTATTGATAGTGAGAATATCACTACCATGACCCAGATTAATATTACCGGTTACTTTTGCTCCGCTATTAATAGTAACTAAGGAGTTGCTATCGCCATCTTCAATTGCAATACCTGATGCAGCAGAAACATCTGCTCCCTTATTAAGGATAATACTACTGTTTGAAGCTGGTAAACCATTGGTAGAGATGCCTGCACCGGTACCACCCGCCACCTTACCTGACGTTTCTATTGACACAGCACCGCCGGTCATATTTATTGCACTGATACCATCAGTACCGCCTGTAATGCTTCCTCCGGTCTGATTTACTGCTATACATCTTTTCTCACCAGAATCCGCCCAGTCAATATTAGTTGCCTGTATACCAGCACCACTAGTACCTGTTACATCACCTCCGGTTGTGATTTTGGTATCACCTTTACCTAAATTTGTCGCAGCAATTCCAGTTTCTTTACCTTCAATACTACCTGTTGTCTGAGTGATATTGATTGCATTCGCTGTTTCACCATTGAAAACAGAAATGCCTGTACCATTCTTCTCCGGTCCATCTGCAATCACCGTACCCACTGTGCTAATAGTTGTAGATCCGGTACTAGAATTTACCGCACTGATGCCTGTTGCTGTACCCTGAATTTTACTGCTTTCTTTTAATTGATAAATATTGATATCAGTCGCATTTTCTTGATTTTCAGCAATAATTCCACTACCAGTATTAAATATGTCACCATTCGGATTCATCGGATCTATGGTATCATCAGTATCCACAGGTACTGATCCGGTTCCCGTTCCTTTACCTGTAACATTTCCGCTAATATTGATATTGATAGCATCAATACCCTGATTATTCACCACGATTCCATTAACTGAACCTTCAATATTGCCTGTTTCAGCCTGAGTAATATTAATTGCTTTTGAGTTTTGCCCATTATCTGCATAAATACCCGCCTTAGCTTGTACCGTACCAGCAACATTTATATTGGTAGATCCTTTACCGCTATTAGAAGTTGTAATACCAATATTTTCACCCTTAATAGTACTGCTGCTTGCAGTCTGGTTTACAGTCAAATTGGTAGCATCTTCAGAATTGGTTATTGAAACAGCATCGTCAAATTTTGGCGTATCTGTATCACCTGGTATCATTTCATTACCTGATGAAATGACATCTCCGGAAATATCAACTGTTGTTTCGCCTGTTCCGGAGTTTATTCCCCAAAGACTACCTTTCTGGCCGGTACGCTCGCTTTCAACTCTTATATTTTGACCATCTGCCAAACCAAGAACGTCAAAAACCCCTTCCTGTGAAGTAATTGGATCATCGGAAGGAATACCAATGAATGCAATATCCTTGCCATCAGGTCTGTCCCGATCTGAAATGACAACTTTCTCTGCTGCATTAGTAAATATTTGATTTTACTCAGAAGTAGAAACACACTGAGCCTGAGCTACATTTGCAGTTAAAGCCAGTGCACCAATCACTGTTGTGACAACCTTGGCTCCCACTACTTTCCCGCTTTTGCGAGCCAACTCAGAAGTCACAACATAAGCCTGTTCTCTGGCATTCCAAATCAGTTTGTATATTTTATTCATTTGGCAATCAATCTTTAATAAATTAAGTTAAGTTAACGAAACTCAAATATAATGCATTTTAAATTTAACACTTTATTACTTTAGTAATTAATTTTCCTATATAGACAAAATTAGGTATTTTTTTGTCATAGGTAAAATTATATTGTTTTAAAATATTTATATTTATTAAGTTGTATTTTTATGACAAATGACATTATATTTATCTCATTAAAAATAATTTCACCGAATAAAGAATAAAATAGTGGAAAAATAGAGAGTAAAATGTAATTTACATCATTAATTTATTGAATTTAATAAATTTAATTATAAATTTTGATAAATGAAATTATTTTATTGCTTAGTAGTGTATAACTTTATAAATACTCTTTATTCTTTAATAAAAAAATTTTGAGATTTAATGAACAGAAAAATAAAATATTGTGTTGAAATAGTTAGAAACGATTTTAATAAATCTAAATATTCTATAATATATAGAATCAACTTAATAATGATTACAAATACTATAATTAAGTATATAAATTTTGACAAAAAAGGACTAATCATCAAACTGACAATTCAAAAATAAATAGTCATTGATAAATTAAGAAAATTATAATAATGAATTTATATTATAAAATATTTAGTTAAATCTTTAATATAATAGATAATTGATGGGTGATAAGCAATTCGAACGCTCGACCAACGAATTAAAAGGTATACATGATCAACTCAATTGATCCAGCCGGAACGATGAAGCAGACGTGGAAAATCAGAATGAAGAGAAACTTCAAGATAAAAGAAATACGTCACCAGATAGATAATTTATTATAGGAAGCAACCTAAAAGACCGAGCTCAGCAAAAAGCGTGAAGTACTTAATATTGTACTCTCTATATCCGCCAGAGCACTGCCAAATACCATCAAGAATGGCAGTAAAATAATTTTACAGTTAAAGATCATCAGTATTTATTTGCCTTACATATGTAGGAATATCAAACAGATGAACTGCCATTTCACATATACATCATTGTAATTTTATGGTATATGAATTTTATTTATAGGTTTAATCTACATAAAAATGATTTATATGTATAGCATTTTCACTTTGCAGAAAAATGCGTGAATAAGTTATACCCTGTGCGACTACGCACTGCCAGCATAGAGAAGTAATCATTAAAGAAAAGAATCTATATCATATTCCATACATAAATATGGATACGTAAGCAATGCTCCTAAATAAATAGTAAAATAGCCTATTGAGGCGATACAACGCAATGGGAGACCAGCTCACACTTTCTAAAGGAAGCTGTTACAATTCAAACTTAAATCGTCAGCAACGATCTGCCCAAATAGCCAGAAAATTGTATAAGAATTAATATAGAACAGATCCAGAATTATCAGTAAATTAACATCTAAAATCTCTAATATTGAATTTACTATACAGGCGCAAGCAATTTTTGATAAATTTGTGCAATGATTTAATTCAACATCAATCACACAATAATATTGTTTATGATATTGAAGGCTAAAAATTAACAATGATATTTATTTACCAGGTAGTCAATGGTAAAAATGAATCCACATTAAATCAGCTTTAGATGTACTTTTAATTAAACTTATCAGGATTTAAATTTCTTTATACTTTTACTAATTACTTAGGTTGCACAGGCAACCTAAGTAATTGTATAAAAGCGGCAGTAGCCTTTCTTAAAATTAAATATTTTTAAGTGCAGAATACTACTTTAAAAATATTATTCTCACACTATTGCTTAAATTTCTATCGTGCTATTCCACCGTGTCGCGAACAAGCCCCTTTTCCTGCTTTAGTTGAAGTTCCATCATTACATTTAATAGTATTTTTAGGTTGTTCAGTTTTTGGTTTTTTATTTGATTTTCTTCTTGTTGGCAAATCATCATAAACAACCCCGCCATGATGAGAACATGTACCCCTTCCGGTTGAAGTTGAATATGTGCCATCTGCACATTTTGACTTCACTTCCGGATCATTTGCATTAGTTGTGATTCTTGCAAATCCTGATTGTGAGAAAAAAGCATAAGAAAAGCATGGCAAATCTGCTACTGATTTTTAGCATAATTTCTCCGCAATTTACATAATTAAAATATAAATAATTTTTAACATATGTTTATTATAAAAATCAAATTTTCAACCAAATTATTTATATAATTTTAAATTTTAATTATTAAGAAATTATTTATACAACATTCAGTCTATACTTGGTATATTTAATATTATTCTTATTAATAAATTTTACGGTTCTACTGCTCTGTAACAAAGGTTCCAATTTTCTAGTCAAAGTAGTAGCTGATAAAATTAATCATTCTTAATCATTCCAACTACTGTATTAATCAAATCAGAACCATATTCCAGCAGAAACCTTCAAATAATAAAAAACCAGTAATTTAGCCTTCTCCGGCTCTTCAGCATAAGCAGTATCTGGCAAATAGCCCTGCTTTACTGGCTGTTGCCCATCCGGAGCGTGAGCGGATTTAGTTTAAAAGTCCTTATTCTTAATTTGTTTTTTAATCATTTTTCAAAATACTCAGGAAATAAAGACTTAAATCAGCAAATTTTTTGAGTTCAAATCAATTTAATTATCTTATCTATTTTAACGATATATTTTTTAAATTTTTATAACTGAGAATTAGGTTATGGGTATTTCAGTTGAAGAATTTATAAAATTAATATGAAAAAATCTTTTAAATTTTAGAGATTTAAAGGTGACATTCTTAAATTGATACAGGCTAAAGTATCTAATGTAGACATACCTGGAGTTAAACGGCATACAAACAAGTGTAGCGAATTTTGATTATTACTTAAAAAATACAATATGAGCTTAAACAGCTCGGATCTAGAAATACTATTACTGGTAGCACTGAAATCAGGAATACATGACCAGCAGAAGCTTTGAGTGAGAATTCAGCCAGCATGATTCATGACATACATGGGCTACCAGGCTAGTTGAAGATGGTGTTTCAATGCATGGCATTAGATATGAGTGGCTAGAAATCTCTAGAGATAGGTGCAAAAATATGCTCATTTAGTACTGAAGCATTTAATCCAGCCTACATTAAAGATTAACAATATCATGACATCAAAATGTTACAGTTTTGTCACAACAAATAATACAAAGGAAGAAACGATAAAATGCGTAGAGTATTAGAATATATGGAGGAAAAATGGTGGGTCGTGAGCGATTCGAACGCTCGACCAACGGATTAAAAGTCCGCTGCTCTACCGACTGAGCTAACGACCCAAGAGCGCGCATTTTAGGCAGGAGTGCGGCTGCTGTCAAGTACTTTGCTATTATTCATTTGCGGTAATATGGCACTAAAAGAGCTGCCTTTCCCAGTAATACTTTCAATCTGTAATTTGCCGCCATGTTCTGCCAGAGCGTGTTTGGCAATGGCCAGCCCAAGACCTGTACCCCCGCTTTCGCGTGAGCGGCCTGAATCTACACGATAAAAGCGTTCGGTAAGATGAGGAATATGCTCCGCAGCGATACCGGGACCCGTATCGCTCACTTGAAATACAGTCTGCTGATAGTTGTTTTCGTCTTGTTCACTATAGAGCCGGATAGTTATAGTTCCACATTGCGGAGTATAGCGTACAGCATTAAACAGAAGATTACTGAATGCATTATATAAATCCTGCTGAATCCCCTCTATCCAGATATCTGCAGCTATTTCACAAATAAAATGATGTTTATTTTCAGACAAAATTTCAGCTTCATATACTACCTGCTCAACCAGAGTACTCAGGCACAATGATTGTTTACGTAAAGATGCAGTAATCTGATTTTCCAGTCGTGATAAGGTTAATAAATCTGCCAGAAGTTGATTCATGCGGATTCCTTCTTTACTCATCAGTGCAATAAATGACTGACGCTGCTCCTGCGGCAAATCCGGCATATCCGTTAAGGTTTCCAGAAAGCCGTTGATTACAGTTAAAGGAGTACGCAGCTCATGCGAAACATTGGCCACAAATGCCGTTCTGGTGGCATTCAATTGTTCGGCAGCAGTAATATCCTGAGTAATAATCAGTGTTGCCTGTTCGTCAAACGGAGTACGGATAATATTCAATACTCGTGGTAATCCGCTATTTATATTTTCAAGTGTAAGCTTTATATTCACTGACTCTGTTGCCGGCTCATCCAGAAATCGCCGGAAATCACTATTTTCAATCAGATCAGCTAGCATACTGTTATTGTCTTGTTCAGCAACCAGATTCAGATGGATTGCAGCCAGATGGTTCAGCCACTGAATATGTCCATCCTCTCCAAGGATTAATACGCCCTCTGGTATGGTTTCAGCAATACGGTTAAAGCGTAACAAGGCGACACCCAGTTTCTGTTTACGCTTTTTACGGCTACGTGCCTGTAGCATCAAAGTATTGAAAATATTGTTCCAAATCCCGATCCCCTGTGGCACATTACGTAATTTCGGTCTTTCCAGCCACCGAACCAGTTTAAATAAATGATACCAGTAACCCGCCAACCACAAAAAAAACAGGCAGCACAAGCTAATCAGCATGAATTGCAGACCGCCAGTCAGCAATGACGCTACGACAACCACAATCATGGTTGCCAGTATTAAATATAAATGATGGCGCAGTTCAGACAGAAGCATGTTATTTCACAGAAGATAAATTTAAGAAGTATTTCCGGCTATGGTGAAAAGCGATAGCCGCTGCCACGCACAGTTTGTATAAGGTGGTCATGCCCCACTGTTTCAAGTCCTCGTCTTAAACGGCGGATATGAACATCTACCGTACGCTCCTCAACAAACACATGATCACCCCATACAAGATCCAGAAGCTGGCTGCGGGTGTATATCCGATCCGGATGTGTCATAAAGAAATGTAATAACTTAAATTCACTGGGTCCGAAGGGAATGGTTTGTCCGTTTACTTGTACACGCTGCTGCTGCGGATCGAGTTCCAGACCATAAATACGCAGTGGTACACTGGTTTTTTGCGGTGCACGTCGGCGCAAAAGCGCATTAATTCGCGCAATCAGTTCTCGTGGTGAGAAAGGTTTAGTAATGTAGTCATCTGCACCCAGATTCAGCCCCTGCTCTTTATCTGTTTCTTCACCGCGTGCTGTTAATAAAATAATGGGTAAATCACGACTGCGAATATCATTCCGCAGCTGCCGGATAAAATCAAGACCGGAAAGTCCGGGTAACATCCAGTCCACTAGCAGCATGTCAGCCAGCCTGGCCTGCAATAACGGCTGTGCTGCTTCTACACTAGGTACACATTGAACAACAAAGCCGGCCTGCTCGAGAGTAAATTGAATCAGAGTAGAAATTGCAGCTTCATCTTCTACAACCAATACCATAACTTCTGCCATATATATTTCCTGACCAGATTAATTATCTATTGTGACAGATTAAGAAAATATAAAGCCAGCAACTCAGCCAAAACCTGTGCCACAACATTCTGTTGCCTACATTGAGTGCCGGACTGACTATTGCAAGGCTAGCAATACAATATAAGCTTACAATACATTAAGAAGCAATATACACAGCCATCCCATATTAATTGTATTGAGCAAACTCCACCATTTAATTTCTTATTATGAACATCAGTAATTAATAAATTTTGATTTATCGTGATTAATAGTATGATTTTCTCAATCAGTTTACTATAAATCTTCAGCCGTCTGCATTTACTAAATAATATGTAACCGGTTACGTTGTTCTACGGGTATAACAATAACGTTATTAAAAATACTGCAGATACTTTTGAAACCAATTTACAACAAATCAAAGATTTAAATTACCTGATTATTATTTTAATCTAATTCCATCTTCATAAAATATAACTGTTTACTCCCAAATCTGCTTACTAAAACATACATTTCAACAAATATATTAATATAAATAAATATACCATAAACATAAAATATCAGGCTAAGGCTTCAGTTATCTGCCATATCTCATAGAAATCCTAATTTTTATATTTTATTTAATCATTATTATTATTTATATAACTAACAAATAATAACATTTTTTTATTAATTATCAAATAGTTAAATTTTTGACTTAATTGATTTTTTATTGTCGAATTAATACTGGATATGTCTTATTTCTTAATGTCCGATTAAATGATTGTGTAACTAATTGCTGTAACTAAAGCATCATTATTTTTTAACCTGACTATTTTATTAATATGAATAAAATCTACAAACTTATCTGGAATGCACAAGTACAGGCATATGTTGTTACCTCAGAACTAGCTCGTAAAGTGGGTAAAGCAGCACAGCCCAGGCTGGTAAGCATTATAGGTATCAGCATAGCAACCTCTGGTCTGACTTATGCACAATGTCCGCTTTCGTTTCAAAACAGCAAATTTTGTACAACATTCAGGTCAAATACACCTGGTATCAGTACATATGCGGATACCACTATCAGCAATAACCGTATTGAAAACCGGGATCCTTCCAGTCAGACTATCAATACATCTACCGATGAATTAAATCAGACACTTACCATCGTTAATCAAAATGGCGCAGGAAATTTAACCGTAAACGCAAACAATAAAAACATCACTAATATTGATGCAACAAATAATAGCCAGACAGGTTCGATTATCATTAATGCCACCCAAGATATGTTATCTGACTCTGTCAGTGGTATTTATATTAATAATGCCGGTACCGATGCTAAACTTTCAACAGCCTCTATTCATAGCAAACAGCGCAAAGGTATTAGCATTTATAACGGAGGCAGCGGTTCCACACAAATAACAGCTAATGGCACCATTATATCTGATAATGATGATGCCATTTATGCTATGAATAATACTGCAGCAAAAGATTTATTTATTACTACCGGAGCTGTTATTGGTAAAGCACATGGCATTTACGCATACAACAATGGTACAGGATCAGCGACACTTATCGTTAACCAAGTTATTGAATCAGGCACTACCGATGCTATCTGGGTTAATAATGCGAATGTATCAGCCAAAAACATAGCTATTACAACCAAAGATACCGTAAAAGGCAATACCAACGGTATTTATGCATACAATAGTGGTAAAGGTTCTACAACCATTACCACTAACGGCGATGTATATGCAAATAATGGTAATGGTATTTATACAGAAAATCATGGTGAGAAATTAACTGTTACCAGTAAAAGTGTTCAAGGTACAAATACCGGTATTTTCGCTATCAATTCTGGTACAGATTCTACTGAAATTACGTCTGAAGGTAATATTTCCGCTACATCCGGTAACGGAATCTTTGTTAATAATGGCAATAATACAAAAGACCTGACTATTAACACTCATGCTATATCAGGTGCTGATAATGGCATATATGCAACCAATAATGGTACAGGCGCAACGACAATCCACAATAAGACATCCGTAACAGCAACCCGTAATACCGGTATCAGTGTAGTAAATGCAAACCAGGCTACGGGATTAAATATTGAATCAGCGGTTATCAATGCCGGAACTAACGGTATTTATGCAATGAATCATGCGTATGGTGCAACAGAAATTACTTCTAACGGATCAATTACAGCTACAAACGGATATGGAATCTGGGCTGAAAACGGAGAACAGGCCACGGATGTCAAAATTACTCAGTTAGATGGAAGAATTAGCGGAGGAATCAGCGCAATTGAGATACACAATTCTGGTTCAGGTAGTACTACACTTACCCTGACCAATCAAATAAGCGGAGGTACGGAAGCAGGTATTGTTGTTCTGGATAAACCAAACAGTACAACAACTATTACCCTTAATACCGGTACCAGTGTTTCAGCAACTTCTGGTCGGGCTATTCGTGATGGTGATGGTAATGCCAATGTTACGCTGAATAGCGGTTCAAACGTCATCGGGAGTATTGATCTGGGTAACGGTAGTGACACTCTTTCTATCAATCGCGGAGCCATTATCAGTAATATTACTGTAGTCGATGGCGGGGACGATACCAGCAGTAATGACGGAATGACTGATATACTGAATATTAATCAGTCTCTGACTGGTTCTACCACGGGTAATAATAATGGTATTGCTGGAAATATTGCTATTCGTAACTGGGAAAAAATAAATCTGGCTCAAAACAGTACCCTCAGCCTGAGTGGAGATTTGAATACTAATCAGCTTAATATCGGGAATGGTACCACAGTCAATCTTATCGACTCTCTAAGACAGGCACAGATTAATGGCGATGTGTTTAACTCAGGCAATATTAATCTCCATAGTAATTTCACCGGAGACAATTTAACGATTAACGGAAATTATCAGGGTAATGGCGGTAAACTGACTCTGGATCTGAAACTTAATTCTGCTTTAAAAGATAATGACAGCATTGCTGACAATACTGCCGATAAACTGACTGTTCAGGGTAATGTGACAGGTAAAACCACCATCAGGTTTGCAAGCATTGATGGTCTTGGCGGCGATACCGGAAATACTAATGGCATTGAATTAGTCCAAGTTAACGGTAACAGTACTGGGGATGCTTTTGCACTGGAAGGCGATCATTTAGACAGAGGTGCATATGAATACCATTTGTTTAAAGGTGATTTGCAGCAAAACGGGAATAACTGGTATTTACGCTCTCAAAAGCAAACAGACCCTGGTGATGATAATTCCGGTGGCGATAACTCTGGTGGCAATAACTCTGGTGGCAATAACTCTGGTGGCAATAACTCTGGTGGCAATAACTCTGGTGGTAACAACTCCGGTGGCAATAACGCCAGTAACGGCAGCTCTGGCAATAGTGGTACGACAACTAAACCATCAAAACTCAGACCGCTATACCGTAAAGAAGTACCATTATTTGCCGCAGTTGCCTCTCAGTTACGACAGGCTGACAGCCTTATGCTCGCTAATATGCATCAGCGTATCGGATCTACTCCTCTGCCTGATGAACGTATGAGCTGGGGCAGAGTGATTGCCAGCCGTACTGATATTCAGCAAAACGGGTCGGCCAATGCCCGTACTACCGGTAATTATGCCGGTTTACAACTGGGCAGTGATATCTGGAGCAGCAACGGCTGGCGTGCCGGCGGATATGTCGGCTATCTGCACGGTAATCTCGATGTTGACGGCTTTACCAGCGGTATTGATACCAGAGCAGGTAAAAACACAACCAAATCTTACTTTATTGGCGCATATGGTAATTACACCCGTGAAAATGGTGCTTATGCAGATTTTGTAGTACAGGGTGCCCGCCATCATGTTGATATTAAACCGGATAACAATCCGACCGGCAAACAGAAAGGTCATGGCGTTACGGCTTCAGTAGAAATAGGTCAGCCGTTTACTCTGGGCAGCAGCAACTGGAAGCTTGAACCGCAGGCTCAGATTATTCATCAGTGGCTGGATTTAAATGATTCTGATATCAGCGGACGTACTACAGTCAGTCACTCACACAATAATGCCTGGCTCTTCCGCCTTGGCGGAAGACTCGAAGGCAGCTATCAACTGAATAAAGGAAATCTGCGACCCTATGCCCGGGTAAATTTCTTTTACTCACCTGGTGGTGCCGACCATACTAGTTACATTACTAATGTAGCCACAACCAGATTAAATGCCGGTGCCTCTCATGCCAGCACTGAGCTGGCAATTGGCGGTACTTACGATATTACAAACAAAGTAAAAGCTTATGGTGAAATCGGCCATACATGGTCTAATGGTGGTGATGCACATACCAAAGCGCCGGTAAATGGTTCTGTCGGATTAAAGATTAACTGGTAAGGCTTAATAAATAAAGAAACTGGTAATTATTTCCAAACTGAATCTTTTTTCTTTGTAAAAAAACAATACAAATCATATTGGTTATTCTGGTATATGCAGAATAACCAATATGCATTATTATCATCTTTTTCATTTTATATTACTTAAAACAATTCAATGCTATGCATTATTCCGGATTTAATATTAATTCCTAGCTCATAATTTCAGCATCCGCTGATTTTCTTTTAGTGTAGAAAGAAAAAATTAATTGGTTAGTATGAATTTATTCTAAATAATTTATTTATAGCACTAATAAAATCAGCACCGGTTTAGTTGATCAGGCGCAACACTACATTAATTTTGATGGTAGTTATGACTAATAATTTTTTATTAATGATATATTATCTATTTGACAATAACTTACTAATCTAGATGAATAAGCAAAAATCTAACAGAAAAAAGTATATTATAAATAAGTTACTTTATATTCTGCTTATGGCTTTTATTTTATTTCTTCCTTTGACATGTGCCTGGAAATTTGCCAAACATTATTTGTATGATACAACTTATCAGAATATATTAGTGAAGTTTGCCTGGCGACCCGATAGGTGTGAGTCACATTCTGGAGAACCGAAATTAAAATGTTCCTGCAAATACGGTATCATTGGACTTGACGATAAGAATTATAAAATTACTAAAGATGGATATTTATATTGGAGACATCAGCTCGAGGGTAAAGTGGTGTTAATAAGCAAACCTAGTTTTTTCACAGAAGGAGAAATACTTACAGGTGGTTACATGAAAATTATTGATTCAAAAACTGGAGACATTTGTTATTATGATTCTGTCATGTAATAATCGCACCATAGCGATAAACTCAGCATCCATAGCCTGAGAAGATATTTACTACCTTTATAGTGGCAATCTGTCTACATGGCAGATTATGCTCAGATATCTATAAATTTACCTGATACTGAAAACGGCACTTTTTGATAATACAGACAAATTTAATGATGGTATATATATTTATCAGGCTACTTTAATCTGCTTTATTAAAAACAAATCTTAGATTGGTTGCTGTTTAAGCTTACAGCCTGCTGGTAAATATTATCTCTTTATCGGATTTGGCAGAATTTTTCAATATCCGCTTCAATCACGACGTAATACCATATTATCCCGATGGATCAGTTCCTGTTCTGCCACATAGCCCAATAATTCTTCTATAGCCTGAGACGGCTGCCGCAATAAACGCCCAATTTCATGATCATTATAATTAACCAGTCCGCGGGCAATTTCTTTACCGGCCTGATTACATACTGCCACTAATGCGCCACGATCAAAATGACCACTGACAGCAACACAACCGATAGCCAGCAGACTGGAGTGCTGTGTTTTCAGTGCCTGTTCCGCACCCTCATCAACGGTTAACTTACCAGCCAGTTGTACCTGCCCAAGTAACCATTGCTGGCGTGCGCTCAACCGGCTACCGGCCGGGGTAAATAAAGTACCCGTTTGTGCGCCTTCCAGTAACCGGACTAATACATTTTCAGCATACCCGTTGGCGATACAGGTTGCAGCACCGCTTAAAGCAGCCCGTCTTGCAGCCAGTACTTTGGTATACATACCTCCGGTGCCCACGCTGCTGCCTGCTCCGCTGGCCATACTTTCCAGGTCTGGATGATTAGCAGCAATTTTATGAATCAGTCTGGCTTCAGTATGCTTACGCGGATCTCTGTCATACAGACCATTCTGATCTGTCAGAATAATCAGTACATCAGCTTCAATCAGGTTAGTTACCAGAGCACCAAGGGTATCATTATCGCCAAGTTTGATTTCATCAATGGTAACTGTATCATTTTCATTAATAATCGGTACTACTCCCTGCTCCAGCAGAGTGCGGATAGTACTACGGGCATTTAAATAGCGGGTACGGTGACTCAAATCATCATGTGTCAGCAAAATCTGTGCTGTCCGGATATGCAGTGATTCAAACGCAATCTCGTATGCCTGAGCCAGTCCCATTTGCCCCACTGCGGCGGCAGCCTGTAATTCATTAATTGCTTTAGGACGTATCTGCCAGCCCAGCCGTTTCATACCTTCTGCAATAGCACCACTGGATACCAGTACTACCTGAATACCATTTGCACGTAATTGCGCAATCTGCTGTGCCCAGTTTTTCAGAATATTCTGATCTACCCCATGTCCGCCATTGGTCACCAGACTGGAACCTACTTTTACTACCACACATTCAGTCTGGCAGATATCAAATTCTGAGTTATTCATGCTTATTATGCAGTTGTTATGTCAACGGTTGAACAGTTATTTTACCTGTGCGCATTTGTTTTGATAAGTGTGTACGGCTGTTATAAAAACAGCAGCCGTAGTGGCTGCTGTTGAAAGAATAAATTCAGATTAGCTATGCAGTAATGCCTGTACACACCAGTTCATTACGCCATCAGGCAAAATACCCCATAACAGCAATAATAAACCATTAACAGATAAAACGATTTTACCGAGAAAAGTCATATTGAATACTGGTTCGGCAACAGAATCCGGATTATCGAAATAGATGGTTTTAACCACACGCAGATAATAGAAAGCGCCAATCAGCGACATGATTACTGCATACACAGAAACCCACAGATAGCCGCTGGCCAATAATGCTTTAATAACGGCCAGCTTGGCATAAAAGCCCATCAATGGCGGAATACCGGCCATTGAAAACATCGCCAGCAGCATTAAAAATGCATACCATGCATTTTTCTGGTTCAGACCGGCAAGATCACTGATATTCTGGCATTCAACATCCTTGCCGGAGAGCAGAACCAGAATAGCAAACGCTACAGAGGCCATTAAAGCATAGGTTATTGCATAATACATAGCTGCAGCACAGCCAGACTGACCGGACAGAAGAGCCAGCATAATGAAACCCATATGGGCTACTGTTGAAAAACCAAGCATACGTTTAATGTTGGTTTGCATGATAGCAGCCAGATTACCCACAAACAGCGAAGCGATACCCAGCAGCAACAGTAATTCACGCCAGCTTTCCCACTGAGTCAGCAAACCGTAAACCAGGATACGGAAAGCGAAGACTGTGGCCGCAATTTTCGGTGCTGTACCCACCAGTGCAACGACTGCAGTCGGCGCACCCTGATACACATCCGGCACCCACATATGAAATGGTACACCACCCAGTTTAAATACAATACCGGCAACAATAAATACAAGCCCGAGTTTCAATAACCACGGATTGGTTGTTTCCTGGCTGGCAGCAAGCACCTGCTGCAGCTGTAATGTACCTGTTGCACCGTATATCAGGGAAATACCGTATAACAGTAAACCTGAGGCCAGTGCACCAAGCACAAAATACTTCAATGCAGCTTCAGCAGCACGGCCACTATCGCGCTGCAGGGCAATTAAAGCATAAAGCGCCAGCGAAAGCAGCTCCAGCCCGACATATAAAGTCAGGAAGTGGCTGGCTGAAACCATAATATTCATGCCCAGCAGTGCAAATAGGGTTAGCGTATAGAATTCACCCTGATAAATATGTTTAGCACGCAGATAAGTCTGGCTGTAAATAAACAAGGCAATAACCAGTACATACATGCATAACTTGGCCAGTTGAGCCATGCCGTCCAGTACAAACATATCATGGAAGGCATATTGCGGCTGTTCTTTCCATACCAGACACTGTACTGCGGCGGTCAGTATCAGACCAATAACTGACAGGGTACAGGTTATCCAGCGTTGCCGGTCATTAAGCCATAAGTCCACCAGCAATACTGTAAACAGTACTACAGTCAGCACCATATCCGGTGCAGCGGGAAATATTGTTAAATCTGTCCAGTTCATTCACATTTCCTTACAGTTTGCTTTGTGCCGCTTGGACTATCAAATCATTTGCTGCCTGATGCACGACAGCGATAAACGGTTCCGGATACAAACCAAATCCCAGTACCGCTACAGCCAGAATCACCAGAATTAGCAGTTCGCGTTTGTTTACATCTTTTAATTGCGCAACTTCCGGATTTTTGATGGCACCAAAAACAACCCGTTTAAACATCCACAAGGTATATGCTGCACCATAAATCAGGGTTAACGCCGCCAGTGCACCAACCCAGAAATTGGTTTTTACTGCACCGACAATGACCATAAATTCGCCCACAAATCCTGATGTACCGGGCAAACCGGCATTAGCCATAGCAAAGAACAGCATGAAAGAAGCAAATACCGGCATACTGTTTACGACACCGCCGTAAGCTGAAATATCGCGGGTGTGCATCCGGTCATACATCACACCGATACTCATAAACATAGCGGCTGAAACAAAACCGTGCGAAATCATCTGCATAATGGCACCTTTAAAGGCCCAGTCATTCAGATAGCCGCCGGTAAACAGGAAAAAGCCTAAAGTGACAAATCCCATATGGCTGATGGAAGAGTACGCCACCAGTTTTTTCATATCAGTTTGTACCAGTGCCACCATACCGATGTAAATTACCGCTACCAGGCTGAGCACGATGATTACCGGCGCAATATAACGTGCTGCATCCGGCAAAATAGGCAGAATAAAGCGCAGGAATCCGTAACCACCTATTTTCAGAGTAATTGCCGCCAGTACCATTGAACCACCGGTCGGCGCTTCTACGTGGGCATCCGGCAACCATGTATGCACCGGCCACATCGGCACTTTAACCGCAAAAGACAGGAAGAAAGCGATAAACAGCAGAATTTGCGCCGTCATCGCAAGGTGCTTGATATTGTGCCATGTTTCAATAGAAAAACTGCCGGTCTGATTAGACAGATAGACAAAACCAACCAGCATCAGTAATGAACCCATTAAGGTATACAGAAAGAATTTGATTGATGCATATACCCGTCTCGGACCGCCCCAGATACCGATAATCAGATACATCGGAATCAGCATGCCTTCGAAGAATACATAGAATACGATGGCATCCATTGCTGCAAATGCGCCATTAATCAGTCCTGACATAATCAGGAAAGCGGCCATATACTGCGCAGGCCGTTTCTGGATTACCTGCCAGCCGGCCAGAACAACCAGTAAAGTAGTAAAACTGTTCAGAATCACAAACAGAACTGACATTCCATCCACACCTAATGCATAGTTGATGTTGAGACTCTCAATCCAGACATGAAATTCTTTAAACTGAAATCCGCCATTTAAACGGTCGAATTTAAAAAACAGCGGTAAGGTTATGAGAAAAGAAACCAGCGCCCCGATTAAGGCCAGCACTCTGGCTATACCTGCGTGCTTGTCTGAGCCGGTAGCCAGCACTGCGACGCCAGCCACTACAGGCAGCCAAATCGCCAAACTGAGTAAGTTATCGTACATATTTATAGCCTAAAGATACCAAGTTGAATGCCCGCAATTAACCGCCAAACATTGTTTTAAGCAACGGCCAGAAAGTCCATGCCACCAGTACAAATACACCCACAACCATTGCTGTAGCATAGGTATAGATGTATCCGGTCTGAATACGCCGTATCAGCGCTGCTACAGCAGCGACAACGCGTGCAGCACCATTAACAATTAATTTATCAATAATGAAAACGTCGCCAACTTTCCAGAACAACGTTCCCAGCAGACGGCTGCCTTTGGCAAACACGTTATAGTAAATAGTATCCAGATAGTATTTATTATCCAGCAGGGTATAAACCGGACGTATAGATGCAGCAATTCTGGCCGGAATCTGTGGTTTTTTCATATAGAAGAACCACGCCAGTACAACACCGGCAATCACCAGCCATAACACAGGAGTTGTCAGACTGTGCAGAGCCATAGCAAATATGCCGTGGTACTCTTCTTCTACGGTTGCCAGTGCAGGATGTGCAGCACTGTTAATAAAAATCACATGCTGATAAAAATCACTGAACAGCATCGGCTTCATTGCCCACATACCTACAAATACTGAAGGGATAGCCAGCAGAATCAGCGGAATGGTTACCACCAGCGGGCTCTCATGCGGATTATCCTGTGGTTTCAGACCATGATGTTCTTCTGCATGATGATGTTCGCTATGTTCGGCTTTGCGCCATTTTTCTTCGCCATGAAATACCAAGAAATACAATCGGAATGAGTAAAATGCGGTGACAAACACACTGGCTACCAGCGCTACATAGGCCACACTGCTGAATGGCAGCGTTGACGCTTTTACTGCCTCAATAATTGAATCCTTGGAATAGAAACCGGAGAAAAATGGTGTGCCAATCAGCGATAATGAACCAATTAGCATACAAATCCATGTTACCGGCATGTATTTACGCAATCCGCCCATATGACGCATATCCTGATCATGGTGCATACCCATAATCACACTACCGGCGGCCAGAAATAACAGTGCTTTGAAGAAAGCATGGGTCATGACATGGAAAACAGCAATATTATAGGCAGAGGCACCTAAGGCTACCGTCATATAACCTAACTGTGACAAGGTTGAATAAGCAATCACCCGTTTAATGTCATTCTGAATCATACCCAGAAAGCCCATAAACAGCGCAGTAATGGTACCGGATACCATAATCACACCCAGAGCAGTATCAGACAACTCATACAGGGGTGACATACGAGATACCATGAATATACCGGCTGTTACCATGGTTGCCGCATGAATCAGAGCTGAAATCGGTGTCGGACCTTCCATTGAATCCGGTAACCAGACATGCAACGGAAACTGTGCCGATTTACCCATTGCGCCCACAAACAGCAAAATGCAGGTAACGGTAATCAAAGACCACGGATGACCGGGAATCAGTTCGATAGTGGCATTTTTAACCTGATCAATATGCTGAAAAACATCAGCATAGCGAAGGCTGCCGCCGAAATAAGCCAGTACCAGACCAATACCCAGTACAAAACCGAAGTCGCCGACACGATTAACCAGAAATGCTTTCAGATTGGCAAAAATAGCACTGTCACGTTTAAAGTAAAAACCAATCAGCAGGTAAGACACCAGCCCT
Source organism: Snodgrassella sp. W8135 (assembly GCF_016101225.1). NCBI lineage: Bacteria > Pseudomonadati > Pseudomonadota > Betaproteobacteria > Neisseriales > Neisseriaceae > Snodgrassella > Snodgrassella sp. W8135. The sequence continues at coordinate 49,767 of NZ_JACFQX010000006.1, forward strand.
ACAGCCTCCCAGCCGAAGAACAACTGAATGAAGTTATTACTCATTACCAGCATCAGCATAGAGAAAGTAAACAGTGAGATATAGCTGAAAAAGCGCTGATAGCCGTCATCATCACTCATATAGCCGATAGTATAGATATGCACCATCAGCGATACACTGGTCACAATCACCAGCATAGTGGCAGTAAGGGTATCAATCAGAAACCCTACTGAGAAGTCCAGACCGCCCATAGTCAGCCATGTATACACATTTTCATCAAAGGGCTGACGGGTTCCGGTCATAAAACCATAGAGTACCCAGGCAGACAGTACTGCCGAAACGGCTACGCCTGCTATGGTAACGCTATGCGCACCTTTACGGCCGATCAGCTTACCGCATAAACCGGCCAGTAATGAACCGATGAGCGGAGCCAAAGCAATAATCAGATAAACACTCATAATTTTTCTCTCGTTCCTCTCACCTGTTAGCCTTTGAGGCTATCCAGATCCTGTACATTAATGCTCTGACGGTTACGGAAAATCAGAACCATAATTGCCAGACCAATAGCAGATTCGGCCGCAGCAACCGTCAGAATAAAAAAGACAAAAATCTGTCCGGCGGTGTCGCCGAGATAACGGGAAAAAGCCACAAAGTTAAAATTTACCGCTAATAGCATTAACTCGATTGACATCAGTAATACGAGTACGTTTTTGCGGTTCATAAATATACCCATGGCAGAAATAGCAAACAGTATTGCGCTGAGCACCAGATAATGGGTTAAGGTAATCATGCTTTCTGCTCCCCTTCAGTTGCTTCTTTACTTGCTTCTTCAGTTACCGGTGTAGCGATTTCAGGCTGCATTTTCACCATACGGAAACGATCTTTTGCCTGTACTTTAACCTGTTCGGCCGGATTGGTACGACGAGGATTGTATGTCTGCCGGTGAACCAGAGCTATTGCGGCCACCATCCCCAGCACCAGCAATACAGCCGCCAGTTCAAACGGTAACAGATAGGTTGTGTAAATCTGCATCCCCAGATCATGCACATTGCTGTAGTCTGCGGGCAGCGGAGAATCCTTACCCAGACTCGCCAGATTGAGCTGCGGATTTACCAGAATAACAATCAGCAAGGCAGCAGTCAGGATACCCACCAGTGCTGCAACAGGTGCATGCCGCCAGAAGCCAGCGCGCATCTGCTCAACATCAATATTGAGCATCATGATGACAAACAGGAACAGTACCATCACCGCACCCACGTACACCACTACCAGTACAATGCCGAGAAATTCAGCCTGCATCAGAATCCACATCATGGCACTGGCACAGAATGTCAGAACCAGAAACAAAACCGCATGTACCGGATTTTTGGCAATAACTGTATTTATCGCGCCAAACAAAATCACAGCGGCAAATACATAAAACAGAATTAATGGTAAATTCATGACCACCTCTTAACGATATGGCGCATCTGCGGCTTTGCATTTAGCGATATCTTCTTCATAGCGATCGCCAATAGCCAGCAACATGGGTTTAGTGAAATATAAATCACCGCGTTTTTCACCGTGATATTCGAAAATCCGGGTTTCAACAATAGCATCAACCGGGCAAGCTTCCTCACAGAAACCACAGAAAATACATTTAGTCAGATCAATATCGTAGCGTGTGGTTCTGCGTGTACCATCCTCACGTTTTTCAGATTCTATATTGATTGCCATGGCCGGACAGACAGCTTCACACAGTTTGCAGGCAATACAGCGTTCTTCACCATTGGGATAGCGCCGTTGTGCATGCAAACCACGAAAGCGAACTGATTGCGGAGTTTTTTCTTCAGGAAAATATATGGTTTCCTTGCGCGCAAAGAAGTTTTTCAGAGTTACTTTCATACCCGAAAGCAACTCGGTCATCAGAAAGGTTTTAATTATATTTGCCATATCAGAGCCTTTCCCTGCTTAATGCCATAAATTCAGGGGTGAAATCATCCACAAACCCAATACAATTACTGCCACAATGGTTACCGGAATCAATACTTTCCAGCCAAGACGCATAATCTGGTCATAACGGTAACGCGGGAATGTTGCACGTATCCACAGATAAAAGTACAACACCAGTGCCATTTTCAGAAACATCCACAATACACTCGGGGTACCAATAAAGCCCCAGCTTTGCGGAAAGGGAGATAACCAGCCACCAAAGAACAGCAGAGCCGTCAGAGCAGCCACCAGAATCATGAAAATGTATTCGGCCAGAAAGAATAACGCGAAAGCAAAACCGGAATACTCTACATGGAAACCGGCAACAATTTCCGACTCACCTTCGGCTACGTCAAATGGCGCACGGTTGGTTTCGGCCACAGCGGAAATCAGATACACCACAAACAGCGGAAATAAAGGCAGCCAGTTCCATGAGAAAATGGAACCACCGGCATAACCTTTTGCCTGAGACATAACAATGTCATGAAAATCCATACTTCCGGAAACCATAATCACACCAATCAGCGCAAATCCCATGGCAATCTCATAGGAAATAGTTTGCGCAGAAGCTCGCATGGCACCGAGAAAAGCATATTTAGAATTGGAAGCCCAGCCGGCAATGATGACACCATATACAGACAGTGAAGTAATCATCAGAATATAAAGTAAACCGGCATTAATTCGGGTAAGAAACCATGTTTCACTGAACGGGATAACTGCCCAGGCAGCAAAAGCCGGCATCAGTGACATCATCGGTCCGATATAGAACAGTGCCTTATTAGCCTGCGACGGGCGGGTAACTTCCTTGAACAGCAATTTTAATACATCGGCAAACGGCTGGATTAAGCCATACGGTCCGGTAACGTTCGGCCCAACCCGCAGTTGCATATAACCGATAACTTTACGTTCGAAATAAGTCAGATAGGCTACGGTAATAATCAGCGGCAGCATGATGATGACAATCTTGACGATGACAGACACCAGTAAACCGAAGTCGTTGCCCAGTAATTGTTGAAACCACGCTTGCATGATTATCCTTTACTCAATTCAACAGTGGTCAATAAAGCGCCTAAGTGCCAGTTACTCTGATGTAATGGCAAAAACAGTACATTTTCCGGCAAGGTATCATCCGTAGTGATGGTAATCGATACGGTACTATTGCCTTGTTTAGCCTGTGCGGTATCTCCATTACTCAAACCAAACCGGGCCAGTGTCACACTGTTGGTACGTGCAACCGGTACTGCGGCATGAACTGTACTCTGTAAGGGTTCGGAACGGCGCACAATCGCATCAGTTGCATACAGACTAACGCCGCCAACACGTACCAGACTGATATCGGGATCACTGGTAGCAACCGGTTGTATACGATTGTTCAGCAAAGCCGGTATCTGATCTTTGGTAACTGCATCAGCCAGAATCTGCTGGGTATTTTCATATTCAAAGCCCGGCAATTCCAGTACATTACCCAGTACGCGTAATACCTTCCATAAAGGTCTGGCTTCTCTGTAAGCTTGTACAACACCATGAAAAGACTGTAATCGCCCTTCCATGCTGATAAAACTGCCTGAGGTTTCTGTGAATGGCGTAATTGGCAATAATACGTCTGCAACTTCACGCAATACGTCACTATCGTAAGCAGTGAATGCCATTACTGTCTGAGCCTGTTTCAGGGCTGCAATGGCAGCAGCTCCGTTGGCTACATCCATATCCGGTTCAACATTGAGCAGCATTACTGCCTGTTTAGGCTGCTTAATTTGTGCGGCAATGGTATTTGTTGCTTTTCCGGCAGCCACGCCTACGATTTCAGCTCCAATGCTGTTGGCCGCCTGTGGCAAGACGCCCAGTATACTGTCGGTGGCTTCGGCCAGATCCTGTGCCGCTGCATAAACTGCCGCTGCATCCGGATGGTTCAAAACATCCGCACCCAGAATAATGCTGGCTTTTTCAGCTTTTAATAAGGCCTGACCTACTTCGCTGTTAAGCGCATCACTAAGCCAGTCAATCCATTGATAAGGATGCAGGCTAAGCTGCGCCAGTAACGGCATAAACAGTTCTTCATCAGCAGCAGCCACCACTGCTACTTTAGTTCCGTTTTTAGCCGCCTGACGGATACGGGCTGTTAATAAGGGCTGTTCCTGCCGTAAGCGTGCGCCAACCAGCAAAATCACCTCATTTTCTGCCAGCTGTTCAATACTCTGTCCCAGCCACTGGGCGCCTTTAGTAGCAGCACCAAAACGTTCATCAAGCTGACGCAGGCGACTGTCAACGGCATTTATGCCCAGCGCATTAGCCAGTTTACGGGTCAGGTACATTTCTTCAACAGTATTGGCCGGATTGACCCACATACCAATTGCATCGGTACCAAAATCATGGCTGACACCGTGCAAACCTTTAGCCACATAATCCAGCGCAGTTTGCCAGTCAACTGTATGCCACTGGTTGTCCTGTTTAATTTGCGGCTGAGTTAAACGCTGCTGATACAAACCTGCATAGGCAAAACGGTCACGGTCACTGAGCCAGCACTCATTGATGGCTTCGTTTTCCAGTGGCAGTACCCGGCGCACGGTATGGTCTTTAGTTTGCACTATCAGATTACTGCCCAGTGCATCGTGAGCAGACACAGATTTACGCCGGCTTAATTCCCATGAACGGCTGTCATAACGAAATGGTTTGCTGGTTAGTGCGCCCACCGGGCACAAATCAATCACGTTACCAGACAATTCGGTTTCCAGTGTTTTACCGTTAAACGGTGTAATTTCAGAGCATTCACCACGATTCATCATGGCCAACTCCTGCTTACCGGCAATTTCTTCAGTAAAGCGGATACAGCGGGTACAGTGAATACAGCGGCTCATTTCAGCAGCAGAAACCAGTGGCCCCATTTCTTTACCGGCCACAGCATGTTTAGCCTCAGTATAACGGCTGGCACCTTTACCATAGCCCATTGACAAGTCCTGCAACAGGCATTCACCACCCTGATCACAAATAGGACAGTCCAGCGGATGGTTAATCAGCAGGAATTCCATTACCCCTTTCTGGGCATCTTTAGTCATGGGCGAATTGGTTTTAACAACCATACCATCGGTGACCGGCGTAGCACAGGCAGGTAATGGCTTGCGCGATTTTTCTACCTCAACCAGACACATACGACAGTTGGCGGCGATGGACAATTTTTTGTGATAGCAAAAGTGCGGAATGAATGTACCGGCCTTATGGGCGGCTTCTATCACCGTACTGCCCTGCTCGACAGAAAGTTGTTTACCGTCAATTTGAATTTGTAACATAGGTTCGCAATCCTAACTAAGCAGATAGTGCCTTAGCACCAGCGATGTTCTTTCATGGGTTTGCCGTGTTCGATGTAGTGCTCAAATTCGGGGCGGAAATGTTTCATAAAGCCCTGTATCGGCATAACAGCCGCATCTGCCAGTGCACAGATGGTACGTCCCGAAATATTGCTACCCAGTGATTCCAGCAAATCCAGATCCTCCGGCCGGCCTTTGCCGGAGGTAATACGGTGAATAATGCGATACAGCCAGCCGGTTCCTTCACGGCACGGCGTACATTGCCCGCATGATTCTTCAAAATAGAAATAGCTCAGTCGTTCCAGTGCTCTGACCATGCATACATCTTCATCCATGACAATGACCGCACCGGAACCCAGCATAGAACCTGCCTTGGCTATGGCATCATAATCCATGGTTAGTTCCATCATGATGTCTGCCGGTAATACCGGTGCAGAAGAACCTCCGGGAATAACCGCCTTAAGTTTTTTGCCATTTCGCATACCACCACACATTTCCAGCAAATCCTTAAACGGCGTCCCCAGCGGAATTTCATAGTTACCCGGGCGTTCTACGTGACCGGATACTGAAAAGAGCTTGGTACCACCATTATTAGGAATACCTTTATCAGCAAACAGCTGACCGCCGTCGCGGATAATGAACGGTACAGAAGAAAAAGTTTCAGTATTGTTAACTGTTGTCGGCTTACCATATAAGCCATATGAAGCCGGAAACGGCGGTTTGAAACGCGGTTGTCCTTTTTTACCTTCCAGAGACTCTAACAGAGCAGTTTCTTCACCACAGATATAGGCACCATAACCATGATGAGCATGCAACTCAAAGCTGAAATTACTGCCCAGAATATTTTGTCCGAGTAATCCTGCTTCGCGCGCCTGCTGTAAAGCCGTTTCAAAACGCAGATAGCTCTCGAAGATTTCGCCGTGTATATAGTTATAGCCTACAGCAGCGCCCATAGCGTAGCCGCCGATAATCATGCCTTCAATCAGGGCATGCGGATTGTAGTCGATTATATCGCGGTCTTTGAATGTACCCGGTTCACCCTCATCCGTATTGCACACGATATATTTGGTACCCGGAAAAGAACGTGGCATAAAGCTCCATTTCAGCCCGGTAGGAAAACCGGCACCGCCACGACCGCGCAGACCGGAAGTTTTAAGCTCGGCAATTACATCATCCTGCGATACATTTTCGCTGATAATTTTTTTCAATGCCTGATATCCGCCGCGAGCAATATAAGCTTCCAGTGTCCAGCAATTAGAGTCTGAAGTATCAACCTGATCAAAAATCACGCCATTCTGGTACATTGCCATTAGTTCAACTCCGCCAGTTTTGCTTCAATGGCTTCTTCGCTCATAAAGCTACACATTTTATGATTATTGACTAATATTACCGGCGCATCGCCACAGGCACCCATACATTCGCCTTCAACCAGAGTATATTTACCATCGGCTGTGGTTTCACCATAGCGGATACCCAGACGTTTTTGCAGATACTCACCTGCATTTACTCCGCCACGCAGGGCACAGGGCAGATTTGTACACACAGTAAGTTTATATTTACCTACCGGTTTAAGGTTATACATATTATAAAAAGTAGCAACTTCTAACGCCTGCGCCGGCGGAATACCAATGTAATCAGCCACTTCTTCAATAGTTTCCGGCTGAAGCCAGCCCAGCTCGGTCTGCGCAATACGTAAGGCAGACATAATGGCACTACGGCGCTGATCGGCCGGATATTTTGCCAGTTCTATATCAATTTGTTTTAAGCTGTTAGGGGACAACATTATCTATCCACCTCCCCGAATACGATATCCTGTGTACCAATAATAGCCACCACATCAGCCAGCATGTGACCACGTGCCATTTCGTCCATCCCTTGCAAATGAGCAAACCCCGGAGCACGAATCTTCATCCGGTAAGGTTTATTGGCACCATCAGAAATCAGATATACCCCGAACTCGCCTTTAGGATGCTCGGTGGGCACATAAACTTCACCCTCAGGTACATGCATACCTTCGGTAAACAGCTTAAAGTGATGGATTAATTCTTCCATACCGTCTTTCATGGCGGTACGGTGCGGCGGGGCCACAGTATGGTCATCAATAATTACCGGACCGGGATTGGCTTTAAGCCAGTCAACACACTGACGGATAATACGGTTGGCCTGACGCATTTCATGAATACGGCACAGATAACGGTCATAGCAGTCACCATTAATCCCTACCGGAATATCAAAATCTACCTGAGCATAAGCATCATAAGGCTGTTTCTTACGCACATCCCACTCAATACCGGAACCGCGCAGCATCACACCGGTAAATCCTTTTTGCAGAGCACGCTCCGGGGATACTACACCGATACCGACTGTACGCTGCTTCCAGATACGGTTATCCGTGAGCAGATTTTCATATTCATCCACACAGGCGGGAAAGCGGTTGGTAAAGTCTTCAATGAAGTCCAGCAAGGTACCTTCACGACTGGCATTCAGTTTTTGCAAAACTTTGGCATTACGGTATTTACTGGATTCGTATTTAGGCATGAAATCCGGTAAATCCCGGTATACACCACCCGGGCGGAAATAAGCTGCATGCATGCGCGCACCTGATACCGCCTCATAGATATCCATCAGGTCTTCCCGCTCGCGGAAAGCATAGAGAAATACCGTCATGGCACCAATATCCAGCGCATGAGAACCGACACCCATCAGATGATTAAGAATACGGGTAATTTCAGCAAACATCACACGGATATACTGAGCGCGAACCGGCACTTCGATATTCAGCAGACGCTCCACTGACAGGCAGTATGCCTGCTCATTACACATCATGGATACGTAGTCCAGACGATCCATATATGGCAATGCCTGCAAATAGGTGCGTGATTCAGCCAGTTTTTCTGTGCCGCGGTGCAACAGACCGATATGCGGATCGGCACGAACGATATTTTCACCGTCCATTTCCAGAATCAGGCGCAATACGCCGTGTGCTGCCGGATGCTGCGGCCCGAAGTTAATGGTGTAATTGCGTAACTTAGACACCGTACTGCTCCTCTCTCACCACGCGCGGTGTAATTTCACGCGGTTCAATCGTTACCGGCTGATAAATTACGCGGCCTTCGGCCTCGTCATAACGCATTTCAACATAGCCGGAAACAGGGAAATCTTTGCGAAACGGATGACCGACAAAGCCGTAATCAGTCAGAATACGGCGCAAATCAGGATGGTTGTTAAACAGGATGCCAAACATATCGAATGCTTCACGCTCATACCAGTTGGCACCGTTATAGATATCAACGACAGAATCTACTGTAGGAAAATCTTCAGCATCAGCCCAGACACGCACACGCACACGCCAGTTATTGGCTACCGACAGCAGATGACTGACTACAGCAAAACGCTTGCCTTCCCATGGCTCATTTTTATAGCTCTGGTAATCGACTCCGCACAGATCAATCAATGTTTCAAATTTCAGTTCATTGTGGTCACGCAGCGTTTGCATAAGCTGATGATAATCAGCTGCTGCACAATCCAGTGTCAGCTCACCACGGTCAAGACAGTAACGTACCTTATCGCCGAAAGTGGCTTCGCACACGGCTTTCAGTATTGCCAAATCTGCCATATTTCCCTCACTTTCATACACGCGCGATAGTGGCGGTACGTTTAATTTTCAGCTGCAACTGCAATAGTCCGTATACCAGCGCTTCAGCAGTTGGCGGACAGCCCGGTACATATACGTCAACCGGTACAATCCGGTCACAGCCCCGAACCACAGAATAAGAGTAATGATAATAACCGCCGCCATTGGCACAGGAACCCATAGACAGTACCCAGCGCGGTTCGGCCATCTGATCATAAACACGCCGCAAGGCGGGAGCCATTTTATTGCACAGCGTACCGGCGACAATCATCAGATCGGCCTGACGCGGCGACGGGCGGAAAATAATACCAAAGCGGTCAAGGTCATAACGGGCAGCACCAGCTTGCATCATCTCTACGGCACAACAGGCCAGACCAAAAGTAGCCGGCCACAACGAACCGGTACGCACATAATTGAGTACGGTATCGGCAGTGGTTGTGACAAATCCTTTTTTTAAAACGCCTTCTATTCCCATTCCAGAGCGCCTTTTTTCCATTCATAAATAAAGCCGATAACCAGAATCAGCAAAAACACCATCATTGACCAGAATCCGTATGCGCCCAGCTCTTTAAACACAACTGCCCAGGGCACCATAAAGGCAACTTCAAGGTCAAACAGGATGAATAAAATGGCTACCAGATAGTAACGCACGTCGAATTTCATTCGTGCATTTTCAAAAGCTTCGAAACCGCACTCAAACGGTTCCTGTTTCATTTTGTATGGCCGGTTCGGTCCTAGCAGTAAACCGAGAGAGATAAACAGAACACCAGCGGCAAAGCCAACCAGAACAAATATTAATATGGGGAAATAATTCGCCAACATAACTGCGCTGACCTTATGCAAATATTGGTAAAATTGATGTATTGTAACTAATTTCGAACGTTATTAAAAGCGCGTATTACATTAAAAGAAAATAAAAAAATAATGTTTTCAATAGGATATTGAGAATTATTCTCATTAGCATTTATTCAGTATTACGTTTGGTTTCTCATATTTTTTGTAACCAGAAAACAGCAAAAGTCAATCATGGATTTTTTCATTTATTTCGGTCAGTTATACTCATTAAAGCAATTTATGCTTTTGGGTTAAAATAATTAGCATAATAAAATATTACATTTCATATATTTAAATAATTTAATTTATCATATATTTAATAATAATATTAATTTGTAAAATTATCATTTTTTAACTGTACTGCCACTTATATCAGTTTTACAATACAGATATCATGGAAATAAAAATTAATAAATACAATGACATATAATCAAATATATAAACCTGAGGACTGCCACGGCATAAATGACATTCGTACAGAAATAGATCATATTGATTATGCGGTGATCCAGTTACTTTCCGCCCGCTTTGAATATGTCAAAGCAGCCAGTAAATTTAAAATGAATGCTAAAGACGTACAAGCGAATGAGCGTTTTAACAGCATGCTTGAAAAACGAAAACAATGGGCACAAGAACAGGGACTAAACGGAGACGTAATCAAGTCCCTATTTTGCGAACTGGTGAAATATTTTATTGCAGAAGAATTAAAAGAATTTGAACACAAATAAATTTGCATGAATTTTTTTCATTCTCTGTATGAAGCTGAAATACCACTATTCTGCTTCAGCCCGCCGGAAATCGCGTACGCGGAAACCCAAAGCAAATAGTGATCCGAAATATAAAATAATACCGGTAACAATCAAAATACTTAATTGCCCTACTTTTGCCAACCCGCTACTGTGCCAGTTAAACGGCAGCCAATGCTGTAATAACCATAACCCCAGACCCATAACAACAAGAGCCACCGTCAGACGCAATAGAAAACGCAGCCAGCCGGGGCTGGGGGTATACAATTTCTGTCGCCGTAACAGAGTAAACAGTAATCCCGCATTAATACAGGCGCCAAGACTGATAGCCAGAGCCAGCCCGACATGATGCAGCTTCCAGACAAACAGCAAATTCATCAGCTGAGTCATACATAAAGTAAAAATAGCAATTTTTACCGGCGTTTTAATGTTCTGGCGCGCATAAAATCCCGGTGCAAGTACTTTAATCAGAATCAGACCAATCAGACCAACAGCATAAGCAATAAGCGCACCCTGAGTCATTATTGCATCATACTCATTAAACTGCCGGTACATAAATAAAGTTGCCACCAGAGGAAATGACAGCACAGCCATACCCACTGCTGCCGGTAAAGTTAACAGCATACACAGGCGTAATCCCCAGTCCAGCAATGCAGAAAAACTGGCTATATCATTAGTAGCTGAGTGTTTAGACAAAGTAGGCAAAAGAATGGTTCCCAGTGCCACACCAAGCACACCAGTCGGTAATTCCATCAGACGGTCAGCATAATACATCCAGGATACTGAACCGGATTGCAAATAAGAAGCAAAAATCGTGTTTATCACCAGCGATATTTGCGCTACCGATACCCCCAGAATAGCCGGTGCCATTTGTCTGAGTACCCGGTTAACTGCTTTATCCTTAAAATTGAGTCTGGGCATAGTCAGAAAACCCAGTTTAAATAAATAAGGCAGCTGATACAGCAACTGTAATAATCCACCTACAAATACTGCCCATGCCAGCGCCAGAACTGGAGGATGAAAATAAGGTGCCAGCCACAGAGCAAATACGATAAAGGAGATATTCAGAAAAGTCGGCGTAAAGGCAGGAACAATAAACTGATGATAAGTATTCAGAATACTGCCAACCAATGAAGACAACGATATCAGAAAAATATATGGAAAAGTAATCCGTAACAGTTGTACCGACAGAGCAAATTTATCAGCATCCTGCTGAAAACCGGGAGCAGAAATATAAATCACGACAGGTGCGGCCAGAATTCCGATCGCTGTTACAATAATCAGAACAAATGAAAGCAGTCCGGCCACATGCTGCACAAAAGCCCGGGTAGCTTCGGGTGATCGGGTTTCTCTGTACTCAGCCAGTATCGGTACAAAAGCCTGTGAAAATGCGCCTTCTGCAAAAATACGCCGTAACAGATTAGGCAGTTTAAATGCCACAAAAAAAGCATCAGTAGCCATCCCCGCACCAAAACTGCGGGCAATAATGGTATCGCGGATGAAACCCAGAACACGCGACAGCATAGTCATGCTGCTGACTTTTGCTAGAGTACGCAGTAAATTCATCAGAAATGCCAATAAAAAAACAAAGGCGAAAGTGTACACCGGAATGTCAGCCGATTCTATATAATGGGATAACAGTATTGAATTGACACTATAAATCCGGCAAAAGATAAGCTGTACAGCCTGAAATTTACCAGAATGGTAATTATCTGTTTACAAACAGCCGTGATTATGGTTAAAAGACCGGATAGTATTCTGGTATCTGGCAACAGAAATTTTAATTAAATTGAATTGTTTTAAGGAGCACCCGGTGAAAGTAGGTTTTGTTGGCTGGCGCGGCATGGTAGGTTCAGTATTAATGCAGCGCATGCAGGAAGAAAATGATTTTCAAACTATTGCAGATGCGTATTTTTTCACAACATCAGCAGCCGGTGCAGCCGCACCTGATTTTGGTCAGACAGCAAAAACACTGCTGGATGCCCGTAATCTGGATGCTCTGGCTCAAATGGATATTATCGTTACCTGTCAGGGTGGCGACTATACCAAAGCAATCCACCAGCCACTGCGTGATCAGGGCTGGCAGGGGTACTGGATTGATGCTGCATCCACTCTGCGCATGAGCGATAAAGCAGTCATCGTACTTGATCCGGTGAACCGCGCAGTGATTGATAGCGCCCTGTCAAACGGTATCAAAGATTTTGTTGGCGGTAATTGTACAGTATCACTGATGCTAATGGCTCTGGGCGGCCTGTTTGAACAGGATTTAGTGGAATGGGCGACCAGCATGACCTATCAGGCAGCATCCGGCGCCGGCGCCAAGAATATGCGTGAACTGATTAGTGCAATGGGTGCCATTGAAAATCAGGTTAGTGCAGAACTGGCCGATCCGGCCAGTGCTATTTTAGCCATAGACCGAAAAGTTGCCGATTTTTTACGCAGCGAAGCATATCCGCAGGCCCAGTTCGGTGTTCCTCTTGCCGGCAGTCTGATTCCATGGATTGATGCTGATCTGGGTAACGGTCAGTCTAAAGAAGAATGGAAAGGTGCGGTAGAAACAAATAAAATTTTAGGTCGCAGTGCACAGCCAATCGTTATCGACGGCTTGTGTGTCCGTGTCGGCGCAATGCGCTGCCACAGTCAGGCACTCACCTTAAAACTGAAACAGGATTTACCCGTAGCTGAAATTGAGAAAATTCTTGCTGCTGCCAATGACTGGGTAAAAGTTGTACCTAATGAAAAAACCGCATCTATGCATGAGCTGACACCCGCAGCAGTAACTGGCACATTAACTGTACCAGTAGGACGCATCCGCAAAATGGGCATGGGCGGAGAATATATCAGTGCCTTTACCGTAGGTGACCAGCTTTTATGGGGTGCCGCAGAACCTATCCGGCGTATGCTACAAATCGTTTTACAAAGCAGATAATCTCTTTAGCAAAAGCCTGACAGGCAGCCTCTACCGCCTGATTACTTGCGACATCATCATAGTATTATCCAACAGGACAGTTAAATAATTAACTGTCCTGTTTAATTACCTGTCTGTAAACCTTAATCCGCTCATGCCCCATATTAAGAATTTAAGCGAAAAAAAGCAGCCGCTCTGCTGACACAGACCGGCTGCTAATTATGACAAATAGTTTTAAGAACCTACTGCATTAATGTACCAGTCTGCCGTGCTCCGTACTATTTAATATTTTTTTATTAGTCTGATGCAGCCACTGGCTGGTTAACGTTCCTGCGGTCATCGCACCGCTGACATTCAATGCTGTACGCCCCATATCAATCAATGGTTCTACAGAAATCAATAAAGCCACCAGCGTAATCGGCAAACCCATTGCCGGCAGCACAATCAGCGCCGCAAATGTAGCTCCGCCGCCAACACCGGCCACACCCGCGGAACTGATAGTCACCATTCCGACCAGTGTTGCAATCCACCATGGATCCAGAGTATTGATACCTACAGTTGGCGCAATCATGGTGGCGAGCATAGCCGGATACAAACCGGCACAACCATTCTGTCCGATAGTTGCACCAAAAGAAGCAGCAAAACCGGCAATAGTTTTCGGTACACCAAGACGCTGCGTCTGAGCCTCGATATTAAGCGGAATAGAAGCAGCACTGGAGCGACTGGTAAATGCAAAAGTCAGTACCGGCCATATTTTCTGAAAATATTTACCCGGATTGATCCCAAATATGCCCAGTAACAGACCATGTACCCCGAACATCAAAGCCAGTGCCAGATACGAAACCAGTACAAAGCCTCCCAGCTTAATAATCTCCTGCATATTTGAAGAAGCCACTACTTTAGTCATCAGTGCCAGGACACCATAGGGAGTTAACAGCATTACTATCCGTACCAATTTCATTACCCAGCTTTGTAAGGTATCAATTGCCCGTAACACCCGCTCACCCTTAGCAGCATCATCTTTTAATAACTTTAATGCGGCCATACCGAGAAATACAGCAAAAATAACCACACTGATAATAGAGGTCGGATTGGCTCCGGTTAAATCAGCAAACGGATTTTTTGGAATAAAAGACAGTAATAGCTGCGGTACATTTAAATCTGCTACCTTGCCAACATAATTAGCCTGAATTGCATTAAAGCGCGCAGTTTCAGCTTCTCCCTGAATCAGACCGTTGGCAGTCAGACCAAACAGGCTGGTCAGCAAAGTACCGATCAGCGCAGCCATCGCCGTAGTAAACAGTAACACGCCGATAGTCATCAGACTGATTTTGCCTAGCTGAGCAGCATTATGTAATCGCGCCACAGCACTCAGAATTGAGGCAAACACCAACGGCATAACGACCATCTGCAATAACTGTACATAGCCGTTGCCGACTACATCAAACCATTGTACAGAAGTACGGATTACCGGGCTGGATGCTCCGTAAATCAGTTGCAGCCCTAAACCCAATCCAATACCAAGAATCATACCCAATAATACTTTTTTGGATAAACTCCATTGGGTTGAATGCGTACGGCTCAGTATCCATAATAACAATGCGAACATCATAATGTTCGCGAGCAAAGATAAATTCATTTTATACTCCTGCGCTGGCAAGCTTTCTGCCCGCGTTTGATACCTAGTGCCAGCTAAGAATACGCAAAAGTAAATAAGTTGTGAAATAGCCCTTATGCATTCACTTATTCTATTTTATTATATGCAATAAAGATAAAATACTTTCCAGTATAGTTGTATCGTCCGGAATATTGGCTTACGAATTACCCAATTCCTATTTCAGCCCCTTATATGACATACCCATCATTCAATTTAAACATCATCAGATAACAAGTTTTCTACAAACTACCGTTCATAAGCAATCATTTGAATAAATACTTGACATCAGCCCTTTATTGCCATCATGCTTGCAATTTGTTTAAACATCCTGTCTCAGGTTTAAACTTTTCGTTTAATTCTGTTTATTGGTTACATTTATGTCGGTTTACACCAGCGTTAGCGACGATGAAATGCGCAGCTTTCTGCGTGATTATCACTTAGGTCGGTTTATTGGTTTACAAGGTATCGCTCAGGGCGTTACTAACAGCAATTATTTTGTAACCACCACACAAGGGCGCTTTGTACTGACTGTTTTTGAGGCCATGACACAGGATGAGCTGCCCTTCTTTTTAGATTTAACCCGGCATCTGAGTGCTCACAGCGTAGCCTGTCCTGCTCCTATTGCCCGAACTGACGGTCGTCTGGACAGCACTCTAGTTGGCAAACCAGCCTGTCTGGTAACCTGCCTGACCGGCAGCGATACCAGCAGCCCATCCGGACAGCAATGTTTCAATACCGGAGCGATGCTGGCTAAAATGCATCTGGCCGGTAGCGAATTCACGCAGAAAATGCACAATCCGCGTTACACTGGCTGGTGGCATGAGGCCAGCAGCCGTTTATTACCCTTTCTGGATCCGGAAGATCAGCAGTTATTACAAGCAGAAATTGCTTTCTTTGATGCACATGAATGTACAAATCTGCCTGCGGGTATCATCCATGCCGATTTATTCCGCGATAATGTTTTGCTGGATGGTGAACAGGTAGCCGGATTTATTGATTTCTATTATGCATGTAACGGTAATTTCATGTATGACCTTGCCATCGCCGTTAACGACTGGGCACGTCGTGCAGACAATCATATCGACCAAAATCTGCAACAAGCATTTATACACGGCTATGAAAGCATACGCCCGCTGACTTCCGCTGAACAGGATTACTTTCCAGTTGCACAGCGAGCTGCATGTATTCGCTTCTGGGTTTCCCGCCTGCTTGATTACCATTTTCCGCAGGCAGGAGAAATTACCTTTATTAAAGATCCGAACGTTTTTAGAGATTTACTACTTAATTTACGCAAATAACATCATTATTTTTATCAAAAAACTAAAATTAGATATTACCTACCCCGCCATCTACCAGTATTTCCGCACCGAGCATAAAAGAGGATTCATCCGATGCCAGAAAAACAGCTGCTTTAGCCAGCTCTATCGGTTTGCCCAAACGTCCCAACGGTACCAATGCCTTAATTTCCTGCTGTAAATGTTTGACAGCATCCGCGTCAGTGGTATTTAAATTCATATGCGCCGGCGTGTCTGTCGGGCCGGGGACTAAACAGTTGAAGCGAATATTTCTGGATAACAGCTCTCCCGACAGTGTTTTGGCCAATGAACAGAGAGCAGCTTTACTGGACGCATAAATACTGCTTTGCGGTAAACCGATTTTGGTACTTACCGTACCGCACAAAATAACCGAACAGGGATCAGCCAGCAAAGGTAACAGCGCCTGTATCAGAAAAAACGGCCCTTTGAAATTAGTATTCATTACCCTGTCAAAAGTATTTTCATTCCAATCAGTTACCGGCAGATGAGTGACATCGGCCGCATTAATATATACGGCATCTAATCTAGGCCACATTTTGGTTAACTGTGCAGCCAGAAGCTTTTGTTCTTCAACATCAGAAGTATCACTTTGCAATATTATTACATCTGCACCTAATTCCTGCTTCGCTGCCAGTAATCTGTCTTTATTTCTGCCGGTTATGGCTACTGTCGCACCTTCGGCAATAAATTCTCTGGCAGTTGCCAGCCCTATTCCACTGCTTCCGCCTGTAATCAGTGTATATTTACCCGTTAACCTGTTCATAGATTCCCTTTCAAAAATAAAATTCAGTATAATTTAACTGGTTTACTTATGAAAGTAGGTACCAAATAGATACTAATGGAAAATAGTTATGCACACTGAAAAAAATACCCCTGATATTTATCATTGTCCTATGGTTAAATTTGTTAATTTAATTTCAGGAAAATGGGCTATTCCTATCCTGTATCGCCTGATTATTACTGATCAACCCATTCGTTTTGGCGAATTAAGGCGAGCCATCGCACCAATTACTCAGAAAGAATTAACAAAACAGCTAAAGCTGTTTGAGCAAAAAGGATTAATTAACAGAAAGCTCTACCCCGAAGTACCGCCTAAAGTTGAATACCAGATAACAGCACTGGGAAAAACTCTAAAACCGGCTTTGGTTTCCATCGCAAACTGGATGGAGCAGCATGAAAAAGATTTACTCTGAATACTACTCACCTATTCAGACAGGCTGTAACTTAAACAGCAACAGATCCGGCAACAGCTGATAAGCATCAATCAAAGAAAAATTAATTATGCATTTTAAATAATTAAATTGTTTATACTCAACCATTGATATCACTACTAAGCGCATCCATTTAAAATGCATAACTGCGTAGTCTCTGACTAATTTATAATTACATTCAATAAATTAATATTAATAGCCATATTTCCTATATACATTGACCAATAATCAACTAAACACCAAAATGGTGGCACCGGAATTATCCGGCACCACCATGATTAAACCTGCTTTTAAACATCAGTCTTCGCTAAATTTTAGCTTTAGTCAGTAATAACATTCTGGTTAAAAGTTGTAACGATATCCCGCATTAATCTGCTTCTGATTAAATTTGTTTCCTGCAGAATAAACCATATCACCATAAATATGATGCTTCCCATTCAGCCGCACATTAATTCCTATACCGTTATCCCACCAGTTACCACCAAAATCATACTTTTCTTTTGCAACACGATTAAAGGTATAAGATGTTTTTCCATCAAACTCTCTCAGGTAACCCGTTTTAAAATATACATCCACCGGGTTTTTACCACTCTGAATAGTATAACCTAAAATAAGACTGGCACGCCCTATTAATGAATTATAACTGGCCAGTCTTGTACTTAATCCATTGGTCGCATTTATGGTGGCTCCATCCTGATGTGAATAAGTAAGCTGAGCCTGTGGTTCTAAATACCAACCCTCATCCGCATTTCCTGCACCGGATAAATGAATACGTTTGCCTACTTCTGCTCCTATGGAAAAACCATTGGTATTGCCATCTCCTTTAACATGATAGCCTCCTGCGGTCATACTATTGAACTTGTTGGTCATATGCATATACTTGACTAAACCATCAAGATAAAAACCATTCTGACTTTGTAACGTACCATATAATCCTAGTGAATAGCTTTTAGTACTGCCGTCACCAACGTTGTGATCAACTTCACCCCGGCTTAGTCCGCCCATTAAACCATAATATAGGTTCACTTTATCGTAATTCAGTTTACGGTCCAGCCCCATCTGTAATCCATAATAATCCATATCAAAACCAGACAACCGATTATCATTAAACGAGTTCAGTTTCCCTGTATATATACGCCCCCATACTTTACCGCTCGCTGTATCATCGGTACGGATTTGTCCCATACGCTGCAATAAAGTTTGTGTTTCAACATAACTCATTAAATAATTTGAATTAAGAATATTGGCCGAATTTTTTGCTGTATTAGTTAAATTTGGTTTGGAACCTGGCTTTGTGTCAGAGCCACCTGATGTTCCATCACCATTACCGGTGTTGCCTGAGCCACTGCCACCATTATCGTTGCTGCCTGAGCCGGCTCCACCTTGACCGATGTCGTTTGAGCCGCCAACAGGGCCAGATGCAGACAATATCCAGTCTGAACCGTCAGGATTAGAATTGCCAAATTCGTCTAAAGTATTAAATTCATAGCCACCAATATCTATTGCTGAGGACGATAAACTAAATTTAGCATCACCACCATTGGTTTCAACCAGTTTAATTTTTTCATTTCCGGTGACTGCAGCTGCGCCTGTACCTTGATCATTGATGATAATTCGATGATTACCTGTTGCCTGTTTTGCACCGGTAATTTTCAGCATATCACTATTTAACTTCGTGCCAATTGCAGTTCGCATTTCAAACACGCCATTACCAGCCAGCGAACCTGTTGTTAATGTCATTGCATTTGTACCGTCAAGCTTCTGCACGGTGTTAGATGTATTATTATAGTCATAACCAAAGCTGACTTTGGCATCATCACTAAGTTTCAGAGAGTTAATATTTGAGCTGCTTGTCATTTTCCACTGGCTATGGCTACCGGAAAGGCCAAGATTAATCTCACCTGCACCACCATCATTGTCTAAAGAGCTTAATAACATTGATCCGTCAGTCAGAGTTAAATTGACTACTCCTTTATCCCGAAGATCTTTATTTTCACTTGAAAAAATATCTCCAATAATTTCTGATTTACCATTAATCGTCACTTTACCAGCAGTTGCTTCTATAGCCTTAAAGTCTTTAGGATCCTGAACAACGATACGGTTACCATTTGAACCATCATTAATCTCTAATTTGCCTTTGTGCTGATCCATTAAAATTGCGGTACCACCCTTAATGGTGAGGTTAAGTCCTTTATTAAATTTCATAACATCACCTCTATCTATACCATCAGAATCTTCCACTAAAGGCGATATTTGTTCAATAGCAATACCAGCACCATAATACGTGTACTCCTTGTTGCCGGATTTGATTGTACCTGGCTTAGTTGTTATATCAATGTTTACTTTATCATTAAAAGTTAATTCATTACCTGCGATATTTGGGCTCTGTGCTTTCTGCGAAGCAATGCCTATACTTGCCGTCCCTTCAATCTTTATGTTTACCTCATCATTAAACGTACCTGTTGTACGTTTAGTTCTGGAAGAATTATAAGCAGATATACCTATGTTATAGTCTCCGTCTGGGCTATATTCTTGGCCTTTTATGGTTACTTTCCTGTTAAACTCACCGTTTCCTTCACTGGACAGATACATACCACGACCACTTGTAATATCTATGTCAAGGTCACTATTTGAAACCAAGTTAGATCTACTTGATAAATAAATACCATTAAAACTATTATAGTAGTTATTAGATTTCCGACCTTTAATCTTAAATAAATCACCATTGATAGTTGTATTTTTGTCGGAAGCTGCGACAAGCCCCATTCCGCTACTACTATTCTGATCAATATCAATATGTGGTTCTGTTTTGTTTGTTATATCTATAATTAAATCGTCTGAAATTTTTATTCCAGTTTTTTTGTAATTCCCGATATTAGTATCATTAATATTTGTCTCTGCAGTTACTGCTACCGGGAGTAGTGCCAGGGTTCCTAGTGAAAGTTTAAATACTAATGTATGTATAATTGAATTTAATTTTTTCTGCTTAAAGTTATTCATTTTCATGCCTGAATCAATGTTTTCAAATTGATGTTTATTAAATAAGTTAACAGTATTTGCGTATATTAAATTTAATTGATTTTAACATTTATAATCATTTTTTAATATTTGCATATTATGCAATATTTATTAAAAAAAATATATATAGAATTATTCAGTTATTTCAAATATATATTAAAACATCTTATGCAAATAGTTTTCATTAATAATTATAATAGTACTAATAAATATACATTAGATGCACATTTATTATCTTAAGGATAAATTTTTATTTACAGTATTTAAAATCCACAGCAGATTAAACGCTAAATTTATTTAAGAATTATTATCCCTGTAAATTTATTTTTTTAACTCAAGATTGTTATTTGAACAGATAAATCTGCAAATTGCCTGGATTTAATCACGAGATATCATTCAGACCAGAAAATTTTAAATATTTAGTTTAACCTACACCGTTGTGGCGTTAATTCCGGTACTAGTATGCATACTTTTTCAAAAAGCCGATTAATTTTTGACTGCTTATAGTATTTTCTATTTAGTACACAAACTATTATCTATAATAATTTTATATCATGATGTTTCTTATATTTATTTCCAATAATAATCATAAGGTAAAAAATGGCGGTGCCATCCTGATGTGAATAAATAAGCTGTGCTTACGCTTTGAAATACTTGCCCTGTTTAACCAGATTCTGAATATTATAGTAAATTTTCTATTCATTAATATATATATATTTTCATATTACATATTGTTTATTATAATATTTTTGGCAAAATTTTTTTATAAAAACAGGTTAACAGAAGTATTATGAAAATATTTACATCATTTTCCGTCGCCAGAATAATCACTTTGCTGGTACTTTGGCTAACTGTTATCTACCTGCTAATTGGAGGGATATGGCTAATATGCCTGGGTGGTTCGCCCTTTTATGCCATTATTGCCCTGTTACTGAGTCTGTTTACTGTTCTGTATCAGTATCAGCGCAGTAGCTGCCTGTGGTTATATGCAATTATTCTGTTTATTACGCTAATCTGGGGTTTATGGGAGTCAGGCACTGACTTCTGGGCACTGGCACCGCGTTTTGATCTGCTGTTTCTGTTTGGATTATGGCTTTTAACTCCGTGGTCAACACGGCATTTATCAGCACCAAGAAGTGGAAAAATAATTATTACATTAGCATTAATTGCGATACTGGGTATCATGCTCTACAGCATCAGCCATGATCCGCAGCAAATTAATGGCACCATTACTCGCCTCCAGCCAACACCAGCGGCAGACGATAATGGTGTAGCAGCAGAAGACTGGCCGGCGTATGGTCGTACTCAGGGCGGAACACGCTATTCACCATTAACTCAAATCAATACCGCTAATGTTAAACAGCTTAAAGTAGCCTGGACTTACCATACCGGTGATTTCAAAACTGCTAATGATTCAGCAGAAACCACTAATGAACTAACACCGATCAAAATCGGCAATAAACTCTTTATCTGTACACCACACCAGTTTCTGGATGCTCTGGATGCCACTACCGGCAAACGTTTATGGCGTTTTGACCCTAAATTGCGCAGCAACAGAACTTTTCAGCATCTGACTTGTCGTGGTGTCAGCTATTATGATGCTACGACAGCACATAGTTCTGAGACCACCGCATCCGCTATTTGTCCGCAAAAAGTTTTATTACCGGTTAATGATGGCCGTTTAATTGCCGTCAATGCACAGACTGGTCAGAAATGTCCGGATTTCGGTCATAACGGTGAAATTAATCTACAAGCCAAAATGCCTTATGCTTTTTTGGGAGGATATAATCCGACCTCACCGCCTGTTGTAACACCTAGTACGATTATTATCGGTGGTTCAGTAACGGATAACCTCTCAACTAAAGAACCTTCCGGGGTAATTCGTGGTTATGATGTCAATAACGGCCAATTAAAATGGGTATTTGATACTGGTGCGGAAAACCCGAATGCGATGCCGGGTGAAAAGACCAATTTCGTGCATAATTCACCCAATGCATGGGCACCTCTGGCCTACGACCAGCAGCGTAATATTGTATATATACCCACCGGAGTGAGCACACCGGACATCTGGGGCGGTCACCGTGATAAGTTAAAAGAACGTTATGCCAATTCTCTTGTGGCACTGAATGCCTCAACCGGTAAACTGCTATGGCATTTTCAGACTACTCACCATGATCTTTGGGATATGGACGTACCGGCTCAGCCTTCACTGATGGACATTACGATACCATCCGGTAAACGGATTGCTGCTATTTATGTGCTGACCAAAACCGGTAATATTTTTGTCCTCAACCGTGAAACCGGCCAACCCATTGTGCCAGTTACTGAACAACCGGTACCACAGACTCTGAAACACGGTAAACCGACACAGGGTGAACATTATGCCGCTACCCAGCCTTTCTCAGCTTTAAGTCTGATGCCGAAAGACAAACTGACTGATAAAGATATGTGGGGAGCAACTATGTTTGACCAGCTTCTGTGCCGCATCCAGTTTAAGCGCTTAAATTATAATGGCATTTATACACCACCTTCTGAAAATGGCACACTGGTATTTCCGGGTAATCTGGGGGTATTTGAATGGGGTGGTGTATCTGTCAATCAGGATCGGCAAATTGCTCTGATGAACCCAATCGGACTGCCCTTCGTTTCCCGCCTGATTCCGGCTAATCCCGACAGGGCTCAGCAAAAACAGGGTGCCGGTACTGAGAATGGTATCCAGCCGATGTATGGTGCTCCTTATGGGGTAGAAATTAATCCTTTTCTGTCACCAATAGGCTTACCTTGTAAACAACCGGCATGGGGATTTGTAGCTGGTGTTGATTTGCAGACTAACCAAGTAGTGTGGAAAAAGCGTATTGGCACTATTCGAGACAGTCTGCCGAAATTATTTGAATTACCACCATTGAAAATTGGCGTTCCGGGTCTGGGTGGCTCAATATCCACAGCGGGTAATATTATGTTTGTCAGTGCAACTCAGGACAACTATCTGCGTGCATACAATACCAGCAACGGAGATTTATTATGGCAGACACGTTTGCCGGCCGGCGGACAGGCTACACCAATGACGTATGCCGTTAATGGTAAACAATATGTAGTACAAATGGCCGGTGGTCATAGCTCATTCGGTACGAAGATGGGAGACTATCTGATCGCCTATACTCTACCCTGAATTATTTGCGCTACAGGCGCCAAATAATCTGGGCGTATTTCGCCGTAATTGATTTATGTAATAAAAAAAGACATGTTAATAACATGTCTTTTTCATCGGATTATGCGATCAGACAACAATATTGACTAATCGTTTTGGCACAACGATAACTTTTTTCGGTGTTTTGCCATCCACAAATCGTTGTATGGCCGGATCAGCCAATGCTGCTGCCTGTACTTCATCATTACTACTATCGGCAGAAACTGTAATCTGTCCGCGCAGCTTACCATTTACCTGAACCATCAGGGTAATTTCATCCTGTACCAGTGCGGCTTCATCAACACATGGCCATGCAGCATCCCACAGCATTTTTTGCGGAGACAACTCATTCCATAATGTTTCACACACATGAGGCACAATCGGCCATAACAGACGCAATACGCACTCCAGCACTTCCTGTGCCACGGCTCGCCCGGCTTCTGTAGTGCAATCAGTCCGGTCATACTGATTCAGCAATTCCATAACCGCAGCAATTGCAGTATTAAATTGCTGCCGGCGACCATAATCATCGGTTACTTTGGCGACTGTGCTATGCAGTTTCAACCGCAGCGCTTTCAGGTCGGCAGACAAATTATCCTGACTACCGGTAAATGCGGTTACACCTGCACCCTGCTGTAAATAATCATATACAGTACGCCACAAACGGCGCAGGAAGCGATGCGCACCCTCTACCCCGGCATCTGACCACTCCAGTGATTGCTCAGGCGGTGCGGCAAACATCATAAACAATCGCGCAGTATCCGCACCATAGCGGTCAATCAGCTCTTGCGGATCCACACCATTATTCTTGGATTTAGACATTTTCTCAATGCCACCGATACATACCGGTTTACCATCTGCTTTCAGGGTTGCAGCCAGAGGCCGGCCTTTATCATCCCGCTGCAAATCCACATCTTGCGGTGCAATCCATTCTTTGCTGCCATTAGCACCTTCACGATAATACGTTTCACATACCACCATACCCTGAGTAAGTAAGCGGGCAAATGGCTCATCTACATTCAGCAGCCCCTCATCGCGCATTAACTTTGTAAAGAAACGGGCATAGAGCAGATGTAAAATAGCGTGTTCAATACCACCGATATACTGGTCTGCATTCATCCAGTAATTAGCAGCCTCTTTATCCACCATTGCGGTATTGCAATGTGGTGATGCATACCGTACCGCATACCAGCTCGATTCAACAAAGGTATCCATAGTGTCGGTTTCCCGACGAGCCGGTTTACCACAGCATGGACAGGTAGTTTCGTAAAATTCCGGCATTCTGGCTAACGGAGAACCGGCACCATCCGGTACCACATTTTCCGGTAATACAACTGGCAACTGTTCTTCCGGAACAGTGACATCACCACAATCATCACAATGGATAATCGGAATCGGGCAACCCCAGTAACGCTGCCGGGAAATACCCCAGTCACGCAGGCGATATTGTGTTTTCGGTGCACCAGCATTTTTAGCCTGTAAAATCTCACCAACACGCTCAAATGCCGCATAAAAATCCAGACCATCCAGTTCACCGCTGTTAACACACTGTGTCTGCTCTTTACTGCCATACCATTCCTGCCACGCGCTTGTATTAAAAGCATCTGTATTCTGCGTAGAGGCAATTACTTGTTTTACTGGTAGCTGATATTTAGTGGCAAATTCAAAATCACGTTCATCATGCGCCGGAACAGCCATTACCGCACCATCACCATATCCCCACAGCACATAATTGGCCACCCAGACCGGCAGCACATCGCCATTAAGCGGATTGATGGCAAAGCGTCCGGTAGGCATACCTTTCTTCTCCATCGTGGCCATGTCTGCTTCAGCCACAGAACCAGCCTTGCACTCAGCAATAAACTGCTGTAACTGAGGGTTATCAGCAGCGGCAGCTGTCGCTAGCGGATGTTCTGCAGCAACAGCAACATAAGTTGCCCCCATCAGTGTATCAGGACGTGTGGTATAGACCTGTACAAAATCTGCATACTCACCGGTTAATCCTGCTTTACTGTCTTCAACCAGCGCAAACCGTACCTGCATCCCGCGTGACTTGCCAATCCAGTTGCGCTGCATGGTTTTTACTTGCTCCGGCCAATGTTCCAATGTATCCAGGCCATTGAGCAGTTCTTCAGCATAATCCGTAATCCTGAAGTAATACATCGGGATTTCACGTTTTTCTACAATGGCACCGGAACGCCAGCCACGACCGTCTACAACCTGCTCATTGGCCAGTACAGTCTGATCCACCGGATCCCAGTTTACTGTTCCGTTTTTCTTATAAATAATGCCCTTCTGGAATAAACGCACAAACAGCCACTGTTCCCAGCGATAATATTCCGGTGTACAGGTCGCTATTTCCCGCTCCCAGTCAATCGCAAAACCCAGACTCTGCAACTGCTTTTTCATATAAGCTATGTTGTCATAAGTCCATTGTGCCGGTGCTACCTGATGTTTCATTGCAGCATTTTCAGCAGGCAAACCAAATGCATCCCAGCCCATCGGCTGCATCACATTAAACCCATTAAGCAAGCGATAACGACTCAGTACATCACCAATAGTGTAGTTACGCACATGTCCCATATGTAACTTACCTGAGGGGTAAGGAAACATCGACAGACAATAATATTTAGGTTTTGGACTAAAATCTTTAGCGTTAAATAAACGGTATTCCTGCCAGCGCGTTTGTGCAGCCGGCTCAATCTTTTCGGGACAATAATGTTCTTGCATCATGAATTATCAGTTTATTGTATAAAAATAGACCACTATTATAACAGTTTACTCAAGACACAAACTTGCAATTAATCATTCTGGCAATACAGTTATTGAGCTTAGTCCATCAATACTACAATAGCATATTAATTGCATAAACATTTTTAATATTTATATAGCATATATAAAATAAATAAAAAAAACCACCGATACCAAGGGAGGGAATATCGGTGGACAATTTGCGGGAAAACACTACTTACTCAATACTGATTGTCAGGCAAAAACAATACTGACAAAAATATTATAGAAAAATCATCATTAAACGCAGTTAAACTGTGCTAAGTCAGACAAAACAATTTATTTAATCCGCACTTTCAGATAATTCATGTGAAGAATTTAATTTTTTCAGTAATTTTAGTGCTTTATCTGGATCATCATTACGTAATATTTTCTGTACTTCGGTTTCAAGCATTAGCAGATCACTTTGAATAATCTGATTTTTCACCGCCAGAATATTATTTGCATTCATCGAAAACCGGCGCAGCCCCATCGCCATCAATAACCGTGTATATTGAGCATCACCAGCCATTTCTCCGCACACAGATACTGGTTTATTCAGACGTGCAGCGGTACGAATAACATGCAGCAATAACTTCAGTACCGCAGGATGACCCGGCTGATATAAATAACTCACACTTTCATCATTACGGTCTGCCGCCAGCGTATACTGAATTAAATCATTAGTACCGACTGAAACGAAATCAATCATCTTCAAAATAGAATTAACTGTTAATGCAGCTGACGGAATCTCTATCATCGCCCCAACCTGAATATTTTCATCAAAGGTTTCAAAGCGATCATGTAACTGTTGTTTAGCGGTATTTAGGTGAGTTAAACACTGCTGTATCTCTGTTACTGATGAAATCATTGGCCACATCATGCGCACGGGCCCCAAAACCGCAGCCCGCATAATTGCCCGCATCTGAGTACGGAACATCACAGGTTCAGCCAGA
The DNA here is from genome assembly GCF_016101225.1 of Snodgrassella sp. W8135. NCBI lineage: Bacteria > Pseudomonadati > Pseudomonadota > Betaproteobacteria > Neisseriales > Neisseriaceae > Snodgrassella > Snodgrassella sp. W8135. The sequence goes on from NZ_JACFQX010000006.1 coordinate 77,255, forward strand.
CACAAACGGATACCGGTCAATCCCAAAGCCGGATTCATCGTATGACTGGGACCAAACCAGCGCGGATTTTTATCTACACCTAAATCAATTGTCCGTATGGTTAATGGTTTACCCTTCAGCTTTTTAACCACATCAGCGTATTCGGTATACAGTTCATCTTCTGTAGGCAGAGCATCACGGTTCAGATAAAAAAACTCACTGCGATATAATCCGATACCATCCATACCCAGACTATGCAGTGCTTTTATGTCATTAGCACTTTCAATATTACCCAACAACTCAATATTGATTCCATCTAATGTTGTTGCTGCCGTATTCTTAAGTTTATTTAACTGCCGTCTTAAGCTGCGAAATTCCCGCAAGCGTCGGCGATATTCCTTTAAAATAACATCATCAGGTGCAATAATAACTACACCCATTGTGCCATCTACAATAATCAGCTCATCTTCATTAATTAATTCCCGTGCATAGCCCAGTGCAATCACAGAGGGAATATCCAGGCTACGCCCCAGAATCGCGGTATGGCTAGTTGGCCCGCCGGCATCAGTAACAAATGCAGCAATACGGCTGTCTTTAAAAAAAACCGTATCTGCCGGCGATAAATCATGGGCAACAAGAATCGTATCTTCTTCAAAATCCTCCGCTTCAGTCACGACTTCTGTCGATAAACCAATCAGATTTTTAAAAATACGCTCAACTACCTGCAGCATATCCTGCTTACGTGCGCGTAAATAATTATCTTCAATTGCATCAAACTGATCTGAAAGTTTATCCGTTTGCAGTTTTAATGCCCATTCTGCATTAACACATTGTGCTTCAATAATATCTACAGGCTCTCTGGATAGACTTACATCACCTACCAGCATCAGGTGCAGAGAAATAAACGCTCCCAGTTCTGAAGGTGCATTCTGCGGAATATCTGTACGCAACTGCTCTAACTGACGGCGAGTTGTTTTGATTGCCTGCTCATAACGGGCAACTTCTGCGGGCACTTCTTCAATCGACAACTCCTGATGTGGCACATCGTCCATACCGCGCACCACCAGATGAGCACGACCGATAGCGACACCGGCCCCCACTGCAACACCATGCAGGACGATACTCATTATTCGTCTTCACCAAAATAATTATTAATCAGCTCAACCAGCGCTTGCATTGCCTGACTTTCATCAACACCGTCGGTTTCCAGCTCAATTACACTACCTTGAGCAGCAGCCAACATCATTAGTCCCATAATGCTTTTACCGTTAACGCGGCGATCTTTCCGAGTTACCCATACTTCGCACTGAAACCGGCTGGCTACCTGAGTAAATTTATTCGATGCCCGTGCATGCAAACCAAGCTTGTTGATAATCTCAATTTCCTTTTTTACCATTTCAAAGCTCATCCTGATTAGAAATAGTCATAATGCCGGCAATAGCAGCAGCTTTAACTTCATCTGCAAATTTATGTACATCATCTACTTTAGTAAAATGTTGAAGTGCCTTAATCAGCATTGGAGCATTAAGACCAGTTAGCAGAATTACATTGTCACTCTGAATTAACCGGCGCACCAGATTACAAGGTGTTGCGCCGAAAATATCAGTGAGAATCAATACACCGTGACCATAATCCAAAGATGCCAGTTTTTCTACAACCTCAGCATGTATACTTTCAACTGAATCACTACTACGTACCCCGATTAAAGTAACATTATCAGGTACAGAACCAAAAATATGCCGGATTAATTGCATATTTGCCTGCCCTACTGTCTCGTGGGTAACAATCATCAAACCTATCATTGTATTACCTATTACCATTTGGGTATTAAGTGTACTGAATAAACCCATTCAATGAGAAATAATCGTACTGACTTTTACTACCCGACAAACAATTGGCTTAATATTTCTGCCTATAAATCTCCCAATCAAAACTTATCATACTAATCACATAACAGGAAGAGTCTGTCAGAAGAAAATACAGAATAAACAATATGCATATTACTGCTACAGGGCAGCACAATAATTATATAAGTGAAATAATATTTAAGTCAGACCAGAATCTATTTCAGAACCGTTAAATAGTTATCGAATCGTTTATGGAGCGATCATCTATATAAACTGTAACCAAAAGTTTTTCATTTTTCCTAAACTATATTTCAGCCACTAAAGTTTGTATCCAAAGCTATAGTACATAGTACTTATAGCAGTGAAATTTAAAATGTTCATCGGGATAACCGAAACCCAAACTAATGCACAAGTCTACCTGATAGAAACCTACGGCACTCGCAACTACACTCAGTTCGACTACAGTGACCGCAATCAGCAAATCTACTTTCTCTTCGGTCGCGAAACCACCGGATTGCCCCAGGCATTCGCACAGGCACGCGCAGAACAGTGTCTGCGAATTCCGCAGTCAGAGCACATCCGCTCACTGAACCTGTCCAACGCCGCCGCCATCGTCCTCTATGAAGCACTGCGTCAGCAGTCCTTCCCTCTCTGACCTAGATACAGCAACAGCAGCCATTGGGCTGCTGCGGTATTGTTTTTTCTTC
>NZ_JACFQX010000007.1:0-48188 GCF_016101225.1 Snodgrassella sp. W8135
CGCCTCCACAAATCCCCTGTCAACTCCTGCCTGCATTTATTTTTGACTTCCTCCTCATTCAACTGTTTTTCCTGAGTTTATTTTTTGCTCCTTTGACTCAGTTTTGCGGTTTTATTTGACTCCACTATCTGCCGATTGGGATGTTGACTTGTTTATAGCCTCTATTTCCTTTTACTTGTGACTAGATGACTCTTCTTATATTTGTATTTGGCACTTTTATATGTATATGCTCACTTTAAATTATTGTGGACTACTTCGACTCTGGCTTTATTGATTAAACCAAATTTAATTTAGTTATATTTAAGGCTATCGTTTCTATATAGAGTTCCAGTAAAGTTTTTTGTTGTTAAAATATATCAATTAAATAATTAACTTAACTTTTATCTTGTACTTTATGAACTCTATACTCTATAGATGTGTCCTATAGCTATTTTTCTAACTTTAGTCTGCTGCAATTTTTTATATTTTGATTTTGTCGAATTGTATTAGCTAAATTTAGAGATACAGATATATATAAAGATAAAGCGGTTTTTCTGTTACCTTAAATTAATAGTTCTAATATAATTCCGATAATCAGATAATTTTCTATTTTAATTAATCTTATATTTTGTTTTTAAATATTAAGTATAGAATCAAGTCATAATTATATTGTTTTGATAATTGTATATAGGTGTATTAAAGCTTTAAATACGATCTGTTTATGCTTTAACAAGCTTATAAATTGCTCAATCTGACTGATTAACGCAGTCTTATGTTTTAGTGTTAAGTTATATTGCAAATAATAATGGTTTCTATTATCATGCAATGATATGGAAAACCAACGCAAAGTCAATTTTTTAATTGTTATTCTAGTGCTGGGCGTGCATGCTATTTTATTTTGGACAATAGCATTTAATGAACAGCAGATTAAAGTTGATAATAATATACAAGCACTGAATTTTGTTGATTTAGGCATAAGCTCGGATATGGCTGGCAAGATTGCTGACGATGTTCCTCAACAACCCGAATCTCAACATCATGTTGTGCATAAACAGACGGTAAAAACACCGCCTAGAAAAGTGCTACCTGAAAAAACTGTGATAAAACCTGTAGCAACTAGCAAAGTACAAAGTCAATTTAAAGTTACTCCACCCAAAGAGGATGAACCGAAGCTGATACCTGCAGTAGCAAAATCATCGCCAATAGCGCCTGCACCTAGCAACAATGTTCCAGATGCTACTTCTGCAAATACTGGCGGAAAATCAGATTCCAAATCTGCAAATGGTAAAAACAGCAGTGATCAGTCTGCTGGTAGCTTAGTTGTGCCAAAAGAATATCAGGGAGGTTATCTGGCTACATTAAACCCGGATTATCCGTATGACGCTCGGAGTAATGGGGAAGAAGGTGTGGTGGGTATAAAGGTTTATGTAGGTGCAGACGGAAAAGCACTTAATGTCACTATAAGTAAAAGTAGTGGCTATAGCCGTCTTGACCGGGCTGCTAAGCAGGCAATACTGAGATATCGTTTTAAACCAGCTACGCGCGGTGGTATTCCAATCTCTTATAACTATCAGTTTAATATAAAATTCAAAATATCAGATTGATAAAAAATAACGATAAGTAATGTAATTTTTGTATTTTAAATGATTTAGTTAAATCATTATTAACTTTGAAGGTAATTATTCTTATGGATGGTAATATTGCTTCAATTTATGCTCAAAGCGGTTGGATTTTGCTAACTGTTCTGGCTATTCTTGTCTTGATGAGCATTATAACCTGGATTATTGCTTTGGTTCGATGCTGGAGTTTATGGTGCGCAAGGCGGGATAATCGCATAGCTTTAAATTGCTTTGAGACAGCTGAGAATCTGGTTCAATTGCAACATGAACTGGCTGAAAACCATTCACCGGTGGCTTTACTGACTCGTGATGCATTACACGCAAGTAAGCTTTATCATAATAAAGCTAATCACTCTTTGGCTGCGGCCATGCCCTTTAACCGCTACCTTACCAGTCAGATTCGTAATAGTATGGAACAGATTATGCGCCACTATGAGAGTGGACTGACTGTATTGGCATCAATAAGTTCAAGTGCTCCATTTATCGGATTATTTGGGACTGTATGGGGTATTTATCATGCTTTAATTAATATTGGTCATAGCGGACAGATGAGTATTGCTGCTGTAGCTGGTCCTATAGGTGAGGCATTAATTTCTACTGCCATAGGTTTATTTGCAGCGATTCCAGCTTTACTGTTTTACAATGGTCTGGTACGCAGCAAGAAAAATTTAAGTCGTGATCTTGATGGTTTTGCTCATGATTTACATGCACAATTATTAAATAATGAGGAATAGTGATGGCATTCGGTCATTTCAGTGATGATGAGGTACATGAATCAGCTGATATTAATGTAACGCCGCTGGTTGATGTAATGCTGGTACTCTTGATTGTCTTTATGATTACGATGCCAGTATTAACTCATTCTATCCCGTTAACTTTACCTACCACCGCTAATCCTACGGAGCAAACAGAACCAAAATCTCCATTACGCTTATCGATTGGTGCTGACGGGCAATATAAATTAGGCGAACAAACACTTTCCCTAACTCAACTAAAAAATGATTTACATCTGAAGGCTCAGGCAGATCCAGAACTAGTACTGGCGATAGCTGCTGATAAACACGTTGCTTATGATCATGTTGCTCAGGTATTAGCCGCTGCTCGGGATGCAGGTTTGGTAAAAGTTGGCTTTGTTACGGAAGATAAATCGTAAATTAAATATCTCAATATAATTCTATTAAATGGACTTTCTGTCGAGGAAAGTCCATTTTTTAATAGATTATTGTTATTGCAATATAATTAATTAAATAATACTACAATAAAATTTGACATCATAATTATATACTTAAACTATTTTTGTATCCGTTTGCGCGTATTAAATAATTATTCATAATTACTGATATCAATATAGTTGCGTATATTATTTCTAGTGGGAAGGAATATCATATTACTGAGTGGAGACTATTCATATAATCGATAATATAGGCACTAATAAAATCTACATGATGTCATTTTTTCCTTAGTCTTTTATCACCGCCCTTTTCTTTTTTATTTGTTTTTAGAAAAGTGCTGAACTGATGATGTCCAATATTTCAAAAAATATATTTATAACCATTCAAACGATTGATTCTCCCTTTTATATTTATAATGAAATTTTCACGATATAAGTATTAATAAAAGCAATATATCAATATTGCTTTCCAGAGTTATGGAATAACAGAGTTTATTATTCAGCAGATTTTTCTGAGGTACTTATTAAAATAACTTGTAAAATTTAGATATTGTTATGTAGTAAATTTCATGTAAAAATTTTCTAGATTATTAAATAATCCATCTATTAAATATCTGTATTTAGATTTCTATCTTTAAAAGTAAAACAGGTAGATTAATTTTTGATTATCTACCTGTTGTATTTCGCCTGATCTAACGAATAATGCCACGTGTTGATTGTGCAAAAAATTCTTTAAACACATGTAATTCAGGTGCTGAATCTGCTTCAGCAATAATTCTGGCTTTAGCATCAGCATAAGCCAATCCCTGGCGGTAAAGAATTTTATACAGACGTTTGATGTTGGCAATTTGTTCTGATGCAAATTGGTGCCGGCGTAAACCTTCAGTGTTAAGTCCGGCTGGCTCGGCACGATAACCAGCAGCCATAACATACGGGGGCACATCTTTATGCACACCGGCAGCAAAAGCTGTCATAGCATAATCGCCAATTTGACAAAATTGATGTACAAGTGAGAAACCGCCCAGTATTACATAGTCACCGATAACAACGTGTCCTGCAAGCGATGCATTGTTGGCAAAAACTGTATGATTGCCGACAACACAGTCATGAGCCAAATGAACATAAGCCATTATCCAGTTATCATCACCTATACGAGTTTCACCAATACCGGTAACGGTACCCGTATTGAAGGTGGTAAATTCACGGATGGTGTTATGGTTACCAATAATAAGTCTTGTTGGTTCCCCATGGTATTTTTTATCCTGTGGGATTGCTCCCAGTGAAGCAAACTGAAAAATTCGATTGCCTTCACCAATAGTAGTGTGCCCGTCAATAACAACATGCGGTCCGATATCGGTATTAGCTCCAATCTGCACGTTTGCACCGATTATGGTATAGGCTCCCACAGATACGCTACTATCGAGTTCTGCTTTGGGATCAATAATGGCTGTGGGATGAATCTGCGTCATGTATATTTCCTGCTGTCGTGGTTAACGACTAGTTTAATCATAGATGATTAATATTTTTAGTGATGTATTTTTTATTTTTCTACCTTGCGTTTGGCACACATGATTTCAGCTTCTGCCGCAACCTGATTATCTACTAAAGCAACAGCCTTGAATTTACCGATATCACGTTTGTTTGCCAATAATTTAACTTCGAATTTCAGCTGATCGCCGGGAACAACCTGACGCTTGAAACGGGCATTATCGATGCCTACAAAAAAATAAATTTCATCATCGTCACGACCACCATGACTTAAAATAGCCAGTGTTCCACATGCCTGTGCCATAGCTTCAATAATCAACACACCAGGCATAACCGGAAAATCAGGAAAATGACCAAGAAAAAAAGGTTCATTAGCTGTGACATTTTTAATTGCACTCAAAGTCATGGCTTCACTGTCGTAAGCGATAACACGATCAATCAGTAAAAACGGATAACGATGAGGTAATAATTTCTGCAGGGTACGAATATCTAAAGGTAAAGACCAATCCATTGCTTTAATCCTGTTGGTTTGATGAATTGCCGTTTAATTCGGCTAATTGATGTTCCAAGGCTTTTATTTTTTGACTCATTTCATGTAAATGACGAATATGGGCAGCATTTTTTACCCAGTCACTATGTTTTTGTAACGGAAAAATAGAAGCATAGTATCCGCTTTCCTTAATACTGTGACTGACAGCTGTAGCAGCACCAATAGTTGTTTTCGGCGGAATGTGTAAATGACCACCAATCATTGCTGCACCGCCGATAACTGAATAAGCACCAACTTCTGTACTACCGGCAATGCCTGTACAGGCTACAATAGCTACATGAGCACCGATTTTGCCGTTATGGCCAATCATCACCTGATTATCAATTTTGGCATCATTTTCTATGATGGTGTTTTCAATTGCTCCGCGGTCAATTGTGGTGTTGGCTCCAATTTCGACATCATCGCCAAGAATCACGCAACCGGTCTGAACAATTTTAAACCATTCATTTTTCTGTTTGTCCCATGCAAAACCGAACCCATCAGCACCAATAACACATCCTGAATGCAGTTCTACCCGGTTACCCAGTATACAACCATGATAAATGGTTACATTAGCATGAATAACACAGTCATTACCCACCGTACAATCATCTTCAATAACAGCGCCAGCCAGAATGCGTGTGTTTTCACCAATGATACAGCGCTCACCAATAACAACATGAGCACCAATTTCGCAACTGGCTGCAATTTTTGCAGATGGTGCAACTACTGCACTGGGATGGATAGATGCTTTAGCCTGAATGCGAGGATGAAACAAACGGGCAACTTGGGCAAAGTAGAGATAAGGATCATCAGTAACAATCAGTGTACGATCAGTTAAAACTTCGGCAGATTTTTCGGTAACAATCAGTACCCCAGCCTTACTGGCCAATGCTTCTGCACGCAAACGCGGATTACTGAGAAAGCTGATATCGTTTGCTTGCGCCTGTTGTAATGAAGTAATTCTGGTAATAATGACATCACTGCCACGCAATTGTCCGCCCAGCTGTTCAACTAAAGCGGCAGCGGTTATCTGGTTTACAGCCATATTTCTGCCTTACTGTTTTTGTGCATTTAATGCTTTAATAACAGCATCAGTGATATCAAATTTACTGTTAACAAATATGGCATCTTGTATGATCAAATCATATCCTTCTTTTCGTGCCATTTCGATAATAACTTTATTGGCATTTTGCTGAAGTGAGGCAAATTCTTCATTACGACGCAGGTTGTAATCTTCTGCCAGTTTTGCAGCTGCTTCTTTATATTGTTCATCCATTTGCAGCATTTGTTTTATTTTTGCTTCACGCTCGGCCGCCGGAACTTTCCCTGATTCAATTGCTTCTTTTAGTTTCAGCCCTTCAGCTTGCATGGCTTGCAGTTTTTTCTGCAACGGCGCAAATTCTTTATCAAGATCTTTCTGAATAGACTGAGCCTGAACAGATTGCTGATAAACACGGCTGGTATCAATAAAACCGAGCTTTTGTATGCTTTCTGCCCATGCAAAAGAGCAGGAAAGTACAGCAGCAAATGTTAAAACAATTTTTTTAAACATAAATTTGTCCTTATCTAGCTGCGATTAGAACGTAGTTCCCAACTGGAACTGGAAGCGTTGTATTTGATCTTCCGATTTTTTATGAATTGGATAAGCATAACTGAATTTCAGTGGTCCCATAGGTGACAACCAAGTAACGGCTAAACCAGCAGAATAACGTACTTCGTTACCAATACTTGATTTATGTGTTTTGGAGCCGCCATAAGGATTTTTTTCATCATAATAGTTATAAGTTTTGTTATCCCACACACTACCGGCATCTGCAAACATGCTGAGGCGGACAGTATGCTGATCTTTAATTCCCGGAAACGGGAACAGCAGTTCTGCAGTTGCAGTAGCAATATAATTACCACCATAACTGCTGGAATCACTACTATATGAACCGTCACTGTATCGGTTAAAGTATTTCGGACCAAGTGTACCAGACTCATAACCACGTACTGAACCTAAACCACCGCCATTAAAAGCATACATAAATGGCAAATCCTTGGTTTTTCCATAGCCATCCGCATAACCAAGCTGTCCATATAGCATAAGGGTAAAGTTTTTATTTATCGGGAAATACCAGCGCTGGTCATGACTAATGCTGTAATATTGTAAATCGCCGCCGGGTAAACCACTGTTAATATTAGCATTCATTATGTAGCCGCGAGTAGGCCATAATGAACTGTCTGTGGTATTACGACCCCAGCCGACAGTACCTTTTAATATCCAGTTATCCTTACCATATTTCTGAACAAATTCAGCATAACGCTGCGGCGCATATTCGCCATACAAATTAACGGCCAGATGCTCTGCACCAAGACTGAAATTAACTCGGTCATACTCGGTAATCGGTACGCCCATGGTCATTGCTGCACCAATGGTCGTGGTTTTATAGTCCATTGAGTTACTGTCTGATTTGCTGGGGTTATAACCACGATAGTACAGGTTATACCCTAGACTGACACCATCAGGAGTGAAATACGGATCTGTAAAGGAAAGAGCCGCAACCTGATTAACCTTGGAGCGGGATAGTTGCAGACTAGCCGATTTACCAGTACCAAACAAATTATCCTGTGCAATACCTGCTGACAGCAGCAAACCGTCATCCTGCGCCCAACCGGCACCAACATTAATAGAACCGGTTGATCTCTCTTTGACACTCATATCCAGATCAACCTGATCTGGTGTACCTGCTACAGGCTTAACATCTACTTGAGCATTATCAAAATAGCCTAATTGCTGAACACGCTCTTTGGAACGGTTAATTTTCGATACATCATAGGGAGCGCGTTCCATTTGCCGCAATTCACGCCGTAGTACCTCATCACGGGTTTTGTTGTTACCTGTAATATTGATCTGATTAACATAGACTTTACGATCAGGAACGACGTTTAGTACAAAATCGACAACATGTGTATTTTCATTGGGTACAGGGCGAACATCTACCTGACAGAAAGCATAACCTGAGCTACCCATTTTGTCCTGAATTGCTCTGATGATATTAATCATCTGTGAGCGGTTATACCATCTTCCCTGTTTGATTTTAACCAATTGCTGTAATGATTCTGCGGGTACTTCACGGGTATCACCGCCAACAGTTACATTACCCCAGCGATAGCGTTCGCCTTCATTTACTGTGATGTTAATCATCTGAGCAGTATTATCTTCACTGCTGTTTACTTTAACATCAGCAATACGGAAATTCAGATACCCATGATCCTGATAATAATTATTGATTTTATCCAGATCCTGTTGTAACTGGGTATCTGAATAACGATCATCCCTAGTTAACCAGCTTGTCCAGCTTTTCTGGCTTAATGACATCTGTTTACGCAAAGTATGGGCAGAATAGTGTTTATTACCACTAAAATTAATTGATTTGATGGTTGTCGTTGCACCTTCATCTATTTTCAGCTCAAGTGCAACACGATTACGTTCCAGCCTAGTAACCTTGGGAGTAATTTTTACCGCATTTTTACCACGCTGGCGATAGGCGTCCTGCAAGCCTACTATTGCCTGCTCTAATATAGCCGGATTAAATACGCGTGATTGCCCCAGACCAAAACCACTCAGGTTTTTCTTAATATCATTATTATTGATGGATTTACCGCCGGTAACATCAAAGCTGCTGATAATTGGCCGTTCCACTACAGTTAACAGGACCTGATTACCCATGGTTTCAACCCGTACATCATCAAAAAAACCTGTTGCATACAGTTTTTTGATAATCTCTTCACCCTCCGTATCGGTAAAAGTATCACCAATTTTAACCGGAAGGTAACTGAAAACAGTTGTGGGAGCTGTACGCTGTAAACCCTCTACCCGAATGTCTTTTATGGTAAACGGTTCGACTGCTAAAGCCAGTGAAGACAGGCCCAGAGCCATTAAACTGACAGTAATCTGTTTTAATTTCATCATTCATCCAAACAAACGGGTAATATCATTGAAGAAAGCTACCAACATTAACATTAACATGGCAGCAATACCAAAACGCAACCCCATTTCCTGTATACGCAAACTCAGGGGTCTGCCACGAATCCACTCGATGGCATAATACAGTAAATGCCCCCCGTCTAATACGGGAACGGGTAATAAATTGAGTACGCCAAGACTTACGCTAACCAGAGCTAGAAATTCTGTATAACTTTGCCAGCCCATAGCAGCAGTTTTGCCAGCCACATCTGCAATAGTCAATGGACCGGAAAGATAATGCAGCGATGCCTGACCAGTAAGTAATTTAGCAAACATGGAAAGAGTAAGTGTAATGTAATCCCACGTGCGTTGCATAGCCAATCGTGCGGATTCAAAAAAACCAGGCTGATAATGCTGGCGAATCTGGGCATCCCATGTTTTATCACGCATGGCACCTACACCAACCTGACCAATAATTGCTCCCTTTTCAAGCACTGATTCCGGTCGCAGGCTAGTTTGCAGAATCTGTCCGTTTCGCTGATAACTAATGTCAAGTTTTGCACCAGCACTGGCCCGGATACTGTCTACCCAATCCTGCCAGCCAGTAAGTTTGCGTCCATTAATGGTCAATAAAATATCACCTGTACGCAGACCAGCTTTAGCTGCGACACTATCCGGTATAACCATACCTATCTGATTAACGACTTTGAAAGGTGCAATACCCAGATAACCGGTTTTGGCAACATTAGCAGCAGCATCGGTACCGGCAATATTCAGTTGCCGCTGCTGCGGTTGTCCGGCTGCATTGATAACATCAACCTGAACTTTGCCGCTATCCAGATTAAGCATAATTTTAGCCTGAGCATCCGTCCAGTCTGTGACAGCCTGTCCGTTAACACTATTGATACGGTCGCCTTGCTGAAAACCTGCATCAGCAGCTACTGTAGCTGGCTCAACCATACCCACCCAGGGGCGAATTTGAGTAATACCACCTATGCTGAAACTTGCTGCATACAGCAGTACAGCTAATATCAGGTTCGTCAACGGACCGGCAACAACGATTGCAATACGTTTAAGAGGATGCTGCTTATCAAAAGCATAAGGTAAATCAGCTTCACTGACATCTCCTTCACGGGTATCAACCATTTTGACATACCCCCCGAGAGGGATGGGTGCCAGACACCATTCGATATTGCCGCGTTTTAAACAAAAAAATGGTTTACCAAAACCAATACTAAAACGCAGTACTTTAACACCACACCAGCGAGCCACAACCAGATGGCCTAATTCGTGCAAGCTTACCAGCAGTAAAATTGCTACAATAAAAGCAAATATGGTTAATAACATGGTTTATCCTGTTCTCATCCGGCAGACCGGCCAGCTATCCATGCACTTGCTACACTACGCACCCGTGTATCAAGTTGCAAGAGTTCTTCTATAGAAGACGCAGTTTGCCCGCTAAAATATTGCAGACAGTTATCAACTACTGACGCTATATCAACAAACTGAATGTTTCTGTCCAGAAAGGCAGCTACGGCAACTTCATTAGCTGCATTCAGCACACATGAACTGGCCGGATTATTGCTGTGTAATACATCATAAGCCAGTTTCAAGCATGGAAAACGTACGAAATCCGGTGCCAAAAAGTGTAAACCACTTAAACTGGTAAAATCCAGCTGTTCAACCCCTGAATCAATTCTGTCTGGTAAGCCCAGACAATGTGCAATCGGAATACGCATATCCGGTTTACCCATTTGAGCCAGTACAGAACCATCTCGGTAACGAACCATGCTGTGTATCACACTTTGCGGATGAATAATCACTTCCAGCTGTTCAGCAGCAGCATTAAATAACCAGTGAGCCTCAATTAACTCAAGGCCCTTATTCATCATACTAGCTGAATCAACAGAAATTTTGCGACCCATCTGCCAGTTTGGATGGCGTATTGCAGCCTCTGGGGTAATAGCCACAAAATCTGCCAGTGCGGTGTGCAGAAAAGGACCACCTGATGCCGTTAAAACCAGCGATGCTACGCCAACATGCTCCAAATTTCCCTGATAATTATCAGGTAATGCCTGAAAAATAGCATTATGCTCACTATCTACAGGTAACAGCCGTGCACCGTACTGCTGAACAGTCTGCATAAATAAGGCACCGGCGACTACCAGGGTTTCTTTATTTGCCAGATAAATAGTCTTACCGGCTTTCGCTGCTGCTAACGTAGGTCTTAAGCCGGCGGCACCGACAATAGCAGCCATGACAGCATCAGTTTCACTATCCTGTGCAACATCGCACAGAGCCTGTTCTCCAAATAAAACCTCTGTAGTAACAGCAGCAGTCTGTAATTGTACTCGCAGAACATCCGCCTGCGCAGCGGTGGCAACCACAGCGTAAACTGGATGATAACGAATACACAGTTCTGCCAGACGATCAATTTTCTGGTGTGCGGTTAACGCAAAAACAGAAAACCGTTCAGGATGGCGCCCAATAACATCAAGAGTACTCTGACCAATGCTGCCAGTCGCTCCCAGAATAGTTATAGAAGTAGGATTATAACCACTCATCAAAAAATCACTTTACACTAAAACAGGCTATCAAGGCGGCATAAACACTCAGTACAGCAATCAGGGAATCTATCCGATCAAACACACCACCATGTCCGGGTAAAAGCTGGCTGCTGTCTTTTACACCACCGGCACGCTTTAACCAGCTTTCCAGCAAATCACCGCAGATACTGACTGCAGTCAGAACAAAAGCCAGACACAGGGTTTGCCACCAAGGTAGAATAACCGGTAACCAGCCTTGCTGTTGCAGGACAATTGTATAGATAGCAACACAAATAACCGCACCAATAGCACCTTCCCAGCTTTTATTCGGACTGATAGTTGGAGCCAGTTTACGTTTACCTACAGCCCTTCCGACAAAATAGGCAGCAATATCGGCAATCCACACTAATGCCATGATCGATAAAAGAGCACCGGCAGCTTTAGTATCCGGCCGCAAAGAAATTAATGCCTGCCAGAAGGGCACCATTAATAGCCAGCCAATCATGACACCAAACAAGTTGGCTCTGATCTTCCATTTAAATTTTAACCAGACTGGTACGATAATCAGCCAGAACAGCAAAACCATTATCTGTGCCCAGAGTGGTAATGCCGTCTGCTGATAATAAAAATAAAGACATCCACCGCCTACTGCGCTGACCAGCAGATAGAGGGCATTCTGTATGTTCGTGAAATGGGCAATACGGGCATATTCCCATAAAGCCAGTAAGGCAATCAGACCGCTAAATGCAGCCCATAAACTGTTGTTAGCCCCGAACAACATACCTATCATTAAGGGCAGTAAAACCAGAGCAGTAAGAATACGTTGTTTGAGCATAAATAAATTTAGAGTCGCTGTTGGGTAAGTGGCAACTGCTCCGAGGTTCTGCCAAACCGTCTCTCCCGTTCCTGATAGGAACGTACAGCATTAGCCAGCTGAGATTCATCAAAATCCGGCCACAGAACTGGCGTAAAATATAACTCGGTATAAGCCAGTTGCCATAGAAGAAAATTACTGATACGGGTTTCGCCGCCTGTACGGATAAATAAATCCGGTTCGGGAGCATAACCAAGTGACAGATATGGCAGGATGCTGGTTTCAGTCAGTTTGGTATCTCCGGCCTGAATAGCCTGATTAACCGCCTGCAAAATATCCCAGCGACCACCATAATCAGCAGCTATAGTCAGAGTTAGCCCGGTATTGGCTGCTGTCAATGCTTCTGCTTCTTCAATCCCGTGTACGATTTCTGCTGCAAAACGGCTGCGATCACCAATGACACGCAGACGCAGATTATTTTTATGCAATTTTTGTACCCGTTTTTGCAATGACTGCAAAAACAGCCCCATCAGAAAATTAACTTCGTCCATAGGACGACGCCAGTTTTCAGTAGAAAAAGCAAAGACTGTCAGATACTCCACACCCATACGTGCGCAGTTTGCTGTCATTTCTTCCAGCATTTCCAGCCCTTTTTTATGCCCCATAATCCGTGGCATCAGACGTTTTTTAGCCCAACGTCCGTTACCGTCCATAATAACGGCAATATGCCTCGGAATTTCGGTATGTTCGGGCACACTCTGAGTACTACTAGTAATCAAAATACATCCTTTACTGCAATTATATAGTTCAGATTGCCATCAGATCGGCTTCTTTAGTTGCCAGCATCTTATCAATTTCAGCAATGTATTTATCAGTAAGCTTCTGAATACCTTCTTCACCGCGACGAACTTCGTCTTCACTGATTTCTTTGTCTTTATGCAGACGTTTGAGGTCATTATTGGCATCACGTCGTATATTACGCACGACTACCCGACCATCTTCAGCTTCACCACGGACTACTTTAATCAGATCTTTGCGTCGCTCTTCGGTAAGCATTGGCATGGGTACGCGAATCAGATCACCCATTGCAGCCGGATTCAGGCTAAGATTTGAGTTACGAATAGCCTTTTCGATAACAGCAGCCATTTTACTTTCATAGGGTTTCACCCCGATGGTGCGAGCATCCAGCAAGGTTACACTGGCAACCTGACTAACAGATACCATGCTTCCGTAATATTCTACCTCAACCTGATCTAGTAAACCGGTATGAGCGCGCCCTGTACGAACTTTAGACAGATTATCGCGCAATACATCCAGTGATTTCTGCATTTTGGTTTCAGCAGTGCGTTGAATTTCGTTAATCATGAATATTCCTGTCTGACCTGACAGCATTTATTTCAATTTTCTCAAATTTTTGCTGTCAGAAAATGGCAAACGCGCATACTAACGCAGTTATACGCGTCACCACAAGTTTAGTTAAGCAGTCTGATGTTTATACATGGACTAATGTACCTTCATCTTCACCCCAGATAACCCGTTTAAGTGCTCCCGGTTTGAAGATGCCGAATACCACAATATTCAGTTTCTGTTCACGGCATAAAGCAAATGCCGTGGCATCCATTACTTTCAGATTCTGGCTAATTGCCTCATCAAAAGTAATTTGCTGATAACGTTTGGCCTCAGGGTTGGTTTTAGGATCAGCAGTATAAACCCCATCAACATTGGTTGCCTTTAACATAATATCACAATTCATTTCTACTCCACGTAAACTTGCTGCGGTATCTGTAGTAAAAAACGGATTGCCGGTTCCTGCTGCAAAAATCACCACTTTACCCTCTTCCAGATACTGGATCGCTTTCGGGCGTGCATAAGTTTCTGCTACCTGCTGCATACTCAGTGCTGACTGCACTCTGGCTTTAACCTGCTGACTTTCAAATGCTTCTTTCAGAGCCAGTGCATTCATCACCGTAGCCATCATGCCCATGTAATCGGCGGTAGCACGTTCCATGCCTTTGGCTGATTGCGCCATTCCGCGAAAAATGTTACCGCCGCCAATAACAATAGCCACTTCTACACCCATATCGACCACTTCTTTAACCTGTGCAGTGATTTGCATAATGGTATCGCGATTGATACCAAAAGCATCCGGCCCCATCAGGGACTCTCCGGATAATTTCAATAATACACGTTTGTATTTTGCTGGTTTGGTCATGATCATTCTTTCTGTCAGTTTGCCATTAGATGTTTAACAGCGATCGATAAATTTAAAAAAATGGGAACTTTTATTTCAGCTATCTCAACCTGAGTAAACAGATAACTCAAAAAAAAGCACCCTGATTCAGGAGCCTGAATCCAGAGTGCCCGTGGCATAAACAGCCTTATACTTTAGAAGCAGCGGCTACTTCAGCAGCATAATCCACTTCTTTTTTCTCAATACCTTCACCAACATGGAATGCAACAAAACGACTTACTTCAGCATTTTGTTCTTTCAGGAATTTTTCCACAGTCTGGTCAGGATTAATAACGAACTGCTGACCCAGCAGAGTTACTTCAGCCAGGAATTTCTGTACCCGGCCTTCAACCATTTTTTCAATGATATTTGCCGGTTTGCCGGAAGCTGCAGCCTGCTCTTCATAAATGTGGCGTTCTTTTGCCACAATTTCCGGGTTCACTTCAGCAGCAGAAACGCATTGTGGTTTGGATGCAGCAATGTGCATGGCTACCTGACGGATAGCTTGTGCATCGCCACCTTTGTGTTCTACCAGTACACCGATTTTGGTACCGTGCATATAGGTTACTAAACTGTTATCAGTTTCAATTCGTTCAAACCGTCGTACAGTGATATTTTCACCCAGCTTAGCAATAACAGCTTTACGAGCTTCTTCAACAGTAACGCCATCATCTGTTTTGGCTTCAGCCAATGCTTCCAGTGTAGCAGGGTTGTGCACGGCAACAGCTTTAGCCACAGCCTGAGCAAATGCCATAAAGCTGGCATCTTTGGCAACGAAATCTGTTTCACAGTTAATTTCAGCAACTGCACCTACTTTGCCATCCACGTATTCAGCAACTACACCTTCTGCTGCAGTACGGCCAGCCAGCTTACCAGCTTTGGCACCGGATTTAATGCGCAGAATTTCTTCGGCTTTTTCCATATTACCTTCGGCTTCTACCAAAGCTTTTTTGCATTCCATCATGCCCAAACCGGTAGCAGCACGCAAATCACCTACCATTTTTGCAGTAATTGCAGCCATGTTTTACTCCTTAAACTTAATTATGCTCAGCCAAACAGATATCAGGCTGAAAAATTGTTTTAAAAAAAGGGGCACTAACGTCCCCTTCTTTTACAAAGATATGAGATAACTAATTATTCAGCAGCAGTTGCAGCCTGTTTTTCCTCTGCGGCCTGAGCAGCCTGAACCACTTCCTGTAAAGACTGAGCTTTACCTTCCAGAATGGCATCAGCAATACCACGGCAGTACAAACGAATTGCCTTAGCTGAGTCGTCATTACCCGGAATTACATATTTAACATCATCAGGGCTGTTATTGGTATCAACCACAGCGATAACCGGAATACCCAGTTTAGCTGCCTCTACCAAAGTACCTTTCTGATAACCGGTATCGATAACGAAAATTGCATCAGGCAGGCCTTTCATATCTTTGATACCACCCAGAGAACGTTCCAGCTTAGCAACTTCACGCTGCATTTCCAATACTTCTTTTTTACCGTAACCGGCTTCAGTAGCATTTTCCAGCGCAACAGTTTTTTCTTCCAGACGTTTAATAGACTGTTTTACGGTTTTGTAGTTAGTCAGCATACCGCCCAACCAGCGATGATCAACATAAGGAGCACCGGCGCGGGTAGCTTCTTCCTTAACGATATCACGTGCCTGACGTTTAGTACCTACGAACAGTACAGTTCCTTTATTGGCAGCCAGACGACGTACTACATCCTGAGCCTCTACAAACATCGGCAGGGTTTTTTCCAGATTGATGATATGGATTTTGTTACGCGCACCAAAAATGTACTCAGCCATTTTCGGATTCCAGTAACGTGTCTGATGACCAAAGTGTACGCCTGCTTCCAGCATCTGGCGCATAGTAATTTGTGACATAATAATCTATCCTTAAAAGGGTTAAAGCCTGACACTGCCACGCATAGAACTCTGTAACAGAGCACCCTTTCGCGTACAGTGCGAGCGTTGTTTATTTTTACCGAGGTAAAACATTCAGATGATACAGAAAAAAAGCAGTTACGGCAAGTATGCAGCTTTACGGTTTCCTGCCTGGGTATTAACAGGCTAAATTATGCAGATACATACAGATAAAAGACAACAGCGTAGTTATTTACGCCGGCAGCGTCAGCAGTTAAAGGATGATATACGTCAGCATGCTACTACCCGAATTAACCGCCTACTCTATCCTCTGATCCGACGTGAAAAACGGATAGCCGTATACTGGGCAGTAGGCAGTGAATTATCACTGTGGTCATTTATTATTACTGCTCAGAAACGCGGAGCAACAGTTTATTTGCCTTATATTGCAGCCAGACAACGACAATTATGGTTTACTCCCTGCCCTATCCTCTCTCATAGGCAAGCTACAGCTCGTTTTATGGCTCAGTACGGTTTAAAACAAAAGCGCGGTTTAATTCCTCAATTTCATGGTCAGCGGATTCGGGCTCGCTATTTACATACTCTGATTGTGCCGTTGCTGGGAATTGATCAAAAAGGTAATCGTCTGGGACAGGGCGGGGGTTATTACGATGCCACACTTTCAGCATTACAATCCTGGCAACCGAAATTAATAGGGGCTGGTTTTGCCTGCCAGCGGTTACAAGAAATTCAAACTGAAAAGCATGATATCAAAATACCTTATTTTGTCTGTGAACAAGGTGTTGTGCACTTTAAGCTGGGTATAAATAAATTATCTGCCTGAATATTTATACAGAAAATGGTTTTAGTATTTAAGATACTTTTAAAAGTATAAATAAGGCGATAAATTTAATTTCAAAAATCTTAAATAGATTGTAAAATAAAATATTATGCAAAGGTAATATTTTTAAATGAAGATATTGCGGGATATATTTATTAGAGCTTGGCTTATGATTTCCTGATGATATGCTAATTGAACTATCTAAAGATAAAAAATTTTGGCTCCAAAGAATAGAAAATACGGTTTAGCTGGAATAAACGGTTATTTATCTGAATATAAACCAGTCTTATTAAATTTTATCTTTCAAGATAATTTATTCTATGATTTTTTATTTTAAAGATGATTTTATTATGCTTAAACCAGACAGGATAACTGTATTAATTATTAATAATATCAACAAAATTCAGAGTAAGAATTAGAAACTGTAAACTATCAGTATCACCTTGGTTAATACAATACACTTTATCTGCTGATGCAAAATATACCATTTAGATTCAAGAGAAAGTTTTGACTATTATTCCGCAGAAATTTAAAAGAAAAAGATAAAAATTAAATGATTATTTTCTTTAAGCTTCAGCGTTATTAAACAATATTATTCAGCAAGTTTTCTCTTCGTTGTTATCATTTAGTAATCAGGAATTTAGCTGTCTCGTTATTTCTGAATAGATCCCATTTTAAACTAAATCAAATCAATTATAAGGTTAGCTAAGTCTTATATTCGAAGGTGCTACCGACAAATATATAATTCAGCACATAAGTACAATTTTCTTAGAAGGCAAAACAATAAAATACGGATATCAGTATATTTATTGTTTTGCCCGATAATCGGTAATAGTCTGGAACTAATAATTACAAGCGAGTAAATATCTGCTCTTCAGGCAGGCGTGATTTTGGCCGGGTAGCATTACTGTCATTAGCGGCACGATAGCCAAGACTGACTACCAGTACGCTTTTCAACCCCTGCTGTTGCAGACCAAGAATTTCATCCATTTTCTGATCATCAAAGCCTTCAATTGCTGTTGAATCGATACCAATAACAGCTGCTGCAAATAATAACTGCCCCAATACAATATATAACTGTCTGCTTTCCCACTCAAGCTGGCTATGTGGTGTCGCGCTATTTTTATTAACATAAAAATGGCGACCTTTATCCATCATTTCCTTGATTTCACCTTCTTCGAAACGACCATCCTTTTCTTCCTGAGCCAGTACATTCTGTAAATGCTGCTCATCCAGGGGAGTTTTAGCACAGAATATTAAGGTATGTGATGAATCAGCTACCCGCGGATGATTCATTTCTACAATTGCCGGCATGATTTTGGCACGAGCATCGTCATTATCCACTACAAAAAAATGCCAAGGCTGTGAATTTACTGATGAAGGGCTGTTTCTGATAACTTCAAATAGTTGCGCCAATTGCTCTGCCGGAATTTTTTTTGTTTTATCATAATGTTTGGTCGTATAACGCTGTTTGGATATATCAGTAATATTCATTGTCTGG
This sequence comes from Snodgrassella sp. W8135, assembly GCF_016101225.1. Lineage (NCBI taxonomy): Bacteria > Pseudomonadati > Pseudomonadota > Betaproteobacteria > Neisseriales > Neisseriaceae > Snodgrassella > Snodgrassella sp. W8135. The sequence goes on from NZ_JACFQX010000007.1 coordinate 18,534, forward strand.
ATTCCTGTTGTTTCTCAATAATTATTAAATAATTCAATTAATTATTTTAATTCAAAAATAATAATCATATTGATTAAATAGGTAAGGATACTCATAAAATATATATAACCACTATATATAATATACCGGCTATATAAATCAATTAGCTTACATTAATATATATTTGAATATGGTACTTCTGAAAAATTTTACCAATAGTATTTTATGTAAAAAATTGTTCAGTAAAATAATAATGTTCATGGTATACATTACTTTTAAACCAGTATATTTAGTGTATCTAACTTCTCAATAACATACTGAAATCATCACTATTCATTGTTGTTTAATTTTTTGCTGACACTGATAACAATATATTTTACCGCCAAATATATTTTTATGATTCCGGCAATAATCAACTACGCCTGATGAAATATTTTTATGACACATGGAGCAAAAATAATAAGTTGCTGAACTCAAATTTTCATTTTGTGGATGAGCTATATGAGCTGATTTAGTTATCAATTGATCAGATGACTTATTCAAACCAAAATAACTTGGCCAGTCATATCGTGCTGGTTGATGCAACTGCACCAGCTGACGGGCAAATTTTTGTATACTGGCAATTGGTGCCGTACGGATAAAACTTAAGATACCCGCGGGTTTGCTTAACTGCTGTACTTTTGTTTGCAATTGCTCATTTTTTATTACGCTGTCCAATCCAGAAACTGGATTTCGGGGACGCCGGACACAGGCATCGTTAGAGACGAGTATCAGGCTATATAATGACGGACGCAATTTTCTGCCAAAACGGATGGGCAGCTGAATCTTATCTGAAAGTAATAAATTATTCAGCAGGCTGATATGACGTCGGTTTTGTTCAAGAGGAGAAGACATTCCCTGTTCATTACCTTCATATATACGTGAAAACTCACCCTGCTCATTAATAATCAGGCTGCCAGTTATTCTTTTACTTTCACATACAAATATTTGTAGATAGCGGTTAATCAGCAAATGGTCGATTTGTGCCACTTTTCCCTGATACTTTAATCTTAAATCATTAATAATTACCCATTCGGAATGATTGCCAAAATGAAACTGCAGCTGATAAGCAGATTCTGCTTCACCTTTGATTCCCGAACGGATTAACCGCAGATGATGTTCAATATGCTGACGCGTCTGCTGTGTTAGATCAGACCGTTGCAATAGCTGGTGGAGTATTTCTATGTCTTTTACTTTACTGTCAGCCTGCTTAAAAATCATTTTTAGAATTCAATTGCAATAATTAGTGATAGATGTCTGTCTGGGTCTGATATGGGGTTTTCTATGATTGTCCGGTAAATGATAAAACCACCGGAAACCAAAAGAGTCGTATTATATTTAATAATACGACTCACTAGCTATAATGATTATGCCAAATAAGCTATTATGTTTTTCTCATGATTTAGCTATCAAGTTTGATAAATTTCTGCATATCATTAGTCTGACAGGCTGTTAACTGCGAAAATAAAAAAACCGCTGTTATCAGCGGTTTTCAGAATCTGGTGCCCAGGGACGGACTCGAACCGTCACACCTTGCGGCGGGGGATTTTGAGTCCCCTGCGTCTACCAATTTCGCCACCTGGGCTAGCGAAGAAGACGCATTATAACGGATTTTCCATGGCTGTAAAGAATTTTTTTTATGGTAAAAAATTTTTTTAACTGATTCTGAATAAAATATTGATTTTATTTTTGGATTTTTTTATATTTTACTTATTAATTTTAAAATTAAAAAATTTCTGAATTTTAAATATTTATTTAAAGTTCATTTTTGTATTATTATTAACTTTATGCTTAACATACAAAATTTTCTGGCTGTATTAACATCCGCGATTTTATTGGGTGCCTGCCAGCCTCAGTCGGCAGTTAACAATGCTCAGCCAGCAAGTGCTGATTCAGCCAAACCACTGCATCAGTATAATTTTGAAGGCAGTGATGTACGCGATGCCGGCTTGGGTGGTAAAGATTTTTCCTTGCTTGGTTCTGACGGTAAAACAGTACATCTGCGTGATTTTCAGGGTAAAATAGTAGTATTAGTGTTCGGTTATACCCATTGTCCGGATGTTTGCCCGACTAATCTGCTTGCTTACGCAGATGCAATAAATCAGCTAGGTGAGCAGGGAAAACAGGTACAGGTATTGTTTATTACGGTTGATCCGCTGCGTGATACACCACAGGTTATGGAAGCTTATGCTCCAGCATTTAATCCTGACTTTATTGGTTTAACTGTAAATAAACAACATCAGCAAGAGCTTAATAACGTTATTAATCAGTATAAAATTGCTGTACATAAAGTAGCAGGCAGTAGTTCCGGTGAATATTTAATGGATCACAGCACAGGAACATATTTAATTGATAAACAAGGCCGTACCGTAGTTTATGAACCACACAGCCAGACAGCGGCACAATTGGCTCATGACATAAAACAATTACTGGATTAAAATTATTTAATTATTATTTTTATAATTTCTGCAAACTTATTTTTCTGCAAAAATAATTTATTGTTTAATAAGTTTGCTTTTATGTATATTATTCAACACTGACAAAAAAATGACTGTACAATTAACCATAGCGTTATCTAAAGGTCGAATTTATGAAGAAACCCTGCCATTACTCGCTGCGGCAGGAATTAATGCTATTGAAGACCCGGAAGAGTCACGTAAACTGATTATTAATACTAATCATGACAATATCCGTTTAATCATTGTTCGGGCAACAGATGTGCCTACATATGTGCAATACGGAGCAGCTGATTTTGGAATCGCTGGAAAAGATGTTTTAATTGAACATGATGGCGACGGATTATATCAACCTTTGGACTTGAATATTGCCCGTTGCAGAATGATGGTAGCCGTACGCAAAGGGTTTGACTACGCAGCAGCTTCACAACCCGGCTGCCGTTTACGCGTAGCCAGTAAATACCCTAATATTGCGGCTGAACATTTTGCCGGCAAAGGCGTACACATTGATTTAATTAAATTATATGGTTCAATGGAGCTGGCACCTCTGGTAGGGCTGGCTGATGCAATTGTTGATTTGGTTTCGACAGGTAATACGTTAAAGGCAAATAACCTAGAGGCTGTAGAGCATGTTGTAGATATTTCCAGCCGGCTGGTCGTAAATAAGGCAGCCTTAAAGCTGAAATATGCAGCTATACAACCAATTATTAATGTATTTACTAGTGCACGAAATCACGAAATTTAAATTTTTTATTAACAGGAATTCTATAAATGACTACGGAAAATTCGGCCAAACTGGCAGTACTTATTGATGCTGATAATGCTTCAGCCAGTATTGTTGAATCTTTACTGGAAGAGATTGCCAAATACGGTATTGCCAGCGTTAAACGCATTTATGGCGACTGGAGCAGCGGCCTGTCCAAATGGAAAGATGCACTGTTACCACACGCTATTACCCCTGTACAGCAATTTGCCTATACTAAGGGAAAAAATGCCACTGATATGGCTATGGTAATTGATGCCATGGATTTATTATACAGTAATACTTTTGACGGCTTCTGTATTGTATCCAGTGACAGTGATTTTACCCGTCTGGCTTCCCGTATTCGTGAAAATGGTCTGACTGTTTATGGTTTCGGGCAGAAAAAAACGCCCGAATCTTTCCGTAAAGCATGTGATAAATTTATTTATACTGAGAATTTACTTAGCCATACCACAGTAGATATCGGTGAAGATAAAGCCCAGACACCGATTTTCCGCAATAAACGCAAAACTCCGGCTGAGCTGAAACAGGATACTGCACTGATGAATCTGTTCCGCAATGCAGTGAAGGAGCATGCAGATGATGATGGCTGGACATCACTGGGTGTTATCGGTCAGTATATCAACAAGGTAAATTCCGATTTCGATGCACGTAATTATGGTTATACCAAACTCTCTTATCTGATCAGTGCCATCGATATTTTTGAAACTCAGATGCACGGCAATCATTTATGGCTGCGTCTGAAAAAACGCAATAGTAGCCTTGCGCCTAAAACAGAAAGCAAACCTTACACATCGGTTAGTGAGCCGACAGCTTTCCAGCAGAATAATGATGCACCCCTGGTTATTACCATTCCGGCAGTCAGCACAGCCATGCCGGCAGAAAAAGTAAGTGTAACCATAGAGCCGGAAGAAAAAAGCAAGGCTAAAGAACCGGTGCTGGTACAGATTGAAACCAGAGCTCCGGAATTCACCAATTATGAAAAGGGCCGGGAAGATCAGACTAAACGCGGCCGTGGCCGTCCTCGCAAAACAGTATTCGAAACGACGGTAACTCCTGCGGAAAGTAGCCGTGGTCGTGGTCGTCCGGCAAAATCCGGTTTCAATAACCGCTCATCCAAATCCGGTCGTTCTTCTGGTGAAACATCCAGCCAGCACCACTGGAACCGTCTGGTGCCGATGGTACAAAAGGCCATTGAAAGAACCTGTGATATTGAAGGCTGGGCGACAGTGAGCTCAGTTGCTCGCGAGCTGGTAACCAGCGATGGCGGCTTTAATGCTAAAGACTATGGTTTTGACAATGCCAATAATGCTATCTCGGCAATTAGCAGTGAGTGGGTAGACAGCCGTAAGGCCGGCCGTGGCTTACGGGTACGGGTAGTAAAACCTTATGATATTGAAGTAGATGGTAATACTATTCCGGCTCATGAACTGGCCGCTAAATCAAAAACACCGGTTATCGATGAAGATGACGATAATTTCGGCAACAATTTTTAATTAATGATATCAGGATCGGGCAGCTCAGGCTGCCCGATATACATAGGCATGAAATATATTTCCACGCTGGATGCTGATTTTAAAGCCCAGCTAACTGCATTACAGGCATTCGAAACTGCACAGGATCCGCAAGTGGATGTAGCTGTAGCCGCTATTTGTACAGATGTGCAGCAACGCGGTGATGCAGCTGTAATTGAATATACTAATCGTTTTGATCACACACAGGCTCAGTCTATGGCTGATCTGACATTAAGTCAGACAGATCTGGCTGCAGCATTTGCCCGTCTGCCGGCAGATGTGCAGACAGCTTTACAAACTGCTGCTAAACGGATTGAAAGCTATCATCAGCACCAGAAACAGCAATCATGGCAATATGAAGATGAAAATGGTACTTTACTGGGGCAGCAAATTACTGCTCTGGACAGAGTAGGTATTTATGTACCTGGCGGTAAAGCGGCTTATCCAAGCTCAGTGATGATGAATGCTATGCCGGCACATGTAGCCGGTGTCGCTGAAATTGTGATGGTTGTGCCGATGCCATATGGAGAGAGAAATGATATTGTTCTGGCAGCAGCTTATGTAGCCGGAGTAACTCAAGTCTTTACTATAGGTGGCGCTCAGGCCATAGCAGCTTTAGCTTATGGAACACAAAGTATTGCTCAGGTTGATAAAATTACCGGACCCGGCAATGCTTATGTTGCTGCAGCCAAAAGGCGGGTATTTGGTGTTGTTGGTATTGATATGGTTGCCGGCCCCAGTGAGATTCTGGTGATTGCTGATGGTACTACTCCGGCCAAATGGGTGGCTATGGATCTATTCAGTCAGGCAGAGCATGATGAAATTGCACAGGCTATACTGATTACAACCAATGCAGATTATGCTCAGGAAGTAGAAGCTCAGATGAAGGAGTTACTGGCACAGATGCCACGCAAGGATATCATTGAAGCTTCACTGACTAATCGCGGAGCCATTATTCAGGCTCAGAATCTGGATGAAGCATGTGATATTGCCAATTATCTGGCCCCTGAGCATCTGGAGCTTTCTGTAGCTGAACCACAAAAATGGGCACCGAAAATCCGGCATGCCGGTGCTATTTTTATGGGGCAATATACCAGTGAGAGTCTGGGAGATTATTGTGCCGGCCCTAATCACGTATTACCAACCAGCCGTACTGCTCGGTTTGCTTCCCCGCTGGGTGTATACGATTTTCAAAAACGCAGCAGTCTGATTCAGGTTTCTGCTGAGGGTGCCCGACAGTTAGGACAAATTGCCAGCATTCTGGCACATGGTGAAGGCCTGACTGCACACGCAAGGTCTGCTGAACTGCGTATGGAATAAAGATTTTATTCACACGTGCCAATGCTTCAATAGCATTGGCATTTTTATTTATGTTGTGTGACTAACTATTTCATGCAGATTTTAATCTATTTCTGGAATCTGTGTTTAAGCTGAACCCAGATGATTGAAAATACAAACTCTAATAATAATACGATAATAATTTAAATCAAATATCATAAAAATAAGCAATTTTCTAATAAAAAACCTAAAAATATTTTGTATTTTTATATGCTGAATGTTTTCAGACTACAATACTAAACGTAAATTTAAACAATTATTTGTAAGTGTCATTTTTCTCTTTTGACACACTCTGGTAAGCTGGGCTTATACTGAATTATGAATACACTGCTATTCCAATTTTATAGTAAGGAGTTAATAATGCAGATTAAAAGACTGGATCATCTGGTATTAACTGTTAAAGATATTCAAGCCTCCTGCGCTTTTTATGCTGATGTACTTGGCATGCAGGTAAGTACATTTGCAGATAATCGTACTGCTTTGCATTTTGGTCAGATGAAGATTAATTTACATCAGCAAGGACATGAATTTGAACCTAAAGCGAAACACCCTACTCCCGGTTCTGCTGACTTGTGCTTTATTGTAGAGCAGACTCTGGATGAAGTAATGGCTGTTTTACATCAGCATAATATTCTATTAGAACTAGAGCCAACTTCTCGTACCGGAGCTTGTGGAAAAATTACTTCGATTTATATTCGTGATCCGGATAATAATCTGATTGAATTATCGAATTATTCAAATCAATAAATTTACCCGGATAATTTATTACTAACAAAAACATTCGAACATGATAACTAAATACCTAATGATTATTTATTGCTTAAAATAAATAAGTTAATCATAATAAATAAATTTAAATAATATCTAAACATATATTTTCCAAATTTTATTATATTAATTCATATAAAATTTTTATAAAATATTTTATATATGGTATTGCAATTGTAAAATCTATTCATATATTATTATTGCATCAATTCGATGTTTATTTCTATATTTGGAGATTTTATATGCAAAAAAAACCTTTAGGAACGACTTGTAAGACGGGTGAAAAATGTCCTGAAAGTGGTGTTTGGAAAGTCCAAGAAGAACCATCAACAACCGCTCCTATTGCCGTAGGTAATACATTTCCACCCTATCGTGGCAAAGCTGTTACTTGGGTATTAATTATGTACGCTTAGTATAAAAAAGCCTAAATCTTTAGATTTAGGCTTTTTTATACTGTTTAATAATTATTCAATAATATGTTCAATTACTTAGTTTATATGTTTATAGTTAAAAATTTTACTAAATACTAACAATCCACTATAACAACTGTTAAATACCTTGAGCAAAAGCTGAATTAAACTAACTACAATTTTTGAAATTTATTTACTCTAATCAAACAAATCAAAATGTAATAACTAACGTGCAATGCGATTGTCTACTTAATAATATATTCTACCTAGAATAAGCTCAATTTCTAAATACAAAGCAATCTTAAATTATTATAATATCCAAGAAATTATAATTCTATTCGTTAAAAGTTATTTGCATTAATCTGACTGAGCGGGCTAAGCTGTCTATGATTATATTTTTTGAGCTATGCCATAATATATCTTGCACTTTTACAATAATATTTAAAAGTCAGTTTATTGAATTACTTTAAGATAAGGGGAAAGAATTTCGCTGCTTTCCCCTGTTAATCATTATATTCAGATTCGTTCTGCCAGCTCCTGAGCCTTGCCTACATATAATGCAGGAGTAAGCGCCAGTAACTGTGCTTTTGCTGTGTCAGGAATAGCCAGCTGATTAATAAATGCTTGCAGACTTTCTGGGGTAATTCCATGCTTACCACGGGTAAGTTCTTTAAGTTGCTCATACGGGTTGGCTATCCCATAGCGACGCATTACTGTCTGAATCGGCTCAGCCAGCAGCTCCCATGTTGCATCCAGATCTGCGGCAAACGCAGCAGGATTGATTTCCAGCTTATTCAGACCACGCAAATGCGCTGTCAGTCCCAATATAGTGTAACCGAAGCCTGTCCCCATATTACGCAATACAGTACTATCGGTTAAATCACGCTGCCAGCGAGATACTGGCAATTTTTCAGCAAAGAAACCCAGCACAGCATTGGCCATACCCAGATTACCTTCTGAATTTTCAAAATCAATCGGATTGACTTTATGTGGCATGGTAGAAGAACCAACTTCTCCGGCTTTAACTTTTTGTCTGAAATAACCAATAGAGATATAACCCCAGATATCACGGTTAAAATCGATCAGAATGGTGTTTATACGGCTAATCGTCTGGAAAAATTCTGCCATATAATCATGTGGTTCAATCTGAATAGTATAGGGGTTAAAGGTCAGCCCCAGATTATATTCGACAAAACGGCGGCAATGTCCTTCCCAGTCTATATCGGGATAGGCAACCAGATGCGCGTTGTAATTACCTACAGCACCATTGATTTTACCCAGAAACTGCTGTTGCCGGACTGATTCCATTTGTCTTTGCAGACGAGCCACGACATTGGCGATTTCTTTACCCAGTGTACTGGGAGTAGCCGGCTGCCCATGGGTGCGGCACATCATAGGCAAAGCAGCATGAGTATGCGCCAGATTGCGCAATACAGTTATTAGTTCATTAAGCTTAGGCAGCAGTACTTCATCACGAGCCTGTTTCAGCATCAGAGCATGTGAAAGATTATTGATATCCTCACTGGTACAGGAAAAATGAATGAATTCACTGACTGCCATAACTTCAGGTACATTGGCAAAACGCTGTTTCAGCCAGTATTCAATAGCTTTCACATCATGATTGGTTGTGGCTTCTATAGCTTTAACTGCTTCGGCATCTGCTATTGAAAATTCAGCAATAACACGATCAATTTCTGCAATGGTGGCCGGACTGAATGGCTGAACTTCACTAATTCCAGCTTCGGCTGCCAGTGCTTTCAGCCAGCCAAGCTCAACCTGTACGCGAGCATGCATCAGACCATATTCAGAAAAAATCGGGCGCAAATCAGCCACAGACGATGCATAGCGCCCATCCAGCGGAGACAGCGCATATAACGGATTTATCATGTTTCTTCTACTTCCAGAGTTATCAAAAGACAATTTTCAGTTAATCCAAAGTTTCGGTATTAACCGGTTCATCAGTAAAAAACTGTAGTGCCTGCTTTCCCGGTTTCGGATGATTCAGTATCTGACGCAAATCATGCAAACGGTGCACAATAGTCTGAGTAACAGCATTGGCTTGCTGCAACGCAGACTCATCACAGTCAGAATGAGTCTGTCCGAACAGCATCGAATCCAGCAGTTTACATACATACATACTGTCATGACCATAAAAATTGACACCGATGTCGGTCATGCCGGCTTTATCAAAAAGGGTAGCGACCATGCAGCTTTCTATTGTCGCCAGACCAAGTGCACCATCTTCCCCGCCCAGCTGCCGAAACAGCGAGTCAGCCGGAAAACCACCACAGGCAAGAAAATAGGCACGGTTAAAAACAGTATTGGTAGCGGTAATCATTTCAAATGTGCGCCAGGCCAGATTAAACTGTTCATGCTTACAGTATTTTTCCGGAATATTGTATCCGGTTACCGGCAGGCGCAATAAACCGCTGTTCGGGCGAAAGTGAAATACAGCACATGCTGCCTGTAAGGCATAAGGCTGATAGGCGTCATCGGCATCCAGAAAAGCAATGTGACTGCTGACAGACAGTAATGCTCCCCAGTTGCGCGCCAGCGCAGGTCCGCGGTTAGAAGCCAGATATTCTGCACGAATTTTTTGCGGATAACGCTGTTGCCACTGTTGGATCAAGGTGACGGTATTATCGGTGGAAGCATCATCAACCAGCCACAGACAACCGAGTTCCGGCTGCGCCAGCACACTTTCTACAGCCCGTCCCAGTGTATTTTCTGCGTTGTAGCAGGGAATAATGACATCAATATAATTCATGCTGCTACACACCTTAAAAAATTAAGGCTGTCTGAATACATCAGACAGCCGCGTGACTGTTTCTTAAACACCCTGTTTCAGACTGGCTTCAATAAAGCCATCAAGGTCGCCATCCATAACTGCCTTGATATTGCCGACTTCATAGCCGGTACGTAAATCCTTGATTCGCGAAGAGTCGAATACATAAGAACGAATCTGATGTCCCCAGCCCACATCATCTTTACTGGCTTCCAGATTCTGCTTTTCTTCATTACGACGGCGCATTTCCAGCTCGAACAATTTTGCCTTAAGCATATTCATTGCTTCTTCGCGGTTGCGGTGCTGAGAACGGTCATTCTGGCACTGCACCACAATACCGGTTGGTTCATGAGTAATACGTACAGCTGAATCAGTTTTATTAATGTGCTGACCACCAGCTCCAGAAGCACGATAGGTATCAATACGCAAATCAGCCGGATTGATTTCAATTTCAAAGCTGTCATCGACTTCCGGATAAACAAATACCGATGCAAATGAAGTATGCCGTTTATTATTTGAATCAAAAGGTGAATACCGTACCAGACGGTGAATACCGGTTTCAGTACGCAGCAATCCGTAAGCGTATTCTCCGTCTAGTTTGATGGTAGCACGATTCACACCGGCAATTTCGCCTTCATCTTCTTCAAGTATTTCTACTTTGAAGCCTTTGCGTTCGCCATAGCGCACGTACATGCGCAACAGCATCCCAGCCCAGTCTTCGGCCTCTGTACCGCCGGCGCCGGCAACAATATCTATGAAGCAGTTATTAACATCGGCAGGCTGATTAAACATACGTTTGAATTCAAGCTGTGCCAGTTCATCCTGTAACGCGGTAATATCTGCCTGAACCGCTTCAAAACCGTCTGTATCATTTTCCTCCACAGCCATCTGCAGCAGCATCCGGTTATCTTCGATACCGCTGTGCAGATGATCCAGTGTGAGTACGATACCCTCCAGCACTTTGCGTTCTTTACCGACTTCCTGAGCTTTTTTCGGATCATTCCACAACTCAGGATCTTCTGACAGACCAATTACTTCTTCGAGGCGGTCTTTTTTGCCAGCGTAGTCAAAGATACCTCCGTAAATCGTGACTACGGGATGCCATATCATCCAGAATATTATTTAATTGATTAATCTGCTCCGCTTCCATGATGTTCTCTTAGCCATGTATTTGAAAATAGGCGCGTATTATAACAGAAGCCGGTGTGTCAATCAGGCCGCTTTTAAGCGGCCTGATGATAAAGAATAAATTGTAATCAGATGTTGATTGATAATTCTTTTTACCCGTTTACGGTACGTGGCGCCAAAGCAGTTAGTTTGTATAATAAATAGCGCAGTACGATACCATAAGTAGGCAGGAAAAACAGAGCGGCAACGCTGATTTTGAACGCATAATCGGTCAGGGAAATCTGTAACCAGTTCTCGGCCATAAATGCATCCGGCGAATGGTAAAACGCAACAGCAAAAAACAGCAATGTATCTACAGCACTGCCTAAAACAGCAGAAGCACTGGGAGCAGACCACCAGCGCCGGCACTGCCGCAGCCGGTTAAATACCAGAATATCCATCAGCTGACCGACCACATAGGCTGTAAAACTGGCCAGGGCAATGCGGGCAACAAATAAATCAAAATGGCTTAATGCCGCCCAGCCCATCCAGTGCCCGTCCTGAAACAGGACAGAAATGGCATAAGAAAACAGTAATGATGGCAGCATTACCCAGAAAATGATTCGGCGCGCCAGACCTGAACCAAAAATTCGTACAGTTAAATCAGTGGTAAGAAAAATAAACGGAAAGGTAAAAGCACCCCAGGTATTGTGTAATCCAAATAAAGTAAAAGGGAACTGTACCAGATAATTACTGGCTACGATTACCAGCATGTGCCAGAACGTCAGCCAGCGCAATGCCTTATAGCGTTGCGCATCAGAAAATTCATACATATTTATTCCTATCAGTCGTATCGGTAACTGCGCCAGGCAGTAAAACTGCCCGGATGATGTAAACCGGCAGCCTGAGATACTTGTGTCATTTTAAGAAGACTTATTTCACCTGAAACTGAAGTAAGCGCTGTGCAGCCATATCGCTATAACGTGTATCAGGCTCACCATAATTGGCATACGGATGGATGGCGATACCGCCACGCGGTGTAAATTCACCATATACCTCAATGTATTTGGGCTGCATCAGGGCAATCAGGTCTTTCATGATGATATTGACACAATCTTCATGAAAATCACCATGATTGCGGAAACTGAACAGATACAGTTTTAACGATTTACTTTCTACCATACGCAAACGCGGTAAATAATTGATATAAATGGTAGCAAAGTCCGGCTGGCCGGTTTTCGGGCACAGACTGGTGAATTCAGGACAGATAAATTTAACGAAATAATCGTTATCAGGGTGTTGATTGTCGAAGGCTTCCAGCAGCTCCGGGGCATAATCACTACGGTATTCCGTATGCTGATTACCCAGCAGGCTCACCGTGCCCAGATTATTTTGCGCACGCATATATTTGATTTCCTAGTTTTTTTATGTGGGAGGTTTACGAACCACAGGGTGGGCGATTGTACCTGAAATTTGTCTGAAATCAAAACTATATCAGTAAAATCCGCTCTATTCCGCAAAGACAATATAATGGTTATTATTGGTATATTATTCCGATAATTTATAAAAAATCATCATAAAAAATAATTAAATGTTATTTAAATCCGAATTTAAGCAATAATATATCTTTACCAAAGTTTTGTCCTTGCTTTTTAAGCATATTCATTATAGCCTGATGGATAAATCACGAAAAATTTAAAATAATAGAGTCAGACAGGAATTACTATGAATCAGGTAGCATCCCGCCCAATTGATGATGTCAGAATTAAAGAAATTAAGGAACTGTTGCCACCCATTGCTCATTTATACGAATTGCCCATTACAGAGCAGGCCTCTGAGGTAGTACACAATACACGCCATGCTATTGCTGATCTAGTACATGGCAAGGATAAACGTCTACTGGTGATTATCGGTCCGTGTTCTATCCATGATCCGGCAGCTGCTATTGAATACGCTCAGCGTCTGAATGTATTACGTGAAAAATATGCACAAGAATTATTGATTGTTATGCGGGTTTACTTTGAAAAACCGCGTACTACGGTAGGCTGGAAAGGATTTATTAACGATCCGCATATTGATGGTTCCTATGATATTAACTATGGTTTGCGTCTGGCACGTAAACTGCTGCTGGAATTAAACAATATGGGGATGCCGGCAGCTACCGAATTTCTGGACATGATTACTCCGCAGTATTTTGCCGACCTGATTTCATGGGGAGCGATTGGTGCCCGTACAACCGAAAGTCAGGTACACCGTGAGCTGGCCTCAGGTTTAAGCTGTCCGGTAGGTTTCAAAAATGGTACTGACGGCAATCTGAAAATTGCTATTGATGCCATTGGTGCTTCCAGCCATCCGCATCATTTTCTTTCAGTAACCAAGGCCGGCCATTCAGCCATTGTACGCACCAGCGGCAATCCTGACTGCCACATCATTCTGCGTGGCGGTAAAGAGCCTAATTACAGCCATGAATATGTACAGGCGGCAGTAAATGAACTGAACAAAAATCAGGTTACTCCTAATCTGATGATCGATTGCAGCCATGCCAACAGCCGCAAGGATTACCGCCGGCAAATGGAGGTAGCACAGGATATTGCCGCACAGATTCAGGCAGGTGAACAGCACATTATGGGCGTAATGGTAGAAAGTAATCTGATGGCCGGACGACAGGATAACCCGGAAAATTACGGTCAGAGTATTACCGATGCCTGTATTGGCTGGGAAGAAACAGAAACTATGCTTGCCTTACTGGCACAGGCTGCACAGGCACGTCAGCAAAAGTAAACAGTATCGACACTAATATGTGATACCTTAAAATTATCCCCGCTATTTGCGGGGATAATTTTTACCGTACTGATTTAAAGCTAAGCAAATGCTGACGCGTAGCCAGCCATGCGCCCAGCATACCCAATCCGCAGACTACCAGCATAATAGCCAGTATTTCCCATAGATTGAAAAAACGCCAGACAACATGCACGCCATACGGCTGTAAAATCGCACTGAGTAAAGGCTGGACCTGATAATTAAGCCAGTAACACAAACCAATGCTGATTGCCGCAGCCAGCAGACTCTGCCAGATAGCCAGATACAGGAACGGCCGGCGGATAAATGATGCCGGAGCGCCCAGCAGTTTGGTAATTTCGATTTCTTCCCGATGGCTGAGAATTTGTAACCGGATAGTGTTGTAAGCAACCAGAGCAAAAGCCAGACCCAGTGTAATGGCCAGAAACCACAACAACTGATGGACAAACTGATTAATCTGATACAGCGTCTGCATCCACTCAGCATCCATTTTTACGCTTTCAACCATAGGTAATTGTTCAAGCTGAGTCTGTAAGGCAGTCAGTTCTTCCGGCGAACCTGCCTGCGGTGTAACCGTGAATGCATCCGGCAGAGGGTTACTGTCAAGCATTGAAACCAAATCCTGATTACCCATGCTGCGCTGCAACTCTTCCAGCCCTTGCTGTTTACTCACAAATACTACTTTTTCAAGTTGTTTATTGGCCTTTAAGGCTTCTTCAACGGTGTGATTATCACTGGCAGTGGCATTAATCTGCATATAAAGTGTCATGGTAGGCACTTCATTCATCTGTCCCAGTACCTGCTGACCGCTCTGTACACCCAGATACAGAGCCAGCGGTAAAGTCATGGCAATGGCCAGCATAAGTAAAATCAGCAGGGTTGCTACCGGCTGACGCAGTAATTGACGTAATGCCTTGCATGCCGCTTCTTTGTGCAGAGAAATAAACTGGATCATGCGTATAACCTGCCTTCCTGTAAGCGGATAATACGGTGTCCGTAGTCTGCCATTAATGTTTCATCATGTGCTGCCACCATAACTGTCGTACCGGCCTCATGAAATGTTTTAAACAATTCCATAATATCCAGTGCATAGGCTCTGTCCAGATTGGCAGACGGTTCATCTGCAATCAGCAGGCTGGGCTGATGTACCACAGCACGCGCAATACACAACCGCTGCTGCTCGCCGCCGGACAAAGTAATCGGATCAGCCAGTTCACGTCCGCTCAGACCAACTTTTTCAATCGCTATCCGCGCCCGCCGTTCAGCCTGTTTACGTTCATAACCGGTGATACGCAGAGGTAACATCACATTTTGCAACACATTGCGGTCAAATAATAATTTATGATCCTGAAAAACGATACCAATATGCTGACGCAAATAACCGAGCTGGTTATCATTTAGCCGCCCCAAATCCTGATTATTCAGCCAGACCTTGCCCTTAGTAGGTTTAACAATACCGCTTATCAGTTTAAGAATTGTTGACTTACCTGCACCGGAATGGCCTGCAATAAAAATCATTTCACCTTTGCTGATAGAAAAACTTAAGTTTTTCAGCGCAGTAAAACCGCCCGGATACGTTTTCGAAACCTGTTCAAAACGAATCATCTTTATATGTCCGTTTGTTATATAAGTATTGTTCGATTATACCGCAGCATACGCTCAAAGAAAGCCTGCACCTATCCAGTATCGCAAGTTCGCGGTATGCTTATACCTGTCCGTAAATAAGGAAACTGCAATGCAACCGATTACCATGTATACCACCGGGGTATGCCCTTATTGCCAGATGGCCAAAGCATTACTCAAACAAAAAGGTATAACTGATATCAATGAAATCCGCGTTGATACCGATGCGCAAATCCGAGAGCAGATGATGCAGCGTACCGGCCGCCGGACTGTTCCGCAGATTTATATCGGTGAGGTACATGTCGGCGGCTTTGATGATTTGAATGCTTTGAATCAAGCAGGTAAACTAGACGCTCTGCTCGCAGGTTAAGCACGTACTATCTTTTTTCACTTTTCATCCGGTACAACCAGATGAAATCTGCAATATTAATTTTATTCCCTTGTTGAAAGAAAAGCATGAGCAAAAAAGAAAAAACACCAGAACAAACCTCACAACAACCGGTATTCAGTATTGAAAAAATTTATCTGAAAGATTTATCACTGGAAGTACCGCATGCGCCACAGATCTTTCTGGAAAGCGGAGAACCACAAATTGAAATGCGTGTTACTTCTGCTTCTGAAAAACTGGAAGATGAATTTTATAATGTGACAGTAACTGTTACCGTTACTGCAAAAATGACTGAAGAACGTGTATTGTTTCTGAATGAAGTGGCACAAAGCGGTATCTTCCGCATTGCCAACATCCCGGATGAAGATGTAGAGCTGCTGCTGGCTGTAGCTGCTCCGAATATTCTGTTCCCTTATGCACGCGAAACTGTATCTAATACCATTACACGCTCCGGCTTCCCGCCGGTATTGCTGGCTCCGATCAATTTCGAAGCTATGTATCAGGCTGAACAGGCTAACGCCGGCAATGCCTGATATAGAATTATAGACAAAAAGCTGCTTTATCCCGATACAATAATACTTGCGGATAAAGCAGCTTTTTTATATCTGTTACTATGCAGCTACAGCATTACCGGTAACGGTGTTGAAATACTCCGGCAGCCAGTATACCTACTACACATAAAGGCAGAATATAATACATTGCACCAATCGGACTAAAATGACTTAACCACTGCACCAGAGGTAAGGTAATACTGCCGACAATGGCGTAAGCCACATTGTAGGAAAAAGAAATCCCTGTAAACCGTATAGCCGGCGGAAACATTCGTATCATGGCAGCTGAAACAATACCGGCCACACCAGCCGCCAGCCCCAGCAATAGGTACAGAATAAAAATCAGGCTATCACTGTATTTGCCCAGTGCCGGATAAAATAATGCTGTCATTACACCTGTAAACACAATTCCACCAATCAGTACCCGTCCGGTACCCAGCCGATCAGCCAGCAAACCATAAATCACACAGCCCAGCATTTGCATCACAATAGCCATACTCTGCATTTCAAATGTCTGCATACGGGAAAATCCGAAACTACCGGGTAATAGCTGCGGCATCGCCAGAAAAAACACCACAATACAGCCAGTCAGAAACCAGGTAAGCAGCATGCCGATAGATACAGCAGTTTTATATTTAGAAACCAGAACTTTAACCGGCATTTCCGTTGCCAGCTCCTTGCGTTGCTGCATTGCTTTGAAAACCGGCGTTTCATGCAGATAGCTGCGCAAATACAGAGTCAGCAGCCCAAACAGCCCGCCAATAATAAAAGGTATGCGCCATGCTCCGTTCAGAATAGCTTCACTACTGAATTGTTTTTCCATACCCAGCGCAATCAGAGAGCCCAGTAATATTCCCAGCGACAATCCGCCTGTAAGAAAACCATTTGCCATACCAATACGTTTTTCAGGTACATGTTCAGACACAAAAGTCCAGGCTGCCGGAATTTCTCCGCCAATAGCCACACCCTGTATCATGCGTAATACTAATAGCAGTATAGGAGCTGCATAGCCGATAGTAGCAAAAGTAGGCATCAGACCCAGACATAGCGTAGGTAAAGCCATCATCATAATAGACAATGAAAACAAACGTTTGCGCCCGAATAAATCACCAAAATGCGCCATTACAATACCGCCCAGAGGACGAAACAAATAACCGGCAGCAAAAATTCCATAAGTATTCAGCAGCGCCCAGAATGAATTTAAACCTGCCGGAAAAAACACTTTAGACAGTTGATCGGCATAAAAAGCATAAATGACAAAATCATAAAATTCCAGTGCCCCGCCAAAGGATGACAGCATCAGCGTACGCACATCTTCCCGTGTTAACAGCTTTTGTTCAGCTGCAACATCTGCATTCCGGCTCTTCATGTAACTTTCTCAATTAAACAGATAAAAAAAATTAAAAGCGGTTTATAACAGCCTAAGCCAACTTTTTCAAATTCACAGCCCTCACTACTTACATTCCATCTGATTATCAGACTGCTATCTTGCTTTTGGTTATAAAGAAACAAAAAAACAGTATTTCCGTACCCGCACCAGCATTGCTACATTAAAACCTCGTCTAAAACCTATTTTCTGGCATGAATATATTCTGGCGCTACGGTCTGCTGGCAGCAATAATTGCAGGTCTGACATCTTGCGATAACAACTCCGGCAGCAGAGCAACTCTGCTGAACGCTTCTTACGATGCTACACGTGAATTGTATCAGCACTATAATACTGATTTTGAAAACTACTGGTATCAGCAAACCGGTCAGAAAGTGCATATCCGCCAGTCCAACGGAGGTTCCGGTAAACAGGCTATTGCTGTACAGAATGGTCTTAAAGCCGATGTGGTCACACTGGCACTGGCCGGAGACATCAATGCTCTGAACCGTGGCAAAAAAACATTACTGCAACCGGACTGGCAGCAGCGTTTACCCCATAACAGCACCCCCTATACCTCTACCATTGTTTTTCTGGTGCGTAAGGGCAATCCCAAACACATCCGCGACTGGGGAGATCTGATCCGTAACAATGTTCAGATTATCACACCTAATCCTAAAACATCCGGTGGTGCACGCTGGAATTTTCTCGCTGCATGGGCTTGGGCGAAGCATCAGCCAAACGGTAGTGATGCCAGTGCTCAGGCATATCTGCAGGCTTTACTCCGGCATGTACCCATGATGGACACCGGAGCACGTGCCGCTACCATCACCTTTACCCACCGCCAGCTCGGCGATGTATTACTGGCATGGGAAAATGAAGCCAGACTGGCACTCAAGCAGTCTCCTGACGAATTTGAAATCGTCACACCGTCACTTTCAATTTTATGTGAACCACCGGTAGCCGTTGTTGACGGTAATGTTCTTACCCCGGATAAACGCCGGCTGGCCACTGCCTATCTGCAATATCTGTATAGCGACAGTGCCCAGCGTCTGATAGCACAAAGTTATTTCAGACCGGTGAATCCGAAAATCATGGCAGAATACCGGCACCAGTTTCCCAGCCTGCAACTGGTGACCATTGATAAAGAATTTGGTGGCTGGAAAGAAGCTCAACAACGCTTTTTCAGCGATGGCGGTATATTTGATCAGATATATGCCAATCAGCAGCCGTAATCTGACACCATAGATACAAAATAGTCCGGACCTGTTATCAGGTATCCGGACTATTTACTTAAATCACAGAAATTTCTCTTTTCTGATTAGTCATTTACACTGAAACTTTATCTGCATCCCAGAAATCTACTGCGGCATCTACTACCGGTTTAACAATACCGGTACGAATAGCAAAATCACCAAAATCCTCAGCATTATTACGCTTCTGTGCCCAGCGCGCAATCCAATCCTGCAAGATAGCCAGCACTTCATCAACTGTAATATTCTCGCGGAACAAACGCGGAATACGCGTGCCAGCCCGGTTACCGCCAACGTACAGATTATAACGGCCGACTGCTTTGCCTATCAGCCCGATTTCAGCCAGTAACGCACGGCCGCAGTTATTCGGACAACCGGTTACCCGCAGAATAATATGCTCCTTAGACAAACCATATTGCGCCATAAGCGCATCGACCTGATCAATGAAACCGGATAAAAACCGTTCAGATTCAGCCATAGCCAGCGGACAGGTTGGAAAAGCCACACAGGCCATACTGTTTTTACGCTGTTCCGTGATTTCATCGTCAATGAGTTTATATTTACGGGCAATCCGTTCAATTTCATCCTTATCTTCAGCATGCACACCGGCAATAATCACATTCTGATTGGCTGTCAGGCGGAAATCACCTTTATGAATTCTGGCTAATTCACGCATACCGGTTTTCAGTGGCCGGTCAGGATAGTCAAGTAAACGGCCGTTTTCAATAAATAAGGTCAGATGCCAGCGTTCGTCTTCCCCTTGTACCCAGCCAATGCGATCACCGCGCTCAGTGAGTTCATAAGGGCGGCTGGCAGCAAATTTAAAACCCTGCCGGCGCTCAACTTCCTCCTTAAATACTTCTGCGCCTACACGCTGCAAAGTGTAACGTGTACGTGCATTTTTGCGATCACTGCGATTACCCCAGTCGCGCTGGGTAGTAACCACAGCCTCAGCACAGCGTACAGCCTGCTCCACCGGAATAAAACCAAAATCCTTAGCAGTATTCGGGAACGTACGCTGATTACCATGATCAATAGACAGCCCGCCGCCTACCAGTACATTAAAACCAACAAGATGACCGCCCTCACCAATAGCGACAAAATTCAAATCATTGGCATGTAAATCCACATCATTCAGTGGCGGAATAACCAGTGCAGTTTTAAATTTACGTGGCAAATAAGTCTTACCGTTGATCGGTTCGACCGCATCATTACTCACACCCTCTGACAATGGTGCAGCCGGTTCTGAACTAAGCACCTTTTCACCATCCAGCCAGATATCAGCATAAGCATGTGTTCGCGGCAGTAAATGCTCAGAAATCTTACACGCCCACTCATAGGCTTCACGATGCAGACTGCTTTCAATCGGGTTACTGGTGCACAGCACATTACGATTAATATCACCGGCGGTAGCAATTGAATCCAGACCGAGCTGATGCAGCCACTGATGCATCGGTTTAATATCAGGTTTCAGCACGCCATGAAACTGAAATGTCTGGCGTGTAGTCAGACGAATACTGCCATAAAGTGTATGTGCAGTAGCAAATTCATCGATTCCCAGCCATTGTTTCGGGGTAATAATTCCACCGGGCAGACGGCAGCGCATCATTACATTTTTCAACGGTTCCAGTCTGGCTGCCTGTCGCTGGGCACGGACATCGCGGTCATCCTGCTCGTACATACCATGAAAACGAATCAGCTGAAAATCATCACCATTAAACCCGCCGGTAATCCCGTCATGTAAATCGGCAGCAATCTGCCCGTATAAATAATTACTTTCACCTTTCAGCCGTTCATTATCGGCCAATGGTGCATCTGGCATTCTGGCTCGCGGGTCATTATTCATTTACAGTATTCCTTAATATGGCATCTTGTTATAATTCATTCAAACCATTGTATAATTAATCGGCTTTCAGCCAAAAGAATACCGAGTTGTAATTAAAGAGATTTTAGTTATAACACCTCTGACAGCCGGCACTCTCCGGCTGTATCTGACTATGCAGGAAATACCTATGCAACGAGGCATTTATCAGCACTATAAAGGCAGGCTTTATCAGGTTACCGGTACAGCACGCCATAGTGAAACCGAAGAAGAACTGGTTATTTACCAGTGCCTGTACGGCGATTATTCAACCTGGGTACGTCCCAAAAGTATGTTTAATGAAACCATAAGTGTTAACGGACAACTACTGCCAAGATTTGCTTTAATACAGCCTCTTTAACCAGTAAAGCAAAAAAGCACTAACTATCCGTTAAAATTGATAGTTAGTGCTTTCATTTAGTAATAATAACTGTGTAAAATTTATTTACCAATACAAAAACGGCTGAATATAACACCCAGCAAATCATCGGCACTGAATTCACCAGTAATCTCATTCAATGCATTCTGCGCCAGACGCAAATGCTCTGCAAACAATTCAATTTGATTTTCCTGACACATACTGGCATTTAACAATTCCTCTTTGGCCTGTTCAAGCGCCTGAATGTGGCGTGTTCGTGCCAGAAAAAGCCCTTCACTTTCACCCTGCCAGCCTACCTGCTGTAATAAAGCCTGACGCAATAAGTCCAGCCCTTCACCTGTTCTGGCCGACAAAGCAATGACCTGACCGGCATCCGTTAATGCCCGCAATTTTCCCGTTTCACGTGAAACACAGCTGGCTGCTTCTCCTGTTAAATCAATCTTGTTGTGTACTTCGATTTTGTGCAAACTGGCCGGTAACTGCGCCAGAATTGCCGCAGTAGTGGCATTGAGTCCTTCACGCTGGTCAATCAGTATCAGCGCTACATCTGCCTGCTGTACAGCCTGCTGACTGCGCTCAATACCAATACGTTCAACCACATCTTCTGTTTCACGCAGACCAGCTGTATCAATAATATGGACAGGTACCCCGTCCAGAGTAATCTGTTCCCTTACTGTATCCCTGGTTGTACCGGCGATATCAGTAACAATAGCTATATCGTCGCCAGCCAGTGCATTAAGCAGACTTGATTTACCTACATTAGGCGCACCCACCAGTACCACATTCATTCCTTCACGCAGCAGTGCGCCTTGCTGTGCATGCTGTAATACCTTGTCCAGACGGTCACGTAACTGCTTAAGCTTGCCGCTTGCATCTGCGGCCTGAAGAAAATCGATGTCCTCCTCCGGAAAATCCAGAGTTGCCTCTACCAGCATACGTAAAGTAATCAGATCATCAACCAGCCGGTGAATTTCTTCAGAAAAAGCACCCTTTAAACTGCGTACCGCCATCCGTGCGGCCGACTGACTGGAAGCATCAATCAGATCAGCCACACTTTCAGCCTGTGCCAGATCCAGCTTATTATTTAAAAAGGCACGTTTAGTAAATTCACCCGGCTCTGCCAGCTGCGCACCCAGTTGCAGACAGCGCTGCAATAGCATCTGCAACACCACTGGTCCGCCATGCCCCTGCAACTCAATTACATCTTCACCGGTAAAGCTGGCCGGCTCTGCAAAATACAACAACAGACCATTATCAATAACCGCATCCTGCTCATCAACAAAATCGGTATACATCACTTTGCGCGGCACCGGTGTTTTTCCACCACTTAATTTTTGTGCCAGAGACAACAGATTTTTACCGGATAAACGTACTACGCCTACGCCACCACGTCCCGGAGCAGTCGCAATGGCAGCAATAGTCGGATTAGTTTCCATCATCAGAATCCCTGCTCATTAAAACAGTTCAGGCAGCCTGAAACAGCTGCCTGAGCAAAATCAGCGTGCAACAGCTTAATCATCAACCTGCAACAATTCCACATCAAAAATCAGTGTGGCATTAGGCGGAATCACACCACCGGCACCCCGGCTGCCATAAGCCATATGCGGCGGAATAGTCAGCTTGCGTTTACCACCCACCTTCATACCATTAAATCCTTCATCCCAGCCGGCAATAACCATACCCGCACCCAGAGTAAATGTTAACGGCTGCTGACGGGTAACACTGGAATCAAACACCGTACCGTCTTCCAGCATACCAGTATAATGTACCGTAATTTCCTTACCCTTTTGAGCTTCCGTACCCGTACCCTGCTGCAAATCTTCAATCACCAGATCCATATTCATTCATCCTTGATTAATAAATTAGCGTACACTGTAACACAGACATTCAACCCATGCATGTTATTGTCCATAGCAGGCTTTTCAATTAACAGGAGATAATATGACTACCAGCGAAATCGTTTTTCTGGACCGTGCAACCCTGCCCGAATATCCGTTTAACTTCAAATTTCCTCATCACATTACCAGCTATAGCCATACCAACCCGGATGAAGTAGCCGGCCGGATTGCTCAGGCAAATATTGTTATATCCAATAAAGTGCGAATTAATGCTGAAGCTATTCGCAATAGTCCGCACTTACAGTTAATTGCGGTGCCGGCTACCGGTCTGGATCACATTGACCGGCAAACAGCACAACAACACAATGTCGGTATTCGTAATGTTCGCGGTTATGGAAACGATACGGTTGCCGAACATGCCATGATGCTGATTCTGGCACTGATGCGCCAGTTACCTGCTTATCAGCGCGATGTTGCTGCCGGCTTATGGGAAAACAGCCCTTTTTTCTGCCATTTCGGTGCACCTATACATGATTTGAACGGCAAAACACTGGGAATTTTCGGGAAAGGTGGTATCGGACAGGCTTTAGCTGCACGGGCGCAGGCATTCGGAATGCATGTTCTCTGGGGAGAACACAAAAACGCCAGTAGTTGCCGGGATGGCTATACCCCATTTACCCAGCTATTACAACAAGCTGATGTGATTTCCCTGCATTGCCCGCTGAATGAACAAACCCGCAATATGATTGATGAAGCGGAATTAAAAATGATGAAGCCACAAGCCGTACTGATTAATGTCGGACGAGGTGGTCTGGTTGCAGAACAGCCACTGGTTGCGGCGTTGAAATATGGTCAGTTAGGCGGAGCAGGCGTAGATGTACTTAGCGAGGAACCACCGGTACATGGCAATCCGTTACTGCGAGCTCACCTGCCTAACCTGATTATTACCCCGCATATGGCATGGGGCAGCGAAGAAGCCATACAGCGTATCTGTAGCATGCTGGAGGATAATATCAATATTTTTATGCAGGAAAATAAATAGCAATTAGCGAAGTGGTCTGGCTTTCAGTTCTGTCAGTAATGCAGAATAGCCGGCCACCAAATCAGTATTATCCGGCAGAAAGCGGGCAATCTGCCGCCGCTGCTCATCTATATAATGAGCTGAGTTATCAGCATGCTCATTCATAGCAGATAGCAACTGTTTAGCACCCGCTTGCACATCATTACCCTGATAATAATAGCCAAGATCTGAAATCAGCTCAGCATTATGAATCAAAGGATATCCCTGCCAGCACACTTCCAGATAGAAATAATTTAGCGGATTTTCCCATTGGTGAGATATTACCGCATCTGTATTGGTTGCCAGAAATGTCGGTGTATCATAACGCCCCAGAAATACTGATTTGTGCTTTTTCACAATATCCAGCTGATTCATCAGCGCAATGAATTCCATGGATTTCTGCGCCATCGGCAAAGCATTACAAACCTGCAAAATATCAATAGATTCCGGTTTATCACGATAGACTATTTCAGCAATCAGAATCGGATACAGGCAGAATTTAACCACATCGATATTCGGCTCCATAACCGACAAACGCCAGCCTTTACCGGATACCGGAACCTGCCATAAACCCTGAAAAGGCATAGCTGCGGTCTTCTGATTCAGGAAGACCGGACTCCACACAAATGGCACGACACGTGCTTCGTGGCGGCGGAATATTTCAAAATAAGCCCGACTGCAATTGGCTACCTGCGGAATCATCCAGATATCATCATAACGCTGATTAATAAACAGGTTGGCCCCGCCCATATTGCGGGCAAACAAAACCGACTCCATCATATGGATATATTCAAAACCACAGCAGTAAGAAATCAGGTGTACACCCCGGTCTTTAATATAAGCCGTTTGTTCAGCACTAATCTGCCCGCCCAGTTCAATCAATACATCTATCTGATCCTTGACCTCGATAAAACTTTTGGTCGGCCATCTCTCCAAATCCCATGGTAAGCGTGAAGTAACCGGCACATCTGTTGTATTAGCCAGAACCACAGAATCTACATTAGGACAGTTTTTCAATGCTTCAGCAAGAAAAACAGCATTCTGTTTAATACCATTATTCCACAGCGTTTCTTCAGGGTGACTCAGACCAATAGTAATTCCTATACGCAGGCGCGCGGCTCCGGTATCCTGAACATGGCCAGAATTCAAATTTGATGTATTAGATAAATTCATATTTTTTTATGGAAATATTTTACCAACAACCGGTTTTATATGTTTTATCAGCAGCAGCTTTTATGCAGGAACACATTAGACTAAAATATCGATCAATTTAAGATAATCTATACTTTAAACAGAGATTTCAGTGCTTTAGTATAACAGCGCACATTACTTTCTGCCTCCGGATCCAGAGTTGCCAGAAAAGCTGTTGCTTTTTCGCGATAACCGGCAAGATTTTCATCGTGCATCTTATACGCATCTGCCAGTTTCTGCCCGCCTTCTTCGCAATCAAAATCATGGTAGCGATACCCGCAATCACCAATCAGATGCGAATTATGAATCAGCGGATAACCGCCATATAAAGCTTCATAATAAAGATAATTCTGCGCATTTTCCCACTGATGACAAACAATAGCTTCACAGTAGCGTGATACAACCTGCCAGATCGGGTAACGGCCTTCAAACGATGCCAGACCATGACGAATAATATTCAGACTATGGGCAAACAGATTAAAAGCATTCTGCTCTTTCAGATTCAGAGTATTACAAATATAGATATGTTCAATAAAATCCGGATTCAGACGATGCGCATTTTCACAGACCAGCATAGGTATATAACTGGTTTTTACCATACACATATTCGGCTCAAACATACCAATACGCCAGCGTCTGCGGCCAGGCCGATATCCGAACTTCTCATTTTCCGGCAGTCTTTCACAAGCCTTATTCAGAATAACCGGACTCCACAAATGCGGCATAATTCTGACCGGAGTACGAAAAGTACTGGCAAAATAGGGCATACAGCTTTTCTCATACTCAGGTAATGTCCATACCTCATCATATGGCGCACCTGTAATCAGCAATGCAGAAGGTTTATTGAACAGCATGCGTTCAATATCAATCACATAATCATTACCTACCCGCATACTGACTACTTTACCACCCTGAGCCTTGAAACTTATCATCCACTCTTTGGATAGCTGAGCACTCATTTCAATCATGACATCCAGCTCGTTCAGAGCACTGGCCATGTCAATTACTGGTACTGGTGAATCCTTCAGAAAATTCATTGCGTCCTGCATGTCACCGTCACCGGAACCGGCAACCAACACAGTATTACTGACAACCGGTGATTTTTGTAACAGCATCGCCAGAAACAGACAATTCTGAAAAATACCGTTTTCCCACAGCGACTGTGCTCCTTTACGCACATAAATTGAAACACCGATACGAAGTGAAGACACCGACGACATGAGTTAATTCCTTAATAATTCCGGACGATCAGCACACAGATTAGTTAATAATTGTGCATGAGCAGCGATATTGGCTTCTGTCAGAGGTGAAGTGGCCTTAAACAAAGCCTGAGAAGCCTGCCGCTGACTGCCCAGATTTTCCTCATGATGCTGCCAGGCATGAATAAGCAGTCTGCCTGCCTCTGCAGCATTAAAATCCGGATAATAATAGCCGGCACCAAACTCTTTTAACCAGGGTGAATTATGAATCAGTGGATAATCACCATACAGTGCATCCAGATACAAATAATTCTGGTCATTGCACCATTGATGCGAAACCACCGCATTGGCATGCTGTGCCATAAAACCAGCAATATCATGGCGGCCGTAAAAACACGCTTTATGATCTTTTACCAGATTCAGTGAATTGGCCAGATACAGCATTGTCAGATGATCTTTCATATGCAGCGTATTGAGCACATGCATCATACCTATTGACTGCGGCTCTGCCCGATAGGCTTCATCACAGGCCAGCATCGGAATGGATGAAGTCTTCACCACTGAAATATTAGGTTCGAAAATAGCCACATTCAACGGCGTTTTAACACCATCCTGAAGATTATCGCGCCAGCCAAAATAGAAACCATGCTCAGAAATTTCCTGCTTACGTCTGGATACAAACATCGGATCCCACAAATAGGGCGTAACATGTACCGGACAACGGTACATTGTCCGCAGCATCGGAATATAGCCCTTATCTTTAGGCAAAACCCATACTTCATCAGAACGGTCTACCGGCGGAAAACTGGTCGGTTTTTCAAAGACATTGTATTCTGCCAGACCAACATAAGGCTGACCAACACAATAAAATACCACTTTTTTCCCGCGTGCCCGCTGCAACGCCAGCCAGTGCGGACTTAACGCGCCGGCCAGTTCAATAATGACATCAAAAGCATCCTCAGCTTCCTGTTCCGACATCAGATGCAAATCAAACAAACTTAAATCAATTTGCTCTGCCATTCCCGGCTGCCCGCCCACATTAATCAGATCAACTGCTTTAACAAACGGAATAGCCTTCAGGCTCTGAACCAAAAATATAATATTCTGACTCATGCCATTTTCCCAGATATTCTGATTGGCATGAGTAATAACAGAAATACCGATACGCATGTTAATCCGTATTCTTAGTAAAAATACAATTAGTGATCAATAAATAAGATTTACAGACTTCACAGGAAAAACCCGGAAGTCTGCTTTTAATCAGGTTTTCTTACCATTTAAAGCCAAGTACTGAATTAACAGCTGTCTCTTTGCCCGTAGTAGAAACACCTGCACCCCATGTCACTTTGCCGTTCTTACTTGCTGCCTTAAAGTTAAGGCCGACAGCACCATAGCCACGATATGCACCGACACCAACACCAACGGTCTGTTCACCACCATTCAGGGAGGGCAGATAAGCACCGGACAGAGCCATGGCCAGTGCCGTACCGGAATAGGCACGACGCTCAACATGATGAATGTTGTCATTCATCTGGTTAACATATTCATTTATCATGCTAACCTGATTATTCACCCCCTTAAGCTGAGCCACATTGACTGCATCAGTATCAGCCGTACCCGCGCCAACCCCGGTTATCTGACGATATACACCTTTCGATGCATCTCCTACAGATACCGCTCCTTCTGTACTCTTCGTTGCCCGGATTGCTGCTGCCTGCTGCTGCGTTGCCGTTACCGGAATATAGCCCTCTTTACCGGCTGCTGTACTTGCTACCGATCCAGATCCAAGTGCTACGCCTCCGCTCTGAGTTACTTTCGCCTGACTGCCCAGAGCAACACCATTGGCTGACGATGCACTGGCAGAATCACCGATGGCAACTGCTGAGGTGCCGCTGGCCATTGATGCACCGCCTATTGCAACTGAATCAATTCCCTGTGCAACTGAGGCTGCTTTTGCTGAGTTACTCTTTGCATATTTAGTGCCATAATTTTCCAGATTTTCCAGAGCATCTTTTACATTATTGGCTGACACTATACTGCCTGACGGCGTAGTAATATCGTATTTAGGCTGCTTAATACTATTTGTCCCCGGTTGGGAGGCAGTACCCAGATAAGATGCTACAGAGGAAATCTGACTGTCTATGTTTTTACTGATTGCAGTTGACAGACTCGACAGTGTATCATCAGAAATAGTGCCTGCGGGCAGACCGCTTACTGCTGTTGACAGGCTTGTCAAACCAGATGACAGGGAATACAACTGATCACCATTTACTGCATCAAGAGAACCGGCTGCTATATTACCACCTTGAACACCGGTAATTTTCTGTGCAATACCTCCGCGAGCAGCATTATAAACTGCACCATTCCACAATAACGCATTCGCATTCAGCTCAGCGATACTGGAACTCATATTAGAGATACTGGTACTCATACTGCCCAAGTTTGTGCCACCCAAAGATGTTGATATCGATTCTGTAGTGGTTGACAAAGAACTCAGACCGGCAGTCAGCTCAGATTTTACTGTGTATAACTGGCCGCCATTTACCGCATCATGCGAATCTGGAGTAAGATCACCATCTGCCAGATTCATAATTTTGCCAAGATTAGAACCACGAGTCATACCGTTGATTTGGCCTGCATCAAATCCGCCTTGTTCATCATTCCATTGGATCGCATGCTCGTTCAGATAAGACATAACTGTCTGCATATTTCCGGAAGCAGTTGACACACTGCTTACTGTGCTTGACAGACTTTCATAATTACTGAACAGAGAGCTGCCTATAGAATTGATTTGACTAGTAACAGCTGATGAAACAGTTGTTGACAGACTGCTCAGACTGGTTGAAACAGAGATGTAACTGGAGAGACTAAAGAACTGACCTCCGTTAATTGCATCAGTTGAATCTGCTGATACATTACCGGCAGCTACATGGGTAATTCTTTGTGCACTTCCGCTTCCATGACTGGCATCATATGCACTTATACCGC
>NZ_JACFQX010000015.1:0-221 GCF_016101225.1 Snodgrassella sp. W8135
CGAACAGGACCGTGAAACGACCTAGCGCCGATGATAGTATGGATTGCCCATGTGAAAGTAGGACACCGCCAGACTCCCTATAGAAAAACCCGGTTGATTAGTCAGCCGGGTTTCTTACTTTAAGTACTGAGAATAAAACAGAAGAAAAAACAATACCGCAGCAGCCCAATGGCTGCTGTTGCTGTATCTAGGTCAGAGAGGGAAGGACTGCTGACGCAGTG
>NZ_JACFQX010000016.1:0-214 GCF_016101225.1 Snodgrassella sp. W8135
GCATCCTGATTTAATGAAGATACCTGGTTATTGATATTTACATATCCGCTTGACAGGCTGGCTATATCGCTATTTGCTGTGTTCAGACCGGTCGACAGGCTGGATACGTTTTGATTTACATCTTTCAGATTATCAGCAATGATTGTGGATATACTACCCTGCTGAATGTCTGCCATGCTGCTCATGCTGGTTGACAGACTGTTCAGTCCGGTTG
>NZ_JACFQX010000017.1:0-204 GCF_016101225.1 Snodgrassella sp. W8135
CGGTTGAATCTGCTGATACATTACCGGCAGCTACATGGGTAATTCTTTGTGCACTACCGCTTCCATGACTGGCATCATATGCACTTATACCGCCATTCCATTGCAGGGCATCCTGATTTAATGAAGATACCTGATTATTGATACTGGCATATCCGCTTGACAGGCTGTTTATGCTGCTATTAGCTGTGTTCAGACCGGTTGACA
>NZ_JACFQX010000008.1:0-41066 GCF_016101225.1 Snodgrassella sp. W8135
AGAAGGCGAACTATACGCCTCCACAAATCCCCTGTCAACTCCTGCCTGCATTTATTTTTGACTTCCTCCTCATTCAACTGTTTTTACTAAGTTTATTTTTGATCTATTATTTTTGATTACATCAAATTCGCATTCTTTGCTGTGTATTTACTGTCTAATTCTCTTGTGAATTGATGATTTGCAAAATCTGTTGCTGTTTTTCTGCACTCAATGTGGTTAAGTGTAAGGTTTGCTCTGCCAATACTTTATATAGTGTTTGTTCTGAATGTTCTAATGTTTGCCAGTGGAGGGCAATGGTATTGCTGTCACCACGTTTAATGGGGCCGGTTAAGGCTTCTTCCGGAGACATTATCTGCAATTGATTGAGATTTTGCTGCATTAGCTGATTTACCAGAGCTTCTGCCAATTCTTGTGGCAAAGACAGGGAAGTCAATATATTTCTTGCAAATGCATTTAAGGTTACTAAAAAATTTGCACTTATGGAGAGAGCCGCGTGGTAACGGTTTTTCTGAGCAGAATCAATATTAAAGCAGATTAAGTCTGCTGCCTGTGCCAACTTATATAATAAAGATAATGCTTCTTCATCACCTTCTATTGCACATGGATGCCCCGGTAAAGTATTGATGGCCGTTTCTATCGAAGCAAAGGCAAATACCGGATGTAATGAACCTACTAATAATTTCTGTTGCTTATGTGGTACTAATATATTGCTATTTAATGCACCACTGAAATGAAGTATCAATGTGTCAGCCTTTAGCCAGTCAATTTGATGTATTTTCCAACCAATTTCTTCGATGAACTGATCGCTAACACCTATGACTATAATATCCGCTGGTGGTAAAGTTTCCAGTTGTTTGTGTACTTGGATGTGCGGTATGTGATTTTTGAGATACTCTGCAGCTGAAAAATTGCGATTCCAGACAGCCTGAATATTAATCAGTTTACTTTGATGCCAGATTATGGCTAATGTTGAGGCAACCTTACCTGCACCAACAATATTTACGCTTGGTCTGCGTGCTTTTTTCAGGCAAATGGAGCTAGTTGTCATTATTAATTTTTCTAAATTAAAAGACGATTATTTTACCTGAGACTATGTGTTGCAATTGAAGCCTCTTAACCAAAACGGTACACTTCAATACTTACTCTATTATTCTAACCATAATTTACTTGGGCAAACACGTTAATGAATGCTGCTTTTAATGTGAAATCTGCGCGTCTGGATACGCTGTCAGTACAATTACTGACAGATGATCTGACTTTGATTAACCAGGAACTAAAGCAACGGGCAGAACGTTTTGGTAATTTACGCAATATGCCTTTTACTCTGGATCTGCAAAATCTTTCCAATCAGGCAAATGTGAATTTAGCGAAGCTGATTGCGCTGTTTGCACGATATAATTTGCGCATTATTGCTATCCGCCATACCGATTTATCTTGGTCCAATCTGGCTAAACAGCATAATATTGCTTTTAGCATTCTTCCAGAGGAACAGGCCAGTGCACGCGTCAAAGCTGTGACTGAGGCGCAAATACCACAAATTACTGAAAAAGAAAAAATCACTTCATCTGCTTCTGCCTTACCGACGCTGGTGATAGATCGCACTATTCGTACCGGTCAGCAGGTTTATGCGGAAAAATCTGATTTAATTGTTCTGGGACTGGTAAGTGAAGGAGCGGAAATTATTGCAGATGGCAATATTCATATTTATGGTCCTTTACGCGGCCGGGCATTGGCTGGTGCTGCCGGAAACAAGGATACGCGTATTTTTGCACAGTCTATGCAGGCTGAACTGGTATCTGTAGCAGGAATTTATCGCATTTTTGATCAACAATTACCAGCACATCTGTATCGTCACCCTGTACAGATTTTTCTGCAGAATGACCGGCTGGTGCTTAGTGCGATTCAGGCGCATTAATTTTATGACTGATTTTTGAATGTATTGACAGATTCATTTATATAACAAAAAGGATTTTGATTGTGGCAAAGATTATTGTGGTGACGTCAGGTAAAGGTGGTGTTGGTAAGACCACAACCAGTGCCAGTATTTCAACAGGTCTGGCTTTAGCCGGTCATAAAACTGCGGTAATTGATTTTGATGTGGGCTTACGTAATCTGGATTTGATTATGGGTTGCGAACGCCGTGTAGTTTATGATCTGATTAATGTTATTCAGGATGAAGCTACTCTGAATCAGGCATTAATTAAAGATAAACACTGCGAAAATCTTTATGTGTTACCGGCTTCTCAGACTCGGGATAAAGATGCGCTTACCCGCGACGGTGTAGAAAAGGTTTTAAAAGATCTGACCGTGAAAATGGGCTTTGAATATGTAGTTTGCGATTCACCGGCTGGTATTGAGCAAGGCGCATTGATGGCTTTGTATTTTGCCGATGAAGCCATTGTCACTACCAACCCGGAAATATCCAGTGTACGTGACTCTGACCGTATTCTGGGTATTTTATCCAGCAAATCACGTCGTGCTGAAACCAACAGTGCACCAGTGAAAGAACACTTACTGATTACCCGCTATTCACCTGAACGTGTTGAAAAAGGCGAAATGCTGTCCGTGCAGGATATTCAGGATATTTTGCGTATTCCATTAATTGGTGTTATTCCGGAATCACAAAATGTATTACAGGCATCTAATTCAGGCACACCGGTTATTTTGCAGGAAAATTCTATTGTTGCGGATGCTTATAAAGATGTTGTCGCTCGCCTGCTGGGTGAGGATCGTCCAATCCGTTTTCTAGATACTGAGAAAAAAGGTTTTCTCAAGCGACTGTTTGGAGGATAAGACATGTCTATAATAGATTTTCTTTTTGGCAAAAAGCAACAATCCGCAAAAACGGCTCGCGATCGTTTACAAATTATTATTGCGCAGGAGCGAGCCACTCATACACCGGATTATTTACCTACACTACAAAAAGAGTTACTGGAAGTGTTATCAAAATATGTTCATGTTTCTTTAAATGATATTCATATTTCTCAGGAAAAGAAAAACGGTATGGATGTATTGGCATTGAATATTACTTTACCTGAAACAGGAAAGAAAAAGGCCAGTTAATGACGCTGACTGAATTGCGCTATATTGTGGCGGTAGCTCAGGAAAAACATTTCGGACGTGCTGCCCAGCGATGTTTTGTAAGTCAGCCTACTTTATCCATTGCAATTAAGAAGCTGGAAGAGGAGCTTGGGCTGCCATTATTTGATCGCAGCAGTAATGAGGTAATGACAACTGATGCTGGCCAGCGAATTGTGGTACAGGCTCGCCGTGTTCTTGAAGAAGCTGATCGTATTAAGCTGATGGCGAATCAGGAACAGAGTGAGCTGGAAGGAATATTTAAACTTGGTCTGATTTTTACCATTGCACCGTATCTGCTGCCAAAGTTGATTTTATCTTTGCGAGAGATGGCTCCTGAAATGCCATTACAGCTGGATGAAAACTATACAGATGTATTAAAAGAATCACTTAAGCGTGGTGATCTGGATGCTATTGTAGTAGCCGAGCCATTTGTTGAAACCGGGTTGGAAACTATCCCGCTTTATGATGAGCCTTTTTTTGTTATTGTTCCAAAAGGCCATGCTTTCGAGCAATTGGACGAGGTTACACCAAAGCAACTAGGTGAGGAACGGGTATTATTGCTCACCGAAGGCAACTGTATGCGTGATAATGTACTGGCTAGCTGTCAGGAATTGGCTTCGCGTCAGAAAATTCAGGGACTGTCTAATAGTATTCAGGGAAGTTCTATCAATACGATCAGACATATGGTGGCCAGTGGTCTGGGTATTAGTGTCATGCCAGCTACAGCTTTAACAGAGAATGATCATCTGTTGTTCAGTATTATTCCTTTTACCAGCCCGACACCGGAACGGCGCGTGGTTTTGGCCTCCAGACGCAATTTTGTCCGCCCTAAAGCCTTGCGCATGATTAAGTCTGCTATTTTGGCTTCGCAGTTAACTGGGGTAAAATTTATTCATGATGCTGATTAAATTTTAGAGCAATCAAAAAACGCCTGTACTCTATAACAGGCGTTTTTTGATGCACAAAATTTTCTGATTTAAGTTATATATAATTACAGATTATTTAATCATATGAAAATTGATTAAATAATCTGTAATCTATAAATGAATTTAAATTCAAACAGATTCGAAACAGGATTTTCTATGATTGCATTAATACAACGTGTGAAAGAAGCCAGCGTCTGTGTAAACTCTGAAATAGTTGGACAAATAGATCAGGGATTACTGGTGTTATTAGGTGTGGAAGAAGGAGATGATTTACAAAAAGCTGAACGTCTCTGTGACAAAGTACTTGGTTATCGGATTTTTAGTGATCAAGATAATAAAATGAATTTGAACGTTAAGCAGGCTAATGGTCAGTTACTGGTTGTTTCACAATTTACGCTTGCTGCTGATACTAAAAAAGGGATGCGCCCTAGTTTTACCAAAGGTGCAGCACCAGAAAAAGCCAATGATTTGTATAATTATTTTGTTGAATTATGCCAGAAACAAATTGTGACTAAAACTGGTATCTTTGCCGCAAATATGCAGGTTTCCCTGATTAATGACGGACCGGTAACATTCTGGCTGCAAGTTTGAGTACTTGTATTTATTCAATAGCAAACAAATTAATTTTTAGTATCGGCTGAGTTCCTGCTTTAATACGCGGATATTGGCTTGCCGGTCTGTTATATTTTGTTGCCAGCGCTGAATTTGTGCTGTTGCTCCCTGCTTTTGTGCCTGACGCAACTTTTGCTGGGCTATTGTCAATGCATTCTGTTCACTGGCAATATCACGCTGAACCAGTTGTTTTGGTGTCAGTTTGGGTATAGTGATTATTTTAGCCGGTACTGTAGCCATATTATTTTTATTTCTAATCATAGTCACAGTTTCA
Organism: Snodgrassella sp. W8135; assembly: GCF_016101225.1. Classification (NCBI taxonomy): domain Bacteria; kingdom Pseudomonadati; phylum Pseudomonadota; class Betaproteobacteria; order Neisseriales; family Neisseriaceae; genus Snodgrassella; species Snodgrassella sp. W8135. The sequence goes on from NZ_JACFQX010000008.1 coordinate 4,894, forward strand.
GGTTTCGGGGGCTGTTGTCGCAGTGAAATACCTATTTTGGGAGAAGCCGGTGTTTTCATTAAGTCACTGTCTTGTCCAAATTCAGCGCTGTACCAAAGACGCTGCAATTGCTCCAAACCCGGAGCATTCTGATTTTCCAGAGAATATTTTTTTAGATTATCATCATCTGCGGGTGGATACTTTGCAATCTGACACTGAACATCTAAAGGTTTGGTTGTATAGCTGACATGATTATTTGCCAGCGGACAAGCATACCAGACCACAGATTTAGGCTCACTGGCTGTGGATACAGCTGCTGTTGTGTCTTCAGCCCAAACTACATCCATATCACTGAAAAACAATAAACAGATAATGAAATAAAAGCTAAATCTGAACTTGTTTTGCATAACAATTACTCGTTACGTCCACATTTAAATACATACACAATGTAGTTTTATAGCACAATTTGCTGATTTGGATAATTAACCAGTGACTGAAATCTTTACAAAATATAATTGTAAGACAAATTATCTGGTGTACGGGTATTTTTTATATTATTGTAATATAAGTACAGAGTTTACGTTATTTAATTTATTCTCCTGATGTTTCTGATAATTTCAAAGATTGCACTTAACCACATAAATAAAAATCATAAAATTACTTCATCCTTCTTAAATTTACTTTTAATTATTAATTAACATAATGATAATATACTAAATAATAGGGAAACAAAATTTTACTTAAATCTAAAAAAGTTTTCTTCCCAATAATTATTGTATTAATATTATTAGGATTCAGTTTTTATTATGTATATGAAGATCTCTTTGTCGATGAAAGCAAAATAGGTACGGTTGTCGATGAATTCAATGGTGTTAAGGTTTACTACAATGGAAAAATCAGCCATGTAAGTGAAAGAAATATAGCACCAGATGGCTATAATTTAGGATTAAAGTATCAATGTGTCGAATTTATTAAGCGCTACTATTATGAACGCTTTAATCATAAAATGCCTGACAGTTACGGTCATGCCAAACAATTTTTTGATGATTCGATACCAGATGGAAATCTTAATCCTAAACGTAATTTACTTCAGTTCCATAACGGCTCTCCCACAAAACCTCAAGTTGACGATATTATTGTCTTAGACTGGTCTAAATATGGTCACGTAGCCATTATCAGTAAAGTTACTGACAATGATATTGAGATTGTTCAGCAAAATCCTGGTCCTACTGCCAGTAGTCGTGCCACTTTTCCGTTAATTTATAAAGATGGATTATGGAAAATAGATTCTTTTCGTGTTTTAGGTTATTTACGTAAACGTTAAAAGCAAATTACATGATGAATCACAGAAATAATAGTTATTTTAATGCTGGGCACAAAAACAGTTTGTTAAATGATCATTTACTAATCCCATTGATTGCATAAACGCATAGCACGTAGTCGGACCTACAAAGCTAAAACCACGCTTTTTTAAAGCTTTGGACATAGCGCGACTAATTTCTGTCTGTGTTGGCACCTCTGATAAATGTTTATAGTGATTTATAATCGGTTGATCATTAACAAATGACCAGATAAAACTGGCAAAATCTTCCCCATGTTGCTGCATGGATAGATATGCATGGGCATTATTAATAATTGCTTTGAGTTTGGCCGGATGGCGAATAAGCCCGGAATTCTGTAATAGTGGTTCAATATCGGTAATTGTAATAATTTGATGCGGATTGAAATCATAGAAACAACGCCGGTATTCATCGCGTTTTTTTAATACGGTAATCCATGATAAGCCCGCCTGCTGGCCTTCCAGACAAATCTTTTCAAACAGTTTTTGCCCGTCTCTCTGTATTTTTCCCCATTCAAAATCATGATAGTGTTCATACAATGGGTCGGCGTTGACCCATTCACACCGTTGTTTCAATTGTTTTTGCATAATATTTGAATCCGCTTAATGTTATAAATTTTGCATATTTATCTGATAGTTTTTAATATAACCATGTCTGAATCAGGGTGATAATACCTAAAAGACAGAACAGAATGCAGGCTCCTATACGGATACAGTTTAAGGGTAAACGCTGCATCAGCCAGTTTCCGAAAAATATTACCGGAACATTAGCTAATAACAAACCTACTGTACTACCCAGAACTACTGAAAATAAATCACGGTATTGAGCTGCCAGCAAAATAGTAGCAATTTGGGTTTTATCACCCACTTCTGCCAGAAAAAATAATACTGCGGTGGCCACGAACGGACCATAACGCATAAAGCGAGTATCTACACCATCATCTTTATCCGGCTTTAACAGCCATAAACCAACTATCAGAAAACTGAAGCCTACAACCCAGCCCATTAACTGCGGTGTAAAAAAACGTGCTACTTCTACGCCAAACCATGCAGAAACAATATGATTAAGTAAGGTGGCACAAAGCATACCGGCAATGATGGAATATTTGCGCGAAAATCGGGTTGCCAGAAATAAAGTCAGTAATTGAGTTTTGTCACCAATTTCAGCAAGCGCAACTGGAATGACAGAAGAAAGAAAAGCATGAATCATTTTCAGAATACCGTTGGCGGGCAAAAGACAAAAGACACAATAAAACCCCCGCCGTAACGGTTTTATGTGTCTCAAGTCTCGTTAGTCCGCCAACAGGCAAGGACGTTACGACCATACAGCAAAAACTGTAAATATGTTGACCGTAACCACAGGCTTGAAGAAACCACCTGTGCAACTACTCCCTTAAGGCAGGGCATCATAACCCATTCTATACAAACGCAACAAGTGAAATTCTTTAAAAATTCATTGAATTTGATTTCAGACAACAAAACAGGCTGCCATACTTTATGGCAGCCTGCAATAATAGATTAATCAGATTAATAATAACCCAGAACTTTCCACCAAACACCACCGATAGCCACAAATATAATCAGTTCGACTACACTCATGATGAAACCGACTTTCCACCATTCGCCTAAAGTAACATAGCCTGAACCGAATATCACAGGTGAAGTACCAGTAGCATAATGCGTTAGTGTCATCATGATGCTGGAAGCTGCAGCCATCATCAGTGCAAACAGCATCGGAGGTGCGCCAAGCGCCAGACCGGCAGAATAGAAGGCAGCAAACATGGCTGTAATGTGAGCAGTAGTACTTGCAAACATATAGTGCGCATACATATAAGCCAGTAATAATAAGGCACAGGCACCCATCCAGCCCATACCCAGTCCGCCTATGCTGCTTTCCAGCACACCAGAGAACCATTTAATCAATCCGAGTTTATTCAGGAAAGTAGCCATCATGACTAATGCAGCAAACCAGGTAATGGTATCCCATGCACTTTTTTCTTTCAGAATATCATCCCAGCTTAATACACCGGTTAACAATAACAATGACAAACCAATGAATGCAGTAGTGGTCGCGTCTATAATGTATGCGTCACCAAACAGCATTGCCGGCACACCTGCCCATAAAATCAGCAATACTGCAAAAATACCCAGCATGATTTTTTCATCACGGGTCATCGGCCCCTGCTCTTTCAGACGCTCTTGAGCAAAAGCAACGGCATTGGGTGTTTGCTTGATTTCAGGCGGATACAACCAGTAAATAATCAGTGGCATCAGGAACATCGCTATCAGACCCGGTATTAACATTGCCAAAGCCCATGTACCCCATGTCAAATTAATATTTTTATTGGTTACATCGGCAATTAGCCTCACAATTAACGGGTTAGGAGCGGTAGCAGTAATAAACATGATTGAGCTGATGGGATTGGCATGATAATTTACCAGAGCCAAAAATTTACCCATACGTTTTTCTGTGCCCTTTTCAGGATCAGAATCATAGCTGGATGCAATAGACTTCATGATTGGGTGAATAATGCCACCGCCACGAGCAGTATTACTCGGTGTAACCGGAGCCAGTATTAATTCCACTACGGCCAGACTATAGGCAACACCCAGCGTACGTTTACCCCATAACCTAATGAACAGATAGCCCACACGTGCACCAAGACCGGTTTTTAATAAACCGCGCGAAATCATAATTGCCACACCAATCAGCCAGATCAGCGGATTTCCAAAACTGCTTAAGGCATCACCCATAGCCTTACTGGGATCATTATTAGTTACTCCGGTTAAGGCAACCAGCATAATGGCAATAATAGATAGTGCGCCAATTGGCATTGCTTTGCCGATAATGGCAGCAATAACTCCGACAAACATGGCCAGTAAATGCCATGCCTGAGGTGAAACCCCCTCTGGAACCGGTATGAACCAGATAATCAGAGCGATTATCAGCGCAATAGCCGCGGGAATGGGTTTAAACCCAATTTTTACAGGCATACAACATACTCCTAAATCATAAAGATACAGACTACAGCCAGACAGAAATCACTAAACTGAATGTGATTGTATACTTTTATAGCAAAATACCGTCTGATATAAAGCAAAAAAGTATCAGACGGTATTAACGAAAGTCAGATGATTATACTGTTTAAGCCTGAATGAATATAACATACAGCTGTGTAAGTAAACGCTATTGATGTTAAAGCAGATTTTCCGGATGCGATTAAATAGATAAATTTTGCAAAACTATGCTTGAAATCGTGCCGGGCATACCCATTTACGATTCATTAGCAATAGTATGGCGGTGGTAATTAACCACCCTGTTTGCAGCCGTAATATAGCGGCGCAAAGTACGAAATTAAATAATTAGGAGATTATTAATTATGGCAAAAGTAATCGGTATTGACTTAGGTACCACCAACTCCTGTGTTGCCATTTCCGAAGGTGGCCAGACTAAAGTAATTGAAAATGCGGAAGGTGCACGTACTACGCCTTCAATTGTTGCTTATCTGGACGATAACGAAATTCTGGTAGGTGCACCAGCCAAACGTCAGGCTGTTACCAATCCGAAAAATACTATTTATGCTGTAAAACGTCTGATCGGCCGCAAATTTGATGATGCTGAAGTACAGCGCGATATTAAATCTATGCCTTTTCAGATTGTTAAAGCAAATAATAACGACGCATGGGTAGAAGCACATGGTGAAAAATTATCACCTCCGCAAGTATCTGCCGAAGTATTGCGTAAAATGAAAAAAGCAGCTGAAGATTATCTGGGTGAAAAAGTAACTGAAGCTGTTATTACCGTGCCGGCTTATTTTAATGACAGTCAGCGTCAGGCTACTAAAGACGCCGGTCGTATTGCCGGTCTGGATGTAAAACGTATTATCAATGAACCAACTGCCGCAGCTCTGGCTTTCGGTATGGATAAAGGCGAAAAAGGCGACCGCAAGATTGCCGTATACGACCTTGGCGGTGGTACATTTGATATTTCTATTATTGAAATCGCTGAAGTTGATGGCGACAAACAGTTTGAAGTACTGGCCACCAATGGTGATACATTCCTGGGCGGTGAAGACTTCGACCAGCGTTTGATTAACTACATCATTGATGAATTCAAAAAAGATCAGGGTATCGATCTGAAAAATGATGTAATGGCTCTGCAACGTCTGAAAGAAGCTGCTGAAAAAGCGAAAATCGAACTTTCCAGTGGTCAGCAGACAGAAATCAATCTGCCTTACATCACCATGGACGCTTCCGGCCCGAAACACCTGGCGATGAAAATTACCCGTGCCAAGTTTGAAAGTCTGGTAGAAGATCTGATTACCCGCTCTATCGAACCTTGCCGCACTGCAATTAAAGATGCCGGTCTGAGCGTAAATGATATTAATGATGTTATTTTGGTAGGCGGTCAAAGCCGTATGCCAAAAGTACAGGAAGCTGTTAAAGATTTCTTCGGTAAAGAACCGCGCCGTGATGTTAATCCTGATGAAGCTGTTGCTGTAGGTGCTGCTATTCAGGGTGCCGTACTGGCCGGTGACCGTAACGACGTGCTGTTACTTGATGTAACACCTTTGTCTCTGGGTATTGAAACCATGGGCGGTGTGATGACTAAACTCATCAACAAAAACACCACCATTCCGACTAAAGCAACTCAGACATTCTCTACAGCTGAAGATAATCAAAGTGCAGTAACCATCCATGTATTACAGGGTGAACGTGAACGTGCTTCTGCTAATAAGAGTCTGGGACAATTTAATCTGGGTGATATTCCTCCTGCACCCCGTGGTGTGCCTCAGGTAGAAGTTACTTTTGATATCGACGCCAACGGTATTTTGCATGTATCTGCAAAAGACAAAGGTACCGGCAAAGAAGCTAATATCACCATTCAGGCTTCTTCCGGTCTGAGCGAAGAAGAAATCGAACGCATGGTAAAAGATGCAGAAGCTAATGCTGAGGAAGATCGTAAACTATCCGAACTGGTAAGCAGTCGCAATCAGGCTGAAGCTTTGATTCATTCAGTACAGAAATCTTTGACTGAATATGGCGACAAACTGGATGCTGCTGAAAAAGAAAAAATTGAAGCAGCCATCAAGGAAGCTGAAGAAGCTGTTAAAGGCGAAGATAAAGCTGCAATTGATGCTAAAGCCGAGGCTTTAGGTACAGCCAGCCAGAAACTGGGCGAAATGATGTATGCTCAGGCACAGGCCGAAGGTCAGCAAGCTGGTGCCCAGACTGAACAGTCACAAAGCAAAGGCAGCGATGACGTTGTAGACGCTGAATTTGAAGAAGTAAAAGATAAAGAGAAAAAAGACTAATTTTTTCCTGATACTATTTAACCCCGCTTCCAAGCGGGGTTTTATTTTATCTGGCCATTGCTCTACAGACTAAAAAATACCATTTATATCTGTCTTTTTTGCCGCAAAATTTCTGATTTTATTATTATTGCCAGTTTATAATCATTCAGACAGATGAAAATATCCATAAGCAGAAATTGTGAATATTTAATGTCCTGTAAAAAAACAGACATATTTGCAAACTGACCGTTACAATAATCGTAGCGATTATTTACAATAAAGAAATACAACTGGAGCAAAAGATGGATTTTTATATTTTACTGATTTTACTTGGTGTCTGTTGTGCCATACTAACTGCCGGATTTTGCGGACGCTCACAACGCTGGGGTCCATGGACTATGCTGGTTGGCATTAGCTGCCTGCTGATTCTGATTATGGTGATGATATATAAACTATCGCGCGTTGTCTGAATTCTGATTCCTGTCTGTCAGCTTCATTTTGATTCTGGCAGATGAATAACTATTTAAGAATCGGTTGGAAATCAATGATGGTGATTACAACCGAATAAAATTGATGTATAACATTATCTTCTCTAGCTAAGACTGTTTTCTTCAAAGAAAATTTGAAAAATAGGTATCCACATGCAAAACAAATTAAGCAAAATAACCTGTATCGAAGATTTGCGTAAAGTTGCCAAACGCAAAGTACCTAAGATGTTTTATGATTATGCTGATACTGGTTCGTGGACTGAATCTACCTATCATGCCAATAGTAATGATTTTCAGGAAATTAAATTACGCCAGCGTGTATTGACGGATATGACCGGCCGTACACTGGAAACAACAATGGCTGGTCAGACAGTAAAAATGCCGGTAGCACTGGCACCTACCGGATTAACCGGTATGCAGCATGCCGACGGAGAAATTCTGGCTGCACGTGCGGCCGAAAAATTCGGTGTGCCGTTTACGCTGTCTACTATGTCTATATGTTCTATTGAAGACGTGGCAGAAAATACCAGCGCTCCGTTCTGGTTTCAATTATATGTTATGCGTGACCGCGAATTCATGCGCGATCTGATTCGCCGTGCTCAGGAAGCCAAATGCTCAGCATTGGTGGTTACTGCTGATTTACAGGTTCTGGGACAAAGACATAAAGATATTAAAAACGGGCTGTCTACGCCGCCTAAACCCACACTGCGCAACTGGATGAATCTGGCTACTAAGCCGGAATGGTGTCTGGCTATGCTGAATACACAGCGTCGCACTTTCCGTAATATTGTCGGACATACCAAAGGCGTTGCCGACATGACATCACTGTCTTCATGGACATCTGAACAGTTTGATCCGCGCCTCAGCTGGAAAGACATAGAAGAAATCAAGAATTTATGGGGCGGAAAATTGATTATTAAAGGCATTCTTGATGCCGAAGATGCAGAAATGGCTGTGAAATCCGGCGCAGATGCAATTATAGTGTCTAACCATGGTGGTCGCCAGCTGGATGGTGCTCCTTCGACCATCCATGCTTTACCCAATATTATTTCTGCTGTAGGCAATAATATTGAAGTCTGGCTGGATAGTGGTATCCGCAGCGGACAGGATGTTCTCAAGGCTATTGCTATGGGAGCCAAGGGTACACTAATTGGCCGCGCATTCCTGTATGGTCTGGGTGCATATGGTGAGGATGGGGTAACACGTGCACTGGAAATTATTTATAACGAAATGGATATCAGCATGGCCTTTACCGGTCATACTGATATCAAAACCGTTAATAAAGATATTCTGATACCGGGCACTTATCCGGTAGCCGGTTAAATCTGCCTGATTCTAAGGATATTTAAAAGCTATTTGTCTCAGACAAATAGCTTTTTTATCGATACTGCTCATCTTATTCAGTATTTGGTATAACTAACTGGCTTTTTAACTGACATGAACAGGTGACAAAGCCACTTCAGCCGGCTATGCTTGCCTTTTTATTGCTTATTAGACTGTTATGAACATCACTGAGAAAATTGCTTCGGAGCTGAATGTTGCTTCCGCACGAATTCAGGCAGCGATTGACCTGCTGGATGATGGCGCTACGGTACCGTTTGTGGCACGCTACCGTAAAGAAGCCACAGGCGGGCTGGATGATACTCAGCTGCGGACGCTGGCTGAACGATTACAATATCTGCGTGAATTACAGGAACGCAAACAAACTGTATTATCCAGCATCGAAGAACAGGGCAAACTGACTGATGAGCTGCGCCAGAGCATAGAAGACGCTGATAATAAAACTGCACTCGAAGATATCTATCTTCCTTATAAACCCAAACGCCGTACCAAGGCACAAATTGCACGCGAGTACGGGCTGGCACCATTAGCTGAATCACTGCTTACTCAGCCAGATCTGGATCCGGAAACTGCCGCACAAAATTATTTAAACGACAATGTCGCTGACAGTAAAGCCGCTCTGGACGGAGCGCGCGCAATTCTGATGGAACAATTTGCCGAAGAAGCCGCTCTGATAGGACGTTTGCGCGAGAAATTGTGGCGTGAAGGCGAAATCCATGCCATGGTAATCGAAGGTCAGGAAAGTGCCGGTGAGAAATTCAAAGATTACTTTAATCACCGTGAACCGATTCACAGCATGCCCAGCCATCGTGCTCTGGCCATACTGCGCGGCCGTAATGAAGGAATATTGTCGCTCAGTCTGAAATACCAGCCTGATGATACACCTGCCGGCGAACAGAGTATTTATGAGCAGCTGATTGCACAACAGTTTGGTATCGCAGATATCGGACGTGCTGCTGACCGCTGGTTACGTGACACAGTGCGCTTAAGCTGGCGTGCCAAAATTTTTCTTTCATTGGAACTTGAAGCCCTCAACCGGCTTAAAGAAAATGCCGATCAGGCTGCCATCAGCGTATTTGCCCAAAATCTGAAAGATTTGCTGCTTGCAGCTCCGGCCGGCCGTCTTACCACTATCGGGCTGGATCCCGGTATCCGTACCGGAGTAAAAGTAGCGGTAGTGGATGATACCGGTAAGCTACTGGAAACAGCTACTATCTATCCGCACCAGCCGCGTAACGACTGGAAAGGTGCTCTGACTGCACTGATGCATCTGGTAAAACAATATAAAGTCCGGCTGATTGCCATTGGTAACGGTACGGCCAGTCGTGAAACCGACAAGCTGGCCGGTGAACTGATTCGTGCCCTGTCTGATTATCATTTGCAAAAAATCGTTGTTTCTGAAGCCGGTGCCTCTGTTTACTCCGCTTCAGCTTTAGCAGCCAAAGAATTTCCTGAGCTGGATGTCAGTCTGCGCGGTGCTGTTTCTATCGCCCGCCGCCTGCAAGACCCGCTGGCAGAACTGGTGAAAATTGACCCCAAATCAATTGGTGTTGGTCAATATCAGCATGATGTTAACCAGAGCCAGCTGGCCAAAAGTCTGGATGCAGTTGTAGAAGATTGTGTAAACGCTGTCGGAGTGGATGTGAATACCGCATCAGTTGCCCTGCTGGCGCGTATTTCCGGTCTTAATAGTACACTGGCACAGAATATTGTCAGTTATCGTGACCAGAATGGCGCTTTTGCCAATCGCAAAACTCTGCTTAAAGTACCGCGTCTGGGCAGTAAAACTTTTGAACAGGCGGCCGGCTTTCTGCGTATTCAGGGCGGTGATGAACCACTGGATGCCAGTGCTGTCCATCCGGAAAGTTATCCTATCGTTGCTAGAATGCTCAAAACGGCTCAGCTGCGGGCTGACCAGCTGATTGGCAACCGCAGTGTGCTCAAAACACTTAAACCCGCAGATTACATCGATGCTAATGTCGGTTTACCTACGATTAACGACATTCTGGCGGAACTGGAAAAGCCCGGTCGTGACCCGCGCGGCGAATTCCAGACCGCAACATTTGCTGATGGTATCGAAGACATCAGCGACCTTAAACCCGGCATGGTTCTTGAAGGCGTAGTCAGTAATGTGGCCGCATTTGGCGCTTTTGTCGATATTGGCGTGCATCAGGACGGACTGGTACATGTTTCTGCCTTAGCTGACCGCTATATTGCTGATCCGCGTGATATTGTTAAAACCGGCGATGTAGTTAAAGTGAAGGTTATCGATGTTGATATAGCGCGCAAACGTATTGCTCTGTCCATGCGTCTGAACGACGATGCTCAGCCTGCATCCCGCCAACACGAACGACCACGCCGGCAAAATGGTAAAACACAAAATGTATCCGGCACAGATAATGCTATGGCGGCAGCATTTGCCCGGTTAAAACAGCAATAGACAAAAGACCGCTATAAAGGGGCATCTCTGCCCCTTTTTTCATTAAACAGCCTGCATATAATATCTTAGCGACAATCTTTGCCAGACAACGGCACACTTACCTGTGAATGATCCTGAAAAGTATAAACATACACAAAATTAAATCCCCCCAGCAACATACGCCGTGTCAGAGGCTGACGGCACGCCTGCTCTAAATCTTTTTTCACTGATGCCGGATTGAAATTAGCCTGATTTCGCTTACTGTCCAGCATGGTATACGAATAATAAATAGTCTGATTGTGCCGTACAGCTGCTGTAAACAGATTCTGTTTGTGTTGCTGTGGCAGTTTCTTCTGTAATGCCAGCAATTGCTGATCTACAGACGTAGTCAATACCGGATCAATGGCCAGAGGCATATGCCGAGGTTTACTGGCGGCTTCTGCAGAAGCTGCACCAGATTCATCCGGCTGCCGGTTACAGGCTGCCAGTAAGCACAAACAAAATAGCGCAATTATTTTTTTCATAGCTGACACTTTCAGAGCAGATACAGACAGGAGTTATCCGGTCATACCGGAAAATTTTGTCTGTCCTTTCCCCTTAATTTACTCCAGATAATCAATAATAGTGTAACACGCGCTGATTAATTTTCTACTTGCTTAATAACTTTATTTAAATCATCCATTTTCAGATTCTTGCGTAAATATTCTTCACTTTCAGGTAAAGCAATTTGAACCGATTGTTTGCACTCATATGCCAGCTCAGCATTACTTGCAGAAAAATCTATAACATGACCACCAAGTTTACGTGTAGTATCAATAAAATGCAGATGAAAACCAGCTACAGATAATTCTTTGAAAAACTCTGGCGTCCAGAAACCGATTAATGTGCCAGTGACCTTCTCTACCGTATCCACGATTTGCTGTTCAAAAACTTTAACAACAGACGGATAAGGTTTATGCTGAGCAAACGGACGACGAATCTTCAGCTCATCAAACTGTCCGCTGATTCTTACTGCCACGAATACATTATCCAGAGGCAGATAGTGCGCCAGATGCGCATACAGATTGCTTTTACAGACATCAGTTATATCCACAACTTTATCAGGCTGAAATGTTGTAACCTGTACGAACGGCAACAGCTCATTATCTCCCATTACCTTAACCGCCTTATCACCGTCGGCCTCCAGAAAATCATGGTCAACAATTACCTCACCGGCCAGCGCATGAGAACAGCCTAAACCAAAATCACCATATTTTTTTGCTTCTCCCACACTAAATACTCCATCAAACAACCCTGCCATCAATGCATTAATGGTTGAAAACTGGACAATTGCTTTTTTCATTTTTTGCTCCGAGAATAGACAATAAATTTTATTTACATATTAATATACTCTAAAATAAAAATTTATTGAATAAACAATGTTTATATGGTTATTGCTGGTCAATTTAATACCAATAAATAACCGGACATCAGCAGAATCAATTAATTATTTTGATAATGTATTTAAATTCAGATTAGCATAGTCTGAATCAGGCTTTGTATTGCAGTTACACTGGTCACAGCACCCACCTTTGGCAGATATCCTGCTGAAATCAGATTATCCGGTGCAGGTAAGACTGTTATGGTATAAGCGATTCTCTTTATTTCTGCATCTGCAATGCAGGTAGTTACAATCAATCAGACTGATTCGAAAACTCACCATGAAATCTTTTGTTTATTATTTTCTGGCTGCTGTTGCTGAAATCAGCGGCTGTTTTTCTTTCTGGGTCTGGCAACGCATGGGCAAATCAGTACTCTGGCTACTACCCGGCACACTGTCACTGTTGTTGTTTGCATGGTTGCTGACGCTGGTGGAAAGCAATATTGCCGGACGGGCATATGCCGTTTACGGCGGTATTTATATCTGCTGTTCGTTGCTGTGGTCTTGGCTGGTAGAAGGATCTGTACCGGATAAATGGGATATCAGTGGTGCACTGGTATGCCTGCTTGGTGCAGCAATCATTTTGCTTGCTCCGCGTGGCTAAACAAAATTTGTTTATATGATTATGGTATTTACCAGTGCGAAAAGTGACAAGCCGGCAGGCTGCGTCTAAACTGACTGTTTATTGCTGAACAAACTATAGCTGTAAATTATTATGCTACTGAAAAGTTTACTTTCATTATCGTTAGGCACATTTGCACTGGGTATGGCAGAATTCAGCATGATGGGTATTCTGCCGGATGTGGCGGTTTCACTGAATATCAGTATCGCTCAGACCGGACATTTTATTGCTGCTTATGCAATCGGTGTCTGCTGCGGTGCATGGCTGCTGGTATTAAGTTACCGTCTGCCACCCAAAACTATTTTATTGTCATTATCGGCATTGATTGCCATTGGTAATATACTGGCTGCATTATCTCCGGGCTATATGACTTTACTGGTAGCACGTTTTATTTCCGGTCTGCCGCATGGCGCATACTTCGGTATCGGCTCCATTGTTGCTACCAAACTTGCACCACCGGGACGCTCTGCGCAGGCTGTAGCACTAATGATTGCCGGAATGACAATAGCCAATCTGATTGGTGTACCAGTAGGTACATGGCTGAGTTTGCATTTAAGCTGGCGTCTGGTATTTACTCTGGTGGCTGTAGTGGCCATCATACTGGTATTCACCTTACGGCGTTTTATCCCGCAAATGGATCGTTTACCCGATACCGGTATTCTGGGACAATTCCGTTTTCTGAAATCTGCTGCACCATGGCTGATACTGGCTGCCACCATGTTTGGTAACGGCGGGATTTTCTGCTGGTTCAGCTATATTAGCCCCTTACTCACACAGGTATCCGGTTTCAGTGGTAATCAAGTCAGCTTACTGATGGTACTGGCCGGCGCCGGTATGGTCGCCGGTAACTGGTGCGGTGGCCGTCTGGCCGACCGTTATACACCGGGTCAGGTCGCAGCCGGCTTACAGGGACTGGCAGCCGCAGCACTATTACTGATTTTTCTGTTTGCTTCGAATAGCTGGTTATCAGCCATACTGATGTGTGTATGTACATTCTGTCTGTTTGCCGTATCCGCACCACAGCAATTGTTATTACTGCGTCACTCTCCGGGTGGTGCATTGCTTGGAGCCGCCAGTGTACAGATGGCATTTAATCTGGGTAATGCCATTGGTTCTTATAATGGCGGGCTGGCCATCAGCCATCACTGGGGGTATCAATATCCGGCATTACTCGGGGTGCCACTGACATTAATTGGTTGTGCCTGCCTGTTGTGGTTTCACCGTCGCTATGAAAATCAGGGACAGGATATCTGAACTATAAGGAAATAATAATGGATGAATCTATACCACCGGAAATCAGGCAACGTCTGCAACTTGCCAAAAAAAACGGTAATAAAACCGAACAACTGCGTTTATGGCAGGAATACAGTAGTCTGCAAGGCTTTTCCAGTGAATGGGTAATGGCTGCACGGCTGGGAGAAGCAGGTTATACAGATGAACAGGCTCATATGGTAGCCTGTCTGTTCGGCCGCTGCTAGTAAGTACGGGTTATATTATAGATACTTATGGCTGAAATTATTGTTGAAACACACCCGCTGAAACCTTTTTTACCCGCAAATGCGCGGCTGCTGATGCTCGGGTCATTCCCTCCGCCTGCCGGACGATGGAAAATGAATTTTTATTACCCGAATCTGCAAAATGATATGTGGCGTATTTTCGGGCTGGTATTTTTTCAGGACAAACATTATTTTTTTACTGATAACAATAAAGCATTCAACGAGAAACTCATCCGTACTTTTTTATCAGAACGCGGTATAGCCATTAATGACGCTGCTTATCAGATCAGACGTTTACAAAATAATGCAGCCGACAAATTCCTCGAAGTTGTTACACCAGTAAACTTATCGGCAGTACTGACTCAGATTCCGCACTGTCAGCATATTATAACTACCGGAGACAAAGCTACCAGCACATTATTACAACTATTACCAGCAGATATGCCAGTACCGACTATCGGCCATCCCAGTCACACTATACTGGACGGCCGGCATTTAACTTTATCCAGACTGCCTTCTTCATCGCGTGCTTATCCGCTTGCACTGGAACGCAAGGCAGCAATTTATCGTGATTATTTTGCTAACATTGGGTTATTGAATTAATTTTAACTATTCAGTGGGGGAATTTTTATGCATATTCTGATTTTTGGTGCCAGTGGCGGCGTTGGCAGGGCATTGGTTGAGCAGGCATTAGACAGCGGAGATGAAGTAACTGCTGCGCTTCGTTCGCCGGAAAAATTTGATTTACAGCATCCTAAATTACATATTCGCCACTGTGATGCATTTAACGCTGCTGATGTAGCGGCACTATTTACCGGTAACAGCCAGTATGATGCTGTCGCTTCTGCTCTGAATACCAATCAGGGAGTTAAACCGGGTGATGATTTGCAGCGCATGCTTGACAACATCGTTACACAATTACAGAAACATGGCATTAAACGTATTGTGTATTGCGCCTCTGCCGGCGTGGATAATGAACTTGAAGGAGAGCGCGGTCAGGCTGCAATGGAATTTTTACGTTATCCGCTGGCAGACCATCGGGCGGCAATCGGAATCATTCAGGCAGCCGGTCTGTCTGCAACCATTGTGCGCCCGCTTGGCTTAACTAATGATGCGCTTTCGGCTCATTATCTTGAAGCAGCACAGGGTGTACCAGCAGGAAGTGGTCGTATTGCCCGCGCAGATGTGGCACATTTTATGCTGAAAGCACTGCACAATGATGCTTATATCGGACAATCTGTCGCATTATCCGGCGTCTGAATAAATAATTGCCATAAGATGAATCTGACCGTCTGTCTGCTGTAGCAGGCAGACAATTTATTATTTGCGGATTTTTCGATAAAACGACGCTTCACCCTCCGGACGGGTTTTAAAGCGTTTATGCAGCCAGTAATATTGTGCCGGCTGTTCACGTATTCTTGCTTCAATAAAATCGTTCATGCGCTGAGTATCGGCAACCACATCTTCACTGGGGAAATGTTCCCACTGCGGATAAAAGCGCAGAGTTACTGTACCATCAGCCTCGCGGGTTGGAATAGCAGGAATCACTTTTGCCTTAGTCAGAGCAGCAATCCGGCTCAGACCGGCGATTGTAGCAGTTGGAATACCGAAAAAATTCACAAAAATTGATTCACGCCGGCCAAAATCCTGATCGGGCAGATAAAGAAACGGAGCGGTACTGGTTTTGATTTTCTTAATAATTGCACGCAGCCCTTCCGTACGCCCAATCAGAAACACATTATGATAACGATGACGTCCCTTAAGTATCTGCTCATCCATCTGTTTATTTTTCTGATGTGAGTAAACACTAATCAGAGGTACGTCCTGATTAAGAGCATAGACAGCTGCTTCAAAAGCAGTAAAATGCGGATAAAGTAAAATTACCTTTTCACCTGCGGCGAGAGCCTCATCAAGATAATGTTTATCCTGATAACGCACCAGCTTTTTCAGCCGGCCGGCATCTCCATACCAGTACAAACCATATTCCAGTAATAACATGGCCATATGGTAAAAATGTTCACGCAGTATTTTGCGCCGCTGCTGTTCTGTCCACTCAGAAAAACAGTGACGCAAATTAATCAGACCAATACGTCGTCTTGGTGCTACCGCATAATAACTTATCCAGCCTACACAGCGTGCCAGCGCATGAATCATACATAATGGCAGTAATTGCAGCACATACAAAAAAGCAAACGCCAATTTCATCATCATTACTATTGTTACCTAACTGATTATCGCCAGCTCTATCATTAACTGCGCTCTATTGTACACAAGCTGCGGTCACTTTACATTCACTGTTGTATATAACTTATTGCAATAACACCAGAGCAAGTGGTGACAGGCAAAATACTCCGGATAAAAATAAATACGGCCTGCAAAGACACAGACCGTATGAACCGGATTACAGACAAACTAATGTGCCCCGCCGCCACCGCCACTGCCAAACGGCGGTCTGGCAAACCACACCAGTACAATCAGAATCAGGAATGTCATCCCATACAGCCAGAACAGATCATTGGCACCCATAATATGAGCCTGCTGCCCTATGGTCTGCTCAATCGAGCCCAGTGGCTGAGTACCACTTAAACCGAGCTGGTTCATCCCCTGAATTGATTCATTCATTGTACTGTTATAAGGATGAATGTTTTCTACCAGTTGTGTATGATGCAAAGCCTCACGTTTATCCCATAACACATTGACCATTGAAGTACCAATACCGCCGGCCAGAATACGCACAAAATTGGAAATACTTGAAGCACTGGCAATCTGTGAACCGGACATATTGGACAAAGTAATCTGGGTTAGCGGCATAAAGAACATAGCCATACCAATCCCCTGCACAAACTGCGGCCAGAATACATCCATAAAACTCATACCGGCATTAAAATTGGTACGCCAGAAGAAACAGATGGCATATACAGTAAAGCTGATGGTTACCAGCACCCGCATATCCAGCCTGTTACCAAACTTACCAATCAATGGCGACAACAATACCGGGAAAATACCGATAGGCGCCGTTGCAAGCCCTGCCCAGGTAGCGGTATAGCCCAACTGCATCTGTAACAGCATCGGCAATAATACAATTGCGCCCATATAGGTCATATAGGCGGTACTGAGCGTAATCACACCTACCGTAAAATTACGGTCTTTAAACAGGCGTAAATCCACAATCGGATATTTTGCATACCATTCCCAGATAACAAAATAGCTCAGACATACCGTGGCAATAACCGCTAATATAATGATCTCATTGGATGAGAACCAATCCAGCTCATGACCACGGTCGAGCATCATCTGTAAGGCACCCACACCTACAACCATCAGGGACAGCCCCATCCGGTCGATTGGCTGGTTTTCGGTTTCAGTTTCGCGTTTTTTCAGCATCTGCCATGAGATACCTGCGGCCAGCAACCCGATTGGCACATTAATAAAGAAAATCCAGCCCCAATGCCAGTTGTCACTGATAATCCCGCCAAGAATCGGGCCGAAAATCGGTGCCACAATAATCACCATTGACCACATAGCCAGCGCCATCGGGCGCTTTTCCGGCGGATAAGCTGCCATCAGCAGACTTTGTGACAGCGGAATCATCGGACCGGCCACAGCCCCTTGCAATACACGGAAAAACACCAGCAATGCCAGACTGGGGGCAATACCACATAAAAACGAGGCCAGCACAAAGGACAGTGTAGCCACGACAAATACTTTTACTTCACCAAAACGGCGTGCCAGCCAGCCAGTAAGCGGTACAGAAATAGCATTTGCCACAGCAAACGCCGTAATTACCCACGTACCCTGACTATTGGCTGCACCCAGATTACCGGTAATAGTCGGTAATGCCACATTGGCAATAGTTGAATCCAGCACCTGCATAAAAACGGCCAGTGACAGAGCCACCGTAACCAGAGCAAGTGCCGGACCTTTTAAAGGAGAATGCGTCATTCAAGCAGCCTTATCGCAGAAATATTTTTTATCTGCAGCATATCCGGATAGCTGTACTCACAAGTACAGTCAATACTATTCACAAAGACGATACTTCCGGAATAACAAAAAAATCAGGCAAAATCATTACCATGAATAATGGCTGCTGGCGGCAGAATATGCCCTTCTGCTTTGGCAGCCGTCGGATTATGGTTCAGTATTAACTCAATCAGGGTGCATATTGAGTAAAAATTTCCTCAATCATATTATTGATTGGAGTCCAGTCAATTGCAGCCATATTTCCATTAGTGGGAATCGCATTAGCCGCAGTTAAATCCTGACCATTCTGGTTGCGCGTATTCACTTCAACATCCATTGATAAACCTACCCGCAGCGGATGTGCAGCCAGCTCTTTCGGATCCAGAGCAATCCGCACCGGCACACGCTGTACCACCTTAATCCAGTTACCGGTTGCATTTTGTGCCGGCAACAGTGAGAACGCAGCTCCCGTACCTGCTGACAGACCGGCTACCTTACCGTGATAAGTCACCTTACTGCCATATACATCGGCACTGATTTCCACCGGCTGACCAATACGGATTTTAGCCAGCTGACTTTCCTTAAAGTTTGCATCCACCCACACATTATTCAATGGTACAACCGCCATCAGTGCAGCACCGGTGGCTACCTTCTGCCCTACCTGTACATTACGCTTGGCAACCTGTCCGTCAACCGGAGCCTTAATCTGAGTACGTTGCAAATCCAGCCATGCACTCTTCAGATGACTGACAGCAGTCATCACTGCCGGCTGCTGACGCAGCGGAACATTGTGACCCAATACAGCTTTAGCCGCGCTTTCCTGTCCCTGCATAGCTTTCAGATTAGCCTGTGCTTCCTGTACTGCATCACGCGCATGACTCAGCTCCTCAGCAGAGATGGCATCTGTACCGGCCAGACTCTGGCGGCGCTGTAAGTCAGCCTGCAAACGTTTTAACTGTGCCTGTTGCGCTGCAACCTGTGCACTGGCCTGACGTGATTGAGCAGTCTGCTGCTGATTCTGGCGAATTGCATTAATCAGCTCATCATGTGCCCGTTCAAACGCCAGCTGCATATCACTATTATCCAGCTCTACCAGCACCTGACCGGCTTTCACAGTTTGCGTATCATCCACATTTACCTTTTGTACCGTACCGGTAATTTGCGGAGTTATCTGTACCAGATGACCATTCACATACGCATCATCGGTAGATTCTTTATGCTGCCAAACCAGCAGATACATCAGCAGACAACCCAGTGCAATCAGCAGAAAAATCACGGTCAGCAACACGAGTTTACGTTTGCGGCCGGCCGGTACCCGTTCTGACTGCGGCTGAACCGCCGGTTGTGAGGTGGTTACCGCCTCGTTAGTTTGCTTTTGTTCACTCATACGAAATAGCTCAATAAAATTTAAAAATAACAGTAAATTAACGAGTAGCCTCAGCATATGACATCTGGAAACCGCCGCCCAGAGAAGCATGCAGACTATTCCAGCTTTGCTGCTGCCAGGCAATGGTTTTAACCAAATCAGCCCGTGCACTCAGAGCAGCGTCTTCACGCTGTAGTCTGGTAATAGCATTGTCCAGACCGGCTGCCTGACGCTTGCTGCTGGCAGCTGCATTTTTCTGTGCCACCTGCCATGCCTGCTGCTGTAATGGCAGTGCCACAGTACTGTGCTGATAATCACTAATTGCATCAGCTGCCTGCTGCAAGGCAGTCAATACGGTTTTATCATATTGAGCTACCTGTTCATTATAAGCAGAGCGTTTACCGGATAATGCCGCCTGTAAACTGCCTGAAGTAAATAATGGCAGAGTAATGGCCGGAACAACACCCAGCATCCGTGAAGAAGAGTGCACCAGATCAAACGCATCAACATGCGCAAGACCTGCCAGACCCTTAATTTCAATATTAGGATAAAAAGCAGCCTCAGCCGCCTTTACACCAAAATAATTTGACTGTAACAACGCCCGCTGTGCAGCAATATCAGGCCGCTGCCCTAAAATATCCGCCCGCAAACCATCAGTCGCAACTGCAGGCACTTTACCCAATGGCTGCGGTACTGCTTCCGGCAACTGGGTCGGTGATAATCCGACCAGTGCCGCAATACCATGACGGGTACGTTCAATATCCGCCTGTGTCTGACGTAAAGCGCTTTGCAAATTCAGCACAGTCTGCGTAACAGCATACTCATCACTTGCCGGCTGCAAACCTGCGCGAATCCGGTTTGCAACCAGCTTCTGCAACTGCTGATTCACTGCAATACGCTGTTTCAGAATATCCGACTGTTCCTGTAACTGCTGCCATTGCGTATATTGCGACACAATACTCTGACTCAGTACTAGCCGGGCCTGTTCCTGCTGATAAGAAGCTGCAAGACGGGAACCCAGCGCAGCCTTAATCAGATTACGCTGTCTGCCCCAGAAATCAAAAGTATAATTAACCGCTACCGCAGCCATTTCATTACTGAAAACATGATTCGGGTTATCACCGTCCCGGTTTGAGTCAGGCTTCGGATTCAGATAGGCGGCCACACCATTAGCCTGTACCCCGACCTGAACACCAGCTTCGCCTCTGGCACCACGCCATTGAGCATCAGCTTCTGCAATACGCGCAGCCGCAATACGTAAATCCGGCGCATTGGACAAGCCGGTTTCCATTAATCTGTTTAACAATGGCTGATTCAGCCCAAGCCACCAGTTTTGTTTTACTGCTACAGTCTGCCCTGCCGGCAATTGCAGCTGACCGGCATCCTGTGGATTTTCCAACTCAGGCTGTTTGCCAAAATTGGCACAAGCAGATAACAGCAGCAAAGCAACAGGGCTAACAAGAGCCAGCTGACGTAATCGGGGCGCAGATACAGTTAATTTCATGCAAATCTCAGCAAAAAGTTAAGCAGCGGTTAATAACTTAGTTAACAGCTGCTGTAATTGTTCATATTCCGGTTCACTCAGGGCTGACCATACCCGCCGGTGAACCTCATTGGTTTCCGGACTAACCGTTTGAATCAGATCTTCACCGGCTTTAGTTAGCTTCAGCGTAATTTTGCGCCGGTCATAAGGATGAGTAGAGCGCGTAGCCCAGCCATTAAGCACCAGTTCATCCGACAAACGCGTTGCACTGGTACGAGTCAGATTCAGAATACTGCTCAGTTCTGATGGTAAAATCTCATGATTCGGGCGTGAATACACTGCCAGCAATGCATGCCACAGACTTTCTGATAAATGGTGCTTGTGTAAACGCTCATTCAGCTCACCGTGAATCGACGTATGTACCAGACGGATTAACCGGCTGAGCATCACCAACTGAACATTCATGCTTGGCATTTTCACTGCCAGCACCTCTAAAGTAGCTTCCAGTTCGGTAGCAGGAAGAGAAAAACCCATCTTAGAACACCTCAAAATCCAAAAAATAAACCATTTTAATAACCATACCACTTATTATAAATGAAGCTTATTATTTAGCTGAAAATATTCCATCCCTAAAATAGTCACTACCTTAGCAAATTTTTTGAAAAGCCCTCTTATCTATCTGTATATCTGCATATTGCCGGTAACAGTAAATACCCTATACCGTTATCGTTTTTTCCAGCCCTCATCTATCACCTGTCAAACAGAATTACCGGAAACAGACTCTACAGACCAGAGCAGCAAATTGCTTTAGCACATCATCCGTCGTTGCAGAAATGAAACAACCCGGACAGCATTCAGCAATACCGGTTAACCAGTTTTCAACTCAAAAAAACCATCACTTAAACTTGTTAATAATTGGCTGCAAAGACCATAAACATAATTATTTTTCTATACAAACCATAAAGTAACAACTCAAAACCATACTTATGTGTTAAGAGCATAATTATATTTAATAACAGATTAAATATAGAGACATTTTGAATTTTTTTACGCCTTATTAACCAGATACCTGTTTTACCGGCTTCTCCACAACAACCTTTCACACCAGCCTTAAACAAAATTGCATCTTCCACCCTGTACAAAACTGCAATTTTCTTAGCAAATACATTACCAATAACGACATAAGCAGCATATTCAGCTTATTCCACAGACAATCTACCGATACAACACCATCACAATATATACATATCCTGACTAACTACCGCATCAGCAAAAAAACAGGCTGCGTCAAAAGCAGCCTGTTTCTACATAACCAGAATTAAATACCTGCGGCTTCACGCAGCAGTTGCGCTTTATCCGTACGTTCCCAGGTAAATTCAGGCTCTTCACGCCCGAAATGACCATATGCCGCCGTTTTCGCATAAATCGGTCGCTGCAAATCCAGCATTTTAATAATACCCTTCGGACGCAAATCAAAATGTTCCTGCACAATTTCAATCAGCTTGTTTTCATCGATCTTGCCAGTACCGAAAGTATCAATCGCAATCGAAGTAGGCTGTGCAATACCGATAGCATAGGAAATCTGAATCTGACACTGACTGGCCAGACCGGCGGCAACAATATTCTTCGCCACATAACGGCAGGCATAAGCAGCAGAGCGGTCAACCTTGGTAGGATCTTTACCGGAAAAAGCACCACCGCCATGAGGAGCTGCCCCACCATAAGTATCCACAATAATTTTGCGACCAGTAAGACCACAGTCGCCTTGCGGACCACCAATGACAAAACGCCCGGTCGGATTAATCAGATATTGCGTCTCTTCAGTCAGCATATCAGCAGGTAACACCGGCTTAATAATATATTCCTTAACAGCTGCAACCAATTCATCACGTTCGATATCCGGCTCATGCTGCGTAGACAGCACCACAGTATCAATGCGTTTTACCTTTCCGGTTTCACTGTCATACACACAGGTAAGCTGTGCCTTGGCATCAGGACGCAGCCACGGCAGCTCACCACTTTTACGCACTTCACTCTGACGCTGCATCAGCCGGTGTGCATAATAAATTGCAAACGGCATCAGCGTAGGCGTTTCATCACAGGCATAACCGAACATCAGTCCCTGATCGCCTGCACCCATGTCCAGGTCAAGCCCTTCCCCTTCATTAACCCCCTGAGCAATATCAGGAGACTGCTCGTCATAACACACCATTACCGCACAGCCACTGGCATCAAACCCCAGTTCTGATGAGTTATAACCGATACGTTTAATTGTATCGCGTGCAACTTGTATATAATTAATATGCGCACGTGTAGAAACTTCACCGGCCAGAACACATAAACCGGTATTTACCAGAGTTTCAGCTGCAACACGTGCAGTAGGATCCTGAGTCAGGATAGCGTCTAAAATAGAATCGGAAATCTGGTCGGCAACTTTATCCGGATGACCTTCGGATACCGACTCGGAAGTAAACAGAAATTCACTCATAATTGGCGGATACTTTCTGATGCTAATCAAGCATTATGATGGGCAGTTATAAATGCTTTTGTTACAATGTCGCCCAAATTTTCGAGTTTGAGATACAGAACGGATGCAAAAGCTGGTTTATTTCATATTTTTCCTGTTGGCATTAATCCCCTTACCTGTTTTACAGGGTTTAGGTTCCGTACTGGGGCGCCTTGGCTTTTACTTCGCCACCAGTGAACGTAAACGCACAACTAAAAATCTGCATTTTAGCAAACTTGCCGCCAACGACCAAGAATCAGAAAAACTGGTTAAATCTATTTTTGCAGAAACAGCCAAAAGCGGGCTTGAGTTATCCATAGCCTGGACCCGCTCAAGCAAGCATATCGTCTCATTATTTAAAGAAGTACACGGCTGGAAACACATAGAAGCCGCTATTGAACGCAACGAAGGTTTGCTTTTAATTACACCACATCTGGGCAATTATGATCTTGCCGGCCGTTTTCTGAGCGAAAAACTGCCTTTCCCGCTTACCGCCATGTACCGTCCGCCTAAAATAAGCTGGCTGGAAAGCGTTATGAATAGCGGACGTGTACGTGATAACGGCTATACCGCTCCTGCCAATATGCTGGGGGTAAAACAAATTGTACGGGCATTAAAAAATAAGCAGGCTACCATTGTACTGCCCGATCAGGTACCCGGCGAAGGTGAAGGTGTATGGGCAACTTTTTTTGGTCAGCCTGCCTACACCATGACCCTAGCCTCGCGTCTGGCCATCATGCCTGAAGTCACTCCCCTGTTCTTTTGCGGCGAACGCCTGCCGCACGGTCGCGGCTTTGCCCTTCATATCGCACCGCTTGAAGGTACACTCAACGGCAACCGCGAGCATGATGCACAGATTATTAATAATAATGTTGAAAAATGGGTAACACGTTTCCCAAGCCAGTACCTGTTTGGCTATAACCGGTACAAATGGCGTAAAAACAGACCTGCTATCTAAAAACCATCGAAAAATTAGCAAACTATATCTTATACAAACAATATAGAAATCACAGAAGAATTATCTTTAAATTATAATTATTCAGAAATTATTTAATACATTATTTAATTAAAAATCGTCATATCAATTTAATAAATATTTATCAAGTATGATCTGAAATTAGATTGAATAAAATTATATAGATTAATTTCTACTAGATACAAATCATTAATTATTATTAATAAAACAGATATATTAATCTTAAAATTAATACTAAAAATATAAATAATTTGTTTAGCAAAAAATATTAAACAATTATCTAATTATGATTTGTTTTATTTTTATTAAACTATATAACTTGTAATTTTTTGCTTTAATATTTGTCCGTAAAACTCGACTTAATCCAGACCGATGCGATGCTTAATCGTAACCGGAATATTAACCGTTTCCTGCATAGCATTAAGCATTGTGCTACCAGTTCAACTTTACACATCAGACAGATACCAAAAGCACCTTGCTGTACCCGCGAGCTGGTGCTGAGGCAGCCGCAGTTCAGATTAATTTCATCATACTCATAACCAGCAGTAATTATAGCAGCCTGTACTAGAACTGCCCGCTTACTGCCGCCCTGCTGCTAAGCAATAGATTGCTCCTGCGGATAATATGCCAGTAATCTGTTTCAAAATTTACAATATATCTTTATTGACCTATTCACAAAAAAAGAGCCAATAAAGGCTCTTTTTTGAATATATAAACTGTTTTGGTAGTGGCAATACAGATTAACGTTTTGAGAACTGTTTTGCACGGCGTGCTTTGCGCAGACCGAATTTTTTACGTTCAACTTCACGTGCATCACGAGTAACCAGACCAGCAGCAGACAGAGTTGGTTTCAGAGCTGCATCGTAGTCAATCAGTGCACGGGTAATGCCATGACGAATCGCACCAGACTGACCGGTTTCACCGCCACCTACAACATTTACTTTAATATCGAAAGCTTCCAGATTTTCAGTCAGTACCAGAGGCTGACGAACAATCATGCGACCGGTTTCGCGACCAAAAAATTCATCCAGCGGACGACCATTTACAATAATCTGACCGCTACCCTTTTGCAGGAAAACACGAGCCACTGAACTTTTGCGGCGACCCGTGCCGTAGTAATATTTACCGTTCATTGCGTGTCCTTAGATATCCAAAACTTTAGGTTGTTGAGCAGCATGGCCATGTTCTGCAGTAGCATATACTTTCAGTTTTTTAATCATGGCATAGCCCAACGGGCCTTTAGGTAACATACCTTTAACGGCTTTTTCCAGCGCACGACCAGGAAACTGGTTTTGCATTTCAGCAAAAGTGCGCTCATAAATACCACCAGGAAAACCTGAGTGGCGATAGTATTTTTTGTCAGTCTGTTTCTGACCAGTCACACGCAGTTTGTCAGCGTTAATTACAATAATGTAATCACCAGTATCAACATGTGGCGTGTATTCTGGCTTATGTTTGCCACGCAGACGGCGGGCGATTTCAGCAGCCAGACGACCCAGAACTTTGTCTTGAGCATCAACCACATACCAATCGCGCTTCACCTCATGGGGCTTAGCTGAAAAGGTTTTCATAAAAGCTAATCCAGATAAATATACGAAAGCTTCTAATATTAAAGATTAATCAATTGATTGTCAATTGCTGTACAGGGTTTGTATGACAATTTCCCTGTACTGAGCAGGATACAGTTGCATTGATGATTACATCTGTAGTCATATTCAGCCGATACGTTTGAAAGGTGGTAAACACGCCAGTAACTGTTTACCATATCGCGCAGTCAGAATACGATTATCCAGAATAGTAACCCGGCCGTAATCTGTTTCAGTCCGAATCAGCCGCCCTACGGCCTGAATCAGCTTGATACTGGCTTCCGGCACAGTAATTTCCATAAACGGGTTACCGCCGCGTGCCTCTATCCATTGATTGCGGGTTTTCTCAATCGGATTATCCGGCATAGCAAACGGCAACTTGGCAATAATGACCTGCACACACATCTCACCGGGTAAATCCAGACCTTCAGCGAAACTGTCCAGACCGAAAATAATACTTGGACGACCGGCAGCAATTGCCTCATGATGGCGCTCTAATAATATCTGTTTAGGTATTTCTCCCTGCACCAGCAATAAGGGCAAATGACTGTCCGGCAATTTCAGCGCGACCTCCTGCATTTGCCGCCGTGAAGAAAATAATACCAGCGTCCCAATAGGTTCGCTTTCATTAATTAGCTTCGGCAGCCAATTAACAATTTCGCTGGTATGCGCTGCCGCATCTTTCGGGCTGGCTGCCAGTGCCGGTATATACAGCTCACCCTGTTCTGCAAAATGAAACGGGCTGTCCAGTGCCAGCATAGTAGTATCAGGCAGCCAGCTCAGGCCTGTTTGCTTTAACAGTAAATCAAATGTACCCAGTGAGCGTAATGTGGCCGAGGTCAGCAATGCCCCCGCCGCCCGCCGCCACAAACCACTGGCCAGCTTACTGGCACTGGTAATGGGAGAGGCATGAAAGTTGTAGTCAACCTTATCTTTAGCTATCCGAGTAATCCATTTAGCCAGTGGTGCTTCGCCTTCAACTTTTTCCGTGGACATTAAATCCCATACATCCACGACCTGTTCAGTTCGCGCCAGCAGCATGCCCAAATCAGTACTGAGTTGATCAAGCAGGCTGCTATCCTTATTCTTATCTCGTCTAGAGGCAGATAATGCCTCATTCATACCATTTAAATGTTTCAGCAGCATTCGTGCGGCGATAGCGGTATTATTTACCAGCATATTCAAACTCAATGGTATTTCACCATCCGGCCACAGCCAGCTGCTTTCTTCGATACCGTCCTGTACTGCCAGACTGGGTTCATCAGCCAGACAAATCAGCCATTCCTGCAAACTTTCCTGCAAACCCGATGCAGCTTCAACAGCCAGCACTGCAAGTTCACTTTTATCCAGCACACC
Organism: Snodgrassella sp. W8135; assembly: GCF_016101225.1. NCBI lineage: Bacteria > Pseudomonadati > Pseudomonadota > Betaproteobacteria > Neisseriales > Neisseriaceae > Snodgrassella > Snodgrassella sp. W8135. The sequence goes on from NZ_JACFQX010000008.1 coordinate 32,525, forward strand.
AGCTACTTTATCTACAATATTACCAATCCGGTCTAAAAACCATAATGTCTGATTCAAACTATGTTCAGCCGCAAATTGCTGTAAAGCTTTATGCGGTAAATGGTGCGCTTCATCGATACAATAAAAACTGTTGGTCGGTGCCGGCAAAATTACACCACCGCCCATGCCGATATCAGCCAGCAGTAAATCATGATTGGCTACCACAACATTCACCGTTTCCAGCGTCTCCCGCGCCAGAAAAAAAGGACACTCGGCGCGGTTCGGGCACCCGGATTTCAAACAACCATGGCGATCATTAGTTACTTTCTGCCATAAACCGTCGTCAATTTGTTCCGGCCATGTATCCCGGTCTCCATTAAAAGTACGGGCAGCAAACTGATCTGCCATATTACGCAATACTGCCAATTCTTCTTTTTTAGGCTTCCGCTCCCAGAGTACCATTTGTGGTTCAAAACCCTGCAAACTGTCCTGTGCGTTTAATTGGGTTAATTGATACAGTTTATAGGGACATAAATAACGTCCGCGTCCTTTAGCCAGAGCAAAACTAAGACTCAGTCCGCTGTGTCTGACTACAAACGGTAAATCACGCCCGACCAGTTGTTCCTGCAAGGCAACAGTCGCACTGCTTACTACCAGTATTTTGCCGCGCGTCTGCGCCATAATTCCGCCGGCAAGTAAATATGCCAGACTTTTACCCACTCCTGTCGGCCCCTCTACTACAACGATAGACTCACCATTGCGCTCCGGTGCATCCTCACCATCCTGCTGTTGCTGAGTGCGTGAAAATGCATTGGCAACAGCTGCAATCATTTCCCGCTGTGCCTGCCGGGGCCGGAAATTAGGCAAACTTCTGGCAATACTTTGGTAATGATCACGTATGGCGTTTTTTTCTAAATCAGTAAGCATAACAATTCAAACAATAGGTAAATAGCATAAACCCATATTCTTTTTAGTAGTAAAGTTATTTAAAATCAGTATATTTACAAACTAATTCCAATTATATACTTAAATTCCATATTAAATTTTTAGCAGGCACATTATGAACAAAATTATCTATTTCGTTTTATTCTGTCTCGTGACAACAGGTCTTATTGCCTGCTCTAAAACTCAGCAAGATTCCACAGCAGACAGTACGACCAAAAAAGAGCTGGTTTTTGGTGCCTCTGCTATGCCTTACAGCACAGTATTTGAACAAGGCATTAAACCTATTTTGGAAAAACAGGGCTACACCATTAAAACCATGAATTTTTCCACGCTGGAAGTGAATAATCAATCTGTTAATAATGGTCAGGTTGATTTTAATCTGGATCAGCATACTGCCTATCTTAATGTCTTTAACCGTGAAAAAGGTACACATCTGTATCCTTTGGTACATATCCCTACCATACCGGCTGCCATTTACTCAGACAAATACACATCCTTTCAGCAGGCGCCTAATGGTGCTACTGTGCTGATTCCCAGTGATCCGGCCAATACTTCACGTGCATTGCGCATTCTGACCGATAATCATTTCATTCAGCTCAAATCCGGTACTAACCCGATACTGGCAACATCCAGAGACATTGTCAGCAATCCAAAACAATTGAAAATTAAAGAAATGGATTCAGTCATGATTCCGCGCACACTAGGTGAAGTAGATTTCGGTTTCGCCTCCGGTGGGATTGCTTACCAGTCTAAACTTGATCCGAAAAAAGCCGTACTTCGTGAAAAAGTAATTCCGGAAATGGAAATGGTGGTTACCATTAATGAAAAAAATAAAGATACACAGTGGGCAAAAGACTTAAAAGCAGCCTATCAATCACCAGAATTTAAACAATTTATGCAGAAATACAATCAAAATCAGATGTGGGCACTGCCACAAGGTGAATAAACCTATTTCATCCTGAAAATTGCCGGTAATACTCTCACGCATTACCGGCAATTCATCTATAAATTCATCACGTAACAGTAAAAATTTAAAAAATGTATAGCAGTTCACTAATTATTAATCAAAACACTGAAAATAAACCCCTCATGTAATATTTATTAACGTGGGTTTTGCAGTATGCCTTAACAAATCGGTACAGCAGCCTAACATGTTTAATAAAAATAACAAAACAAAAATTTTAAATACATTTTATAATATAGAAATTACATAACTTAATTTATAAAAGCATGACTCTTTACAGTATCAAACCTGCTTTTCAAAAATTATTACGCCCGCTCATGTTCTGGCTGTATCGAAAAGGCGTTACAGCAAACCACATTACCCTTTCTGCAATTGGTCTTTCTGTATTAATCGGTGTCATACTGGCTATTTTTCCGCATCCGGGATTATTCTGGCTGCTACCGATTACATTGTTTATCAGAATGGCGCTCAATGCACTGGATGGCATGCTCGCTCGTGAATGTAACCAGCAAAGCCGGCTTGGTGCTGTCTTAAATGAATTGGGTGATGTCTTATCTGATATTGCCTTATATGTGCCATTCATTCTGTTACCGGGCAGTAATACAACTGTGGTACTGGTAATGCTCTTTTGTGCAGTACTTACGGAATTCTGCGGCATTCTTGCTCAAACAATAAATGGCATCCGCAGCTATGCGGGTCCCATGGGTAAAAGTGATCGCGCCCTGATTTTCGGTACATGGTCTTTATTACTGGCTATCTGGCCAGAATTAACATCATGGAACAATCTGCTGTGGTGTGTATCAATTGTCTTACTGGTCTGGACTTGTGTTAACCGTTGTCGCAGTGCCCTGACCGGAGAACACTGATATGCTGTTGCAAAAATCCTTACTGGTCATTTTCAGCCTTTTATTACTGGCTACAGTTATCAATGGCTTATTAGTGTGCCTGAAACCAGATAAAGACTGGCATGAACTCACACTGCGTATTCGAACGTGGTGGATTATTATTATACTGTTTTCTCTGGCATTAATCAGTCCATCCTGGTTAGGGATATGTTTTTTTGCTCTGGTCAGCTTTATGGCGTTAAAAGAATATTTAACGCTGGTACCGGCACGCCATGCAGACCGTATGCCTATCCTGTGGATGTTTATCACTATTCCGATTAATTACTGGTTTATCGGCAGTAACTGGTACGGTTTTTTTATTATATTTATTCCGGTATATATGTTCCTGTTTTTACCGGCACGAATGGTTATTGCTGGTGATACCAAACATTTTCTGCGTACAGTGTCTCAATTGCAGTGGGGTTTGATGACAACTGTATTTGCTTTCAGCCATGTTGCCAGTTTGCTGGTACTGCCGAATGATCATCAGCAAACTGGTGCGCTATTGGTACTGTTCCTTGTGGGTTTAACAGAATTCAATGATATTACTCAATACTTGTGGGGTAAATCTCTGGGTAAAATCAAAATAACACCTAAAGTCAGCCCGAACAAAACTCTGGCCGGACTACTTGGCGGCATAGCCAGCACGACAATTGCTGCCATGCTGCTGGGTCCTATACTGACACCACTGAGCTGGGAAATGTCTTTAATTGCAGGTCTGATCATCAGTATAAGCGGATTCTGTGGTGATATTGTCATGTCTGCAATCAAGCGGGATATTGGTATTAAAGACAGCGGCACGATATTACCCGGCCACGGAGGGATTCTTGATCGTCTGGACTCATTGATTTTTACTGCACCGGTATTTTTTCATTTTGTTCGCTATTTTTACTACTAAATCATGCTTAAATCATTACTCAAACCCATATTTGCATTATGTATAGAATGGCCGTTTATGCGTTTCTGGCTGGGTTTGCGTATTCATCAGCATCACAATCTGCCTAAACAGGGTCCGGCAATCATTGTTGCTAATCATAATAGCCACATGGATGTATTTGCACTGATGGGTCTATACTCACCTTTACAGCAAAATCAGATTCATCCGGTAGCTGCAGCAGATTACTTTCTGAGTAATAAATGGCTGGCCTGGTTTGCAATTAATATTCTCAACATTATTCCGGTTACCCGTCAGAATGGCGGCCAGAACAATCCGCTTCAGGGCTGTGAAGAAGCCTTACGTCAAAACAAAATCCTTATCCTATTTCCAGAAGGCTCTCGTGGCGAACCCGGAAAAATGCAACCGCTCAAATCAGGTATCTGGTATTTAAGCGCTGCTATGCCAACTGTACCCATCATTCCGGTATGGCTACAGGGAACTGAACAGATTATGGCTAAAGGTAATCGTATTCCGCTGCCCCTATTCATAGACATTAATATTGGTAGTGCCATGTATTACCAGCCGGATAAAGACCAGTTTAAAGCAGATTTATTAAATAATTTACTCGCATTGCGTCCGCAATATACGAAAAGAGATTCTGATGACTGAACAACGCCAAGCAAAAGAAAGCACATTTTATACCAGCGATAAACAAGAATTATTTTATCGACACTGGCCTGCTATTACCTCCGGCACAATACGTAAAGTTATTGTATTGTTTCACCGCGGGCATGAACATTCAGGCCGTTTGCAGCACATTGTCGATGAGCTGAACATGCCGGATACAGATTTTTATGCATGGGATGCCCGCGGGCATGGCCACTCTCCCGGCCCTCGCGGTTACAGCCCGTCTCTGGCTCGTTCTGTACAGGATGTAGATGAATTTATGCATTTTGTTGCCGCAGACAGCCAAACTCCTCTTTCGAATATCATAGTGATTGCGCAAAGTGTAGGAGCGGTACTGGCAGCAACATGGGCACATGATTATGCCCCGAAAATTCGCGGACTTGTATTAGCCTCTCCTGCATTTAAAGTAAAACTGTACGTGCCGTTTGCCCGGCCATTGCTTAGTTTCGGACAATATGTGAAAGGTCTGTTCTTTGTTAATTCCTATGTCAAAGGCAAGTATCTGACTCATGATCCTGAACGTGTTAACAGTTTTAATAACGATCCGCTGATTACCCGTGCAATTGCAGTAAATATTTTACTGGATTTATACCGTACAGCCGACCGCGTCATTGAAGATGCCGCTGCTATTACTTTACCTACACAACTGCTGATATCCGGTCAGGATTATGTAGTGCACAGGCAACCACAACTGGATTTCTATCAGCGTATTCGCAATCCGCTCAAAGAAATGCACATTCTGCCCGGTTTTTATCACGACACATTGGGCGAACTTAACCGAGAAGAAGCTTTTACAAAAATTCGCAGCTTTATCGATACCTTATATCAGCAGCCAGTAGCCGCTTTTAATTATCAGCATGAAGATCGCTGGAGCCCGAGTGCAGATAACTGGCGTGAATTAAGCGGCGGACCGGTTCCGCTTTCTTTCAGTGCCTTTAGTTATCGTGCCTTACATAAAGGTATGACAACCCTTGGTAAACTTTCTAATGGTATTAAACTGGGTTGTGAAACTGGCTTTGATTCCGGCAGTACACTGGATTATGTTTATCAGAATCAGCCTCAGGGTCAAAACTGGCTGGGAAAACAATTTGACAAAGCTTATCTCAATAGCATTGGCTGGCGAGGTATCCGGCAACGCAAAATTAATCTGGAGTATATGATTAAACAAGCTGTATCAAAACTACAGGAAGAAAATCTTCCGGTTCGGGTTGTTGATATTGCTGCCGGTCATGGCAGGTATGTCATTGAAGCATTATCCAATATCAATGCAGTTGAAGAAATTTTATTACGCGACTACAGTGAACTTAATGTCAGCAAAGGTCAGCAGATGATTGCTGATTATGGTTTAAGCAATAAAGCGCGATTTGAAATTGGTGATGCCTTCAATCAGGAACAACTCGCAGTACTTACACCTCAGCCTACACTGGGTATTGTTTCCGGACTTTATGAACTTTTTCCGGATAACTCTCTGTTACGCAATTCACTAAATGGTTTAGCAGCAGCTATCCCTGCCGGTGGTATCCTGATTTACACAAATCAACCTTGGCACCCGCAATTGAAAACCATTGCATGGTCTTTAACCAGCCATCGTCAGGGTCAGCCGTGGATTATGCGTAATCGTTCTCAAGGTGAAATGGATGCTCTGGTAAGTGCAGCCGGTTTTGATAAATGTGCACAAATTATTGATGAATGGGGGATTTTCAGCGTATCCATGGCAATTCGCCGTGCATCATGAAGTTGCGTAGTCAATTAAACTGTCTGGCAGTAGGCTGGTTAATCATTCTGGCGCCGTTTTTCTTGGTAACGTATGAACTGGTTAATCAGTTTACTGCCACACGAGCTGATATTAATAGTGTGGTATATAGCTGGGAACAATACATCCCATTTATTCCGCTCACCATTATTCCTTACTGTAGTCTGGCTTTGCTCTATAGCATATCTTTATTTTTGTGTCGCTCTGTATCTGAACAGACTCGTCAGGCCTGGCGGTTAGTATTAGCTTCTACAATAGCCTGTATCAGTTTTTTACTATTTCCTCTTCGTTTTAGCTTTATCCGTCCCAAAGTTGAAGGTTTTACCGGCTGGTGGTTTAATCAGCTGGAGCAGTTTAATTTATCTTATAATCAATCTTCAATACTCTATATCATCCTAAGCTGGCTGCTGTGGCAACACTTTTTACAACATGCTCCTAAACGTCTGCGCTGGCTGATTCATTGCTGGTTTCTGTTAATTGGTATTTCTGTATTGACGACATGGCAGCATCATTTTATTGATGTAATCATCGGCGTAGCTATTGGTATGTTTATTGACTGGCTAATACCGGTTAAAAAAATACCAAAAACCCATATTCATATACCGTGTACACAGTCAAAAAAGCTGACTAAGTATTATGCAACAGCAGCGCTTGTGTGCTTATGTTTTGGAATTTATTCTACTCCGTGGTTATTATGGCTGGCATTATCTTTATTTATTGTCAGTTGTTCATATCATTTTGGTGTTAATACAATATATAAATCACAGCATGGCAAATATTCAGCGGCTACTTATATTCTGTTATTTCCCTGGCGATGTCTGATGACTATTTCCAGATGGCTGTATACCCGTAAAATTCCTGCTATCAGCCCAATCAATGAGCACATTTTTATGGGTAGTTATCCTTGCAGCAGTATTAAACAAAAAGCCATTCTGGATTTAACATTCGAATTTCCACGCGCCCAATCTACATATAATCGCGTGTATACATGTATACCGATGCTGGATCTGGTTTGCCCCAGTATGTTGCAATTGCAACAAGCTGTCAGTGAATTAGAAAAATTACGTACACAGCACAATAGTGTTTTAATCCATTGCTCATTGGGACTATCACGTAGTGCCATTGTAGTAGTAGCATGGCTGCTGGCTTTTGATAATTTTAAAACTGTAGAACAGGCCTGTACATTTGTGCAGCAACAACGCCCGCAAATTGTACTAGGCTCCAAACATATGGAACTTCTTGAGCAATGGCATATCAGCATAACCCAGAATCCAATGAACATGAACTTAGTAAGGTGTTAGTCAACCACACATTAGCAAGCTGGCGCTTTTTGTTATTGATGGCATTAATACCTTTATTATGGGCAATATTTTGCGCATCTGGCGGCTTAATACGTTCACTGATCACAGCTGGTGCCGGTATAGTTATTTATCAATGCTGGCGGCTATGGCTGGATAATCATTATTTCTCTGAACTCACTCAGGAAAATAACCGGCAGGCTGGTATTATTCTTACTTCTATTTGGCACAAACAAAAACTGCAAGATTTTACTTTGGAACAAAGATATCAGGGAGCACTGAAGCAACTCAAATATTCCTTAATAAGCTGTGCTCTGCTCTGGCTAATCTGGATTATTACTTTATTGTTTAAATGAAATATCTGTAGATTTAATGATAAAAAATAAGATTAATCTATGTTAAATTAAAATGGTATAGAAATTTTCTATCTATAAGCAGTTAAGCGAATAAGCGATACATCTGTCACATTCTTCATTCAAAGCAGTAGTCACTTAAATTTCTAATATAGATTATACTAATCATCTTTTTTGTATCAATAAAAACCAATCAGATGAGTCTGCACATAGCTCTGTATCAACCTCAAATTCCTGCTAATACCGGCAATATCGCCCGTACTTGTGCCGGCACACATACCAGCCTGCATTTAATTCATCCTTTAGGTTTCTCTACCGATGACAAGATGCTTAAGCGTGCTGGTCTGGATTACTGGCCTCATGTAGATATTCATTATCATGATAGTCTGGAAGCATTCATCAGCATGACCGAAACTCAAATTAATGCACAAGTCTACCTGATAGAAACCTACGGCACTCGCAACTACACTCAGTTCGACTACAGCGACCCCAATCAGCAAATCTACTTTCTCTTCGGTCGCGAAACCACCGGATTGCCCCGGGCATTCGCACAGGCTCGCGCAGAGCAGTGTCTGCGAATCCCGCAGTCAGAGCACATCCGCTCACTAAACCTGTCCAACGCCGCCGCCATCGTCCTCTACGAAGCGCTGCGTCAGCAGTCCTTCCCTTCTCTGACCTAGATACAGCAACAGCAGCCATTAGGCTGCTGTGGTATTATTTTTTCTTCTGTTGTACTTCTCAGTACTAAAATAAGAAACCCGGCTGACTAATCAACCGGGTTCTTCTATAGGGAGTCTGGCGG
>NZ_JACFQX010000018.1:0-203 GCF_016101225.1 Snodgrassella sp. W8135
CGGAAGTGCACAAAGAATTACCCATGTAGCTGCCGGTAATGTATCAGCAGATTCAACTGATGCAATTAACGGAGGTCAGTTCTTTGCTCTGTCCAGCTCAGCTTCAACCGGTCTGAATAGTTTATCAACCAGCATGAGCAGCATGGCAGACATTCAGCAGGGTAGTATATCCACAATCATTGCTGATAACCTGAAAGATGTAA
>NZ_JACFQX010000009.1:0-23065 GCF_016101225.1 Snodgrassella sp. W8135
CTACCCTGCTGAATGTCTGCCATGCTGCTCATGCTGGTTGACAGACTGTTCAGTCCGGTTGAGGCTGAGCTGGACAGAGCAAAGAGCTGACCTCCGTTAATCGCATCGGTTGAATCTGCTGATACATTACCGGCAGCTACATGGGTAATTCTTTGTGCACTACCGCTTCCATGACTGGCATCATATGCACTAATACCGCTATTCCATTGCAGGGCATCCTGCTGTAGTCCGGCAACATTACTGGTAGCAGTACTGATCGTATTGTCTAATTGTCCCAGTATCGTTGAAGTACTGGAAGAAAGGCTATTCAGTCCGATGGCAGTACTGGAAGACAGACTGCTCAATCCGCTAGCTGCACTGGAAGATAAACTGTTCAATCCGCTAGAAGTACTGTTAGACAGGCTGGCTATCGTGCTTGAAGTAGTCGAAGATAAACTGCTCAAAGCATTTGATGCTGCGGTAGACAGACTGCTTAATCCGCTGGAAGTTGTGGTAGACAGACTATTTAGTCTGTCCGGCCAGTCTGTAGATAAACCGTTTACTTTATCCTGAACTGAGCTTAAACCACTAGAGACTGATCCTGATACTTCTGCCAGACTGCTGGCATAATTTGCATTAGCCTGATCAAGCTGCGCACCAGTAATCACATCAGTTGAATCTGCTGATACTTCACCGGCAGCAACATTGGTAATTTTTGCCGGATTTTTGGTTGCACGACTGGCATCATAAGCAGCAATATCATCATTCCATTGCAGTGCATTCTGCTTTAAATTAGTTACCCTGTTATCAATATTGCTTGCAACAGTAGACAGACTGATCACATCATTACCACCAGTTTGAGTAATCGTACTCAAAGAAGACGTGAAATGATCGAAACTGGTACTAACACTGCTGGAAAGTTCCGTAATATTAGTATTAGTTGTATATAACTGGCCGGCAGTAGCAACATCACTTGATCCCTTTTCAATATTGCCATCAGCTACATTGGTAATTTTCTGGACTTTTCCGTCACGCATAGCATCATAAGCACCATCTTTCCACAATAGCGCATTCTGCTGTAATGTTTTTACATGAGAGTCAGTCGCTGCCAGGCTGCTTGATGCTGATGCAGACAGTTCAGTCAATCTGCTGTTGGTACTGTCGATACCAGTAGACAAACTGGATAATCGATTACCACTAATTTCAGACAATGATGAAGACAGGCTATTTAAACCTGTTACCACACTGCTGGAAACGTCGTTTAGATTACCGGACAGGCTGCTAACCTGAGTATTGGTATCAAACAATTGCCCGCCGGTAATTACATCACTTGAGTCTGCTGCCAGACTACCTTGGGCTACATTGGTAATTTTTTGTGCAGTACCGGTTGCATGACTGGCATCATAAGCAGATATATTGCTATTCCATTGCAGCGCATTCTGCTGTAATGTAGCTATATTTGAATTAACAGAGCTTAACCCCGTATTGGCCGCTGCAGAAAGAGAGCTCAGACCGGTACTCAGCGATTGATTTAAATCAGCTGAAATATTATTCAAACTGGCAGATGTCGAACCAGACAAATTTTGCAATCTGCTATCCAGACCGGCAGACAGAGTAGCCACACTGGTATTGGTGTCAAATAATTGCTTACCGGTGACAACATCAGTGGAATATTCATTCAGATCACCATCTTTAACATGGGTAATTTTCTGTACACCATTTTCAACACCATGGCTGGCATCGTAAGCACCGTCTTTCCACTGTAAAGCATCCTGCTGCAAGGTAGTAATACTGGAATTGATATTATTCAAACCTGTACTAAGGGCTGTAGATAAACTGCCCACACCATCCGCAGATAGATTCTGCAGAGAACTGGATAAATTATTCAAACTTTCTGCTGTAGAACTGGAAAGACTAAACAGCTGTTTACCGGTCACCGCATCGGTTGAGTCAGCACCCTCTCTGCCGTCTGCTACATTGGTAATGCGCTGATTACCAAATGCCGGATGTTTAGCACTGTATGCCTTATCAGTATCATTCCATTGCAAAGCATTATCCTGCAAGGCCGCAACTTCGCGCTGATTGTTTCCCACAAGTCCGGAAAGACTACTAATAATCGACTGAGAAGAGCTGCTTAAGGCCGTACTCAGGCTGTCTAATCCACCTGTAGTTGATAAAGATAGATTATTCAGAAGATTATTGGTTGTATATAACTGTGCTCCGATCACCACATCAGATGAATCTGCTGTTAATGCACCGGCAGCAACACCTGTAATTTTCCGATTACCGGCATCATAAGCGATTTTACTTTCATTCCATAACAGAGCTTTATTACTTACATCGTCTATTTTTTGGTTACTGTCTGTCAAACTTGTACTTATTGTGCTGGTTACGTTATCCAGTTTAGCTACAGTAGCAGTCGAAAGACTGTATAACTGTCCACCGGTAATTACATCTGTTGATCCCTGTTCAGTACTGCCGTCTGCAACATTGGTAATTTTCTGAGCTTTTCCGTTACGCTCAGCATCATAGACACCATCTACCTTATTTTCACCCGCTTTCCATAGTAAAGCATCATTTCGCAAACTGGACAGGCTGCTACTTACGCCACTGGCTACTGTAGACAAACTAGTAATATCTGCTATATTTGAATTACCCACTGAATTTGACAAGCTGGTCAAACTTGAAGCAAAACTGTCTGATAAATTAGACAGATTTGTATTGGTTTCATATAACTGCGAACCAATAACCACATCACTGGAATGAGCCGAAGAAATATCACCGGCCGCAACATGCGTGATTTTCTGGGCTTTTCCGTCACGTTCAGCATCAAATACACCATCTTTTAACTGTAGTGCATCCCGGCTTAATTGATTCATGCTGGTTGAAGTATTGTCCAGAAGCTGACTGAGCTTATTTGAAGTTTCTGACAGGGTTGTGCTGATTGAAGCAGACATTGAAGTGGAATTTGATAGCGCAGTGGAAATACTGCTTATCGCAACAGTTGACAAACTGCTCAATGCTGAATTGGTATTATAAAGCTGTCCGCCATTAATAGCATCAGTTGATTCTGGCGATAAATCACCGGCCGCAACATTGATAATTTTTGCTGTATTTGCCTGACCATGAACTGCATCATAAGCCTGTACATCGTCATTCCACCGTAATGCATTTTCCTGCAGCTGGCTGATACTGGTTAAAACTGAAGTATTTACTGCATCAAGTTTGTTATTAGTTTCAGTAATCCGGCTGTCCAGTAATCCGGCTGTATCTACCAGCTTGCTGTCATATGTAACTAAAGTTGAATTGGTCGTATTTATCAGATTATCTAATTTATTGTCGTTTTCAGTTAAATGGCTTACTGTTGTAGAAGACAGATCATACAGACTGGTTGACACAGAATCGCCCAGGCTTTTTAACTGAGCCACATTGACAGCATCAGTATCCTGTGTACCGGCAGCCAGGCCGGTAATCTGCCGTGTGACACCGGCACTGGCATTACCAATCGCCACCGAGCCTCTGGTACTGTTCCAGGTAGATGATGTGGCATCATGAACCCCACCTGCAGGATCATAGCCAGCCACACCTGCTGCGGCTGTAGTTGCAGAATTACTGCCTATAGCCACGCCGTCATCAGAACTGACATTAGCCTCTGTACCGATGGCGACGCCATTCATACCACTAATTTGGGTCTTGTTACCCAGTGCCAGGGCATTAGCAGCACCGACTTTAGCTTCATTACCTACAATCATGGCCCCGGTAGCATTTGCAGAGACTTTGTTCAGATTGCCTAATATTCTTATATCATCTGCCTTAGTAGCACCGGTTGAATCAAGTGCTATAACATTACTATTACCGAATATACCGGTATTATTAGCAGCAATCGTACCATTCTGATTACCGAAAGAATAAGTGTCATTCCCGGTTACACTAGTGATACCGGTTGCCTGATCTTTATCTTCATCTGCAATTTCACCATTGACTGAATTATAAGCAGTTGTTGTCTGAGAGCCGCCAATTGCACCGGATCTGTTCCCGCTTACCTGATTGGCTGAGCCTATACTGATACTTTGTTCGCCAGTGGCCTGAGCTGAATTACCAATAGCTACGGCAGAATCTGCTGTAGCCTGTGCCTGAACACCTAAGGCAACAGTACCGTCAGCACTGGCCTGAGATTTCAAACCGGCTGCCACACTACCCACACCATTAGAAGATGCAACCGAACCTAAAGCCACACTGGAGACACCTGTAGCTTCAGCGCCGACACCAAAAGCAATGGAAGCCCGCCCGGAAGCCAGAGCAGCAGTTCCGACAGCTATCGCGCCGCCGGTAGTAGCGGTGGCGTTGGTACCGAATGCTACTGAGTAGTTACCACTTGCGTAAGAACCACAACCGGATGCAAAAGAATGGACACCATAAGCTACCGGCATTTTATTTGAAGCTGCGTCCCCTTGCTGAACAGCTTTATTCCCATTAACAGCAGTTGTTGTTGTACCATAGGCCGGATCAATTTGATTAGCAAAGCGTTTATATTCGTCCAATGCAGAGATTAATGCACCAGTAATTGTACGCTCCGGATCACTCCTGCCCGCAACTTCATCGGCTCTGCAGTTTGTACCATCTTTAGAAAAACCATTAATCCCATTGATAACTACAGAACCATGACTTGCCCATACCTTACCTTTTTGATCTGCATACTTTACGTCAATACTAGGGTCACTCAAGCTAACACCACCAACCAGTGCCGTATTTGCAGCAAAAACATTCGGAATAACGAGTGAAAAATTCAGAATTGAAGCGATAAGACTCCGTTTAAAGACTGATCCGAATCGGGACTTACTTTTTATCATGCCTGTGGCCGGCAAGCAGGCTACGGTATCGGACTTGGTTTTGCTCTTAGCTAGTTCGGAGGCGGCCACCCAGGTCTGGGTCGTTTCATTCCATATAGCACGATATATTTTATTCAATTGGTTTACTCCTGATTAGAAATCATGCCGTCAAACAAAATTTGTATAAATTTAAATAAAGTTAAAATTTAAAATTAAATCTTTAAGCAATATAACATAATATACTTGCTTGTATGTATTCAACAAATTTAAATAATATTTAGTAAACTCAATAAAAACTATATTTTTTATAAAAATAAATATCTGAAATTCAAATATTTTTTTAAATTTATTTCAAAAATTAAATATATAAATATGTTAATTAAATAGATTGTTTATATATTATTATTGTCTTATTAACACCACAGTAATCTGATTAATCCGTTTTCTCAAAATTAAAAAATTAGAATGGCATTTTATTACACCTAAACAAATCTGATCTAAATAAATGGTTTTAGGCAGTTAGATTTATTATCTGCTTTTCGTTTGCTAGCCACTTGAATAAATACAGTAATGGAAGTAAATATAGTTATTAATTAGCTAAACGACGCAAATTGGCCGCAATTAAATTACGCTTACACATCATTTGAATTGTATTTTGTGTATTACCATTTCTGCATAACAGAATAAAATTTGATCCGGCATAATATTAATCTATCAAAACAGACAGATACAGACAATGCATCTATATTCGCAGAGAAAAGCAGAATAGCCAGAAAATCTAGATCAAGGCATAACAGAATGTTATGCAGAAAGGTACAAAGCAAAAATGGTCTGACTGTAAAAACAATATGCTATTTAAATTAATAAATAGCATATTGTTAATCTGAATTAAAAATATAACTGTGAATAGTTAATTACAGAAGAATTCAATTTTTAATTAATAACCATGTAGCCGGAATACTGGTTTAACAGCCATATTCAAATCAATCAGCAGCCATATCGAATCTATATAATCCGGTTACTACTCCATTTGTTTTTCAACATCAATCAGCGCCCGGCGCGATAAAGCCAGATTGGCACGGTGGCTATCAAGTACTGAATACAAAAACAGGCTACCCAGTTTTTTCAGCGGCCGGATCAGATGATACTGTTGCCCCTGTGTAATCAGTATATCCTCAATTTCATCGCTAAGATCCAGCATCTGCATAGTTTTGATTTTAGAGCGGATAACTTCCGTACTGCTGGCCGCGGCAATTTCCAGATCAATTTTATTAATGGCATTACCGGCCATTAACATACCATTATCATAATCAACCACCGCCGCCGCCAGTGCACCTTCTACGTTTAGTAATTGCGCTACAACAGCTTGATAATCCATTGCATTTATATCCCGGAATAATATAATAAAGTGAAGCCGGTTAAATATTATCCGGCCAGTTTAACCTGATTTTGTTAAGTAATTATAACATATTCTTAACATGAATATTATCATGGCCGCAAGTCAGGCTGCATGCGGCAACTGATGAAATGCGGCCGGCAGCTGATAATTATGCGGAAAAGTTACCCATTCATAGGATTGTGGCTGCGCCAAAAGCTGCCTTAACAGCGCATTATTGATCGCATGGCCGGATTTATGCCCCTCAAAGGAGCCAATAATCGGGTGACCAAGCGTATAAAGATCTCCAACAGCATCGAGAATTTTATGCCGGACAAATTCATCCGGATAGCGCAATCCTTCAGGATTAAGCACATCCGTATCATCAATTACAATCGCATTACTCAGATTACCCCCCAGCCCCAGATTGTGGCTGCGCATCAGTTCTACTTCCTGCATAAAACCAAATGTCCGCGCCCGGGAAATTTCATCAACATATGACTGTCCTGCAAAATCAATCCGGAAAGTCTGGTTACTGCGATTAAAAACAGGATGATCAAAATTTATGGTTAATGTAATCTGAAATCCTTCATATGGAGTAAATTTTACCCATTTATCTCCCTCTGTCAGTACCAGCGACTGTTTAATACGCAAAAATTTTTTTTCGACAGGCTGATCAATTACCCCGGCATCCTGTAACAGATAAATAAAAGGCAGGCTGGAACCATCCATAATAGGGATTTCCGGTGCATTAAGCTCAACAATAATATTATCGATTCCATAGGCAGCAAATGCCGACATAATATGCTCGATGGTGCCAATACGAATACCGTCCGGCGTAACAACCGTAGAAGATAAACGGGTATCGTTAATCAGTTCAGGAGTCAACGGCACAAGCCGGCCAAATTCTCCGTTCAGATCCGTCCGACGAAAACGAATACCACTATCCGAAGCAGCCGGATGCAGACTCAGGCGTACCCGTTCCCCGGAATGCAAACCCACTCCTGTAACACTGATACTTTTTGCTAATGTGCGCTGCAGCATATTCTGTTCCTGATCAATCCGACCATCCTATGGTAACGAATTTCACTGGTAAAGGTAATGAAATTTGCCAAACAGTGGATAAATTATTGCTATCAGCATTCATTTCTGTTAATTATCCACAGCAAACAATAGTATCAGAAAAATTATCCACATAATCCACAAATCATCCGCAGATGCATTTAATAACTTATCTACAAATAAAAATATGATTTATAGTGATATTTTAAGTTTTCCACAGGATGTATGGCTTCGTCTTTGTCTTCATCCATTTATTATTTATATTTTTATTTGAATAATAATTCTAAATTCCGATATGTTCGCGTAATCCGGTTACTTCAACAGATTTACCTCTGAATTGAAATAAAACATCAAAATTACCCAGATGCATAACAAAAACTTTGTCTGTATGGTGCTGATGCACCGGTCGCGGATCTTGAGCCAGACTTTGATTAACTAATTGAAAATATTCTGAATCTAATGAAAAAAATTGCATTTGATTTAATGCATACTGTGACCAGTGAACTGTCAGTAATTCGCGTTCATGTGCAAAACTGCTGTGTGCATAAGGTTTAGCCTCAACAAACGGAATATAGGGTTTGATATCAATTACAGGTGTCTGATCGAGAAAATCCACACCGCTTACATACAATCGAATCTGTTTGTTACATTCAATCCGCTCCAGTTTTACCAGTGATAAACCTAAATGATTGGGCCGGTGCGGACTGCGGGTTGCAAAAACCCCTTTTTTTTCTTTACCTCCTAATTTTGGCGGTCTGATCAGAGGTTGCCAGCCGTCTTTAATGGTGGCATGAAAAATAAACTGAACCCAGATATATTCATAATCATTTAAACCGCGTACACATTCAGCAGTAAATTCTGTGGATAAATCGATATATGCCTGAGCTGCCGGTACCAGTCCTGGCTGCCGGGCAACTCCAAATTTTTGTTTATAGGGAGAATTAATGTAACCAATCGGGCGAATTGTCCAGTGCGGACTGGTATTGACTGCAGAATCAGACATAAAAGCAATATACATTATTTTGAATCAGAATAGCTGTATTGTACGGTAATTGGTGTATATGTCTGTATATAAATTGTGGATAAATTATTCAGTTTATTGTTTTTTTTGATTTTGTTTTTTCCGGTAGCCTAATTATGGTATATCACCATCATCATATTGATATTTTGTAATGAAATTTTATAATTAAATTAACGGATAAGTATAAAATTTATCCTGTTTATCCGGATGATGTGCATTTGTGAATAAAAAATGATACTTTTGGAATATACTAGTCTGTCCGGTTAGCCGGCTTTAAATATTTAAAAAAACATTATCAATAATTAAAATAAACTGATCTTGCCTGTGGATAATTAATTATTGCCGGCTAAAAACAGCTTTTATTTGCTGGTCTGTTTAAGAACAGGTTATCAGACTGATTGTTTCAGGAATATAACTGGTAAATCGGTATTCTGTCGCTGACTGAGAGCTGATATTTGAACTGTGGCTGAATATAACAGAGTAGGGAAGTGGTTAAATATATGATTTATCAATAGTTAATTACTATATTTTCCTATCGGATCTGAGCGGCAGCTGTGTTTATTTCAGAAGCAGAAATCAGAGTGAATGAATATTTCTATTTTTATTGGTGCTTATTAAACCATAATGTAAACTTCAGATAACCGGTCTGATTTAATACTGGCCGGCTGACAGTTATTCACAGCGGTTCTGACTGGCAAAAAGATATTACAGATTGATTATCGGCAGTTTGCCTGTATTTCTGTTACTATATCCGGTTAAATATAAGTGAGTGGTCATAATTAAATTACACTGATTAGCTGATTTATCTGTATTGCGGTGGTTAATCTGCAATCAGAATACCGGTAATCACTGATGGTTAGCGGTTATGATTAATCTAAGGGTGGTTCAGATGAAAATATTGGTAGCGGTAAAGCGTGTTGTCGATTACAACGTGAAAGTGCGTGTTAAACCTGATGAATCAGATGTGGATATTGGCAATGTGAAGATGTCGATGAATCCGTTTGATGAAATAGCTGTGGAAGAAGCTGTGCGTTTAAAGGAGGCCGGTAAAGCCACTGAGGTGGTGGTGGTATCTTTAGGCGTAAAACAGTGTGAAGAAACTTTGCGTACAGCTCTGGCAATGGGTGCTGATCGTGCCATTCATGTTGAAACAGATGAAAAGCTCGAGCCGCTGGCCGTGGCTAAGTTATTAAAAGCTGTGGCCGAAACCGAGCAGCCGCAGTTGTTGTTGCTGGGTAAGCAGGCAATTGATGATGATGCCAATCAGACGGCACAAATGCTTGCCGCTTTAATGCAGCTTGCGCAGGGTACTTTTGCCAGCAAAATAGAGCTTAAAGCAGATGAAGTGCTGGTTACCCGTGAAATTGACGGCGGGCAGGAACAGCTGGCGCTGAAATTACCTGCTGTAATCAGTACTGATTTGCGACTGAATGAACCTCGCTATATCAAGCTGCCGAATATTATGCAGGCAAAAAAGAAACCGCTTGAGAAAAAAACAGTAGCTGAGCTGGGTGTCGATATCAGCCCGCGGTTAGTACAGTTAAAGGTAACTGAACCGGCTGAGCGGGCTGCCGGCATCCGAGTTGGAAATGTGGCCGAGCTGGCAGACAGATTGCATCACGAAGCAAAAGTCATTTAAAGGAGATATTAATGTCGGTATTGATTATTGCTGAGTATCAGCAATCCTGTCTGGATGAGGCCACTTTGCATGCTGTATCTGCGGCACAGCAACTGGGGGAAATTGATATTCTTATAGCCGGGCACAATGTGGCCGGTATCGCTGCTCAGGCACAGCAAATTAGCGGGGTACGAAAAATATTACTGGCTGATGCTCCTGACTATGCTCAGGTATTGGCGGAAGCAGTAGCTCCGCTGGTAGTGCAACTTGCTGATTCATATGATCATATTATTGCAGCAGCTACTTGTTTCGGTAAAAATTTGTTACCGCGTGTTGCGGCTTTACTTGATTGTGCCCCTGTTTCTGATGTTGTTGCCATTATCGACAGTCAGACATTTGTTCACCCGATTTATGCCGGGAATGCTTTGCAAACAGTGCGTAGTGAACAATCGAAACAGTTGCTGACAATCCGGACTACCGCATTTGCTCTGGCAGAATCTGCTGGCGGGCAAGCAGCAATTGAATCTGTTGCCGCTGTTCCTGTGCCTGAATTAAGCCGTTTTATTGAACGTAAACTGACCAAATCAGATCATCCTGAGCTGACTACTGCTAAAGTGGTAGTCAGTGGCGGACGCGGTTTGGGCAGTGCTGAAAATTTTGCTGCACTTCTCAACCCGCTTGCCGATACCCTGAATGCAGCTATCGGTGCTTCACGCGCAGCTGTGGATGCCGGTTATGCTCCGAACGATTATCAGGTAGGGCAGACAGGGAAAGTAGTCGCACCGGAGTTATATATTGCTATTGGTATTTCAGGAGCCATTCAGCATCTGGCCGGAATGAAAGACAGTAAAGTTATTGTGGCTATTAATAAAGATGCTGATGCTCCGATTTTTAATGTAGCTGATTATGCGCTGGTTGCTGATTTAAATACTGCTGTACCAGAACTGCTTGAACAGTTAAAGGCTCTCGGACATTAAATTGCTGATGGTTGTTGAATAATGTTTCACGTGAAACATTATTCAACAGTTTGACCTTGAAACAAACGGGTAGAAAGTATCCGGTTTGCTGTAACTGATTGCCGATAAACTGCCTGAATAAACCCAGTATTCAGGCAATTTTTATGATATCTTTTATAAAAAATTCAGCTTAAAATGATGAACCGATTACATGATAATCAGAGTTATGCTTTTGCATCAGATAATTATTCAGGTGTTCATCCGAAAATTATCCAGGCACTGACAATCGCTAATGGCGGACATCAGCCTGCTTATGGTGCTGATGTGTATACGCTTGCTCTGCAACAGAAAATCAAACAGTTATTTGGTGAGCAGGCTGAAGCTTTTCCGGTATTTAACGGAACCGGAGCCAATGTTACCGCTTTACAGGCATTGTTGCCGCGCTGGGGTGCGGTGATTTGTGCGGAGAGTGCACATATTCAGTGTGATGAAGGAGTGGCGCCTGAACATCTGGCCGGCGTAAAGCTCCTGACGGTTGCTACTGATGATGGTAAATTAACCCCGCAACTGGTAGCCCGGCAAGCCTGGGGTTTTGGAATGGAACATCGTGCTCAGCCGGCAGTTGTGTATATCAGCCAGACTACTGAGCTGGGCACTTGTTATAGCGTGGCTGAAATCCGTGATCTGGCCGAATATTGTCATAAACATAATATGCAGCTTTATCTGGATGGAGCACGGCTAGCGAATGCTCTGGTAGCGGAAAATACTGATGTCAGAACTATGGTTACCGATACGGGTGTGGATATGCTTAATCTGGGCGGTACTAAAAATGGTATGCTTCAGGGCGAATGTATCATCAGTATGCGCGCAGATACTCATGCTGCTATGCCGTATCTGCGTAAAATTAATGCTCAGCTTGGTGCAAAAATGCGTTTTATTTCAGCACAATTTCTGGCATGGCTGGAAGACGATCTGTGGCTGGATCTGGCCGCCGGCAGTAATCTGATGGCAAAGCGGCTGGCTGCATCACTGACCGCAATTGAGCAGGTGTCGGTTACTCAAAAAGTTCAGGCAAATGCTATATTTGCAATATTACCTGCTAATGCTCGTGCCCGTTTGCATCAGCAGTTTCATTTTTATGACTGGGATGAAAGCAAAGGAGAGGTACGCTGGATGACCAGTTTTGATACCACAACTGAACAAGTTGATGCATTTGCGGCCGCAATCAGGCAGGCTGTTGCAGAAAAATGAGTACAATTTATCAGTACACAACGCTGGCAGCACCGGCACAGGCAGAATTTAAAGATAAAGGCAGCCGTTTTCTGGCCTTTGCCTATCCGGTGCAGGATGAGTCCGAAATTCGCCAGTATGTGCAAACTTTGCGGGAACAGCATCATAAGGCACGTCATTGCTGTTTTGCATGGCGTCTGGGCGTAGATGGTAACCGTTATCGTGCCAATGATGATGGAGAACCTGCTGGTAGTGCCGGCCGGCCGATTCTCGGACAGATTGATTCTGCGAATATCACTGACGTTGTAGTGATAGTGATACGTTATTTTGGTGGTACTTTGCTGGGAGTGCCCGGGCTGATCCATGCTTATAAATCTGCTACTGCGGCAGCGATAGAAGCTGCTGATAAAATTTGTCTGGATGTATGCCGGCAATTATGGCTTTATTGTGATTATGCTCATTTAAGTGAAGCAATGCGCTGGTGCCGGCAGCAGCAGGCACAGATAATACAGCAGGATCTGCAGCAGCAGTGCTGTCTGTCTGTCCGCCTGCCGCTTGCTCAGCTGGAAAGCGGGCTGTCATCTTTACGCAAGCTGCGGATGATTGATGTTAAACTGGATAACTGAATATTACTGGTTAATGCTATAAAACGCAGCCGGCTGGCTGCATACACACCTTATTTTGGAGAAGGGGTATATGAAATTACTGGTTATCGGCAGCGGCGGAAGGGAACACGCTCTGGCCTGGCGTCTGGCACAGTCTCCCAAAGTAAATACGGTTTATGTAGCTCCGGGTAATGCCGGTACTGCAACAGAACCAAAGCTGCTCAACCTTGCTGTAACTGATCATCAGCAGTTGATTGCCTTCTGTCGTGAACAGCAAATAGCATTTACAGTAGTCGGCCCGGAAGCACCACTGGCAGCTGGTATTGTGGATAAATTTACGGCCGCTGGTCTGGCTGTTTTTGGTCCGAACCAATATTGTGCTCAGCTGGAAAGCTCAAAAGATTTTGCTAAGGCGTTTATGGCCAGAACGGGTATCCCCACAGCTGCCTATCAGACTTTTACTGGTGCTGAAGCTGCTCATCAGTATATCAATCAGAAAGGCGCACCGATTGTTATCAAGGCTGATGGTCTGGCAGCCGGTAAGGGAGTGATTGTTGCCATGACACTGGCCGAAGCTCATCAGGCTGTAGATGATATGTTGCGGGACAATGCTATGGGTGCTGCCGGTAGCCGGGTGGTAATCGAAGATTTTTTACAGGGAGAAGAAGCCAGCTTTATTGTTATGGTGGATGGTGAGCACGTTTTACCTATGGCTACCAGTCAGGATCACAAACGCCTGCTTGATTTCGATAAAGGTCCGAATACCGGCGGAATGGGTGCTTATTCTCCTGCTCCGGTAGTGACTGAAGCTGTATATCAGCGGGTAATGGATGAAATTATTCTACCTGTAGTAAAGGGGATGCAGGCTGACGGCCACCCTTATCGCGGCTTTCTGTATGCCGGTTTGATGATAGATGATAGTGGAGCACCATATACCATAGAATTTAACTGCCGGTTTGGTGATCCTGAAACTCAGCCGATTATGTGCCGGTTACAAAGTGATCTGGTGGAGCTGATAGAAGCTGCTCTGGACGGCCGGCTTGATACGGTGACCGCTGAATGGCGAGATCAGGCTGCTGTTGGTGTGGTACTGGCGGCGGCTGGTTATCCACAGGATCCGCGTAAGGGAGATGTAATTTCCGGGATTGCTGAGGCTAATCAAACCGGAAAAGTTTTCCATGCCGGTACCGCGCTTAATTCCCGGAATGAACTGGTTACCCATGGCGGCCGGGTATTATGTGTAGTCGGATTAGGAGCAGATATCAAAACTGCACAAACCAAAGCTTATACTGCTCTGGCATCGATAAAATTTGCCGGTATGCAATACCGGCATGATATTGGTGCAAAAGCATTGAAAGCTGTGGATAACTAAATCTGATTTTTATATTTTATCCTGTTTATCAACAGATATTTTAATTATGTATTCTGTTTAGTTTAGCCGAACAGAATACATAATTTTTTGGCTAAACCAGATAATTAGTATGTACTATCAAATTATTAAGATAAATTTTGATTATCGTGATATTCAATTTTAGCTTAGCACAGGCAAATGATAAGAATATAAAACTGTAATTGAATCGATTCTGTGGATAAATATAAAAATGATGCTATGGATAATGCTGTCTATAACTTGATTACATCCTCAGCAGTTAAAATAAATCGGCATATTCATTAACGATTTTGAGAGATCAGTATAAAACTGTTTTATGCGAAAAATTTGAACAGGTTTCAATAAGAGGATTTAAGCATCAGAATATTTTTTATTAACTGTGTATTATCAGCAATTGTAATCAAAATTAAATATGAATTATTCAGATATCGATTATTGATAACAGACACCATATAAAATGATAGATATCATCAATACTGGATTGTTTGCACATAGTCATTTATCCAGTATTTATCCACAGTCGCCGGATTTCCGGCTAAAAATATGGTTTTTATGTTCCGGTCTGTTTAGCACCTATTTTATTTAAAAGTATGCTGAAATTTTTCCCAGAAAAGATGTTAACTATCAGTGATCAGTAAATTTCAAATCAGGCCTAATAATCTGTCAAAATTTCAATGGCCGGAGAAAATAATCTGTTGCAATTCTCAGTAAATCAACCAAATATTGAATAGGCGATGCTAACTATTGCTGTACCTAATCCTGAATTTCTAAACCGGAGAGAAGTGATATCTGGTTGTTTGGTATTAATAAGGCTATAATTCACAACGGTAAGCTTACCGGTAACATTGCATATTTATAATAAGCAATTGCTGTGCGGATATGATGTAGTGGTAGCATAACTGCTTCCCAAGCAGTTCGGGCGGGTTCGAATCCCGTTATCCGCTCCAAATCTTCTTTTGATAAGTCCATGGGTAATGATAATCAGTCTGCTGCTATATTCATTCCGACAGTTTTTTTGAGTATCTTATCTTATTTCCTATGATGTGTTTGAGGTTAGATAAATACTTCAGTCATTACTGGGTAATATTGCTTGTTCCGATTAATTTGACATTAAAAAATAAGCAGATATCGCTGCTAACCGATTTATCAGTTCGGTTTAGCAAACCTGCTGTAAAATCTGTATCCTGGAATATCAGTGCTGACATCAATATTTTCCTTTGATATGCTTGGTTGAATTATCAGTGTGAAATATATAATGCCGGAAATATATGTCTTCAAACAAGCCGAACTCAGCAGCAGAATTATATGAAGAATATAAAACTATTATTAGTCACCATAGAAACTATATCTGTAAGCTAAAAATAAAAGTTTCTGCCATCATTGCAAAAAGACAACTTGTTTCATTTATGAATGACATTAAATGGCTTGAACTTCAATATGCAGTTAAAGAATTATCATTTCCGCCTCCGTATATACTGCGATGTGTTACCAATGATAACGATATTGCAGAACCTTCTTTTGAAAAAATACCCTGGTGGATAGGTGACTGGTCAAATTATTATCATGAAGGTATACCAGCATTATTTAATCTTGAATGGATAAAAGTATGCCCGCAATTAAGCAAATATTGCGGGCGTTTAGTGGAAAATGAAGTTTTAGATGAAACAGAAGCTTTCAGGACAATACTTTACCGGCTGAGTATACCTTATGGCAGAAAAGATAATATTTTTACTATTTATGGATATAAAAACCCTTAGCATTCGATAAATATAAAAATTTACAGAGTAAATAATCTTATTTTTTGTTTTATTACGGAACACTCTTTTTGCTTATTCTGCGAAACTAGGTATTGAAAATCAGCAATCTACTTAAAGAATAAGCTTAATATGTCTTGTTTTATTAGAAGAAAGCTTGCAATTAGATATCTGTGGAGAAATAACTAAAAGATAAATTTCTCTAAATTTGGATAATAAAAATATATTTTTATTAATAAAGAGTTACAACAAGAACAATATAGTCTGATATTTGGAGACTGCTACCAGGATTTGCTGTCAATAAAGCGAGTATTGAAACATCAGAAAAATCTTCGGAAATATTTGATCAATATTTGTAGTTATATGTGGATTTATTGTCTGCTATAGAATGATATCCACAGATTTATACACAAGCTGTAAACTTTTTATTCTGGTTTATTTAAACTGATACGTATCCTATCTGATAGCAGCAAAAAAAAGATGTTTTATTTAAATTACACGGCTTGAATCAGTAATACAAAATTTATACACCGAAAAATGTGCTGTTTGCTCCACTGTTGGTTTTATTCAAAGTTTACTTATTTCATCAGCTATACCATATGTAACTGATAAAATTTATCCCTGAAATTTGATTAAAAATCAGCAATTGCTGCCGCTAGCCGATGCTTTATGTATAGGCCTGGCTGATGTTTTCCAACTTAAGAGCAGGTTTAACTCTCTGATAGTTGGTTTATTCCTCTTATAAAGCAGAAATAGCAACTATAGTCCTGTGCATTTGATTTTATCCGCAAAAATTTATTTAAATTGATGATTTGCTTTTGTTTAATATGAATCAATTAGATTTTAAAATCTTGATTTATTATATATAAATATTGCATAATAATTTAATTATATTATTAATAATTAATAATATTTTCAAAAGAGCATATTATCTTAATAGCATAAATAATAATGAAATACAAAGTAATGTGTCACAAAAATTATATATATTATAGTAGCTTAAAGAGAAAAATTTAAATCATTACGGATGTAGATCGATCGTTACTAAAATTTAACTTATTTAATATACTGTCGCTTTTATAATACATTTGATAATAAATAAACAAATAACGTATAGGAATAAATAGGTAATATAAAAAATATAAAAAATCATATAAATTAAATAGTTAAATTTATTTATTTCTAAGATTTCTAAATGATTTTGCCTGTGTTTAAGTATAAAAATGTTATTTATTTATTCGCATTTATTAAAATATTTATGTTATATTTATGAATAATTTAACTTAATTTTAATCTATCTTTAATTTATTAAAGTAATTTTGATAAACGCATGATTTTAAAAAATTAGGAGTAAACCAATTGAATAAAATATATCGTGCGATATGGAACGAATCCACTCAGACTTGGGTGGCCGCTTCTGAATTAGCAAAAAGTAAAACCAAGGCCAATGCGGTTTCCAGTGATACTGCTAAGCCATCCCTGTTGGCCAGAATGGGTCTTTGTACTTTCAGACTCGGATTACTTGCCTCGCTGATCAATATGTCTTTGTATTCTGCTGATGCAGTAGCAGCGGCTGACCGGACTTCTCTCTGGGGGTCGTTTATTAACAAGTCTGCTACTAAAACCAGCTTTAGTGCAGTTTCTATAGTAGGCGATGATAACTACTGTGGTCATGATGTTGTTCAGGGTCGTTCAAATGCAGGAAAAAAAGGAATTAGCCCACTAGAAGAATATTTGCGGTTTGCACAGAATGCAGAATATTATAGGAAAGGTGATACTCATACATATACACCGTATGGCTCAACCACCCAAGCAGAAAAATGGGGCTCTGGCAGTTGGACAAATATTATAGGTAAAGATTACGGTACTGCCGGTTTTCAGAACAAAAATACTGGTGGAGAAAATAATGTTATGCCACTGGCATATGGAGTAGGGTCTTTTTCCTATGGTTGCGCTTCATTAACAACAGGTAATTATTCCCTGGCTTTTGGTGTTAATGCTACCGCTACTGCCGGCGGAGCTCAGGCATTTGGTGTGGCAGCTGTGGCTTCCGGGCGGGCGTCCAATGCGATCGGAATTTCATCTGAAGCTACCGGTGTGTCCGGTGTTGCTCTGGGTTCTGTGGCTCAGTCTGATGGTGTGGGAAGTGTTGCGCTGGGTTTGCAGGCACGGGCTAATGCTGACGGTGCTGTAGGTGTCGGGGTAGGGGCTCATGCAGGACTGGATTCCAGCGTAGCCATTGGTAACGATAATATTCTTGCCGGCAAGCAAAGTATCGGTATCGGTTCCGGTAATGCGGTAGATGGTGAGCAATCAATTGCTATCGGCAGTGCCCAGACACCTACTACTTATAACAAGGATGATGGTACACAGAAAAATGTAACAACAGGCTATACCAATATTAAAGGAAATAAAACTTTATCTCTGGGTAACAGTAATACAGGCGGGAACTTTGATACGAAGGGGAGCCTTATTACAGACGGTATTTCGGCAGCCAATACCGCCATCTTCGGTAACAACAATGTGATCAATAATGCCGTCGACGGTGCTCATATTATTGGTAGCGATAATACAGTAGGTATCTCAACAGGTATTGCAGGTACCGGTGCAACAGTAATTGGTAATCAAGCCAACATTAGTGCAGATAATGCTCTTGCTCTAGGTAATCAAACCACTGTTAGCGGTGCTGATGCTATGGCAATAGGTACTGGTGCGGTGGCTACGGTGTCTGGCGGTGTTGCTCTGGGCTCCGGTTCTCTGGCGAATACAGCTCAGGATGTTGCCGGCTATAATCCAAATAATCATGCAACTTACAGCGATCCGGAAAGTATAGTTGCCTGGAAAAGTACCAAGGGTGCTGTTGCCATAGGCAATACTGCCCAAAATCACAATACTAAACAAAATGACAATACTGAACAAAATCAAAAAAATACCCGGCAAATTACAGATGTTGCAGCGGGTACCAACCCTACGGATGCAGTTAATGTTGCTCAGTTAAAAAATCTGAGCTTTTCAGTTCCGGGTATTTTTTCGTCTGCGTCAACCAGTATTGATGCTAATCTGATTGCAGCAGATAAGACTATCATCAGTAGTTCTGCTGCAATACCTGCAAAATTTGATTCGCTTAATAGCAGCATCAGTACTGTTTCATCGCAGATAAAGCAGAAGTTTGGTGATCAGACTACTTCTGGTGAAGTAGGAGAAAATATTTCCCGGCTGAGTACATCTTTAGCAGATAATATTACTTCTATACAGAAAAAGCTCCTGCTGGATCAGGGCGGATTCTATGACGCTAAAATTTATGATGGTAAAACACCGCGTAAAATCATTCACGTAGCTGATGCAGATATCAGCAACGCCGGTTCAACCGATCTGGTTAATGGCAGACTGCTTTATGCGACCAATTCGTCGCTGAGCTCTTTATCATCCAGTATAGATAGTGGTCTGAGTACGCTTAATAGCGGTACAACTGAGGCTAAAAATATAGTTGATACTTCAACCAGCCAAATCAATACTGGTATAGATAGTTATTCTACATCGGTTTCTACCGGTATCCATAATCTGCAAACAGGCATATTAAAATGGAATGGTCTGCCTGAAGGCGAATTCAGGGCTGATAATGATAATACTGACCACAAGATAACAGGTGTGGCAGAAGGTTCGTTAGCAGCTGATTCAACCGATGCTGTAACTGGCGGTCAGTTACATGCCACTAATACCAATATTAGCAGTCTGTCCAATAGCGTCAGCACAAGTTTCAGTAGTTTATCCAGCTCACTGTATGAATCTTCCGGTCTGGAAAAACTATCAACAAGTCTGAGTGATACAGGTAATCAAGTCGCTGCTTTACAAAATGATGCACTGCAATGGGATGATATTCATAAGGTGTATCGTGCCAGACACGGTGATAATGATGAAAATCAGAAAATCACTCATGTCTCTGCCGGTGTTGTTGATTTCGCTTCAACTGATGCGGTAACCGGTGGTCAGTATTATGATCTGAATACCGAGACAGATACCAGTGTAAGTACACTGACAGCAAGTGCTTTGCGCTCTGTCGGTCAGATTAATAGCAGCATTTCGGCATTGCAGCAACAAGTACTGTTGTTTGACGGAAAGAGCTTTAATGCACAGCGTGCTGGAAAAAATCAGGCTATTACCGGAGTAGCCGGGGCTGATTTAACTGATTCATCAGCTGATGCTGTTACCGGAGCACAGTTAGATTCAACAAACACATCCCTGAATAATTTAACGGCTTCAACTGCTACCGGATTGAGCAGTTTGTCGACACAACTGAACAGATATTCTGAAAATACGCTGCAAAGCGGTATGGAACTTGTAAACAGTTCTAATACGAGTCTCAGTGCCTTACAAAGTAATGCTTTACTGTGGAATAGTGAAGATAAGGCATACAGCGCTGCTCACGGTACGCAGGGAAACCAGAACATTACCAATATAGCGGCCGGCGAGGTAAAAGAAAATTCAACTGATCTGATTAATATGGGTCAGATTCATGTATTCTCGGTGTCTGCATCTACAAGTATCGCTGCTGTAAACCAGGCAATAAATTCATTAAATGGTTTATCTGATACTGAAATTAATCGCCTGGCTGATACCATTAGTAGCAGTCTGAGTACGGCAGGTAATCAAATAGCGGGTTTAAAGAAAAATCTGTTGTTGTGGAACGGGAACGCTTATGATGCCAGTCACGGTAATCCTGATGGTACGGGGAAAATTACCCATGTAGCAGAGGGCAGTTTGCAGTCCGATTCAACGGATGCCGTAACCGGAGGGCAGTTATACCGGACCAATACCAGAATCAGTGATCTGAAAGCAGAATCTGATAATCAGTTTAATATTTATTCCGGTAAGATTGATAGCAGTCTGGCTGCTGCGCAAACAAGTCTGAGTAATTCTATTGCTACAGATATCAATAGTGTGCATGGTAATATGGATTCCGGTGTACAGACAGCTAACTCGCATATTACTGCTCTGCAGCAGGACAGTTTATTGTGGAATGGAAAAGCTTATGATGCCAACCATAATCAGGGTGATAATGGAAAAAACAAAATCACTAATGTGGCTAAAGGGGACATTTTACATGATACATCATCCGATGCTGTTACCGGTGCGCAGTTATTCGCTACCAATAGCAGTATAGATTCACTTTCTACTGCGTTTGACAGCAATGCATCTAAGTTTATCAGTACTACGGACAGTAATTTGAGCAGCTTGTCAGTTGCCATGCAGAATTCATCTTTTCCCGGACTGGAAAGCCTGTCTACCGGAACTCAGTCTCGTCTGGGTGAGATAAATAATCAAATTTCTGGATTACAGCAGGCATTGCAATGGAACGATGGTGCTTATGATGCCAGTTTTGGTAAAAACGGAATGCAAAAAATTACTCATGTTGCTGATGGCCGGCTGGAAGAAGGGTCAAAAGATGCGGTAACAGGTAATCAGTTGTATAACACTGATGCTGCCATCAGTAATCTGGGAGCAAGTTTAAGTACCGGTATAAATAATATTAGCAGCTCCATACAGAGTATCGCTCAAAAAAATGATGAAACGATAACTGATTTATCCGAAAAAGTGCAGCAAACTAAGAGTCAGCTGACCAGTCTGGAGACTACTACAGCAGCCGATCTGACTCATATCAATACCGGTATTTCCGCTCTGCAGGATGATGCTGTGCAATGGGATGGCAAAAATTATGTTGCCAGCCATCGTGGTAAGCCAGGCATCATTACTCATGTATTAGCTGGTAGTCTGAATGAAGATTCGTCAGATGCAGTGATTGGTGCACAGCTGTACAGCACTAACAGCAGTATTACTGATCTGGGAAATAAACTGACAGATGTATCCAATAGCTTTAGCACGGGTATCAGCAGTTTATCCACAGCTTTATATGATAATGCTGATTCGAAGCTGTCGCAGTTGGTACAAAACAGGGAAAATATTGAAAATAATATTACACATTTGTCCTCAAGTGTATCCTCTGCATTTATTTCCGCTGACAATGAAATAGCTATTCTTAATCAAAATGCATTACAGTGGAACAGCTCACTGAGTGCATTTGATGCCAGTCATGGTCAGAAGGATGAAAAACATCTGATTAAGAACGCAGCTGAAGGTGATCTGCATGCCGGTTCGGCTGATGCCATTACTGCAGGTCAGCTGTATACCACCAATAGCACATTTAATGCACTGGATGATAATATCAGCGGGCGTTTTAGTAGTTTGTCAACGACATTAAGCAGTTTGATTAATACTAATGTAAGTACGCTTTCTTCCAGCATTGCCGGTCTGGATACCCGGGTGAGCGGATTAGAGCAGAATGCATTACAATGGAACAGCGATATTGCTGCTTATGATGCCAGTCGTGCAACCAAAAATCCGGCTAAAATTACCAATGTTGCTGCCGGTCTGATAGCATCAGATTCGTCTGATGCCGTTACTGGTGCTCAGTTACACAGCTTGTCAACTGTGTCTGATGGTCATTTGTCCACCTGGCGCAGTTCAATACTCTCCAGCTTAAGTACAATAGAAGATTCAGCAACTACGGCATCCGGTTCACTTTCTCAGCAGTTCGATACGCTATCAGAAAATATCTCCAATAATTTCCAAGAATTTTCTGGCAGTGTTTCAAGTAGTGTGAGCAGTTCGTTTGTCAGCACTTCAGAGATTGTTACCGGTTTGTCATCTGCTATACATGAGCATCTGAGCCAGCTGTCTGATGGTATAGGTGAGAGTTTAACCGGTCTGTCGACCAGTACGGATACTGGTATCAACACGCTTTCTTCGCGTATTGACAGCTCAGCAAGTATATTAACAGAGTCTTTAAATACCGTTAATAACCATATAAGTACGCTTAATCAGAATGCCCTGCAATGGAATAGCAGTATAAGTGCATATGATGCCAGTCATGGAAGCGGTAGTGCACAAAGAATTACCCATGTAGCTGCCGGTAATGTATCAGCGGATTCAACTGATGCAATTAACGGAGGTCAGCTCTTTGCTCTGTCCAGCTCAGCCTCAACCGGACTGAACAGTTTATCAACCAGCATGAGCAGCATGGCAGACATTCAGCAGGGTAGTATATCCACAATCATTGCTGATAACCTGAAAGATGTAAATCAAAACGTATCCAGCCTGTCAACAGGTCTGAACACAGCAAATAGCGATATAGCCAGCCTGTCAAGCGGATATGTAAATATCAATAACCAGGTATCTTCATTAAATCAGG